>CAYXBJ010000112.1:0-167808 GCA_964463175.1 uncultured bacterium
TCGAATTCGTCGCGCTCCTGGCCGCCGCCACGGTGCTGCTCGCCGTCGGCGGAGGCGGAGGCGGCGGCAAGAAGTAGGGCCCGCGGGAGACCCGGGGAGAGCAGCGAATGCCCTACGCGCGGACCACCGACGGCATCCGGATCTATTACGAGGAGCACGGCCCCGTGGCGCCCGGCCGGCCCGGCGCCCGGTCGACCCGCGCCGCCCGGGCGGTCACCGGTTCGCCGGCGGCCGCGCCGCTGGTGCTGGCCTACGGCATCGGCGGCAACACCGACATGTGGGCGCCCAACACGCCGGACCTCGCGGCCGGCCGGCGCGTGATCCTCTGGGAGCCGCGGGGGCACGCCCGATCGGACAGCCCGGCGGACCCCGCCCGCTACTCCTTCCACCGGTGGGCGCTCGATCTCCGGGACCTCCTGGACCACCTGGGCCTGCGGCGCGCGCACGTGGGCGGGCTGTCCCTGGGCGCGGGGATCGCGACACGCTTCGCCCTGCTGTACCCGCGGCGCGTTCGGTCGCTCGTGGTCACCAACTCCTCCTCGGCGTCCGGTCTGCCGCTCTCCGTCGACGCGCTGGTGATGCGGGCCCGGAGCATCGAGGTGACGCTGACCCAGGGCCTGGACGCGATGGCCGAGTTCGCCATGACGACCAATCCCAACGTGATGGCGCGCCTCGCGCTCGACCCGAGCGCCAAGGCCGAGTTCTACGAAGAGTACCGCCGCCTCACGCCGATCGGCTACGCCAACTCGGTCCGGACGCTCCTCGCCATGGACCACATCACCGACCAGCTGCCGCAGCTGAGCGCCCACGGCATCCCGGTGCTCCTGCTCGGCGGCGACCGCGACCCGTCGCTAGCCGCGATGCGCGTGATGCACCGGAAGATCCGGGGCTCGCGCCTGGTCGTCCTGTCCCCGGCCAGCCACTTCGCCAACCGCGACCTGCCGGAACCGTGGAACCGGACCGTGCTGGCCTTCCTGGGGCGGGTGGAGCGCCGCGGCCGCTGAGCGGCGGGCGACCGGGACGACCGGCGGGATCGGGCCGGGGCCCGGCCCAGGCTACTCGCGGATCCAGCTCTCGGCGAACGGGATGTCGGGGGTGACCGACGTGGACCCGCCCCCGCTCACGCTCGGCTGAAGGCGGCGCAGCGCGTCGACGTCGACCCGCCGGTAGAGCCGCTGCCGCTGCATGCCCTGGCGGTAGCTCTGGAGCACGCCCCGGCTGACGTAGGCGTAGAGCGTGGCCGGCTTCACTCCGAGCCGCGCCGCCGCCTCGTCGACCGTCAGGTAGTCCTCGCCGCCGATCACGACCATCGCCGCTGCCACCCTAGCAACCCGCCCTCCCCTCGTCCAGGCAGACTTGCTGAATCAAGTATAATCAATGATAATCAAGTTTGCCACGCAGCCCCGGCGGCGCAGACCCGTCGGGCGAGCAAGGAGGACCGTCATGGAAGCCACCTGGAAAGCGGGATTGGAGGACGTGATCGCGGCGCGCTCGGCGATCACGACCATCGACGGAGCGGCCGGGCGCCTCTACCACCGCGGCTACGAGATCGGCGAGCTCGCCGGCCGCGTGAGCTTCGAGGAGACCGCGCACCTCCTGTGGTTCGGCGAGCTGCCGTCGCCCGCCGAGCGTGACGCGTTCACCGGGCGCCTCCGCGCCGGCCGCGCGCTGCCGCCGCCGGTGCTCGCGCTGCTCCGCACGCTGCCGCGGGACACGCATCCACTCGACGCCCTGCGCACGGCCGTGTCGCTCGCCGCGACCACCGATCCCGACGTCCGCGTGTCCGACGCCGGCGCGAACCTGCGCAAGGCGTTCCGGCTCACGGCGCTGGTCCCCGCGGTGGTCGCCGCGTGGCAGCGGCTCCGCGCGGGACAGGAGCCGGCCGCCGCGAACGACGAGGACTCGCACGCCGCCCACTTCCTCCGGCTCCTCCACGGCCGCCCGCCCACGCCCGAGGTCGCGCACGTGCTCGACACCATCCTCACCCTCCACGCGGACCACGAGCTCAACGCATCGACCTTCGCGGTCCGGGTCGCCGTCGCGACCCTGGCGGACCTCCACGCGGCGCTGGTCGCGGCGGTCGCCACCCTCAAGGGACCGCGCCATGGCGGCGCGAACGAGGACGTGCTGGCGATGCTGCTCGAGATCGGCGACCCCACCCGGGCGGAGGCGTACGTCAACCAGCGCCTCGATGCCCACGCTCGCGGCACCCGGACCGAGCGCGCAGACCCCCGCGCCCGCGTGCCGGGGTTCGGGCATCGCGTCTACCGCGTGGACGACGCCCGGGCGCGCGTGCTGCGGCAGATGGCGAAGACCATGGCGGAGGCAACCGGGCACGCGCGGCTCTTCGAGACCGCCGAGCGCGTCTATGCGACGATGACCGCGCGCACGGGCCTGCCGGTCAACGTCGACTTCTTCTCGGCGGTGGTGTACCACGCGCTCGGCATCCCCGGGGACCTCTGCACCTCGATCTTCGCGGTGGGCCGGGTCGCCGGCTGGTGCGCCCACGCGCTCGAGCAGTACGCGGACAACCGTCTCATCCGCCCGCGCGCCGAGTACATCGGTGTGGCGCCGCGGGAGCTCGCCCCCGCGGCGCGCTGACGCGGGCCGGGAGACCGGGGCGACGCCGGCCACCCCGGACGACCCAGAGCGCGGACCCGCGACGCGACACCGCCCGGGTCCCCCTCGCCCGGTGAAGCCACGCAGCGCGGGCTACCGGTGACGCCAGCGCGGCGTGTCCTTCGCAAAGAACGCGCGCACACCCTCCTGCGCGTCGTCGGTGCGGAAGGCGGTCGCGGAGAGCTCGAGGGTCCGCCGGACCGCCTCGTCCTCCGTCGTGTCGTGCGCCAGGTCGACTGCTTCCTTGATCAGCTGGAGCGCACGATTGGGCCGCTCGGCCAGCGTGCGCGCGAGCTCGAGGGCCGCGGCGAGCGCCTGGCCAGGGGGGACCACGCGGTTGACCAGGCCCCAGCTGCGCGCGGTCTCGGCGTCGATGGGGTCGCCCGTGAACATCAGCTCCTTGGCGCGCCCTTCCCCGACTCGCCGGGGCACGCGCACGGTCCCGCCGCTCCCCGGCAGCACGCCGAGCTTCACCTCGGGCAGGGCGAGCCGCACGTCCGCGCCCGCGACGAGGAGATCGCAGCACACCGCGAGCTCGAGCCCGCCGCCGTACGCCAGCCCGTTGAGCGCCGCGATGGTGGGCTTCGGGAAGTCGTCGAGCCGGCTGTACGCCGCGTTCTCCGGGCCCAGCTTCTTTCGCACCACGTCGTCCGCCACCGAAGGGAACTCGCTCACGTCGGAGCCCGCGCAGAAGGCCCGCGTCCCCGCGCCGGTCACCACGAGGACGCGCGCCGCCGGATCGTCCGCGAGTCGGTCGAGCGCCGCGCGGAGCCGGCGGGTCAGCTCGAGCGTCACCAGGTTGAGCGGCGGATTGTCCAGGGTCAGCACGGCGACGCCGTGCTCGACCCGCGTGTGGATCAGGGCCGGCTCAGTCATGGTCGGGACGCCTCCTCTGACGCGGCGACGGCCGCCCGCGGAACTCGGCGAGGATATCCATGGGCTCGGGGCGAAACAGGCGCGGGTCCATGAGCCGGGGCGGGCGCGGGACCCGGACCGGGAAGCCGATCCGTCCCAGCACGTCCGTCGCCAGGTCCACGCCGGGGGCGATCTCGACGACCTCGATCCCGTCGGGGCCCAGCCGGAACACCGCCCGGTCGGTGACGTACATGACGGCCTGGCCGCGCGTTCGCGCATAGCGCCCGCTGAAGGTCACCTGCTGGACGGCCGGGACCCACTTCGACGTTCGCCCCTCGCGGCGGAGTCGCACGCCGCCGGAGCCGTCGGGCTGGATGTCGAGACCGTCCGCGGTCAGGGTCCCGGAGAACACGACCTTCCGCGCCCCCTGGCTGATGTTCACGAAGCCGCCCGGGCCGTTCACGACCTTGCCGAAGCGGCTCACGTTGACGTTGCCCTCGGCGTCGACCTCGGCGAACGAGAGGAATGCGATGTCGAGCCCCCCGCCGTCGTAGAAGTCGAACTGGTACGGCTGGTCGATCATCGCGTCGTAGTTGTGGCCGGCGCCGGCATCGTTGCCGCCCGCCGGCACGCCGCCCACGATCCCCTGCTCCACTGTCAGCGTCACGTCGCGATGGATCCCTTCCTCGGCCGCCACCGGGGCGATCCCGTTCGAGACCCCGAAGCCGAGGTTCACGATCGCGCCCGGGAACAGCTCGAGCGCCGCGCGCCGCGCGATGACCTTGCGGATGTCGAGCGGCAGCCGCGCCAGGGCGGCATCGGGACGACGGATCACGCCCGCGTAGGCGGGATCGAACCGGGTGACGTAGGTCTGCCACTCGTCGGGCACCACGACGAGATAGTCGACGAGCGCGCCCGGCACCTTCACGTGCTTGCCGGGCAGCGTCCCGGCCGCGGCGATCCGGGAGACCTGGCAGAGCACGGTCGCGCCGCGGTTCCGCGCAGCCTGGGCGATGGACAGCTGCTCGCCGAAGTACGGCTCGTCCTCCATGGTGACGTTGCCGCGCTCGTCGGCGGTGCTGCCGCGGATGACCGCGAGGTCGATCGGCTGCGCCCGGTAGAAGAGGTACTCCTCGCCGTGAAGCGTCAGGAGCTCGACCAGGTCTTCCGTCGTGCGGGGGCTCTGTTTCCCGCCGCCGTGGCGCGGGTCGACGAAGGTGTGGAGGCCGGTCCGGGTCAGGAGCCCGGGGCGGCCCGCGGCCATGTCGCGACAGAGCTGGGAGAGCGCGCCCTGCGGGAGGGTGTACGCCTCGATCTCGTCGGCCGCCGCCATCGCGCCGACTGCCGGGCAGTTGTTGAAGCCGGCCGAGACCACGCGCTTGATGAGACCCGGCTGCGCGAGGCGGTTGAACCCGGTGGTCTTCCAGTCACCGAGGGCGACCACGCTCATGAGCGAGAGCCCGCGGGGCCGGCCCGTCCCGCGAAAGCGCTCGGCCAGGCCGGCGATCCATGCCTCCGGCACGGCGTGCCCGCCGCCGGAGCCGCCGACGAGGATGCGGTCGCCGTCCCGCGCGAGGCCGACGGCGGCGTCGAGGGGAATGATCTCCGCCACGGGTGAGGAGACTAGGCCAGAAGCCGGGCCCGCGCAATTGCGGCCACGGCGCCCCGCGGGGCCGAGGCGCGGCCCGTCTGCCCGTGAGGCGTCTCGGCGCCGGTCGCGCCGTTGACACCGTGGGGGTCTGACGGGCACCATCGTGCCGATCCGGGACGCGACCCCCCCACTCACATGGATGAACGCCGATGATGCGACGCTCCCTGCTCTTCCTCGTGGCCGCCGGCGCCCTCGGGCTCGTGGGCTGCGCCTCCACGCCCGTCAAGGTCGATACGGGACCTATCCGCGCCAGCACGTTCAACTTCGTGGATGGGGGCCTCAAGCCCGCGCCCGCATACGCCGACAACCGGGACGCCGTCCACGCGATGATTCAGGAGGCCATCACCAAGAACCTCGCCACCCGCGGCGTCACGCGAGTGCCCTCCGGCGGTGACGTGACGGTGGCCTATCTCGTCATCCTCGGTAACAACGTGTCGACGCGGTCGATCAACGACTACTTCGGCTACCGCGACGACGCCTGGGCCCTCCAGGAGAAAGCGCAGGAGGCCTACACGAGCACCGGCAACCCGAATGCCTTCGAGGCGGGCACGCTGCTCATCGACATCATCGAGGCGAAGGGGTTCAAGGTGCGGATGCGGAACTACGCCACGCGGCCGACTCTGAAGGACCTCCCGGCCGACGCGCGGGCCGCGCGCATCCAGGAAGTGGTGGACGAGATCCTGAAGAACGTGCGCATCGGCCCCTGAGCCGGGTGGCGGAGCGCCGCCGGCTCAGCGGGAGCGGGGCTTCTTCTTCTCCCCCCCGCGGTGCGTCGAGCTCCCTGCCAGCCAGCCGAGCCGCCAGAACACACCGACCAGCCCCAACCCGACCGCCGCCATCACGCTCAGCACGGCCGGGTAGCCGAACGCCCACTTGAGCTCCGGCATGGACTCGAAGTTCATGCCGTAGATGCCGGCGATCAGGGTCAGCGGCAGCATGATGCTGGACACCACGGTCAGCACCCGGGCGATCTCGCTCGTCCGGTTGGCCGCCGCCGCCTGGATGCCGCCCAGGATTCCGTCGAGAAGGTCGCGGGACGAGTCGACCGCCTCGCGGATGGCCAGCGCGTTCCGGAGCATCTCGAGGAAGGCGTTCCGCCCGTCGTCACTCACGAAGCGGCTCCGCTTGGTGCCGAGGAGCATCAGCACGATGTGAAGACTGGCCGCCAGCTTCTTGAGCGTCAGGATATTGCGGGAGGCGATGGTCACACTCTCCGGCACGCCGCCGTGGCCCGCGGCCAGCTCGGCCTCGAGGAGATCGAGGTAGTTGTCGTTCGCGAGATTGAGGTGCGCGTAGTCGTAGAGACAGCGCTGCAGGAACAGAAACGCGATGAAGCCGGGCGTCTTTCCGGCCAGACGGAAGCTGTCGATGCACGTTTCTTTGATCTGGTCGACGGCGTCCAGCCGCCGCCGGTGATACGTGATGACGTAGTCCGCACCCAGGACGAGGATCATCCGGGCGAACTCGATCTCCGTGATCGTCTGAGCGGTGTCGAGATGTGCCTCGGGCTCGTAGATGGGATACAGATAGAAGGCGAGACAGTCCGACCGCTCCACGATCCTTGGAAGCACCTCTGGCCGGTCGAAGTGAGACACGAGCTTGAGGTCGATGTCCATGCGCCGGAGGACCTCGTTCAGCGGGCTGATGTCCGGCGCCTGGATGTCGATCCAGGAGAAGACGACCGGGTCCTGCAGTTCGGCGTCGAACCCGGCAAGGCCGAAGGTGCGGACCGTGTGGTTCGTCGGGTCGAAGCTGATGCCGTGGAAGACCAGGTCCGGCGTCGTGGCGAGCGGCGCCGGCGATTCCTTGAGCGTCGTCATGCGGCGCTAGTCTGCCACCGTCCGAGGGGAATCGCCAAGGACGACCGCGGGGTGGCCACCGACAACGACCGGCGCCCGAGCGTCAGGCCGCCGCCCCGGATCGAGGCGCATCGGCGGGGGGCGCGGGCGCGATGACGATGTCCTCCCCCTCGAGCCGGACGCCTCCCCGGGCAAAGTACCGGCGCGTCGGGCCCATCGCCCAGTAACCGATCGACCCGACGATCTTCCGACCGGTCTTGCCCTCCATCACGTGGCGCGCAGGAGTGTTCCACCACGCCACGAGGCCGACGAGCCGGGTGAGGCCACATGCGCGTGCCCGATCGACCGCGAGAAGCGTCCCCGCGGTGTGAAGTCCTCGGCCACGGTAGCGCGGCACCGTGTAAACGTCCACGACGCACAGGTCGCCGCGGGCTGGACGTAGCGTTCGCCCGAGATAGCGCAGGAACACCGGACGCGTGGCCTCCCAGCGCCAGTGCGCGAGCTCTCCGGCAATCCACGCTGCCCAGCATTCCTGCCCGGTGTCGAGGCGGCGCCGGACTTCGGTTCGAGCCGGGCGGAGGCCGCCCGGTCCGATCACCAGCTCGGCTGGATCATCGACCCGGCCCCAGCTCACCCCGGCGAGCCGCGGCACGCTCGCCGGAACCTCGATCGGCCGCACCGTGATCAGATATTCGCGCCGCAAGAGCCAGCTCGTGGCCACGATCGGGAGTCGGCACCCCGTGGCGGCCCACATGTCACGCGCACGCGGCACCAGTGGGCGCCTGAACGCCGTTGTCACGATGGCTCGCCCACTCGTGAGCTCGTCCCGGTCGGGGTCCGTGGGATCCGGGACATGATTGCCAGTCGCTTCCCGGACGGCGTGCGCTCGATGGCGTCGACGGTCGCCACTCGCACGCGTGTTCCCGGGCCAAGCAGAGTCTCGAGCTCTCGCCGGAAGAACTCGCCGATCGCGTTCGTGTAGCGCGTCGTCGGGACCAGACGGAGCTCCACCGTCCCGGGCGACTCCTGCACGGCCTGATACTCCCACACGTACGGAACCGCGTCACCGACCGTCACGAGGCACTGCCCGAGCACCGCCGCCGAGATCGCGCGGCCGTCGGGGGTCACCAGGGTCTCGCTCACGCGGCCCTCGATCGCGGCGATGGTCGGCCAGCCGCGGCCGCATGCGCATGGCGGACCGAGGACGGCGGTGTCACCCAGCTCGTAATTGATGAACGGCATCACGTGGTTGACGAGGTCGGTCACAACCACGCGCCCCTGCTCCCCCGGGGCCACGCTCCTCCCTGCGGCGTCGACCACTCGTACAATCGCCCGCTCCGCGTTCACGTGCAGGACGGCGGGGTTGTCCGGGCAGGTCTGGGCAATGCGTGGAATCTCGAGACAGGAGTAGTGGCTCCGGACGGGGGCTGCAAAGGCCCGCTCGATGGCGTCGCGCTCGGGCGTCAGCAACGTCTCGGCCGCGGCAATCACGACACGCGGCGCGACCGCCAGCGGACGCCCGTCCTCCAGCAGTTCGCGGGCGAGCCGACCAGCGTACGACGCGTATGCCCAGATATGGTACGGCCGGTGCCGCGCCCATCGGTCGATAGCCGATCGCAGCGCTGGCAGCGTCGTGTCCGGCCCGGCGAGCCACACCTGCTCCCGGCCGAATAGCCACCGGCGCGCGCGGGCGGCAAGCGGGCCGACATGCTTGCCCGCGAGGTACATATTCCGCGGGCTCGCGACGACGATCTCCGTGTGCCAGTAGGCGGTTTTCGCCCACTCCAGGAAGAGGAGATAGGCGCCGGTCCACGTGTCCGCGCCCGCCCGGTCCAGGAAGAACTCGAACGGCTCCCCGGTCGACCCGGACGTCACGCCGCGCAGTCGCCGGCGGTCGGGCAGATTCTCGGCGGTCACGCCGCTCGGAAAGCGGCGACGAAGGGCCGCCTTCGTCGTGATGGGTATCCGTGCCAGGTCATCGCTCGTCCGGATCGACCCGGGGTCGAGGCCAGCAGCGGCGAACAGCTCGCGGTAGTACGGGACGTGCGCCGCGGCGGGCACGACCAGCGCTTGGAGGCGCTCGGCGACGCGCGCCTCCAGCTCGCTCGGGCCCGTCCACTGCCGGGATCGCAGCCTCGTCACCTCCGTCCAGAAGCGACGCCCGGTCAGCCGCTCGCACGCCGGAAACATGAGCCGGGGAACGAGCGAGCTATACATCGAGGGCGCTTTGGACTCGAGATACGATGACCGGGCGCTTGCCGGACGGCTCCGGGGGAATCCGGTCGACCACGTCCAACCGTAGCGCCACATCGTCACCGAGGCATTCCTGAATCTCCGCCTGGAGAGCCGCGGCCGTGCCGGACGTGAAGTGTGGCGCCGGCACCACGCGGAGCACGACCTGGTCCGGCGCAATCTGCTCGGCCTGATACTCCCAGACTTCGGCCGTGCGGCTACCGAGCGAGGGTAGCTGGTTCAGGAGAATCGCCGACACCAGCCGCCCGGACGAGGTCCGGATCACTTCGCTCGTCCGCCCCTCCAGGCCGGTCAGCGTCGGCCAGCCGCGGCCGCACGGACAGATCCCCGCGTCCGCGCCCCAGTCGCCGATGTCGTAGTTCACGAAGGGCTGGACGTAGTTGGACAGGACCGTCAGCTGCAGGCGCCCGGGCTCTCCCGGCCCGGCCGGCGTGCCGTCTGCCCGCGAGACCCAGAAGACGGCCCGCTCGGAGTTCACGTGAAGAACGGCGGGATTGTCGGGGCAGGTCTGAGCGACGTGCATGGCCTCCCAGCTCGAGTAATGGTTGACCACGCGCGCTCGAAACGCTTGGGCGATGACCGCCTCCCGTGCGGCGGTGAGGGTCTCCGAGACGCTGATCACGACGCGAGGCGACACGGGCAACCGGACGTCGGCCGCGAGGAGCCGGGTTCCGAGCTCCGCCGCGTAGGCCGGGTAGGCACGCACGTGATAGCCCCGGTGGATCGGGATGCGGGCCACGATCGCGGCCAATTCCGCAGCGGTGAGCTCGGGCCCGAGCACCGCACGGACGTCCTCGCCGAGGACGAGGCGGCGGAGCGGCCGGCTGACCTTCGAGACCAGCCACGGGGCAGTGTGGTAAGAGCGACCCAGTCGCACGCCCAGGTCAATCCGCGTCTGCCAGAGGGCCGCTCCGGCCCATTCGAGGAAGAGGAGGTAGGAGGCCAGGGTCTCGTCGGCGCTGGTCGGGTCGCCGCAGATCTCGAAGGGGAAGCCCGTTGAGCCGGATGTGGTCGTTCTGAACCGGCGAGGCGCCGGCCGGTCGTCGGCCACGATCTCGCCCGGTGAACGGGCGCGGAGGGCTGCCTTGGTTGTCGGTGGCAACCAGGGGAGGTCCTCGATGCGGCGGACCCCCGCCGGATCGACGCCCGTCGCGTCGAAGAGCTCCCGGTAGTACGGGACGTGACGGTGGGCGTGGACCAGGAGGGCGCGCAGACGCACGGCAGCGCGGGCCGCCAGCTCGTCCGGTGAGCGCCACTGCAGCGTCCGCATCTCCTGAAATCGCGTCCACAGTCGGCGACCAGTCAGCCGCTCGTACGCGGGAAGGACGACACGGGGCACGTACCAGCTATGCATGGCCCGCCGCCATGCCAGGCGCTCGTACGTCATTCACGGCCGAGGCTCCCGGACGTCGAAATAGATCGTGCCAGAGCTGGACGCCCAGGATGGCCCACAAAAGCTGCCCGTCGGAGCGCGCGTCGGCGCGGTGGCGAGCCACCAGGGCCTGCACCGCGGCCGCATCGAAATAGCCGTCTCTCCGCAGGCGTTCCGCGGACAACAGAGTCTCGGCGAATTCCGGAAGTCGCCCGCGCAGCCATGCCCCGACCGGTGCACGTAGCGGGCGCTTTCGCCGCCAGGCGATGGCCGGCGGCAGATCCGAGGCCATCGCTCGGCGCAGGATGTACTTCTCGCGGCCCCGACGCAGGCAGAGCCGCCCCGGAATTCCGGCCGCCAGCTCGATCAATTCGTGATCGAGAAACGGCACGCGCGCTTCCAGACCGAACGCCATCGTCGTGCGGTCGAGGCTTTCGGTCATGTATCCGGCCAGCCGAGTCAGGAGGTCGTGATATCGCAGTCCGGCGAAGCGGTCACAGGGCGTGGACGGGTCACCCGGAGGGTCCTCGGCGGTAGTCCCTCCACCGAGCTGAGCCCGGAGATCGGCAGCGAGCAGCGTGCGGCGGGTTTCGCCGCCGAGCGGGCCGGCCAGACAGGCGTATCGGGGGAGGTCCATCTCGGCGGGCGCCAGCAGGAGCCGGCTCCCCCATGGCCACCGCCTGCGCCCCATCCCACCCAGGAGCAGGCCATTCCGGAGCCACCGCGGGAGCCGTGACGCCGAATGCAGGAGGCGGTCGCCGAGATGCCACGCATAGCCACCGAAGACCTCGTCCGCGCCCTCGCCGGTCAGCACCACCTTGACGCGACGAGCCGCCGTCTCGGCCAGCAAGAAACGTGGCAGATCCGGCGTATACGCGGCGGGCGTTTCCACGTGCCACAGGACCTCGGGGTAGCGGCGAAGGGATGCCGCGTCACACACGACACGCTCGTTCGGCAGCTCCTGCCCCGGAACCTGGGACAAGAGTCGCTGGCCACGTGTCTCGTCATAGTCGGCTGACTCGAAGGCGACGGTAAACGTGGGAAGTGGACCCACGATCCCGCGGGCAAGGGCCACGACCGCGCTCGAGTCCAGGCCGCCGCTGAGCCAGGCTCCCAGGCCCACGTCGGCCCGCGTATACAGCGCGACGGTCTCCGCCAGCTTCGCGTGGAGATCCTCGGCCCACTCCCGGCCGCTCCGCTCGGAAGGCCGCTCGCGGGACAGAACCTCCGCCAGCCGCCAGTATGGCCGGACCACGGAGCGTCCACTCTCGTAGACGAGCCAGTGGCCAGGCGGCAGTCTCCGGATCCCGGAGAAGAGCGTGCCGGGATCCCGCACGAAGCCGAACAGGAGGAGGTCGTCGAGCGCCCGCACGTCGAGGGGTCCGGGCTCGACGCCCCCCGCGAGGATCGCCTTCTGCTCCGATGCGAAGTGGAGGCCCGCAGGCCCCTCGAAGTAGTGGAGCGGCTTGATGCCGAGCCGATCCCGTACGAGCCAGAGTCGTCGGCGCCGCGTGTCCCACAGCGCGAAGGCGAACATGCCGCGCAGGCGACCGACGCTTTCGACGTCGTCTTCCTCATACAGGTGGACGATGACCTCGACGTCGGAGTTCGTGCGAAATTGGTGGCCGCGGGCTTCGAGCCCGGCGCGGAGCGTCGCGTGGTTGTAGATCTCGCCGTTGCAGACGACGAGGAGCGAGCCGTCCTCGTTGCCTATGGGCTGGTCGCCGGAGGCGAGGTCGATGATGGCGAGGCGCTGGACGCCCAGGCCGATACCGGGCCCGGTGTACACGCCGCGGCTGTCCGGCCCGCGATGCCGCAGCGTGCCCGCCATCCGTTCCACGAGCTCACGCGGCGCTGGCTGCCTCGCATCGGACAGGGCCACACCGGCGATTCCGCACACGCGCGAATCCTCCAGATCCCCTGTCGGGAAGGCGCGGCCAGTATGACACGCGGGCCGGCGCAGTTACCGGCCGGCGCACCCGATGGCTACACTCCGCGCGCCGTCGTCCAGCGCCGCTGGACCATCGGAACGGCCATGGCGGTGCGCCACGTCGTCGACGCCCCGAGCGCGCCCAGAACCACCAGGCTCAGCGCGATGCCGACGGGCCACGGGGCGACCATGAACCCGAGAGCCGTCGCCAGCTCGCGCCCGGCGAACCAGTCCGTGACGATCTTCGCGAGCTGCATGTTGAGGAGCACGCCGCCCGCGCCGCTGACGAGTCGGCCGCCCGCGACCACCGGCCACGACTGGCCGATCACCAGGGCCGCGCCGCCGAGCGTCATCAGTGCGAGCGCCGACAGGACGACCGCGCGATCGCCGAATCGCGCGCCGAGAAGACCTCCGGGCATCGCGAGGACCGCGCCGGGCAGGAGATAGAGCCCGATCAGCGTGCCGAGCTGCGCGTAGCTGAGGCCGAGGTCCGCCACCGGGAGCGGACCCACGGCCGCGGCCGACTGGAACTGGAAGGCCATGGCGGTCCGCGCCACCACCACGAGGCCGAGGACGGCCCATCGGCTTTGCACGCGCCAAGGCTACTCAATTGCCGGCTGTCGTGGAACCCGACAGTCCGGACGGTCCCCGGCTGAATAGGCCCCCGGCGCCCTCCATCCAATTGGTCGTGAACAAGGAGGAGGACACGACAATGAAGAAGATTCTGGTAGCCGCTCTGGTCCTGCCGGTGGCGCTGCTGGGCGCCGCGCGGCCCGCCAAGGCCAGCGACAAGGCCGCGGCGATCTTCGCCGGTGTGGCGGCGGGCGTCGGCGCCGCGCTGATCTTCGATGCGCTCGTCCCGCACCCCGTGGTGGTGGCCCCGGCGCCGGTCATCGTCCAGGCGCCCCCGCCGCCGCCGGTTGTGTACCAGCCGGCGCCCGTGGTGTATCAGGCGCCGCCCCCGGTGGTGTATCAGCCGGCGCCCGTGGTATATCAGGCGCTGCCCCCGGTCGTGTATGAGGCCGCGCCCGTGGTATATCAGGCGCCGCCGCGGGTCGTGTACCGGGCGCCAGTGGTGGTCCAGGCGCCGCCCCGTGTGATCGTGAAGCACCCCCGTCGCGTCGTTTACACGCCGGGTCCGGCCTACGTCCGTGACGGCCACGGCCACTGGGTGACGCCGCCGCCGGCCCGGGAGCTCTACCAGCGCTAGCCAGTCGCACGGTCCCGATCGGCTCGACAGCGGGCGACTCCAGGTCGCCCGCTGTTCGTTTGTCCCGCCCGAAATCCGGGGCCCGTCCGTGGGCTCACTGCGAGCCGTGTAGTACCCTCGAACCCGCCGTGAACAAGCGCTCGAACGAGGACTGGCTGCGCGAGCTCCGCGCGAGCGGCGAGGGCCAGGCCGCCGCGGTCGGCGACCTCCGTGCCTATCAGCGGCAACGCGGAGGTGCTTAGAGTTAGCCCGCTTGCTGGAACAGCGCGTAGCGCTCCGCCAGGAACTCGGGATTGGGGCGCGAGTCCGCGCGTCGGGGAATTGTGATCTTCGTGCCCTGGAATCTCAGGAGTCCGTGTTGAAGCGTGGGGCCGTCCTTCTCGCGCAAAATGTCTACCCGGAGTTCCACCGTCAGGTCAGGGCGGATTCCGAGTAAATGCCGATCGAATGCTGCGTGGTGAAGACTGCACAGGGCGAGGCCATTGGGGACCACCGGCTCCCCCCGCGGGTGTCCGTCGGGCAGAATGTGCGCCGCATCGAGTAGTTCCCGGTGCCGGAAGCGACAGACGGCACACTGCTCCCGATACGCGTGGAGAATGCGCTCCCGGAACGCGCGCTGATGGACCCGCTGGAGCGCGACCCTCGTGACGTACCGCCGACGCACGTCTGCCGCGAGCATCTGGTCGGGGCTCCCCGTCGAGAAGAGGCGATCACGATCTTCGATCAGTACGGTGAAACAGAGCCCCCGCGGATCATCCTCCACGATATAGGCGGGCCAGTCAGCCACATACCGGCCGGGAACGATGCCGTGCAAGTACACGAGCGGGGTACGTCGCTGCATGGCCAATCGCAGGCCTATGTTGTCACGGTGTGCAGGATCAGTCCCCCTGTATCGGTAACGAATGACACCATCAGGCCCGATCTCGTCGTCATACGGGCGCGGACGTCCTGCAACCGCGGGGGCCGTAGCTATGCTGAGCGGCATGTCGGGCAGGATGGCGGGCTTGAAGATTCCCTGTGGGCCGAGCAGGGGCACGCGGCGGCCCTCGAAATCAAAACCACGCAGAAGTGCCTCGTACGGCAGGGTGTCTGGATGGCGGAGTGTTAGCTCCCCGAGGAACTGAAAGGCCGCAAGTCGCACACGACTGTCGAGGTCGCCCACGTCATCGCCTGAGTGGGCGCGAGCCTACGGCAGGATCGACAGACCTGCAACATCGGGTCACAACGTGCAGTCCCCTGGTCCCGAACCGACCTGGACGTTGTCGAGTGGCGATCTCGTCTCAGATCGCGCGGCCGACGCGCGCGGCGTCCAGCATGGCGAGGAGAAGCGTCCGGGGCGCGTAGGCGTCGCCGATGAGATGGAGGGCGGGCGCGTCCTCCCGCCCCGCGGTGAGCGTGGCGAGCTCGTGATAGAGCTGGTCCCGCGCCTGGCCGCCCGAGGCAAGGATCACCGTGTCGGCGGGGATCGTCCACTCGGCGTCCGTCAGCATGTGGCGCACGCGCACGCGGCCCGCGTCGATGGCGACGGGCGCCGCCAGCACGGTGATCGTCACGCCCTGGCGCAGGAGGCGCTCGAGCAGCTTGGCGCGGAGAGTGGTGCCGATGTCCTCGCCGAGGCTGTACTGGCGCGTGACGATCTCGACGGCGTGGCCGGCCTGGCTGAGCGCATCGGCCACCTTCGGTCCGGGGGTATAGCTCGTCTCGTCCAGGATCACGGCGCGCCCGCGGATCGGCGCGGTCCCGGCCAGCACGTCGGTCGCGGAAACGACGTGCGCCCGGTCGACGCCGGGCAGCCGCGGCCGGCGCGGATCGGCGCCGGTCGCCACGACCACGGCGTCCGGGCGCTCCGCGAGCACCGCCGTCGCGGTCGCGGCCACGCCGAGCCGCACCTCGACCTTCAGCCGGCTGATCTGCCGGGCGAGCCAGTCGATCGCGGTCGCGTAGGCTTCCCATCCCGGCGCCCGCGCCGCAATCCGCAGCGCGCCGCCCAGGCGGCCCTCGCGTTCGAGGAGCGTCACGCCATGGCCGCGCTCGGCCAGGACGCGCGCCGCCTCCATGCCGGCCGGGCCGCCGCCGACGACCAGGACCCGCCGCGCGGTGGCCGCCGGAACCAGCGTGCCCCACTCGCGCTCGCGCCCGATAACGGGATTCTGGACGCAGCCGATCGGCAGCCCGAAGTAGAGGCGGTCGATGCAGCCCTCCGCCGAGCCCATGCACACGCGGATGTCGTCGAGCCGGCCCTCGCGCGCCTTCCGCGGCAGCTCCGGATCGGCGATCAGGGCGCGCGTCATGCCCACGAGATCCGCCGCGCCGCTCCGGAGCACCTCCTCGGCCTGAGTCGGCGTCACGATCCGCCCGGTGACGATCACCGGCGTCCGCACCGCCGCTTTGATGCGGGCCGCTAGGTGCACGAACGGGCCGAGCCCGTAGTACGCCGAGGGATTGTTGTAGCCCCGCGAGCGGAACGTCGAGATCGTCCCGCCGGTGACTGTGAAGTAGTCGAGCTGACCGGTCCGGTCCAGTCGCGTGATGATCTCGAGCAGCTCGTCCGGCTGGAGGCCCTCCGGCAGCGCGTCGTCGCCCGAGATCCGCGCGCCGACGACGAAGTCGCGGCTCACCGCGCCGCGCACCGCCTCGAGCACCTCGAGCGAGAAGCGCATCCGGTTGTCGAGACTCCCGCCGTACTGATCGGTCCGCAGGTTGATGGCGGGACTCCAGAACTGGTCGGGCAGCTGGTCGGCGTAGAACGCGAGATCGGCACCGTCGAAGCCGCACGCCTGGAGACGCCGGCACGACGCGGCGTAATCGTCGACCATCCGGCGGATCTCGCCCACCGACAGCACGTGAGGGATCCCCGGCGAGAGCTGGCTCGACGTGGCGGAGGGACCCGAGCCGCACCGGTCGAGGTGGTGATAGCTGCGCCGGCCGCTCGAGGTGACCTGGCTCAGCGCGAGCGCGCCATGCGCCTTGACGGCCCGGGCGGCCGCCCGGAGCCCGGGCTCGGCGGCCGGATGCCAGAGGTTGACGTGATTCGGCGGCGTCGGGGTCTGCGGCGACGCGGAGGCGGACCCGAACATCATCACGGTTCCGCAGCCGCCGGCCGCCTTCGCCGCGTGATAGGCGATGATCCGCTCGCCCGGCGCGCCGTCGACGGCCATGTTCGTGCCGTGGCTCGTCGAGACGATCCGGTTCGGCGCCTCCGCGTGGCCGCGCGGGCCGAAGCGAAACGGGCTGAAGAGGAGGGGGAACGGCGACGGGGCCATTGCTGCGCGGGGTCCGGTCCGGGTCAGTCGGCCCTGGCCCGCGTCACCGTCCGCGCGCCGGCGCGCCGGGCTTCACCGCCCGCGCGACGGCCGCGATGTGCTCCGGTCGCATCCCGCAGCAGCCGCCGACGATGGCGTAGCCCTCGCCCACGTAGCGCCGCGCGTGATCGGCCAGCTCCTCCGGCGAGACCGTGTGCTCCCAGCGCCACTGGTACATGTCGTAGCGCCCGTTGTTGGGATAGACGCCGAGCGGCAGGGACGTGAAGCCGCGGAGCCACGGCGCCACCCCGTGGGCATTCGCCGGCGGCAGGCAGTGGACCAGCACGGCGCCGGCGCCCACCTCCTCGAGGCGCCGGGCAGCGCGCCCGAACAGATCGCCGTCCGCCGGCAGCGCGTCGCCGAAGATGCCGACCGGGCCACCCACGCCGCGGCGGTATGCGACCCACAGGGGGACTCCCGTCGCGACGAGCGTCCCGTAGTGCGGGAAGCTCAGATCCTCGGGGATGGGCGGCGCCAGCTCGACGAGGAACGCGTCCGGCGGCTCCGACTCGAGGGCTCGCGCGAGGTCGCGGAGGTACTCGTGCGAGACCATCTCCTTCCAGTCCTTGCTGCCGCGACCGCTGCTCGCCCGGTTGTCGGGCCAGTCGGCCTTCGGCGAGTCCTGGATCATCATCGCGAAGACGACCGCGAGGTCCGGCCGGCCCCCCTCGCGCGCTGCCTCGCGAGCCAGGCGCACGCTGAGCCGCGCCTTCTCGCGCCACGTCCCGGCCGGCACGGCCAGGTCCCCGTCCTGCTCCATGCGCACGCACCGGTGGAACATGAAGGTGTTCGTGAGGAGGATGTCGGCGCCGGCGTCGACGTAGCGCCGGTGCATCGCCTTCACCGTCTCGGGAGCCTCGTAGAGCCCGAGCGTCCCCCAGGTGAAGTTCACCGGGCGGTCGGCCCGGGCCGGAGGATAGCCCATGGCCTGGAGCTCCGAGCCGATCCCGCCGTCCATGACGGTCGGCTCCCCGCGCGCCCACCGCGCCTTGAGCTGACGATAGACCGACGATTCGTGGCTCATGGGTCTCGACGCGCGGCATGATATACGCGCCTCGGTTTCCGCCACAAGGCGTCATGCCGCGCGCGGCGATGAATCGATCGCGCGAGGCCCGCCGCCGGGCGCCCCGCGAGCCGAGACCGCGAGGTCACGGCCGATCGCGGGCGCTACCGGGCACGGGTGGCGCGCAGGCGGGCTGTCTCCTCGGGCAGGATCGCCAGCGTCGTCGGATCGAGGGCGACGCCGTACTCCCGCCGGGCGTACTCGAGCGTGATCTTCTCCTCGAGGACATCCCAGCGGACACGCTCCGGATCGCGCGTCATGGGATCCCCCCAGCCACCGGGGCCCGCGTAGACGTGGCGGAAGACGTCGCCGCGCTTGAGCGTCAGGGTGCACTTCGCGGGCAGCTCCCGCGCCGCCGGCGTACCGGGATTCATGAGGTTCGCGGACGGCGTCCCCGCACGCCCGCCCTGGAGTCCGTACGGGAGATGGTGGCGGCGGTCGGTGCGAAGCTGGAGCGTGCCCTCCGCCTCCTCGAAGCGGTACTCGCGGATCAGCGCGAGGCCGCCGCGGAAGCGCCCGGCGCCGCCGGAGTCGGCGAGATAGCCGTAGCGCTGGATGCGGATCGGGTACTCGGTCTCGATCACCTCGATGGGATTGTTCGAGAAGTTCACGACCGTGCTGCTGCAGGCGTCGATCCCGTCCTTCGTCGGCCGCCCGCCCCACGAGCCGAAGAGGAACTCCAGGAACACGAACGCCCGCCGCTCGGCGTCGTAGCCGCCGATGCTGACGCCGGTGTCGCCGCCCACCTCGCAGGCGAACACCCGGTCCGGCGCGACCTGCGCGAGGGCGCCGAACACCGCGTTGGCGATCCGGAAGCCGGTCAGCCCGCGCGCCGCGACCGACGCCGGCAGCACCGGGTTCACGATCGTCCCCGCCGGCGCCACGACCTCGATCGGGCGGAAGTAGCCCTCGTTGTTCGGCGGGTCGCCGCCGATCAGGTGGCGGACGCACGCGTACACTGCCGACTTCGTGAACGGGATCGGCGAGTTGATCGCGCCCTTCACCTGTGGCGCCGAGCCGGTGAAGTCGGCGATCAGGCGGTCGCCGGACACCGTCACCGTGACCACGATGGGAATCGGGTCCGGGTCGATGCCGTCGTCGTCGATGTGGTCCGTGAAATGATAGACCCCGTCCGGCATCGCCTTGATGGCGTTCCGAGCCAGGCGCTCCGCCTGATTGAGGAGGGCATCGGTGCAGGCGGCGAACGCCTCGCGCCCGTAGCGCTCGAGGAGGGCGAGGTAGCCGCGCTCGCCGGTGAGGCACGCCGCCACCTGCGAGCGCACGTCGCCCAGCACCTGTCGCGGGACCCGCACGTTCTTGTCGATGAAGTCGAAGACCGCCTCCACCGGCTCGCCGCGGTCCCAGAGGCGCATGGGCGGGATGCGGAGCCCTTCCTGGAAGATCTCGGTCGCGTCGCAGCCGTTCCCGCCCGGCGTCTTCCCGCCGACGTCCAGCTGGTGCCCGATGCTCACCGACCAGCCGACCAGATCGGCCCCGACATAGATCGGCTTCAGGATGTAGAAGTCCGGGAGGTGCGTCCCGCCCTCGAACGGATCGTTCAAGATGAACACGTCGCCGGGCCGGAGCTTCCCTCGGAACTTCCGCGTCACCGCGGCCATCGCGTCGGGCACCGAGCCGAGGTGGAGCGGGAGCGTCAGCCCCTGGGCGATCAGGCGCCCCTCGGCGTCGCAGAGCGCGCACGACATGTCCATCGAGTTCTTGAGGTTGTTCGAGTAGGCAGTGCGCACCAGCGCGATCGCCATCTCGTCGACGATCGCGTCGAGCGCGTTCTTGATCAGCTCGAGCGTGATGGGATCCGACGCGGCCCGGTTCGTCACGCGCGCCCTCCGGTCGAGATGAGGATGTTGCCATGGTCGTCCAGGCACGCCGTCGTCCCCGGCGGCACCAGTGTCGTCGCGTCGTACTCGTCGACGAGGAGCGGACCCGGTCGGGGATGCGCGTCGAGGTCCGCCCGCGCGAGGATGGGCGTCGCGAGCGTCCCGTGCTCGCGCCCGAAGTACGCGCGCCGCGACCCGCCCACTGGCGCCGCACGCTCGCTCGCGAGGCGCACCGCCCGCCGCGCGGCCGGGCGGACCAGCCGCGCCGTGACCCGGAGGCTCACGACCTGGATCGGATCGCCCGCCGCCGCGTGGCCGTACGTCCGCTCGTGCTCGCGGGCGAAGGCCGCCGCCAGCCGGTCCACGTCGGCGGCCCCGCGCCAGTCGGTGCCGACGGGAATCGTCAGCTCGAACGACTGACCCTCGTACTTCAGATCGACGCCCCGCTCGGTCGCCACCGCCTCGCGGTACCCTTCCGCGCGGAGGAGGGCCTCCGCCTCGCGCTCGAGGGCGCCAAGCGCGGCGGCCACGCCGCCCGCGGTCTCGGCCGACAGCGGGCGGAGCACGCTCCGGACCAGGTGATGCTCGCTCTCGGCCTCCAGAAGACCGACCGCGCTGAACACCCCCGGCGCGGGCGGCACCAGCACGGTCCCGATCGCGAGGGAGCGCGCCATCTCCGCGGCGAAGAGCGGCCCGTTGCCGCCGAAGGCCACCAGGGCGAAGTCACGCGCGTCACGCCCCCGCTCGATGGTCACCGCGCGGACCGCACGGGCCATCCGCACGCAGCCGACGAGGTAGACGCCATGGGCCGCCGCCTGGAGCTCGAGGTCGAGCGGCTTGGCCACCTGCTCCCCGATCACCTCGCGCGCGCGGGCGGCGTCGAGCGCGAGCCCGCTCGGCAGCCGCTCCGAGTGGAGATAGCCGAGCACGACGTTCGCGTCGGTCAGCGTCGCGTCCTTCCCGCCCTGCCCGTAGCAGGCCGGCCCGGGGATCGCGCCCGCGCTCCGCGGCCCGACGTGGAGCTGACCGGCGTCGTCCACCCGCACGACGCTGCCGCCACCCGCGCCGACCTCCGCAATGTCGATCGCCGGGATCCGCAGCAGGAACCCGCTGCCCCGGTTCAGCCGGCTCCCCTGCGACAGCGCACCCCCGATCTCGAACTCGCCGGTGCGCTTGAGCTCCCCGCCTTCGATCACCGAGGCCTTCGCGGTGGTCCCGCCCATGTCGATGCTGATCGCGTTGGGCCGGCCGATCCGGCGGGCGAGCTCCGCCGTCGCGATCACGCCCGCCGCCGGCCCCGACTCGATCACGTGGACCGGACGGCGCCGGCCGCTGGCTGCCGTCATGACGCCGCCGTTCGACTGCATCACGAGGATCGGCGCGCGAAGGCCCAGCCCGCGCAGTTCCGTCTCGAGGCTCCCGAGGTAGCGGCTCATCACCGGCATGACGTAGGCGTTCGTCACCGCGGTGCTCGTCCGCTCGAACTCCCGCACCTCGGGCAGGATCTCCGAGGACAGTGTCAGGTGCGTGCCGGGCGCCCGTTCCCGGACGATCTCGGCGGCGGCCTGTTCGTGCGCGTCGTTCGCATAGGCGTGGAGGAACGCGATCGCGATCGCCTCGACGCCCTCGCGCGTGAGCAGGTCGACGGCGGCCCGGACGCTCTCCGGGTCGAGCGGCGTCAGGACCGTCCCGCCCGGGCCGAGCCGCTCGGTGATCTCGCGCCGCCAGCGGCGCGGCACCAGGGGAGCCGGGCGCTCGAAGTCGATGTCGTAGAGCCGCGCCAGCCGGAGGCGGCCGATCTCGAGGAGGTCGCGGAACCCCGCGGTCGTGAGGAGCCCCGTCCGGGCCCCGCGGCGCTCGAGGATCGCGTTCGTGGCCACGGTCGTGCCGTGGATCAGCTCGTCGACGTCGGCCGCGCCGATCCCGGCCGCCGCCATCAGCTCGCGCGCGCCTTGGACGATCGCCTGGGCGTAGTCGCCGGTCGAGGAGAGTACCTTGCGGGTCAACGCCCGCCCGTCCGGCCCGACCAGGACCAGATCGGTGAACGTGCCGCCGACGTCGACCCCCAGGCGATGGCGCATCCGGCTCCCCGGGCCGGCCGATCTCGAGGTCGCGCCGGCGCCCAGGCGATTGTAAACCGTTCGCTCTGGACGCACGCGGTACACTCGTGGCTTGAATCGCCCGCGCGTGTCAGGCGGTCACGCTGCCGACGGGCGCGGCGGGACGGGTGATCCACGGGCACGCGAAGGAGTGACATGAGGACAAGCGCGGTGGTGGCGTTGGCGGGCTGGGCTCTGGTGTCGCCGATGACGAGCCGGGCCGAAGCCCCGCCCTCCGTCTTCCTCGAGGAGCTGACCTGGACCGAGGTGCGGGACCTGATCCGCGCCGGGGCCACGACCATCATCCTGCCAACCGGCGGCACGGAGCAGAACGGCCCGCACATGACGCTCGGCAAGCACAACGCCCGCGCGCGAGCCCTGTCGGCGGCGATCGCCCGCGCGCTCGGGAACGCGCTGGTCGCTCCGGTTCTCGCCTACGTCCCCGAGGGCGGGCTCGCGCCGCCGACCGGGCACATGCGCTACCCGGGCACGATCACGCTCGGCGAGGCGCCCTTCGAGGCCGTGCTCGAGTCCGCGGCCCGGAGCTTCGCCCTCCACGGATTCCGCGACATCGTCTTCCTCGGGGACAGCGGGGAGAACCAGCGGGGCCAGGAGGCGGTGGCGCGACGCCTGAACCACGCCTGGGCCGGAACGGCGATCCGCGTCCACGCGATCGAGGCGTACTACCGGGCGAGCACCGCGGGCGCGAGCGCGCTCTTCCGGAGCCGCGGCTACCAGGACAGCGAGCTCGGGCGCCACGCCGGCGCGCTCGACACGTCGCTCGCCCTGGCGGTCGACCCGAGCCTCGTGCGGCAGGACCGCCTGCACGCCGGCCCCTGGGAGGGTGCGGACGGCGATCCGAGCCGCGCGAGCGCCGAGGTGGGGCGCGCGGCCGTCGATCAGATCGTCGCCCAGACCGTCGAGGCCATCCGGCGTGCGGTCACGCGGCCCGCCGTCCCGCCGGTCGGCGCGCACCCATGAGGCGCGCCCGTAAGCCGGCGCGGGTCACGGGGAGTCCCGGCGGCGTCCCGTGGTCCGTCGTCGGCGTGCTCCTGGCCGTCGCGGCGGCCGTGTGGGGCGTGGCGCTCTGGTGGCCTCCCCACCCGCGAGTGAGCGCCCAGGCGACGCCGGAGGCCAGCGCCCCCTCGCCGGCGCTAGCGCCGATCCAGACCCTCCCCGGCATGCCCGCGGTGCCCGACCCGACGAACCTCTACAGCGAGACGGCCGCGGGCCGGCTCAGCCCGGCCGTCGCCGGCGCGCTCCCCCGCGTGTACGTGCCGAACGTCAAGGGCAACACCGTCACGGTGATCGACCCGACGACCCAGAGCGTGGTCGAGACGTTTCCGGTCGGCCTCAATCCCCAGCACGTCGTGCCGTCCTACGACCTCACGGTCCTCTGGGTCGCGAACAATGCCGAGGGCTCGACGAAGGGTAGCCTCACGCCCATCGATCCGGCGACGGGCAAGCCGGGACGCGCGGTGCCCGTCGATGACCCCTACAATCTCTACTTCACGCCGGACGGTCGCTCCGCGATCGTCGTCGCCGAGGCGCTGAAGCGTCTCGACTTCCGCGATCCGCGCACGATGGCCCTCCAGGCGTCGATCCCGGTGCCCGGCTGCGCGGGCGTCAACCACATCGACTTCGCGATCGACGGGAAGTTCATGATCGGGACCTGCGAGTTCCAGGGCGGCCTGGTCAAGATCGATCTCGTCGAGCGGACGGTGGTGGGCTACCTCGCGCTGCCCCACGGCGGGATGCCCCAGGACATCCGGATCTCGCCAGACGGCCAGACCTTCTTCGTCGCGGACATGATGGCCGGCGGCGTCCACCTGGTGGACGGCGCGCGCTTCGCCGCCATCGGCTTCATCGCGACGGGCACCGGCACCCACGGGCTCTATCCAAGCCGGGACGGGAAGAAGCTCTACGTCGCGAATCGCGGCTCCCGGCAAATCCGTGGGCGCCCGAAGGGGCCAGGCAGCGTGTCGGTGATCGACTTCGCCACCCGCACGATCGAGGCAACGTGGCCGGTGCCCGGGGGCGGGAGCCCGGACATGGGCAACGTCAGCGCCGACGGCAGCCAGCTTTGGCTGAGCGGCCGCTTCGACGACGTCGTCTACGTCTTCGACACTCGCACCGGCCAGGTCACGACGATCCCCGTGGGGAAGGAGCCGCACGGCCTCACGGTGTGGCCGCAGCCGGGCCGCTACTCGCTCGGCCACACCGGCAACATGCGCTGAGCCCCGAGCCGTCCCCGACGCGGAGGACGGCTCGGGTCAGTCCGACTCTCAGTGCGAGAGTCGCGGCGCAGGCTCCGTTGGCATCATGTAGACCAGCGCAATGCCCAGGAGCGTCACGATCGCGCCGCCCACCACGACGTCCAGCTGAGCGATGCGATCCGTCGCGAAACTCAAGAGCCACGGCGTCACGATCAGGACGAGCCCGATCAGGACGATCAGCCACGAAAGCACTCGGTGTGCACCCATCACGTCCTCCTTGCCGAGCCGATCCTCAGGACCGACTCCGGAGGCGAGAGGAGCCGGCGAGGAGATCGACCACGATGACGACGCCCTGCGCCACGACCGTGATCCCGGTGAGGGCGACCGCGACCGCAGCGACGTGATGCGCCGAGAAGTGGAACTCCCAGGGCATGCCCACCAGGGCGAGACCGAGTGCCGTGGTGAGCACGCCGACCGCCGTTCCCATGACGAGCCCGGTCGTGACGACCAGCGTCTCCTCGAAGTTCTTCATGGCCCTCTCTGACCCTCCGTTCACAGGATGCGCGGCGGCCGGCCCGCGGACCGTGACTTGAGTCTCGGCCGATCGAGACCGAAGTCATTCCGTCCCCTGATCGGCGTGACGATGATGGGTTCGTGCGACGGGACAGGGGGGCGACGAGACCGGAGCCGGGGCGGGCCCCGGCTCATCCGGCGGGGCGGGAAGGCGTCCTAGGAGACGCTGGGCAGCCGGCGCCCGCTGTGGCGCTCGAGCTGGGCGCGGTCGAGGATGACCGCGGACCGCGGCTCGAGCCGGATCGCGCCGCTGCTCTCGAGCTGGCGGAGCGAGCGCGTCGCGACCTCGCGGACGGTGCCGACCATGGCCGCCAGCTCGTTCCGGGTGGGCAGCGTCGCCACCCCGCCGGGCCCGGCCAGGCGCAGGAGCAGCCCGGCCATCCGCGGGACGACGCCTCGCAGCGACAGATCCCCCGCCAGCCGCGCCATGTCGCGGAGGCGCCCCGCCAGCATGCGGGACATCTCCAGTCCGATCTGGGGATACTCGTGGACCAGGCTCGTCAGCGCGGCCCGGCCGATGAGAAGCATCACGCTGGCCTCGGTGGCCTGCGCGTTCGCGATGGCGGGCTCGCCGTCGAGCGCGGACGCCTCGTTGATCGACTCGCCGACCGCCGCGTGGAAGAGCTCCTGCTCACGCCCGTCAGGCGACATCTTGAACACGCGGATCTGCCCGGAGGCGACCACGTAGAGGCCCGGCGCCGGCTCGCCTTCCAGGTAGATCAGCGAGCCCTTTTCGTAGACGCGGATGACGGTGCGGCGCGTGACCGCGCTCAGACTGTCCGGATCGAGACCCGCGAAGAACGGGTGCCGCCCGAGCACGTCCACGACGTCCACCATGCTGTCGCCCGGGGCGCGAAAAGAGCGCTCCCGTATCCGATTCTAGCACCGCGTGCCGCGGCGCCGGCGCGCCCGGCCCGGTCCATGGGTCATCATGTGCCCGTCATGCGATGCTCCGGTGCTCCACCCGGAGCGAAGCCGGGTGACTGAGCGATGAGCGCCCCTCACGAGCGCGCCGCCACGCTGGAGGCCTTCGGCGCCCCGGTGACGCGCGCGACCGCCGTGCTCGTCTCGCAGAACCCGGGACAGCGCCTCTTCCGCGCGATCGCCATCCTCGTGGGCTGCTGGGCCGCTGCCATCGCGTCGGTCTTCATCCCGGTCGCGCACTTCTTCCTGGTCCCCGGCTTCGTCGTGCTCGGCGTGGCACTCGCGGTCTTCCGCAGTCGGGAGCGGGAGCGCCTCCTCGGCGTGCACGGCGTGTGCCCGCGCTGCGGTCGAGAGCGGGAGCTCGGGCGCGGCGACCGGCAGGGCGGCCAGACCTGGGTCACCTGCCCCGCGTGCTTCACGCGCCTGCTCGTCACGATCGGGTCGCGGGACCCGTCCGGGGCCACCCCCGTGGCGCCGCCACCGGCGCCCGCCGCGACCGCCCGATGAGCCCGGTCCGCGCCGACCTGAACGCGCTGCTCGAGACCGAGCAGGAAGCCACGGCAGCCCTGAACGGTCTGGGCAACGTCGGCACGGCGCCGGAGGCGCAAGCGTGTCTCGACGAGCTGCGCTTCTCCATGCGCTGGTTCTGCTCCGGCCTGGCGAAGCACGTGCGGCGCTCGACCCGGGGCCACGCGCCGAGATCCGAGCCCGGCATCGCGGCCCCGGTGAGCAATCGACTGATCGCGGCGCCCACCGGCGTCGATCGCATCCGGCTCCTCACCCAGACGCAGCGATCGGTGCTGGTGCGCGTCGAGAGCGTGCTCGCCAGCAGCCTGGCGCCGGATCTCCGGTCGTTCCTCGAGCAGGCGCGCGCGGTGCTCGCCCAAAGCGTCCATTGCTGCGAGCAGGCAATCGCGTCGCTCGACAGGCAGCGGGAGGTTCCTCTCGACCCGGACTCCTGATCGTCAGGGCATCGGGCCGGCGCGGGTGGCCGCGCCGGCCCCGGCTCCCGCCCTCAGCTCTTGGCCGCGAGGTCGAAGCGGAGCTTCACCTCCTGCCCGGGCTTCACGTCGACCTCCTTGGTCTGCGTGCCCAGCACCGGGTGCCACACCTCGACTTTGTGCTTCCCGGCCGGCACGTTCTCGAGCCGGAACTCGCCCTTGGCCCCGGTGAGGGTCGCGGGGTGGTCCGTCACGAAGAGCCAGCCCTGCATCCAGCTGTGGACGTCGCACTGGAGCTTGATGACCTCGGGCTTCGAGATCTCCTCGGTGATGACCTTCTTGAACTTCGGCTGGGCCTGGTTGAAGGGGCGGTTCGCCGTCGACGTGCTGTGGATGTTGTGGAGGATGCCGTCGGAGTTGAGGATGTCGAGCTCACCCGGCGCCATGATCAGGACGTCGGGGTGGAACTCGCATCCTTTCTGGTCGAGCGTGCTCTTGGCCCCACCGGGCGCGCCCTTCACGTCGGGCAGCGAGACGACGGCGTCCTGGAGCCCGTGCTCGGCGCCGACCGCCACCGCGGCGATCTTCTTCTCGGATCCGCAGACCTGCGGATCCTTGTTGACCGTGATCGTCTTCGGCGCCGGCGGGGTGCCGGTGACCGTCACCTCGCCCACGATGGTGCCGCCGCCCTGGGCGCCGGCCCGGGTCCCGAGGCCGACGACGGCGGCGCTGGCGAGGAGCGCGAGCGTCAGCGCACCCAGCCCCGTTAGCGAGAAGATCCCTCGTCCGTGTCGCATGGCTTGCCCTCCGCTCTCGCGCGCGTCTCACAGCTGGTCCCGCTCGATGAGCCCACGATGCCACTGTCCGCGCGGGTCGATGGAGAGCGCCGTGACTTTGGTCACAGCGGCGGGAGTTGGCGGGGTGGCCGGCGGGGCCGCGCCCGGCATGTGTCGGGGATTGCCCCGCGTCGACCGGGCGCATGCTCGAACAGCGGCCACTTCGCGACCTCGGCGGAGCCTCGGCCCGGCGCGATCCGCCCGGTCGTCGCTACTTCGAGGCCGGCAAGCGTCCCTTGAGGTTCGCGGCGCGGAACGGTCCCGGCGCCGCGATCAGGGCGCGCGCCGCGTCGACCTGGTCCCAGGTGTTCCAGAGCAGCACCCCGCGGACGCGTCCGGCCTCGAGGTAGTAGACCACGCCCTCCTTCATCGGGTCCTTCCAGTCCGCGACGGTCTCGTGCCGCGCGTCCACTTCCCCGACCGCCTCGTACCCCAGCTTGAAGAGGTCGGAGTAGAAGAACGGGAGGTGCTCGTAGCGGAGCCCCGCGCCGGCCATGTTCTGGCCCGCGACGTCGCCCATCGTGTTGGCGTTGTCCTCGTGCTCGACGCGGATGCGCTTGCCAAGCGCGGGATTGGGGAAGCTCGCCACGTCGCCCGCCGAGTAGATGCCGGGCTGGCTCGTCCGCAGCTGCTCGTCGACGGCGATCCCGTCCTGCACGGTGAGGCCCGCCTGCCGGGCCAGATCGAGCTCGAGCTCGATGCCGAGGCCCGCGACGACCGCGTCGGCCGCGACCACACCGGAGCCCTTGGTGTGCACCCGGTAGCCGCCGGCCGCCGCCTCGACTCGCTCGACCGACTCGCCCATCAGCATCGTCACGCCTTCCTGGCGGTAGTAGTCCACCAGGGAGCGGGACAGGTCGGCGGGGAAGACGCGGGCCCCCAGGCCTTGCTGGGGCACGATCATCGTGACCGCGCACTGCTGCATCCGGAGCCCGGCGGCCACTTCCGAGCCGATGAACCCGCCGCCGATGACCACGAAGCGCGCCTTGCGGTCAGCCAGCTGCCGCGACCGCCGGTAGTCGTCGAGGGTGCGAAAGTAGATGAGACCGTCGGGCGCGCCGGCGAGCCGGCGCGGCGTGCCGCCGGTCGCGAGCAGCAGCGTCTCGTACTCGTGGACGGTGCCCCGGTCATCGGTAACGCGACGCGCCCGCGGGTCGAGCGTGACGGCGCGACGGCCGAGGTGGAGCTCGGCGCCGGTCTCGCCGCTCTTCCGCCAGATGCCGTCTTCCGCCTCGCCCTTCCACAGCCCTTTGCTGAGCGGCGGCCGGTTGTACGGAGCGTGGGGCTCGGCGGCGATGAGGCCAATGGCGCCGGTCCCGTCGCGCTTCCGGATGCCGTGGGCGGCCGCGTCGGCGGTCATCCCGCCGCCGACGATGAGATAGCGGTATCGGGCCATCATGGAACCTCCCGGGTCGCGGGCCGCCATGACGATCGCGACCCACAATAAAACTGTACTCCCGATCCACGGGCCGCGGTGGCCGCACGTCGCTGCCGGTCAGCCGTCCGGAGCGGACACTCGTATGGCGCGCACGGCCTCGGTGACGCCTGGGCGCGACGCGCGCGCATCGGTCACGGCGATCGGCTGTCGAGGAGGATGACCCAGGGCTCGACGCGCGCGATCTCGAGCAGCCCGATCTGGGTCCAGGGGTCGGCGGCGAGGCGGGCGCGCACTGTGGCCTCGCTGTTCGAGTCGATCACCAACAGGGTCTCCTCGCCGCCTTCGCCCATCGGCCCGCCGAGCACGACGAATCCCTCCGCGGCCAGGGCGTTCATGAAGCGGGCATGCGCGTCCCAGAGGACCTGCTGCCGCATCGGCCTCGCGTGATCCCACGCGGGCCCACGGACTCGACGGACGGCGAAGTAGCGGAGCGGGCTCACGTCCCCCTCACCTGGCGCCTGGCGTGCGGCCGGGGCCCGAGGCCCCGTGCCCGGTAACGCGTCCGGGCGTCAGCCGGTCCGGCGGTGGAAGGCCGGCACGATCTCGGCGGCGAGCTGATCGAGCTGATCGAGCATCCGGTCGGGCGGGCACATCGGGCGCAGGATGAATTTCGACGCGCCCCCGGCGACGTACGCCTCGAGATGCTCCCGCACCCGCGCGGGCGGACCGAACGCCGTGCAGCACGCAAGCGTCGCGTCGTCCACGCGGCCCTTCGGGATGAAGGGCTCCGCCAGGGCGCGGGCGACGGCCGGGTCCGGATCGAGACAGTAGTAGAAGAGCGCGCCGAAGTGGTCGACGTCGATGCGGCGTCCCGCCTCGGCCGCGAACGCCTGCGTCTTCTCCACGCCGACGCGCACCTGCTCCGGCGTGATGAAGGATGGGATCCAGCCGTCGCCGAGCCGGCCCGCCCGACGCATCGCCGCCTCGCTGTTGCCGCCGATCCAGAGCGGCATCGGCTGCTGGACCGGCTTCGGCAGGACGCTGACGCGGTCGAGCCGCCAGAACTCGCCGGCGAGCGTCACCTCGTCCTCGCTCCAGCACCGCCGCATGATCTGGATCGCCTCGTCGGTGCGGCGGCCGCGCTCGCGGAACGGCACGCCGGCCGCCTCGAACTCCCGCGGCTGGTCGACGCCGATCCCGAAGGCCGGTAGCATGCGACCGTTCGAGAGGTAGTCGATCATCGCGATCTCGCGCGCGGCCATGACCGGCGTCCGGAACGGCGTGATGAACACGCTCGGCCCGAACTTGAGGCGGCTCGTCCGCGCGGCCACCGCTGCCATCGCCGTCATCGGCTCCGGTACCGGGAGGGGCGAGGACAGTCGCTCCGAGAACCACACGGAGTCGATCTCGCTCTTCTCGCAGAGCTCGACGAACCGCCAGAAGAAGTCGCGGCCGGCCGGCCCGTCGGGCCACGGGCCCGGCATCACGCCGATGCGGTACTTGATGCGCATGACAACGACTTTAGCAGTCGGGCAGAAGCAGGTCCACGGAGGGCCCCGCGTTACGCGTGTCCTCGCGCGGGCATCACGCCGATCTGCTGGAGGAACCCCATGACGTCCTTCTCCGACCATTTCTCGGCCAGCTTGCCGTTGGCGATCCGGTGGATGGTGATCGACGTCATCTTCAAGTCGTTGCCCGTCCTCGGGGCGCCAGGCAGATCTCCGGTGTGCTTCCCGATCGATGTCATCCGCGTGACGACGCGGTCCCTCTCGGCAATCTGGTCCTCGATGCGCTGATACCCTGGCGTCGCCTCCCAGAAGATCCTGAACGATTGCTTCACGCCCTCCCGCCCCGGTGGCAAGCCTGGGAAGGGAGGCGGATTGTGATCGATGTAATCCTCCGCGACCAGCTCATCCATCGCTTCCAGGTTGCTCTTGTCGATCCCGGCATAGAACCGGCGCACCAGCGCCTTGTTGGCTCCTGCAGACATCGATCTCTCCTTCTTCTCCTCGAGTCCAACTCTCACGGGTTCCGCTTGATGGAACGAGCAGGCGTCAATCGTCTCAGGCCCCATGGCGCGAGATCGCCGACCGGCCGCCGAAGGCGTCCCTCGAGCCAATCCGGCAACCCGGCGACCCCTTACGGCCGATTCCGAATGCCGAAGGGCACGTGGACGGACGGCGCGACGGTGGCCGCCGGGACCGCGTGCGTCTTCTGATCGTCGAAGAAGATGTGCGGGCGAAAGATCTCGAGAACCCGGTTCTTCCCGAGGCCGCCGAGCAGCAGGGTCTCGTCGACCGTGATGCCCCAGCTGCGGAGCGTCGTCACCATGCGCCGATGGGCCGGCGCATTCCGCGACGTCACGATCGCCGTCCGGATCTTGGGGAGATAGTGCGGGTCCCGCTGGACGCGCCGGCGCTCGAGCTGCTGCAGTCGGGCCATCTCCTCGAGAAGACGCTTCAGCGGACCGGCCTCGAGCGGCAGCGGCGCATGAGCATCCTCGTGATCGAGGAACTGCTGCAGGCCGTGCTCGTGGTTGACCCGCTCGGATTCGTCGCTCGCAAGCACCCCATCGAAGTCGAAGGCGATCCGCAGCTCGGGATCCGTCGGGTCGTCCTCGACGCTCGATCCGAGCACCTGACCCGCCGGTCGCCCGTCCCCCAGAGCCGCGCGAACGTCCTCCTCGTTCGCCGAGAGGAAGAGACTCGCGTTGAACGCCGGCATGTACCGATAGGGGCGCCGTCCGGTCACGAAGGCGCCGCGCGAGATCGCCAGCTTGTGGTGCGCGATGGAGTTGAACACCCGCAGTCCGGTGTCCGGATCGTTCCGCGAGAGCAGGATGACCTCGACCGGCCGGTCGTCCGGATCGGGCTCGTTGAGGCTGAGGAGGCGGCGCACGAACGAGAACGCCACGCCCGGATTGAGCACGTCCTCCTCGTGCTCGCGCTGGTACCGGCGGTACTCGTCCTCGCCGCGCTCCCGGAACACGCGATCGGATTCGGTGAGGTCGAAGAGGGCGCTCGAGGCGAGCGCGACGACGAACTTCTCCTCGATCAGGAACGGCAACGGTCAGCTCCGGAGCGGGACTGACCCTTGCGTCATCGTCATCGAGCCTGTGCGAGCCGCGCGGCGACGCCGTCGGGGACCGGGTAGCGGCGCGTGGCGGGGCCGGCCTTGACGAGCTGACCCGGGAGCACGCGACCCACCACCTCCTGGACGCGGCGCGACACGCCCAGCAACCGGTCGAGATCGATGCCGGTCTGGACGCCCATGGCGTGGAGGCCGTGGACGAGGTCCTCCGTGCAGACGTTGCCGGACGCCCCGGGCGCGAACGGGCAGCCGCCGAGCCCGCCGATCGAGCTGTCGAAGTGGGTCACGCCGCACGCCATCGCGGCGAGGATGTTCGGGATCGCCATCGCGCGCGTGTCGTGCGTGTGGAGCGTCCACTCAACGCCGGGGAAGCGCGGCATGAAGCGCTCCAGGATCGCCGTCACCTGCCGCGGGTTCGCCATGCCGGTCGTGTCAGCGAGGGCGATGCCGGGGGCGCCCATGTCGACGAGCGACCGCACCACCCACTCCAGCCGCTCGACCGGCACGTCGCCCTCGAACGGGCACCCGAACGACGTCGAGATCGCGCAGTTCACCGCCACCCTCGCGCGCGCGGCGACCTCCAGCACGGCGCGGAGCTTCACCAGCGACTCGGCGACCGTCATGTTGACGTTGGCGAGGTTGTGGCTCTCGCTCGCGGAGACGACGGTGTGGATCGCGTCGACGCCGGCGTCGACCGCGCGCACGGCGCCCTTGTCGTTCGGCACGAGCGCGACGTAGCGCGTGCCCGGCCGCCGGCGGATCCGCGCCATGACCTCCTCGGCGTCCCGCATCTGGGGCACCACCTTCGGGTGGACGAACGACGTGACCTCGATGCGCGGGAGGCCGGTCTCGGACAGGCGGTCGATGACCTCGACCTTCGTCTCGGTCGGAATCCACTCGGGCTCGATCTGGAAGCCGTCGCGGGGCCCGACCTCGCAGATGGTGACGCGCGCCGGCAGTGTCAGCATCCGACGTCCTCCCGAGCCCGGGGCGATCCGGGCTCGCTCATAGCTCGCGCGGGCAGCCCGGCGCCGTCGACCCGAGCGCGTGGGCCATCGCGCGGAGATGCGCGGGCGCGCTCCCGCAGCAGCCGCCGACGATCCGGACGCCCGCGGCGACGAGTCGCTTCGCGTAGTCGGCCATCTCCTCCGGGCTCCCGCGGTAGACGGCCTTCCCGTCCTCCAGCACCGGCAGGCCGGCGTTCGGCTTGGCGACGAGCACCGCGTCCGGGACGGCCGCGTGCATGGCGACCATCGCGGGCAGGAGCTCCGCCGGGCCGAGGCCGCAGTTGCCGCCGACCGCCGCGGCGCCGAGCGCGGTCAGCTCCTTCGCCGCCTGCTCGGGGCTGACGCCCATCATCGTGTGCCCGTGGGTGTCGAAGCTCATCGTGACGACCACCGGCACGCCGGGCGCCGCCTGGCGCACGCCCTCGAGCGCGGCCTCGACCTCCTCGAGCGCCGACATGGTCTCGATCCAGAACACGTCGACGCCGCCGGCATGGAGGGCGGCCGCCTGCTCGGCGAATCCCTTGACGGCGTCGTCACGCTCGAGCTCCCCGAGGGGCGCCAGGATCCCGCCGCTCGGGCCGATGTCGCCGGCGACGACGGCCCGGCTGCCCGGCGCGTGCGCGATCGCCCCGGCGAGCCTCGCCGCGGCTTCGTTCAGCTCGGCGACCCGCGTGTCGAGGCCGTGAAGCGCGAGGCGGAACCGGTTCCCGCCGAACGTGTTGGTCAGGAGGATCCGCGCGCCGGCGTCCTGGTACGCGCGGTGGATCTCGCAGATCACGTCGGGGCGCTCGACGTTCCAGCGCTCCGGGGAGTCGCCGGAGGTGAGCCCGGCCTCGAAGAGCATCGTGCCCATGGCGCCGTCTGCCAGGATCGGGCCCGGCGCCGCGAGAAGCGCCCGCCAGCGCGCGCCGTCAGGCAAGGGAGCCGCCCATCTTCTCGGCCATGAGGCGCTTCGCCGTCGCGACGGCCTTCGCGGCGTCGCGGCAGTAGGCGTCGGCGCCGATCGTCTTCGCGAAGTCGGCGTTGAGCGGCGCGCCGCCGACCAGGACGATGAGCTTCTCGCGGAGCCCGGCCTCCTTGAGCGCCTGGATCACCACGCGCATGTACGGCATCGTCGTCGTGAGAAGCGCGCTCATCCCGAGGATGTCGGCGCCGTGCTCGCGCACGGCATGCAGGAACTTCTCGACGTCGGTGTTGATGCCGAGGTTGATGACCTGGAAGCCGGCCCCCTCCATCATCATCCCGACCAGGTTCTTCCCGATGTCGTGGATGTCGCCCTTGACGGTGCCGATGACGAGCGTGCCGATGCGCGGCGCGCCGGTCTCGGCGAGGAGGGGCCGCAGGACCTCCATCCCCCCCTTCATCGCCTTCGCGGCCATCAGCACCTGCGGGACGAAGAGCTTCCCGGTGCGGAAGTCCTCCCCCACGACGTCCATGCCGGCGATGAGGCCCTGGGTGAGGGCGTCGTAGGGCGTGAGCCCGCGGCGGAGGAGTTCGTGGACGCCGGCCACGACGGGCTCGACGTGGCCGCCGTAGAGGTTGTCCTGGATCTGCTCCAGGAGCTCCTCGAGCGGCAGCTGCGTGAGGTCGCTACTCATTCGCTAGGCCTCGGCCTGCTGGGCGAGCCGGCGGCGCCGCCGCTCCGCCCGGTCGGAGAGCGCCTCGTCGGGCGCGCGCGTCCAGCCCTCGGGCGGCGCGAACGTCGCGGCCACCATGCCGGCGAACTCCGAGCGGAGCCGCGCGTCGACCTCGGGGGAGAAGAGGCTCGGCGCGTCGCGGGTGAGAATGTCGCGGACCCGCGCCATCGCGCGCCCCTGAGCGTCGAGCCCGCCCTTCTCGATCCACCCCTGACGGGGATCTCGGTCAGCGATCTCCGGAAGGAACCCCGTGGTGCGCATGCGCTCGAGCGTGTGCACGTGGTCGGCGAACATGCCGCCCGGCCCCACTTCCTTGATCACGTCGAGCGCGAAGTTCTCCTCGGTCAGCTCGAGGCCCTTCTGGATGCGACGGAGCATCGCCACGATCTCGTCGTCGATGACCGCCTTCGCGAAGTCGAACGACATGAGGGCGTCCAGGAGCCCCGCCATGTTGAAGAGATGATTGCCGGACAGGAGCGCCGCCACCCCGGACATGCCGGTCTCGAAGCCGGACTGGGCGTCGTTCACCTTCGCGTTCGAGAGTCCGATGTAGCCGCCGCACGGCACGCCGTAGAAGCGCGCCAGCTGCGCGACCCCCATGAACAGCATGCCGGTCTCGATGGCGCCCGGCGCGTAGGCGCCGGTCCGCATGTCGGCCACCGTCGGGAGGCTCGAGTAGATCGTCGCCTTCCCCGGCCGCACCATCTGCTCGAGGACGATCGCCGCCAGGAACTCGGCGTTCCCTTGCACCAGCGTGCCGGCGAGCGTCAGCGGCGACGTCAGCCCGGCGTTCGGCACGAGGGTCGGATGGCCGGGCAGGCCGCGCTCGGCGTAGTAGATGAGGGTCTCGGTGGAGTCGTAGTCCATGGTGAGGGGCGACACGCACGGGCAGTAGTGGTGCGTGATGAAGGGCCGCGCCATGTAGGCGGCCTCGCCCCCGGCAATGATGTGGGCGAGCTTCAGGATCGAGTCGAGCTCCTCCGGCGGGCCGCTGATGCGGATCGGCTTCCGGCAGTACTTGAGCGCGGCGTAGAGCCGCGTGGTCGAGAAGAAGGCGGGCGGCGCGTCGTCGGCGAGCGTCGAGACCGAGAAGATGTCGTAGTTCGGGAGCTGATCGACGAGCCGCGCGATGCGCGCGATGTCCGCGGCCAGCGCGCGGCGGGCGATCCCCGTCGCCGGGTCGACCATGTCGGGGGCCGAGCTGCCCGTGATCACCACCGGCGCGTCGTCGGGCACGGTGCGATCGAACTGCGGGTCGCGCGCCCGGAACGTGAACTTCGGCGGCATGCCGGCGCGGTGCTGCTCGACCACCGCGCGCGGGAACCGGACCCTTTCCCCGCCCGCCTCGACCTTGCAGCCGTGCTTGGCGAAGATCTCGCGAGCGCGGGCGTTCCGGACGAGCATCCCCACGTCTTCCAGGATCTCGAGGGAGGCCTCGTGGACCCGGCGGACCTCGTCCTCGGACAGGAACGCCGCGGGTGTCCGGATCATGACTGGCTCCCCCTGACGCGGGTAGACGCGCCCCCCGCGCTGGCCATCCAGGGTACCAGAGATGGGGCCAGATCTTGCCTTCCGGACGAGTCGCGAACCCCGGTCCGCCGCCCGGAGTAGGTCCGCAGCCGGAGGAAATGTCCGTGCAGCCAGGTCCGATCCTCCCCTGCTAGACTGGGGCCACTTCTACACTGGGGTGACTTCCAGGAGGAGCCGACCATGCCCGCAGCGACCACCCGGACGGCGCACGCGATGTCGCCGGAAGAGCAGCAGGCGTTCTACGCGGACCAGGGTTACCTGGTCTTCCCCGAGATGCTGGGTCGCGACGAGGTCGCCGCGTTGCGCGCGGCGCTGGACGAGGTGCTCGAGGAGGCCCGGGGACTGACCGAGAACACCCCGAAGTTCTCCGTCACCCGGGGCCACGACGGCGCTCACCACGTGCGCCGGATCTTCAACCCGATCCAGCACCACAAGGCGTTCCACGACGCCGCGTTCCATCCGCGGATCCTCGACGCCGTCGAGAATCTCATCGGCCCGAACATCCAGCTCCACCACAGCAAGCTCAATCTGAAGCCGCCGTCGAGCCCCGAGTCGAGGTTCGAGTGGCACCAGGACTATCCGTTCTTCCCGCACACCAACTACGACCTGCTCGCGGTGCTGGTGCACATCGACGAGTCGACCGAGGAGAACGGGTGCCTCCGGATCATGCCGGGCATCCACCGGCTCGGTCCGCGCCTCCACCGGTTCGCCAAGGACGGCGCCTTCTCGTCGCAGCTCGAGGACCGGAGCGTGCTCGCCGACGAGTCGCAATTCCTCAACGTCCCCTGCCCGGCCGGCGGCGTGGAGCTGCACCACTGCAACATGCTCCACAGCTCGACCGCGAACCGCGGCACCGCGCCGCGCAGCGTGCTGATCTTCCAGTACCGCGCCGCGGACAACGTCGCGCTGGGCGGCGGCATGGCGCACTTCGGGTTCGGGATGATGGTGCGGGGGGCGATGCCCTATCGGGCGCGCATGCTCGACGGCACCCTCGTCGCGCTGCCCGGCGAGATCAAGGACCCGCTCCAGCGGGACGGCTAGCGCCGGGGCCGCGCTTCGCGTCTCCGCCGCGCGTCAGCGCGCGGCCGGAGCGGGCCCCAGCTCGGCCTCGAGGAACTCGCGGGTGCCGGGCGGGCCGGTGAGCTCGAGCCATGCGGGACCGCCGCCGGGCTCGACCGTCAGCCGGAACCGGAGGAACGCGCAGCATCGCCGCTCGAGGTCGATGAACGTCGCGAGGAGTGCCAGGCGCTCCGGCTCGGCGGCAAAACGGAGCGCGACGCCATCCGGCAGCCAGCGGGCATCCTCCCGGGCCCGCCGGACCTCGCCCAGCACGCCGGCCCGGCGCTCGGCGAGCTCGGGCTCGGTCAGGCTGCAGGCGACGGGCAGGTCGGTCACGCCCGGTCGACCTACCCGCCGAAGGTGAACGTCGAGCCGGTCGAGCTCACGACCAGCTCCTTCCCCATCTGCTGGGCGAGCCGGACGAACGCCTCCGCGCCCGTGCAGTGCTGGGGCACGAGGTAGTCGACCTCGAAGCCGCGGAGCGCCTCGACGACGCGATCGATCCGCTCCGCGTCGAGCCCGGACAGATGGAAGCCGCCGATCACGGCGTGGATCTTCGCGACTCCGCTGACGCGCGCCGCGTGGCGGCAGATGCCGACGATCCCGCGATGCGAGCACGACGTGACGACGACCAGCCCGCGGTCCTTCACGTGGGCGACGAGGGTCTGCTCGCCGATGAACGTGTCCTGGACGAAGGCGCCGTCCTGCTCCATGCGGAGCGACGGCGGGATCGCCTCGTACGGCTCCGGCGCCCGCATCTCGCCCGAGAGGAGCACGCCCTCGGGAAGGACCATCGGCTCCGGCACGTCGACCACGTCGAGATCCCAGCGCGCGACGTCACCCCGGTCGAGGCGGCCGAGGGACACACGGTCCCCGTCCCGCTCCATGAAGCGCGCGACGTAGTGATTCGGATGGCCGTAGAAGCGAAGCCCCGGCCGCATGACGCGCCGGTACGCCGTCAGGAAGCCGAGCAGCCCGCCGAAGTGATCGGAGTGGCCGTGAGAGAGCGCGAGCGCGTCGATCTTCGTCGCGTCGAGGCCCAGCTCCCGGAAGTTGTGAGTCATCGACGCGGCGCTGAGGCCGAAGTCAAACGCCAGGCGGGCGCTCTCGCGTCCCCGCGTCACCTCCACGTGGTGGGCGAGACCGTGCTCGGCGCGGAGGTCGGCGATCTTCCGGGCCCGCGGGACGCTCCAGCGGCGCGCGACCTTCTCGTCGGCGCGCAGGATGTCGACCGAGTTGTCGACGACGGTGGTGACGGCGACGCGATCGACCACCGGCAGCGGCATGGCTCTCAGTACGACCGCGGGAGGCCGAGGACGTGCTCGGCGATGTACGCGGTGACCAGGTTCTGGTTGATGGGCGCCGTCTTGTAGAGCCGCGCCTCGCGGAACTTCCGCTCGATGTCGTACTCCTCGGCGAACCCGTAGCCGCCGTGGCAGTCGACGCAGGCGTTGGCCGCCTCCCACGCCGCCTCGGCCGAGAGGTACTTGGCCATGTTGGCCTCGGCACCGCAGGGCTGGCCGGCGTCGAAGAGCGCGGCCGCCTTGTTCCGCATGAGCTCCGACGCCTCGACCGCCATGTGGGCCTTGGCGATCGGAAACTGGACGCCCTGGTTCGCCCCGATCGGCCGCCCGAAGATCACGCGCTGGTTCGAGTAGGCCACCGCCTTCTCCACGAACCACCGCCCGTCCCCGACGGAATCCGAGGCGACCAGGATGCGCTCGGCGTTCATGCCGTCGATGATGTAGGAGAAGCCGCGGCCCTCCTCGCCGATCAGGCTCTCGGCGGGGATCTCCATGTTGTCGAAGAAGAGCGCGTTGGTGGAGTGGTTCATCATCATGCGGAGCGGCCGGACCTCAAGCCCCTGCGCCTGGCGCAGGTCGAAGAGGAACACGGACAGCCCGTCCGTCTTCCGCGTCACGTGGTCGACCGGCGTCGTGCGCGCGAGGAGCAGCATCAGATCGGATTGCAACACCCGCGAGATGAAGATCTTCTGGCCGTTGACGACGTAGCGGTCGCCCCGGCGCACCGCGGTCGTCTGGAGCTTGGTGGTGTCCGACCCCGAGTTCGGCTCGGTCACGCCGAACGCCTGGAGCCGGAGCTCGCCGGTCGCGATCTTCGGGAGATAGCGCCGCTTCTGGTCCTCGGAGCCGTGCCGGAGGACCGTGCCCATGATGTACATCTGGGCGTGGCACGCCGCCGCGTTACCGCCGCACGCGTTGATCGTCTCGAGGATGAGGCCGCCCTCGAGGATGCCGAGTCCGGCGCCGCCGTACTCCGTCGGGACCAGGGCGCCGAGGTAGCCGGCGCGCGTGAGCTCGGTTACGAACGCCTCCGGGTAGGCGCGCTCCTGATCGAGCTGCCGCCAGTACTCGCCCGGATAGCGCTTGCAGATCTCGGCCACGCCCGCCTTCAGCGCGCGCTGCTCGTCGGTCAGCGTCAGGCTCATGGACACCATGGCTCGGCCCTCAGCGCCCCTCGAACCGAGGCTTCCGGCGCTCGTTGAACGCGCGGACGCCCTCGACGCGGTCCTGGGTCACGACCGTCGCGTTGTAGGCCTCGATCGACAGCACCATCCCGGTCTCGAGGTCGGTCTCGCCGCCCCAGGCGATCGCCTTCTTCGCCTGGCGCACTGCCACCGGGCCGTTCTCCGCGATGGTGGCGGCGAGCTCGGTCGCCCGGAGTCGCGCCTGGCCGCGCGGCACGACATGGTTCACGAGGCCGATCGCCCGCGCCTCCGGAGCCTCCACGCGCCGTCCCGTGAAGATGAGCTCCTTCGCCAGCGGCGCGCCGACGATGCGCGGCAGGAGCTGCGTCCCGCCCACGCCGGGGAAGATCCCGCGGGTGACCTCCGGCAGGGCGAACACCGCGCTCTCGCTCGCGACGACGAAGTCGGCGAGGAGGGCGAGCTCGCAGCCGCCGCCGAACGCGAAGCCCTCCACGGCGGCGATCACTGGCGCCGGGCAGCGGAGGATGGCCATCGCCGCCTGCTCGAAGATGAGGTGCTGGGCGCGCCAGACGTCGTCCGACATGCCCTCGCGCTCCTTGAGGTCGCCGCCGACGCAGAACGCGCGATCACCCGCGCCGGTGAACACGACCGCGCGCACGCCCGGCGCGACGGCCGGCCCGCGGAAGCACCCGAGAAGGTCCTCGCCCATCGCCGTGTTCATCGCGTTCAGGACCTCCGGGCGGTGCAGCACCACGGTGAGGACGTGGCCGTCCCCCGAGCCCTCGAGCCGGAGCGTGCGGAAGCTCGCCTCGCTCACGCGAGCCTATCCACGCGAGACCGAGCGACGCCGCGCGCCAGCTCGACCATTCGGTTCATCCGCTCGGCGACACGGTCCGGCGCGCACGACCCGTCACTCCGGCAAGGGCCAGTCGACGACGCCCTGCGCGCGAAGCTCGCCCATCTCGACCGCGCCGAAGCCGAGCTCGCCGAGGAGGTCGATGGTGTGCTCGCCCACGCGCGGCGGCGGGCGGCGGGGCACCGGGCGCTCGTCGCCGAACCGCACGGGAAGCGCCACCGTCGTGAGATCGGGAAGGTCCGGACGCGGCGTGGGCATGAGCATCTCGCTCGCCTTCGTCTGGGGATCCGTCGCGACCTGATCGACGGTCTGCACCGGCGCGCCGGTGACGCCGGCCTGGCGGAGGCGCTCGAGGAGCTCCGCGGTCGCCCACGGACGCGTCAGCCCTTCCAGCACGGGGACGAGCGTCGCGCGGTTCTGCACGCGATCGGGGTTGGTGCGGTACCGCGGGTCGGCGGCGAGCTCGGGGCGCCCGAGGGCCTCGCAGAGCCGGCCGAAGAGCGCGTCGGTCGGGGTCGTGATCATGAGGTAGCCGTCGACCGTCGGGAAGGCCTGGTAGGGCACGATCATCGCCGCGGCCGAGCCCTGGGGCTGCAGCACCTCGCCGGTTCCGAGGTACGCCATGATCTGGTAGGGAATCCACGCGAGCGCGGTGTCGAAGAGCGCGGTGCTCACCTCCGAGCCGACCCCGGTCTCGTCCCGCTCCCGGAGTGCCGCCAGGACGCCGAGCGCCGCCCACATCCCCGTTCCCATGTCGACCATCGACGTGCCCGCGCGCACCGGCGCCTGGCCGGGGTGGCCGGTCAGCCGCATGAACCCGCTGTAGCCCTGCATCATCGGGTCGTACCCCGGATGCTCGCGCAGCGGCCCGCGGCTCCCGAACGCGGTCACCGAGCAGTAGACGAGTCGGGGGTTGAGGGCGCGGGCCTGCGCCGTGCCGAAGCCGAGCTCGTCGGCGTTGCCGGGGCGGAAGCTCTGCACGAGCACGTCCGATCGCCGGACGAGCCGCTCGATCACCGCGCGGGCCCCGGGCGCTTTCACGTCGAGGGCGAGGCTCCGCTTGTTCCGGTTGAACGACAGGAAGATCGTGCCCTCCGGCCCCCAGCGCGGCGGCGCCCACGCGCGCGTCTCGTCCCCGCGGCCCGGCCGCTCGACCTTGACCACGTCCGCGCCCAGGTCCCCGAGGATCTGGGTGCAGTACGGCCCGGCCACGTTCTGCGTGAGATCGAGGACGGTCAGCCCGGCCAGCGCGGTCACGGCGATCAGTATAGCCTCGCCGGCCGGGTCCGCGGACCATCCCGGCCCGGACGGCGCGGGTCGGGTTGACGGCCGGGCGGCGCCGCCGCAGAATGCGACGTAAGTTGGTCGGCCAACCAATTTATGTTCCACTTCATGTCATCGAGCGGTGAGTGCAAAGCGTGTCGAGAATCGGATGCGCCCCCTGACGGGGACCTCCCGCGATTCGCGCCGCGAGGGCGTCGTCCGTGAGCCCGCGACCCAGGGTCGCCGACGAGCGTCGAGCGGCGATCGTCCGCGCCACCATCCGCTGCCTGGCGCGTGACGGGTATGCCCGTCTCACGATGAAGCGGGTCGCCGCGGAGGCGGGCGTGAGCCCCGGCATCCTCCACTACTACTTCCGCGACAAGCGCGCGATCCTGGGCCGCGCCGCCGCCACCGTCATGGCCGATCTCGATCGGCGCGTGGCGACCGAGGCACGCGGCGCGCGCGACGCGAGGGGGCGCCTGCGGGCTCTCCTCCGCGCCTGCCTCGAGGTCGCGACCGAGAGCCGCGAGTTCTGGACGGTGCTCATCGAGCTGTGGGGCGAGGCGCTCCACGACCGGGAGCTCGCGCGGCTGAACCGGCTCGCCTACGCGCGAGCCCGGCGGTTCCTCGCGGCGGGCGTCGCGCGGGGCGCCGCGGCCGGCACCTTCCGCAAGGTCGCGCCCGACGAGGCCGCGGCGGTCATCCTCGCCCTCGTGGACGGGCTCTCGCTCCAGATCACCTTCGACCCCGAGCTGATGCCGCTCGGCCGCGCCGTTCGTGTCGCGGAGGAGGCGCTGGGCGCCTATCTGGCGGGGGCCGGCCGATCCGATGCGTGGGAGGACCGCCATGGCTGACCCGGCCCGGCCCGCGCGTGCCCGCCTGCTCGACTACCTCCGGGCGCGGGCCGCCGGGCTCGACGCGCCGCGGCTCCGGGCGCGCGTGCGCTCGGCGGCGGCGGAGTTCGAGGCGGCACTCGCGGGGCTCGATGAGCCCGCGGCGCGCCGGCGGGTCACCGCGGACGAGTGGACGGTGGCGCAGGTGGTGGATCACGTCGCCCAGTCCACCGTGCGATCCGCCGAGGAGCTCCGCCATCTCCGCGCGGGCCGGCGGCCGCCGGGTCCGCCGATCTACGAGGCGCTCCTCTCCGGGGCCGCCCACCGCGTGCCGTGGACCGAGCTGGTCGACGGTCTACGGGAGGCGATGGCTGCGCTCGACGAGGCGCTGAGCGGCCCCGCCGCGCTCGACGGCAGCCCGGCGCGCACGGTCACCGCGCCGGCCGTCCTGGTGATCAACGCGGAAGAGGCGGGCGGCACGCCCGAGATCTTCGCGGCCGAGCTCACGTGGCCGGAGTACGCGCTCGTGGTGCGGCTGCACCTCCTGGAGCACCGTGCGCAGGTCCGTCAGCTCCGCAGCGCGGGAGTCTGAGCGGGCGAGCCGTCCGCGGACAAGGCAGGGCCCCGGGGGCCTCGACGGGCCCCAGGGGCATGCCCGGTGAGTACGTCAGTCGCGACTAGCTGTCTTCGCCCTGGTCGTCGTCGTTGCCGCCGTGGTGGCCGCTCGGCTTCCCCGACCCGGGCCCGGAGGAGATGGAGCCCGGACCCCGGTTCGTGCCGTGGATCTCGCCGTTGTGGTGTTCATGGTGATGCCCGTGCTCGTCGTCGCAGTCCGCCTCGATCTCGAGCTTCTGTGCCACGACTCCGCCCGTCGTGGTCGGCGGCGATGCCGCGTTCAGCACGCCCTCGACCTCGACCGGCGTCGTGCCGGGCGTGATGTCGCTCAGCAGGGTGACGGGCGAGCCGCCGACGACCGCGGTCAGCTGGCACGGCCCCCCGGTCACGCCCTTGAACTCGAACTTGCCCTGGTTGTTCGTCGTCGTCGTGAGAACCGGGGCGCCGCTGCACGAGAGGTTCACCGTCACGCCCACCGCCGGCGTCCCGGTGACCGCCGCGTCGGCGGTCTGGACGATGAGATCGAGCGCGCGCGCCAGCCAGCTCTGCCCGGGCATCGGATCACCCAGCGCCACGGTCACGCCCGGCCCCTTGCTGATCGTCCCGCGCACGGTCTGCCCCTGGGCGCTGCTGCCCGCCGATGAGCCGGTGCTCTTCGAGCTCGAGCCGCACCCGGCCATGACGACCAGGGCGACCGCGGCCACCGTGCACGCCCCCATCCTTGCTTGCCACCGTCGACTGTCCATTCGCTCCCCCTCGGCATGTGATGGCACGAGCCCGGACCATCCGGATGGTGGCCGGATGGCAGCCGGGCCCATAGCCGGGCTCGTGGCCTGGCCGAGGAAGAGCAACTGGAATGCCACCGGAGGAGTGGCGCGGAACATCTCGGAAACACAGCATCGCGCGCGAGCCCGGCATCGGAGCCCGACGCCTCGCGACGGGCAAATCCCCGGAGCGGGCAGGGATCTGCCCATCAGCGCGGGATCGGGCGGGCACCGGGAGGGACGAGACCTGGGACGCTAGCGCACCACGACCTCGCCGCGCATCGACGGGTGTCGCGCGCAGAAGTACGGGTAGACGCCGGGAGCGGCGAAGGTCGCGCTGCCGCTCGTCCCCTTGCCGGCGAGCTGCACGTCGAACCGTCCGTCCGGATCTCCGGGCCGGCCCGACGTCACCGTGTGCGTGATGTCGTCCTGGTTCGTCCACGTGACGCGCGTGCCGCCGCGCACCTCGAGGACGCCCGGCTGGAACTGGAAGACGCGGACCGCCGCGTCGACCATGGCGCCGTCGGCGGACAGGGCGGGCGCGGCCGCCCCGAGCCCGAGCGCGAGGAGCAATGCCGGCCGGATGGACCATCGACGTGTCATTCGGGTTCCTCTCTCTCGCCGGCGATTCGTCGCCGGCCTTCACCTCCTCACTACGCATTCGCACCGCCGGACGGTTTTCACGCGGCGGTCACCGCGTCTTCGAAGCCGAACGACGTTCCAAAGATTGCGTCGTCGGAGAGCGTCTGATAGGATGCCCGCGTTCGCTAAGTCCGCGTCACTTCGACGGTGCATCAGGATTGCGGTACCAGGTCGCAAGCCACTTCGTCGCTGGGGAGGTCCGTGTCGGCACAGCGTCTGGCCTGTCTCTTGGTCGTCGCGTGCCTCGCCGTCCTCCCGAGCCTCGCGCAGGGTCAGGAGCGCGAGCGGCTCTCCATCGACGCCGGAACCCCGGTCACCGTCTACGCCGACCACGTCCAGAATTTGGAGCAGGAGAAGCTGCTTCTCGCCGAGGGCAACGTCCAGCTCGAGCAGGGCGACGTCCGGCTGGAGGCCGACCGAGTCGAGGTGAACACCGAGACGGGTGAGGCCGTGGCCTCCGGCCGGGTGGTTCTGTTCGACGGACGCGACCGGCTGACCGGCGAGCGCATCGAGTACAACCTCCGCTCGGCCACCGGCATCGTGTACCAAGCGGAGGCCGCCGCCGAGCCGCACTTCTTCTTCGGCGGCGAGCGCATGGAGCGCTTCGGCGACAAGGCGTACCGCATCGCCGGCGGTGTCTTCACGACGTGCGAGGACGAGGATCCGGCGTGGTCGGTCCACCTCAACTCGGCGACGGCCTACCTGGACGACTACCTGTGGGGCACCGGCGCGGCGTTCTGGGTCTGGCGGGTGCCGCTGATCCCCTTCATCCCGTTCTTCGCGACGAGCCTGCGCAAGGACCGCCACAGCGGGCTGCTCGCGCCGACCTTCGGCAGCAGCAGCGACAAGGGCTTCTTCGTCCGGCAGCCGGTCTACATCGTGCTGTCCGACAGCCAGGATCTGACGGTGGCGCCCGCCTGGTTCGAGAAGCGCGGCTTCGGGATGGGCGCGAACTACCGCTACGTGCGCACCGAGGGATCGCGCGGCGCGCTCGACGGGTTCTACCTCCACGACACGGAGAAGTCTCCGGACCACGGCGAGGAACGCGGAGTGGTGAGCCTCCGGCACGAGGAGGTCTTCACGCCGCGGATGAACCTGAAGGTCGACGCCGGCTACGTCAGCGACGACAAATTCCTCAGCGAGTTCGGCAACACGCTCGACGAGCGCAGCGCCCAGCGCCTCGAGACGAACGTCTCGCTGACCCAGCGCTGGGAGAAGTGGAACTTCGTCGGCCGGCTCTTCGCCTATCAGGACCTCACCACCGACAAGCCGATCGAGCTCCAGCGGCTCCCCGACCTCCGGCTGAGCGCGTTCTCGCAGCCCATCCCGTGGATCCCCGGGATGCTCTTCGAGATGGACAGCTCCTACGTCAACTTCGTGCGCGACATCGGGTCGGGCGGCCAGCGCCTCGACTTCGAGCCCCGCGTGTCCTATCCCTTCAATCCCGGCGGCCTCTTCACGATCACCCCGCGGGTCGGCGTCCACGAGACCATCTACGACACCGAGGTCACCGGCACCAAGGTGGAGCGGGGCATCGTGGTCGAGGACACCGACAAGGCGTTCCTCGCCCGCTCCCTGCTCGAGGCCGGGGTCGATCTCGAGGCGCGCGCCTACCGGGTGTTCGATCTCGACGGCGCGTTCGGGATCCAGAAGCTCCAGCACGTCATCGAGCCGCGGATCAGCTACAACTTCCTCGGCGGCGACGATCCGGACAACATCCCGCAATGGGACGGGATCGACGTCATCAAGCCGAGCAACGTGGTGACCTACTCGCTCGTCAACCGGCTCAAGGCTCGCGCGGTGAGCCAGGACGACCGGCCCGGCCGCGTCTGGGAGCTCATTCGGTTCACGCTCAGCCAGACATACACCATCGACCCCACCGCGACCTCGACGACGGTCTTCGGGGTGCCCGGACAGACCACGACCACGGTCAGCACCATCACCCCCAAGCGGCTGTCGGACCTGGGCGCGGACCTCATCTTCGAGCCGCTGTACGGCGTGCGGTTCCGGGGCACCGCGGCCTTCGACCCCTACGACGGCAAGATCACGGCCGCCACCACCGACGTCTCCTACGAAGCGGCGCGGTGGCGGGCGGCGTTCGGCACCCGGCACGGCGAGGACGGTCGCCTCGTTTTCATCCAGGGCTCCATCCAGGCCCAGATCGGCACCCGTTGGACGGTCCGGTTCTCGAGCGACTACAACATGGATACCGGGACGGTCATCGAGAACCGCCTCGAGGTCGAGTTCCGCGAGCAGTGCTGGGGGGTGACCGCCGCCTACATCAACCGCGTGAACGAGGACGAATTCCGGATCACCATCAACCTGCTCGAATTGGGGCAATATGGGTTCGGGCGGGGGTTCAGCGGCCTGACCACACAATGAAGGTCCCTCAGTTCGACCTCACGCGCCAGTACGAGACGCTCGAGCCCGAGATCGAGTCGGCGATCCGGCACGTGCTGCGAGGAGGCCGGTTCATCCTCGGCCCCGAGGGCGAGGCCTTCGAGGCGGAGTGCGCCGCCTATCTGGGCGTGACCCACGCGATCGGCGTCGGGTCCGGCTCGGACGCGATCAAGCTCTCCTTGCAGGCGCTTGGCGTCGGCCCCGATACCGAGGTGATCACCCCCGCGTTCTCCTTCGTCGCCTCCGCGACGGCCGCCCTCGAGCTGCGGGCCCGGCCCGTCTTCGTCGACGTCGAGCCGGCCACGCTCACGCTCGATCCGGACCGCGTCGCGGACGCCATCACGCCGCGGACGCGGGTGATCCTCGCCGTCCACCTCTACGGGCTGCCGGCCGCCATGGGCCCCCTCCGGGTTCTCGCGGAGTCCCGCGGGGTGCACCTCGTGGAGGACGCCGCTCAGGCGTTCGGCGCGACCCTCGGCGGCCGGGCGGTGGGCGGGCACGGCCACGCGGCGGCGTTCAGCTTCTACCCCACCAAGAACCTGGCGGCCTACGGCGACGCCGGCCTGGTGACGACCGCCGACGCGACGCTCGCCGGGCATCTCCGCCGGGCCCGGAACCACGGCCAGACGCAGAAGTACCGGCATGACGAGATCGGCTGGACGGCGCGGCTCGACGAGCTCCAGGCGGCCATCCTGCGGGTGAAGCTGCGGCATCTCCCGGAGTGGACCCGCGCCCGGCAGGCCATCGCCGCGCGGTACGGCGCGGGCCTCGCGGGACTTCCCGTTGTCCTGCCCGCCGAGCGCCCGGGCGCCACGCACGTGTACCACCAGTACACGATCCGGACGACCCGACGGGACGCCCTCGCGGCGCACCTCACCGCCGACGGCATCGGCACCGCCTGTCACTATCCGCTGCCCATCCCCGCGCAGCCGCTCTTCCAGGAGCTGGGATACGATGCCGAGGCCTTCCCGGCGTCGTGGGCCGCCGCGCGGGAGGTGCTCTCCCTCCCGTGCTTCCCCGAGCTCCGGCCTGACGAGATCGACGCCGTCATCGCCGCCGTCCGGGGTTTCTTCGAAGGAGATCGCTGATGCGGGTCCTGATCACCGGCTTCACCGGCTTCGTGGGGAGTCACCTCGCCGACTACCTCATCGCCCGCGGCGACATCGAGGTCTTCGGCATGCAGCGCTGGCGGAGCCGCCAGGAGAACGTCGAGCATCTCGGGACGAAGGTCCGCCGGGTCGAGTGCGACCTCCGCGACGCCGCTGCCGTCCGGCGCGCCCTGCGCGAGGTGCGCCCGGACCGGATCTTCCACCTGGCGGCCCAGAGCTACGTGCCCACGTCCTGGCTGATCCCGGGTGAGACGCTGAGCGGCAACGTGCTGGGCCAGGTAAACCTGTTCGAGGCGATGCGCGACCTCGAGCTCGGCGCCCGGGTCCACATCGCCGGCTCGAGCGAGGAGTACGGTCTCGTGCTGCCCAACGAGGTGCCGATCCGGGAGGAAAGCCCGCTCCGCCCGCTCTCGCCCTACGCGGTCTCGAAGGTCGCCCAGGATCTCCTCGCCTATCAGTACTGGAGGAGCTACGGGCTCCACGTGGTCCGGACCCGCGGCTTCAATCACACCGGCCCGCGCCGCGGCGAGGTCTTCGTCTCCTCGAACTTCTCGCGGCAGATCGCCGAGATCGAGAAGGGCCTGCGGGAGCCCGTCGTCCGGGTCGGCAACCTCGACTCGATCCGGGACTTCACCGACGTCCGCGACATGGTCCGGGCCTACTGGCTGGCCCTCGAGCGCGGCGCGGCGGGCGAGGTCTACAACGTCTGCTCGGGCCGCGGGTACTCGGCGCGCCAGGTGCTGGACATCCTCCTCGGGCTGAGCCACGTGAAGGTCGAGATCCAGCCGGACCCCGCCCGGATGCGACCCTCCGACGTCACACTCCTGGTCGGCGACTACTCGAAGTTCCGGAGCGCCACCGGCTGGGAGCCCACCATCCCGTTCGAGGTGACGCTCACGGATCTCCTCGAGCACTGGCGCAAGCGCGTCTAGGCAGCGCGGCGCGTGAAGGTCCTCATCACCGGCGTCGCCGGCTTCGCCGGCAGTCACCTCGCGGAGCTGGCGCTCCACGAGGGGGCGGAGGTCGTGGGCACCGTTCTGCCGGGCGCGCCGACCGACAATCTCGCCGCGCTGCAGAAGGATGTGGCGACGGTCGTCTGCGACCTGACGGAGCCCGGCGCGGCGGCGGCGGTGCTGCGGGCCACACGCCCCGACCGCGTCTTTCATCTCGCCGGGGCCTCGGTCGTGGGCACCTCGTGGGCCCTCCGGGCCGACGTCCTCCGGACCAACCTCGAGGCCACGTACCAGCTCTGCGAGGGACTCCGCGGCCATCCGGTGCCCTCCCTCCTGGTCTCCTCCGGCGAGGTCTACGGGGTCGTGCCCGAGTCGGAGCAGCCGATCTCCGAGACGCGGCGGTGGGCCCCGAGCTCGCCGTACGCCCTGTCGAAGGCCTCCCAGGAGCTGTACGCGGGGTACTACGTCCGCGCGGAGGGCCTGCCGCTGGTGATCGTCCGCGCCTTCAACCAGGTCGGCCCGCGACAGGGGCTCGGCTTCGTCTGGAGCGACGTGGCCCGGCAGGTCGCCGAGATCGAGCGCGGGCGCTCGGCCGCGGTCCTCGAGGTCGGCACCACGACCACGCGGCGCGACTTCACCGACGTGCGCGACATGGTCCGGGCGTACTGGCTGCTGCTCGGCCGCGGCGATCCGGGCTGGACCTACAACGCGGCCTCCGGCCAGGCCACGTCGATCCGGCAGGTCATCGATGGCTTCCTCGCCCTCGCCTCACGCCCGATCGAGGTGCGTCAGGTCCCCGCGCGCGTGCGCCCCATCGACACCCCCCTCCTGGTCGGGGACGCGAGCCGGCTCCGGGCGCTGACCGGCTGGGCGCCATCCATCCCGCTCCACCAGAGCCTCGAGGACACGCTCGACGACTGGCGCCGCCGCGTTTGACCGGACGCCCCGGCCTCCGGCGGTAGAATGAAGGGTCATGGCGGGGCACCTGGCTGACCTGTACCGCTACCGCGCGCTCCTCGGAACGCTCGTCCTCCGCGAGCTCCGGGCGCGCTACCGGGGCTCGTTCCTGGGGTTCCTCTGGTCCTTCCTGAATCCGCTGCTCCTCATGCTGGTGTACGCCCTCGTCTTCTCCATCTACCTCCGGGTGCCGATGGAGGGGTACGCGGTCTTCCTCTTCTCCGGGCTCCTGCCCTGGCTCTGGTTCTCGTCCTCGCTGGGGCACTCCGCCGGCGTGATCGTGGCCTCGGGGGCGCTGGTCAAGCGGATCCTCTTCCCCGCCGAGATCCTGCCGGTGGTCTCGGTGCTGGCGAACCTGATCAACATGCTGCTGTCGTTCCCCCTCCTGTTCGGGTTCCTCCTCGTCTTCGGGATCCGCCCGCACGGCGTCCTCCTGTTCCTGCCGATCCTCGTCGTGCTCCAGCTGCTCTTCACCACCGGGCTCGCGCTGGCGCTCGCGGCGCTCAACGTCCACCTCCGGGACGTGGAGCAGATCCTGACGAACGCGCTGACCCTGCTGTTCTTCCTGTCGCCGATCCTCTATCCGGTGTCGACGGTCCCGACGACGCTCCACCTCGGCAGCACGATCGAGCTCCCGCTCCGGCCGCTCTACTTCCTCAACCCGATCGCCGGGCTCGTCCAGAGCTACCAGAACATCTTCTTCTTCGGTCGCCAGCCGCACTGGATCCACCTGGGAACCGTGAGCATCTACGCCGTCCTCGCCTTGCTGGGCGGCTGGTGGGTGTTCGACCGTCTGCGCGACAGCCTCGCCGAGGAGGTCTGACGCCGTGAGCGGACCGTCCGCGCTCGCGGAGACCGCCATCGCGCTCCGGGACGTCTCGAAGCGGTTCCGGCTCTACCGGGGGCGCCACGTCTCGACCGTGAAGGACCTCTTCGTCCGCCTGGTGGTCGGCCAGGGCGGGCCCGGCCTGTTCTCGGGCGAGGAGCTCTGGGCGCTCCGGGACCTGACCCTCGAGCTTGGCCGGGGGCGCATGGTCGGGATCGTCGGCTCGAACGGCTCCGGGAAGTCGACCCTGCTCAAGGTCCTCGGAGGCATCCTCAAGCCGACCACCGGCCAGGTCTCGGTGCGCGGGCGGGTGTCCGCCCTGATCGAGCTGGGCGCGGGCTTCCACCCGGAGTTCACCGGGCGCGAGAACGTCTACATCAACGGCGTGCTCCTCGGGCTGTCCCGCGCGGAGATCCGCGCGCGCTTCGATGAGATCGTCGCCTTCGCCGGGCTCGAGGCGTTCGTGGACAGCCCCGTGAAGACGTACTCCTCGGGAATGTACATGCGGCTCGGCTTCGCGATCGCGGTCACCGTGGACCCGGACGTCCTGCTGATCGACGAGGTGCTGGCCGTCGGCGACGAGGCCTTCCAGCACCGCTGCGTCGGCAAGATCCAGGAGTTCAAGGCTGCCGGGAAGACGATCGTGCTCGTCTCCCACGACCTCGGGAGCATCGAGCGACTCTGCGACGAGGTGGTCTGGCTGGATCACGGGCGGCTCCAGGCCCACGGCGAGGCGCGCGAGGTCGTGAGCCGCTACCTCGACCACGTGGCGCGCGAGGAGGCCCGGGCGCTCGGCGTCGAGCACACCGAGGCGGAGGCGGTCGCGCGGACCGGGACCGGCGCGCGCTGGGGAACCCGCGAGGTCGAACTGACCCGCGTCCAGCTGGCCGGGCGCGACGGCCTGGAGCGCTACCTCTTCGAGACCGGCGAGCCCTGCGCCGTGCACCTCGCCTACCGGGCCCACCGGCCGATCGAGGACCCGGTGTTCGGTGTCGGCATCTTCCGGAAGGACGGGGTCTGCTGCTACGGCACCAACACCGCGGTGGAGGGCCTCAACTGGGGCAAGGTCGATGGCGAGGGCGCCGTCACCATGCAGATCGAGCGGCTCGATCTGATCGAGGGCGACTATCTCCTCGACGTCGCCGTGCACGCGCGCGACGGCCATCCGTACGACTATCACAGCCGCCTCTACGGCTTCGCGGTGCGCTCCCGGGTGCGCGACACGGGCGTCGCGCGGCTCGGACACCGGTGGCGCCTCCAGCCGGGCAGCGGAGACGGGCCGTGACAGCCCTGACCACCGCACGCCGCGCACCCTGTCGGAACGCGCCGTGACCGACCCGCGCGTGACGCCGCCGGCCGCCACAGGCCGAAGGCCGTCCGATAGACGAAAGCGCGGCATGGACCGTGACCGTGACTGACCCACGCGTGACACCACAGGCCGAAGGCCGTCCGGTCGACGCGGGCCGCCTCATGGAGGAGATCAAGGAGCGCGTGCGGGAGCGCCGCGCCTCCGGCTTCTACTCCGAGGACGAGGTCCGGCGCATCACCCAAATGGAGATCGAGCTGGCGGAGAGCGCGCCGGCGTTCCAGGACGAGCTGGAGGGCCATCTCGAGCAGCTGAACGACGGCTGGGATACCGCCGCGGAGCCGGTCATCACGTCCCACCGCGGCGGCATCGGCGGGGTCATCGTCGGGGCCAAGAAGCTCCTCCGGCGGGTCACCCGGCCCTACATCACCCTCATCCTCGCGCGCCAGGTCGAGTTCAACAGCGCGCTCCTCCATCTCCTGAACGCGTTCGTCCTGCCGGTGCGCGACGCGCTCGCCACGCTCACCCGGCGTCACGAGGACCTCTCCCTCGATCTCCAGGAGCGGCTGACGGTCGAGCACGGCGAGCGCCGTCGGAAGGAGCAGGAGGTCGCCGAGCAGCTCGGCGTCCTCACCGCTCGTCTCGAAGCCCTCCGGGCCGAGATGGACCGCGTGCGGCGGCCGGCCCCGGCGATGGCGCTGCCCCCGACGCCGGCGGTGCCGGCCGGACTCGGTGCGCTCCCGGCCGCCGCCTACGTGCGCTTCGAGGATCGCCATCGCGGGACCGCCGAAGAGATCCGCGAGCGCCAGCGCGTCTACCTCGATCTCTTCGCCGGCGCCGGGCGCGTCCTGGACGTCGGCTGCGGGCGCGGGGAGTTCCTCGAGCTGTGTCGCGACGCGGGAATCGACGCGCGGGGCATCGACCTCGACCCTGCGATGGTCGCGCGCTGCCGCGAGGCCGGCCTCGCCGCGGAGCAGGCGGACGCGCTCGCCTACCTGGACGCCCTGCCGGACGGCGCGCTCGGCGGGATCTTCTCCGCCCAGGTGATCGAGCACATCCCGCCCGAGGCCCTCATCGCCCTGGTGCGGCTCGCTCAGCGGAAGCTCCGGCCGGGCGGCGTGCTGCTCTGCGAGACCCCGAACCCGGCCTGTCTCACCGTGTTCTCCGGCGCGTTCTACGTCGACCTCTCGCACGTGAAGCCCATCCACCCCGAGGCGGCGCGCTTTGTGCTGGAGGCCGCGGGCTTCCGCGACGTCGAGATCCGATACGTGAACCCGGTGCCGCCGGACGGAAAGCTCCAGCGGCTCGAGCCCTTCTGGTACATGCGCCGGTACGAAGAGGTCTTCCTGGGCCAGATCAATGACAACTTCGAGCGGCTGAACCAGCTCCTCTGGGGCGCGCAGGACTACGCCGTGATCGGCCGGCGCCCGTGAGGCGGCTGCTCCGGCGGGCGCGGCCGGAGCCCGTGGAACGGGCCGAGGGCCGCGGCCCCCGGCTGGCGTTCGTCGTGCCCCGCTACGGCGCCGACATCGTGGGAGGCGCCGAGACTCTCGTCCGGGGTCTCGCCCAGCACCTCGCCGCCGCCGGCCACGCCGTCGAGGTGCTGACCACGTGCGCGCAGGACCACCTCTCGTGGAAGAACGTCCTACCGGCCGGCGCCCGCCGCGAGGCCGGCGTGCTGGTGCGGCGCTTCCCGGTCCAGCTGCGGGACACGCGCCGCCACGCGTGGCTCCAGCAGCGGATCCTCCGAGGCTCGCGGCTCAGCCCGAAGCAAGAGGCCCGCTGGGTGCAGGAATCGGTCGGGAGCCGGGAGCTTTTCGACCATCTCGCCGAGCGCCAGGCGAACTACGATCTCGTGTGCTTCGCGCCGTACCTCTTCGGGACGACGCTCCGCGGCGTGCCGCTCGTCCCGGGCCGGGCGGTCCTCATCCCCTGCCTCCACGATGAGCCGTTCGCGCATCTCGGCGTGGTGCGGAACGCGTTCCAGGCCTGCCGGGGTTTCATCTTCAACGCCGCGCCGGAGGCCGCGCTGGCCGAGAAGCTCTACGGGATCGGGGACCGCCCGGCCGGCGTGGTCGGCCTCGGCTTCGATCCGCCGCCGGCCACGGATGCGACGGCCTTCCGCCGGCGCCACGGCCTCGAGGGCCCCCTCCTCGTCTATCTCGGACGCAAGGAAACCGGGAAGAACGTCCCGCTCCTGATCGAGTACGCGCTCCGCTACCGCGACGTCCGTCGCTCCGACCTGACGCTCGTCCTCGCCGGGGACGGCCCGGTCACCGCGCCGGCGGGCGCCGCGGGCGTCCGGGACCTCGGGTACCTCGATGCGGCCGCCAAGGCCGCGGCGTACGCGGCCGCCACGGTCGTGTGCCAGCCGTCGGTCAACGAGTCCTTCTCGATCGTCCTCATGGAGGCGTGGCTCGCGGGGACGCCGGTCCTCGTCCACGCGCGGTGCGCGGTGACGACGCATCACGTCTTCCAGGCCGGCGGCGGGCTCGCCTTCGAGGACTTCTACGAGTTCGCGGAGGCGCTCGACCTCCTCCTCGAGGACGGCGAGCGGCGCCGCCGCCTCGGCGCCCAGGGCCGGGCCTACGTCGAGACGGTCTACAGCTGGCCGGCGGTGACCGCGCGCCTCCGCGACACCCTGGAGCGCCTCGTTGCCTGAGACGCTGGCCTTCGTGGCGCCATGGTACGGGCAGGACATCGCGGGCGGCGCCGAGGCCGAGTGCCGCGAGACGGCGCGGGCGCTCCGGCGGCGCGGCGTCGGGGTCGAGATCCTCACGACCTGCGCGCGCGACCACGCCTCGCCGTGGGTGGATCACCACCCGGAAGGCGCGACGGAGGAGGGCGGGCTCGTCGTGCGCCGCTTCAAGGTCCGGCCGCGCGACCCCGAGCAGTACGGGCGGCTCCAGTGGCGCCTGACCGCCGGGGGCACCCTCACGTCCTGGGAGGAAGAGGACTTCGTCCGGGAATCGGTCAACTCGAACGATCTCTACGCGTACCTGGGCGCCGAGCGCGAGCGGTACTGGTACCTGTTCATCCCGTACTGTTTCGGCACCACGTGGGAAGGCGCGCTGGTCGCGCCCGAGCGCTCGCTCCTCATTCCCTGCCTCCACGACGAGCCGTTCGCGCAGCTCAAGTGGACGCGGCGCCTCCTGCGCGCCGTCCGCGGCGTCTGCTTCCACGTACCGGCCGAGCGCGCGCTGGCGGAGCGCCTGGCCGGCGCGGACGCGGCCCGCTTCCACCTCGTCGGTGAGGGCGTCGAGCCGCCGCCGCCGGGCGATGGCGAGCGGTTTCGCCGGACGCACCGGGTGCTGGATCCGTTCATCCTCTACGCCGGCCGCAAGGCGGCAGAGAAGAACACGCCGCTCCTGGTGGAGTACTTCGCCCGCTACAAGCTCACCCATCCCCGGAGCCGCCTCAAGCTCGTGCTGATCGGCTCGGGCGGCGTGCGCATTCCGGGCCGGCTCTCCGCTGACATCCTCGATCTCGGGTTCGTGACCCCGCAGGACAAGGCCGACGCCTACGCGGCGACGCTGGCGCTCTGCCAGCCGTCGCTCCTCGAGAGCTTCTCGCTCGTCATGATGGAGGCCTGGCTCGCCGGGGCGCCATCGCTGGTCCACGGGCGGTGCGCCGTGACCCGCGACCACTGCCTCCGCTCGAACGGCGGCCTCTTCTTCGAGGACTACTTCGAGTTCGTCGAGGCGGTGGAGCTGCTGGCCGGCGACGCGGCGCTCCGTCAGCGGATGGCCGAGGCCGGGCGCGCCTACGTCCTCCAGCACTACACGTGGGACCGGGTCACCGACAACTACCTGGCCGTCCTCCGCCAGGTCGGAGCCCGGCTGTCGTGACCGCCCGTCCGCCCATTCGCGCCGTCCATCAGCTGGTGTCGAACTTCGATCTCGGGGACGCCATCGGCAATCACGTCCGGGCGCTCCGCCGGCTCCTCCGGAGCTGGGGGTACGCATCCGACGTGTACGCCCAGTACCGCCACATGAGCCTCCTCAAGGACGCGCACTTCTACACGACGTATCGCGCGGTGTCCTCGCCCGACACGGTCGTGCTGTTCCACTTCTCGATCGGCTCGGAGGTGACGAGCTTCTTCGCCGGCCTGCCGGACCGCCGGGCGATCGTGTACCACAACATCACGCCGCCCGAGTACTTCGTCGGCGTCAACGCGCGGGTCGCGGATCGGTGCCGGCGCGGGCGCTGGGAGCTGGCCCGGCTCCGCACCGTGACGGAGCTCGCCCTCGGCGTCTCGGAGTTCAACCGGCAGGAGCTCGAGACCGCGGGATTCCGGCAGACCGGGGTCCTGCCGATCCTCGTCGACTGGGACCAATACGCGCATTCGCCGGTCCGCGCGCTCGAGGAGGCTTACGGGCGCGGCACGAACCTCCTCTTCGTCGGCCGCCTCGCCCCGAACAAGCGGATCGAAGATCTGATCAAGGCGTACTACTTCTACCGGCGGCTCGAGCCGGACAGCCGCCTGATCATGGTGGGCTCGGCGGTCGACACCGAGACCTACCTCGCCGGTTGCCAGAAGCTCTGCGCGGAGCTGGGGCTCCTCGACCACGTGGTGTTCGCGGGCAGCGTGTCGCAGGCCGAGCTCTGCACCTACTACCGTCTCGCGGCGGCCTACCTCTGTCTCTCCGAGCACGAGGGCTTCTGCGTGCCGCTCCTCGAAGCCATGCACTTCGACGTGCCGGTCGTCGCCTACGCGGCGGCGGGCGTGCCCGGCACGATGGGCGACGCCGGCCTCCTCGTCCACGAGAAGGACTTCCCCGCGATCGCCGAGCTCACTCACCGGGTCGTCCACGATCCCGTGGTGCGCGCCGCCGTCGTCCGCGGGCAGCGCGACCGGCTCCGGGCCTTCGACGCCGAGACGATCGGCGCCACCCTGCGCGGGCACCTCGAGACCCTGACCAGCGCGGAGGCGGTCCGGTGAGCGCCTCCGGGCCGCGACTGCGGCTCGCCTTCGTGGTGCAGCGCTACGGCCCGGAGATCGACGGGGGCGCCGAGTACGAGTGCCGTCGCGTCGCCGAGGCCCTGGCGCCTCACCACACCGTCGAGGTGCTGACCACGTGCGCCCGCGACTACCTCACCTGGCGGAACGTCTACTCGCCAGGCGTCGAGACGGTCAACGGCGTCCGCGTGCGCCGCTTCGCGGTGGACCGGCCGCGCCGGGTGCGCGCGTTCGGGCGCTACGCCGACTGGCTCTACGCCACCCCCCACACCTTCTTCGACGAGGCGGAGTGGGTGCGGCTCCAGGGGCCGATCTGCCCGGCGCTCGTCGAGTGGATCCGGGCTCACGCCGATGACCACGACGGCTTCGTCTTCTACACGTACCTCTATCTCCCGACAACGCTCGGGCTGCCGCTGGTCGCCCACAAGGCGGTGCTCGTGCCGACGGCCCACGACGAGCGGCCGATCTACCTGGATCTCTTCCGGAGCCTGTTTCGGATCCCGCGCGGGCTGATCTTCCAGGTCGAGGAGGAGCGGGCGTTCGTCGAGGGGCGCTTCCACACCGCGCACCTGCCTTCGGCGGTGATCGGCGCGGGGATCGACCCGGTCGCCGACGCCGACGCGGCGCGGTTCCGGCGGCAGCACGGGCTCGAGGGTCCGTACTTCCTCTACGTCGGGCGGGTCGACGTCGAGAAGGGCTGCCGGACGCTCGTCGACGCGTTCCTCCAGTGGCGCGAGCGCGCGCCGGAGCCGGTGACGCTGGTCCTCATGGGCACCGTCGCGCTGAAGCTCCCGCGCCATCCGGCCATCCGCGCCCTCGGCTTCCGGCCCGACCAGGAAAAGCACGACGCCATTGCGGGCGCGACGGCCCTCGTCATGCCGTCGCCCCACGAGAGCTTCTCGTTCGTGATCCTCGAGGCGTGGTCCCAGGGCACGCCGGTCCTCGCGACCACGCGCTCCCCGGTCCTCCGGGGCCACGTGGAGCGCTCCGGCGCGGGACTCCTCTACGACCGCGCGCCGGGCGACTTCGGCGCCGCCGCCGCGAGCCTGCTCGCCGACGAGTCGCTCCGGAAGACCTTCGGCGAGCGGGGCCGCGCCTACGTCGAGGCGCGCTATCGCTGGCCGGGCATCACCCGCCAGTACCTCGACTTCCTCGGACGCGTCTTCGCGGGGCCGGCGGAATAGCCGATGGACGCGCAGGTCTTCACCGAGCACTTCGACCTCGAGGACACGCACTGGTGGTTCCGCTCCAAGCGCACGCTCGTCCTCTCGCTGCTCCGGCGGTACGGCGCCCTCGCGGGCCCGGGGCTCGACGTCGGCTGCGGGGCGGGCGGCACGCTCGCGGTCCTCGCCCGGCACGGCACCTGGGCCGGGGTCGACGCCGACCCGGCCGCGCTCCAGCTCTCCCGGCGGCGCGGCCTCGACCGGCTGGCCGGCGGCGGGGCGGAGGCGCTGCCGTTTCGCACCGGGACGTTCGCGGCGTGCCTCTGCCTCGATCTCCTCTATCACCGCAACGTGATCTCGGAGGGCGGCGTCCTCCGGGAGTGTCATCGCGTCCTGCGCCCGGGCGGGCTCCTCGTCGTGACGGACTCGGCCTTCAAGTGGCTCCGCTCCGCGCACGACGACGCCGTCCACGGCGCCCGCCGCTACACGCGGCGCGAGATGGTCGAGCACGTGCGGGCGGCGGGGTTCACGCCGGTGCTCGCCTCCTACGCCTACTGCCTCGTCTTCCCGGTCGTGGCGGCCGTCCGGCTCGCGCGCCGCGGCGCCAACGGGGGGTCGGACGTCTACCCGGTGCCCCGCCCGCTCAACGCCGCGCTCCTCGGGGTCCAGGCCGTCGAGCGGGCGCTTCTCCGCGTCGCGTCGCTGCCCTTCGGCAGCTCGGTCGTCCTGGCGGCGCGCAAGGCAGCGGCATGATGGCCTCGGTCGTGCTGCCCACGTACAACGAGCGCGACGTCATTGTCGGCGTGGTCGCCGAGATCCTGGACGCCGTTGGCGACGTCGAGGTGCTGGTCGTGGACGACGACTCGCCGGACCGGACCTGGGAGCTGGTCGACTCGGCCTTCGCCAGCGACGGCCGGGCGCGCGCCCTCCGGCGAGTCGGCCGCCGCGGCCTCCCGTCGGCGATCGCCGAGGGCGTCGGGGCCACCACGGGCGAGGTGGTGGTGTGGCTGGACGCGGACGGCTCCATGCCCGCCGACGTCATCCCGCGCCTGGTCGCCGCCACGGCGGGCGCCGACGTGGCGGTCGCATCGCGCTACGCCCCGGGCGGGAAGGACGCGCGCGATTCGACCGCCCGGATCCTGGCGTCGCGCGCCATCAACACCTTCGGCACGCTGTGTCTCGGGGGCCCGGTCCGCGACTGGACGTCGGGCTTCGTGGCGGCGCGGCGCGGCGCGCTCGCGCGGGTGCCGATCCGCGCCGACCACGCCTACGGGGACTACTGCATCGATTTTCTCCACCGGGCGTGTCGCCAGGGTCTCCGGGTGGTCGAGGTGCCGTACGCGTGCGTGGAACGGCGCGCGGGCACCACCAAGACCAGTCCGAGCCTCCGGCGATTCGCGGCCCTGGGATTGCGCTACGTCCACACCATCCGGCGGCTCCGACGGGAGAGCCGCACCGAGGAGGATCGGTCGTGATCGAAGAGACCCGACTGCCCGAGGACGTCATGGCCGAGCTCCTGCGCATCGTGCCGGGGCCCGAGCCGGCGCTGGAGGTCCGTCTCCCCCGCATCCCCGTGGTGGAAGAGTCGCTGAGCCGCCAGATCATTCCCGTGTCGGACCCGCGCCTGGACGGCAACGAGCTGCGCTACCTCACCCAGTGCGTCCAGTCGAACTGGATCTCCTCGGCCGGCCGCTTCGTGCGGGAATTCGAGGAGAATTTCGCCCAGCTGGTCGGGTGCAAGTACGGGGTCGCCTGCTCGAACGGGACCACGTCGCTCCACCTCGCGCTGGTGACCTTCGGCCTCGAGCCGGGGGACGAGGTCATCCTCCCCGCCTTCACGATGATTGCGACCGCGAACGCCGTCAAATACACCGGTGCCACCCCCGTGCTGGTCGACTCGGAGCGCGATACCTGGAATCCGGACACGTCGAAGATCGCCGCGGCCATCACGCCCCGGACCAAGGGGATCATCGTCGTCCATACCTACGGCCATCCGGTGGACATGGATCCGGTCATGGAGGCCGCCGCGCGGCGGGGCCTGTGGGTCCTGGAGGACGCCGCGGAGGCCCACGGCGCGATTTACCGGAACCGGCCCATCGGGAGCATCGGCCAGGCCGCCTCCTTCTCCTTCTACGCGAACAAAATCATCACGACCGGCGAGGGCGGCATGGTCACCACGAACGACCTGGAGATCGCGCGCCTCGGCCGCCGGCTGCGCGATCACGCCTTCTCGGACGAGCGCCACTTCTGGCACAAGTACCTCGGCTTCAACTACCGGATGACCAACATGCAGGCCGCGGTAGGCCTCGCGCAGTGCGAGCGACTGGAGGAGTTCGTGCGCATCCGCCGCGACAACGCCGCCCGCTACTCGGCGCGGCTCAAGCGGATCCCCGGGCTCACGCTGCCGGTGGAGAAGGACTGGGCGAAGAACGTCTACTGGATGTACGGCGTCGTGGTCGAGGACGAGTTCGGCATCTCCCGGGACGAGCTCCGGCGGCGGCTTGCCCGGCGCGGCATCGAGACCCGCACCTTCTTCATTCCCATCCACATGCAGCCGATCTACTATGAGTTGTTCCGCGGGCAGCGGTTCCCGGTGGCCGAGGAGCTCTGCCAGCGCGGGCTCTACCTGCCCTCGGGCGCGACCCTGACGGAGGCCGAGGTGGCCTACGTGTGCCAGGCCGTGGCCGAGGTGCGAGAGGAACGCGGATGATTCCGGTCTTCGCTCCCTGGCTGTCCGACAACGTGCGGCGCTACGTGCTCGACTGCGTCGACACCGGCTGGATCTCGTCGCTCGGCGAGTACGTGAAGCGCTTCGAGCGCGACTTCGCGACGTTCTGCGAGGCCCGGCACGCGGTGGCGACGTCGAACGGCACCACCGCCCTCCACCTGTGCCTCGCGACCCTCGGGATCGGGCCGGGCGACGAGGTCCTGATCCCCGACCTGACCTTCATCGCGACGGCCAACGTGGTCCGCTTCACCGGCGCGACCCCGGTCCTCGTCGACTCCGAGCCCCGGACGTGGAACATCGATCCCGTCGACGCGCGCCGCAAGGTCACGTCCCGGACCCGCGCCATCATCCCGGTCCATCTCTACGGCCACCCGGTGGACATGGATCCGCTGCTCGCCCTGGCCGCCGAGCATCGCCTGGAGATCGTCGAGGACGCCGCCGAGGCCCACGGGGCGCGCTACAAGGGGCGGCGCGTCGGCGCGATCGGGCGCATCGGCGCCTTCTCCTTCTACGGGAACAAGATCATCACGACTGGCGAGGGCGGCGCGGTGGTGACGAACGACCCCGCGCTGGCCGAGCGCGCCGCATTCCTGCGCGACCACGCGATGGATCCCCGGCGCCGCTACTATCATCCGGAGGTCGGCTACAACTACCGCATGACCAACATCCAGGCGGCGATCGGCTGCGCTCAGCTCGAGCAGGCGGATGCCATCCTCGCGCGGCGGAAGGCCATCGCGGCCGCCTACCAGACAGGCCTCGCCGGGATTCGGGGACTCACGCCGCCGCCCGCCGAGCCCTGGGCGGAGACCGTCTACTGGATGTACTCCGTTCTCATCGAGCCGGCCTTCGGGCGGAGCCGGGCGGACGTGATGGCGGGCCTCCGCGCGCGCGGCGTGGACTCGCGCCCCTTCTTCGTCCCGCTCCACGAGATGCCGCCGGACCGCCTGGACGCGCCGTTCCCGGTGGCGACGTCGCTCGGGGCGCGGGGGATCAACCTCCCCTCCGGCACCGGGCTCCAGCTCGAGGAGATCGCCACGGTGTGCGACGCTCTGCGGGCGCTCGCCGGCTGAGGGTCACCGGCCGACGATGCCTCTCTCGACGCGCCCCCCCGAACGCTGAGTCACGCCGCCGTGGTGTCCGTCGTGCTGCCCACGTACAACGAGCGGGAGGGGATCGCCGAGCTCGTCACCGAGATCCTCGGCGTTGCCCGCAGCGCGCGACTCGAGGTCGAGGTCCTGGTGGTGGACGACGCGTCGCCCGACGGCACGGCCGCCCATGTGGAAACGGTCTTCGCCGCCGACCCCGCGGTGCGGGTCCACGTGCGCCGGGGCGAGCGGGGGCTGGCGAGCGCGATCCACCGCGGCATCCGCGAGGCGCGCGGCGACACCATCGTGGTCATGGACTCGGACGGCAATCACGACCCCGCTCTCCTGCCGCTGATGGTCCGCTGCGCGGAGGACTTCGACGTGGTCATCGGCTCCCGGTACGTCCTCGGGGGCGGCATGCTCACGTCGCGGTTTCGCTACTGGGGCTCGTACGCCTTCAACATCCTGATCCGGATCGTGCTGGGGCTGCGGATCCACGACAACCTCTCCGGCTACCTCGCGTTCCGGCCGCCGCTCCTGCACGGACTCGATCCCGAGGCGGTGTTCTACGGGTACGGTGACTACGCCATCCGGCTGCTCCACCACGTGGTCCGCCGGGGCGGCCGGGTGCTGGAGATCCCCACCGTCTATCGGTTCCGGAAGGGGGGCGAGTCGAAGACCCGCTTCTCCGCGTACCTCTGGACGTATCTCGCGTCGGTCTTCCGCCTCCGGCTGGCCCGGCGGTGAACCCACCGGCCGAAGGCCGCCCGGTCAACTCCTGCGCGGCCGCGACGCTCTGGTGAGCGCGGCCGCCTCGCCGCCGGGCGGGACCACGGCCCGCCCCCTGCGCGACTTCTGGCTCTGGGCGCTCGTCGGGCTTCTCGGGCTCCTCCTGGCCCTGTATCTCGCCTTCCCGCGACTCGATGCCGATCAGGCCATCACCGGGCTCGTCGGCGTCTACGTCCTGCACGGCGAGTTCCCCACCTTCTTCTGGATGCAGGACCATGCGGGCGTGCCGGAGTCGTACATGGCGGCGCCGCTCTTCTATCTGTTCGGCATCTCGCGACGGGTCCTCGACCTCGTTCCGGCCCTCAGCACCCTGGCGCTGGCCCTGGCCGTCTACCGCACCGGCGCGCTCCTCTTCGGCCGCGTGCCGGGCCTGCTCGGCATTCTCTTCACCACCGTGGTGTCGGCGTACGTCGCGGCGAACTACACCCTCGCCCGGGCCTACTACGTCGAGCACCTCCTGGTGGGCCAGGTCGTGCTGATCGGCGCCGCGCTCTGGCTCGCCCGGCCGCTGTCCGAGCCGGTGCGCTGCCGCGTCGCGATCGCCATGGGCCTCGCGGGTGGACTGGGTCTGTACTTCAACTTCCAGATCGTCGACGCCCTCGTGCCCGCCGTGCTCGTGATGCTCGTGAGGGAGCCGACGTTGCCGCTCCGGCGGGCGGCCTGGCTCGGCGTGGGCGCGTTCTTCCTCGCGAGCCTGCCGTTCTGGACCTATCAGCTCACCCGGGACTGGGCCACGTTCGCGACGGGTGTGCGCTTCCAGGGCCGACTGTCCGGGCTGGAGAGCGCGCGGATTCTGTTCGTCGACCTGATCCCGGTGGTCCTCGGCGTCCGCTCCGGCACGGACCAGCCGCCCCATCTGCCGGGGCCGCTCGCCTGGTCCATCCCGCTGATCGTGGGCGGCGCCGTCCTCCTGCTGCTGGCTCGGGTCGTCGTCGGCCTCGGTCGCCTGCGGCGCGAGGTACCGCGGGCCGGGGAGGCCATGCTCCTGATCGGCCTCGCCGTCACCCTCGGCGTCGTCTGGTACGGCGGGTACATCCGCGTCCCGCGCTACCTCCTGCCGCTGATCCCGCTGCTCGCGCTGGTGCTCGCGCGGGCGGCCCAGCTGACGTGGCGGTGGACTCGCGCCGGGACCATCCTGTGGGTGACGGTGTACCTCGCCGCAGTGGGGCTCGACCTCGCGCCCGACATCACGGCGCTCCACCCCGAGGCCCGGACCCAGTACCGGCAGGAGCGGGTCGCCGACGCCGAGCTCTTCGCGTTCCTGCGGGCGCGGGACTTCCGGAAGGCCTACTCCTTCGACTACTGGCTCGCGCCGCGCCTGACCTTCGAGGCCCCGGACATCATCGTGGCCCAGCCGTTCAACGACCGGTATCCGCCGTTCACCCAGGCCGTGGACCGCTCGCCGCAGCCCGCCTACGTGGTCCAGGCGGGCGTCGAGACCTTCCGCGCCTGGATGGAGGTCCTGGGCATCACCGGCCGCGAGGACATCGCCGGGGACTACCGCGTCTTCCACGACTTCACGCCGCCGCCCGACGCCCGGCCGCTGGCCCGCGCGTCGTTCACGGTCAGCGCGAGTCCGGGCCGCGGCGAGCCGGCCAGCGTGCTCGATGGCGACATCAACACCGGCTGGTCGACCGCCCGGGGGACGACTCCCCCGGCCTGGATGGAGGTGGACCTCGGCGCCGAGCGCGTGGTGAGCGGCGTGACGCTGGTGAACGACCGCGCCGAGCGCATCCCCGAGGACTTCCTCGTGCTCGTCGACCGTGACGGCGCGTGGCGGCAGATGGCGGCGCTGGCCCCCCAGGGCGTCGCCGCCCGATGGGAGAACGGCGCCATCCGCATCGCGCCGAGCCGGACCCTCACCGTGCGCTTCGCTCCGGTGGCGACCCGGCGCATCCGGCTCGTGGAGAAAGGGCCGCCCGGCCGCTGGAGCGTCGCGGAGATCTTCGTCCTGGGCCCCGCGCCGCCCGGATCTCCGCCGGACGCGATCACCGCGCTCGTGGACGAGGGCCGGCGGCTGGAAGACGCGGGGCATGCGGGCGCCGCGCTCCAGCGCTACCACGACGCGATGCGGCGCGCGCCGGACGATCCCGCCGGATACGAGGCCTTCGCGGGACTGGGCACCATCCTCCGGGCGAGCGCCCGGTCGCCGATCGAGCACGCCGCGCGGCTCGTCGACCTCGGGCTCCTCGGCGACGCGCGGGCAGCCTACGCCGACGCGGTCCGGACGCTGGGCCCCGGGCGGGTGCACGTGGAGCTCTGGCGGCTCCGGGCGCGCCTGGCCGCGGCGGACGGGGACGCCCCGGAGGCGGCGCGCCTGAGCGCCGAGGCGGACGCGGCGCTCGCGCCGGCGCGGCCCGTCGGCGCGGTGGTGGGCGGGCAGGCCGAGCTCGTGGGCTACGAGGTCCGGCCGCAGCCCCTCGAGGCCGGCGGGACCGTCGAGATCACGACCCACTGGCGGCTCTATCGCGCGCCCTGGGGCCGCCTGATGGTCTGGATGCACTTCCGCGCCGACGAGCGGAACGAGAACCAGGGCACGCGCTTCGGCGACGACTACCCGCTGACCGGATTCCTGCCGGAGCTCGGCGTCTCGCCGCAGCACGTGAGCGTCCAGCGGCAGCTGACGGTGCCCGCCGACGCGACGGCCGGGTCGTACCGGATCGTCGCCGGACTCTGGAGCCCCGGAACCGGCTGGCGCCTGCGGCGCTGGTGGCGCGGCATCCTGCCGACCCTCGATACGACCCTCGAGCTCGGCCGCGTCGAGGTGATTCGGCCCGCATCCTGAGCCGCCCGACGGGCGGGCGCCGCGAGCCCGTCTGCTATACTCGGTCGAATGGATCGACGCAAGCTCCGCCACATGGGGCGCCTGGCCCGCATCTTCTGGGCCTACCGGAAAGGCGCGGCGACGGTCCCCCAGATGCCGGTGCGCCTCTGGATCGAGTCGACCAGCCGGTGCAATCTCCGCTGCGGCTACTGCCCGAACAAGGACGTGGTCAAGGAAGACCACGGGTTCATGGACTTCGGGCTCTACACGTCGATCATCGACCAGGTCGCGGACCACGCCTACGACGTGAATCTGTTCCATCGCGGGGAGCCCTTGATGCACCCGCGGCTCGCCGACATGGTCGCGTACGCGCGGGACAAGGGTCTCTACACCCGCGTCCACACCAACATCACGCTGCTCAACGAGAAGAAGGGTCGGGCGCTGATCGAATCCGGCCTCGACTTCCTCTCGTGCTCCTTCGACGGGTACGAGAAGGACATGTACGAGAAGAACCGGGTCGGCGCCAAGTTCGAGTGGGCGCTCGATCACCTCAAGGGGTTCCTCCGCCTCAAGCGCGACCTGGGCGCGAAGAACCCGCTGACCGTGCTGCAGGTCATGGAGATCGGCGCGCCGCCGAAACCCGAGCTGAAGCGGCTCCGGCGCGCGTTCCTCGACAACTTCAAGGGCCTGCCGCTCGACCGCGTGGTCCTGCGCACCCCGCACAACTGGGCGGGCGACGTCTTCGTCCCGGAGCTCTCGCGGGAGGCGCTCCTCGCCGACGGCCGGCGCTTCACGCCGTGCACCTTCCTCTGGTACTCCTCCTCCGTCTACTGGGACGGGACGGTCGTCGCGTGTCCCCAGGACTTCTTCGGGAAGCTCGGAATGGGCGACCTCAAGCAGAAGCCGCTCCGCGAGATCTGGAACGACACGCGCCTGGTCGACCTACGCGCCAAGATGGCCAAGGGCGACATCCCGAAGGAGTTGCCCTGCTACACGTGCGACCGCATCTGGCGCCATCAGGTCATGCGGGTGCCGACGGACTACCTGAAGACGTTCCTGACCGACCATCTCATGTCCTACGGGTGGCTTCGCCGGCTCGCACGCGTGTGAGCGGTCGCCGCGCGGGCGGCGGGGAAAAATCCCGCAGGACGCGGCCGGGCGGCGTATAATTTGCCGATCCCCACACACCTGAACAACGGAGCGGGCAATGATCGAGGGCGTCAAGGTAGTCGAGCTCACCACCCATGAGGACGACCGCGGGTACCTGACCGAGATCGCGCGGCACGCCGGGGAATCCGAGCCCCACGCCGTGGTGCATCAGTTCGGGCAGGTGTACCTCGTCGGCGACCCGGTCCGGGGCACCATCCGGGCCTTCCACAAGCACCTGGAGCTCTGGGACTGGTTCTTCATCAGCCACGGGAGCGCCAAGTTCGTGCTGCAGGACGACCGGCCGGACAGCCGGACGCGCGGCACCCTGATGACGATCATGGCCAGCGCGCGGAAGCCCCGGCTGATCGTCGTTCCCCCCGGTGTGTACCACGGCTGGATGTCCCTCGAGGACGACACACAGATGGTGAGCACCGCGAGCCACACCTACAACCACAAGAAGCCCGACGAGGTGCGCGTCCCGCCGGACGCGTTCGGCGACGTCTGGACGGTGAAGGGACGGTAGGATGCGGCGCGTTCTGGTCGTCGGCGGCGCGGGCTACGTCGGGTCGGTCCTGACCGAGGAGCTCCTGCATCGCGGCTACACGGTGCGCGTGCTCGACCGCTTCTTCTTCGGCGACGCGGGGCTCCGCGCCACGCGCGATCGGATCGAGATGGTCGACGCGGACATGCGCGCCGTGTCGCCCGCCGTGCTGGACGGAGTCGACGCCGTCGTCAACGTGGGCGGCCTGTCGAACGATCCGACCGCCGAGTACAACCCGCGCGCCAACCACGAGATGAACACGGTCGCGACCGCCGCGCTGGCGCGCCTCTGCAAGGCCCGCGGGGTGAGCCGCTACGTCCTCGCCTCCTCGTGCTCGATCTACGACTGCGGGATCGTGGACGAGCGGGCGGACGTGCTCCAGGACGAGACCTCGCCGGTCGTGCCCCGGGCGCCCTACTCGCTCTCGAAGTACGAGGCGGAGCGCGAGATCCTGGCGATGACCGACGACACGTTCTGCCCGATCGCGCTGCGCAAGGGCACGGTTTACGGATACTCGCCCCGGATGCGCTACGACCTCGTGGTCAACACGTTCGTCCGGGACGCGCTCACCAAGGGCCGGCTGACGCTCCATCACGGCGGCGAGATGTGGCGCCCCCTCGTGGACGTCCGCGACGCCGCGCAGGCCTACGTCGCCCTGGTCGAGGCGGAGGACGCCCTCGTGCGGGGGGAGATCTTCAATCTCTGCTACCAGAACCTCCGCATCTCGGAGCTGGCGCTCCGGGTTCAGGAAGCGTTGCGCCGACTCGAGATCAACGTCGACATCCGGCCCGACTACCAGCACGGCAGCGTGCGCAACTACCGGGTCTCCGGTGAGAAGATCGCGCGGGTCCTCAACTTCCGTCCGAAGGTGTCGATCGAGGAGTCGGTCGCCGACATCGTCCGGCGCGCCCGCGCCGACGGCCGGACCGATTTCGAGAACCCGCGCTACTACAACATCCGTTGGCTGCAGCAGCTCGAGGACCGCTGGAAGGCGGCCGGCTCGCCCGGCTCCGTCCTCGACGCCTCCTCGGACCCGCTTCCGCGGTAGTCTCTGGCCGTGAGACCCATCCTCCTCATCGGAGCGAACGGCCAGCTCGGCACCGACCTCCTGAAGGTCCTGCCGGGGACCTCCCTCATTGCCCTCAAGCGGGTCGACCTCGACGTCACCGATCCGGTGGGGATCGAGCGCGTGCTCGAGGCCCACGCGCCGGAGTGGGTGCTCAACACCGCGGCGTTCCATCGCGTCGACGACATCGAGTGGCATCCGGAGGCGACCCGGCAGGCGTTCCTGGTGAACACCGCGGCCGTCCATTTCCTGGCGCACGCGTGCACGCGCTACCGGGCGCGGCTCCTTCACCTCAGCACGGACTACGTGTTCAGCGGCGGCCAGGACGGGGGGCCCCCGGGCCCGTACGGTGAAGAGGCGGTCCCCGCCCCGATGAACGCGTACGGGATTTCGAAGCTGGCGGGCGAGCGCCTCGTCCTCCTGGCCGCTCCCGAGAACCGGGCGGGCGCGGGTCACGTCGTCGTGCGCTCGTCGGGACTCTACGGGGTCGCAGGCTCCGCGGGCAAGGGCGGCAACTTCGTCGAGACGATGCTCCGGCGAGCTCGCGCCGAGAAGCCGATCAGCGTGGTGCACGACCAGGTCACGACACCCACGTACACATTGGACCTGGCGACGGCGATCGCACGGCTCGTCGCGGCGAACCCGCCGGGCGGCGTCTATCACCTCACGAACGACGGCGCCTGCACCTGGTACGAGTTCGCGCGGCAGATCTTCGACTTCTGCGGACTCGCGCCGGATCTCACCCCGGTCACCAGCGCGGAGTTCGGCGCCCCGGCCCGCCGCCCGTCGCCGAACGGCGTCCTCGCGAACACACGGGCCGTCGCATTGGGCGTGCCGCCGCTTCGCCCGTGGCGCGAGGCGCTGAAGGCGTATCTCGCGGAGAAGAAACACCTGGTCGACTGACCCGCGGTCCGCAGGGCGTGCGACGGCCCTCTGCTACAATGAGGCGCCGATGCGCGTGCTGATGGTCGCCCCGACACCATTCTTCGGGGACCGCGGATGCCACATCCGGATCCTCGAGGAAGTTCGGGCCCTCCGCGGCCTCGGCGTCGAGACCCTCGTCACGACCTACGCGCTGGGGCGCGACCATCCGGAGGTGCCGACCGTCCGGGCGCCCCGCGTCCCGTGGGTGCGGACCTTGCCCGTCGGGTTCTCCCCGCACCGCCCCTATCTCGACGCGCTGCTCCTCGGCACGACGCTCCGGGCCGCGCGGCGCTTCCGGCCGGACATCCTGCACGGTCACCTCCACGAGGGCGCCGCGCTCGCGTCGGTTGTCGGCCGGCTCGTCGGGCGGCCGGCGGTGGCCGACCTTCAGGGGAGCGTGGCCGGCGAGATGATCGCGCACGGCCACCTGCCCGCGGGGGGACCGGTGCCCGCGGCGCTCCGTCAGTTCGAGCGCTGGGTCCTCCACTGGCCCGCGCGGCTCCTGCCGTCCTCGGCGAACTTCGCCAAGGAGCTCCTCGAGGTGTGGCGGATTCCGCCGGCGCGGGTGGTGCTGCTCGCCGACGGAATCGACCCTGAGTTCATCCGTCCCCGCCCCACGCCCGACCGTCTGCGCGAAGAGCTCGGCCTGGTAGGCAAGCGCGTCGTCCTCTACCTCGGTGTGCTCACCGAGTATCAGGGCATCGACGACCTGCTCCTCGCGTGGCCCCGGGTGATGGCCGCGGTCCCTGACGCGCACCTCCTCATCGTCGGGCACCCGAACGTCGAGCACTACCGCGCCCGGGCCGCCGAGCTCACCCCAGCGGGCTCGGTCACCCTGACCGGCCGCGTCGATTACGAGAAGACGCCCGACTATCTCGCCCTCGGCGACGTCGGGGTGAGCGCCAAGCACGTGAGCACGGAAGCCAACGGGAAGCTCCTCAACTACATGGCGATGGGGCTTCCGGCGGTCGCCTACGACGGCCCGGTGTCTCGCGAGCTCCTCGGGGACGCGGGGGTCTTCGCGCCGATGCGCGACGTGCCGGCCCTCGCCGCGGCGCTGGCCGGGCTCCTGCGCGACCCGCACGAGCAGAAGCTCCGCGGTCAGGCCCTCCGCGAGCGCGTCGTCACGCACTTCGGGTGGCCGGCGCTGGGCCGGCGGCTCGTCGATGTCTACCGGACCTGCCTCGAGGAGCGATAGCCTCCCGCGCTTCGGGCGCGGGGCGGCGCTCACCCTCTTCCTGCTGTTCCTGCTCCTCGGCGTCGTCTTCACCGCGCCGCTCGTCCGGCATCTCCACGACGCGCTGCCCTACGCCGCGGTGCCGGCGCCGGGCCGCGAGGTGGTCCACGGCGCCCAGGGCGACTACCTCCAGTTCTATTACTACCTCTGGCTCGTCCAGGACCGCCTGCTGGCGGGCGCGTCGTTTCTCCGCGATCCCTACCAGTTCGCCGTCGATGGACCTCGCCCGAACCTCCCGAACATCTTCCTTCCGGCCGCGGTCCTGTACGTCCCGCTCTCCGCCCTCGGCCATCGGCTCGCCTACAACCTCCTCGTGCTCCTGTCGTTCCCCCTGGCCGGGCTCGCCGCCGCGCTCCTGGCCCGGCGCTACGGGACGTCACGGTCGGGCGCCGCCGTCGCCGGCGTGGTGTTCGCCTGCGCGCCGTACCGGGTCGGCGCGCTCCTCGGGGGCCATCCGGCGGGGCTCGCGTATCCGCTGGTCCCGCTCGTGCTGTGGGGCGTCGAGGGCGCGCTCGCGGGATCGCTGGCAAGCGCCCTCGCCGCGGGTGCCGCCCTGATCGGGCTCGCGATCATGGAGCCGCACTTCGCGTACTTCGCGGCCCTCGGGCTGCCGCTGTACGCGCTGGCGCGGATCGGGTTCCCCGCGTGGCGGCGGGAGTGTCTCGCGCTCGGCGCCCGGAGCTGGCTCCTCGCGATCGCGGTCGGGCTCGCCCCCGCCTACGGCGCGCTCGGCGCCCTCGCGCATCAGGGGTGGCAGGCGCCGCTCGCCGTGCGCTGGGCGCTCGGGGCCGCAATCGCGCTGCTGGCGCTCGCGATCTGGCAGACGCTTGCGGCGTGGCTCCTCGCGGCCGCGGTCGAAACCAATCCGCGCGCCGCCGCGCAACGGAGCCTCCTCGCGTGCCTGCCCTGGCTCCTCCTCGCCCTGGGCGGGACCGGGCGTGGCACGCTCGTCGCGGCCGCCCTGCCGGTGCCGCTGCTGCTCCACGCGGCGTGGCTCGGCATCGGATGGCGGCGATGGTGGTCGGCCCGGCTGCCCGTGATCCCGGTGACCCTCGCGGTTGGGGGCGGGCTCCTCGCCGGCGGCTACCTGCTCCTCCTGCAGCGGCTCCTGCTGCAGCGCTCGGTGTCGGGCGCCGGGCGGACGCTCCACGAGGTGCTGCTCTTCTCGCCGGCGCCCGAGGACCTCTTCATCCGGGTCAACGACGCCTCGGGACGCAACGTGTACGCCGGCGCGGTGGCGCTCGTCCTGGCCGTCGTCGCGATCGTTGCGCTCCTCCGCCGCCCGCCGGCCGGCACGCGCCGGATGGTCTGGTTCTTCGTGCCGCTCTTGGTCGGCAGCATCATCGTGTCCCTGGGCCCGCGGCTCACGGCGTTCCCGCTCTTCGAAGTCGCGTTCCGCCTGGTCCCGTCCTGGAACTTCATCCGCCAGCCCGCCAAGGCGCAGGTCCTGGCCGCCCTGGCCCTTGCCGTGCTTGGCGCGGCGGCCGCGGACGCGCTCGCGCGGCGGGGCGGCCGGGCCCTCCGGATCCTGGTGGCGCTCGGGCTCGGGCTCCTGGTCGCGGCGGAATATCACCCGTGGCGGCCGACCGGCATCAGCCTCCTGCCCGGCGGCGGGCCGGAGTTCGAGACGAGCCGCGCGGAAGGCCCTCGCGCGCTCTGGATCCCGTTCTGGCCGGGGGACAGCTCCTACTCGGGGCTCTATCTCTACGCGACGACGCTCACGCGCGTCCCGATGCTCAACGGCTACTCCGCCTGGCTCGATCGCTCGTATCTCACCGACGTCTACCGCCCGCTGGAGACGGTGAACCTGGGCATCGTCGGCGACGCGGAGGCGGAGATCCTCCGCCGGCACGGCGTGCGCCAGGTGATCCTCAACCAGGACGCGTTCCCCCTGAAGGTGAGCGCGTTCGGCCCGGCCCTGACCCTCGCGCACCTCCGCGCGTCGCCGTACCTCGATCCCGTCGAGACGCCGAGCCATCACTGGGCGCTCCAGGTGTTCCGCGTTCGCGACACGCCGCGCGCGGTGCCTCCGGCCCCGCCTCTCACGAGCCCGCTCGGCATCTTCTGGGAGGCGGAGTCGCTCGGTCGCGACACCGGCCGCGTCACGGACGATCCCGACGCGTCGAACGGACGGGTGAGCCTCGCCCGGGCCGGCACGGACCGGCCAGGGTTCGTGATGTTCGGGCCATACCGGCTGCTTCCGCCCGGGGAGTACCGCGCCCGCTTCCGGCTGAAGGGCGTGGGCAGCGCGGTGGCGCTCCAGGTCACCACGCGGGGCGGGCGCGATGTCCTCGGGCGCCTCACGATCCATCTCGCCGACGGCGCGTTCGTGGAGGTCGCCGTGCCCTTCACGCTGACGGCGCCCGCCCCGGTCGAGTACCGCGCCGGCTGGGACGGCCAGGGCTGGGTAGCCGTGGACTGGGTGGCGGCGAGCTTCGCGGTCGAGGTGGACCCGGCGCCGCTCTTCGAGGTCGAAGCGCTGGGCCACGAACTCGAGGAGCGCGCCGATCCCACCGCCTCCGGCGGCGCGGTCGGCTACGCGGCGCCCGGTCGCACGATCCGCGGGGCGGTGTGGACGGGCCCGCTCCGTCACTATCCACCCGGGCGGTATCAGCTCTGGATCCGGCTGAAGCTCGATCAGCCCGTGGCGGGCGCCTTCGCGCGGTGCGCGGCCGAGCTCGCCTCGCGGGGCGGCGAGCTGGCGGGGCGCGAGCTCGTCGGCAGCGAGGTGCCGGAGCCCGGCCGCTACCTGGAGCTCGCCGTGCCCTTCACCGTGGAGCGGCCGGCCGTGCTCGAGTTCCCCTGTACGTATTACGGGAGCGTCGGCATCTGGTTCGATCGCCTCCGCATCGAGCGCGTGGAGGAACCCGCGTGAGGTCGCCCGCCGCCGTGGTGGCGGGGCTGTGCCTCGGCGCCGCGCTCATCGTCTCCCGACCCCTGCCGGCCGAGCTGACGCGCGGGCTGCCGGTCGGCGCGGTCCAGCTGACGGAGCTGGCGGTCCTCACGCGCGTGCCGGCCGACACGCTCCAGCTCTACTACCAGCTCTGGCTCGTGCGCGACGGGCTTCTCGGCCCGACGCCGCTCTTCACCGATCCCTATCAGTTCCGCATCGACGGACCTCGCTGGAACCTGCCCCAGACCTTCCTGCCGCTGGCGCTTCCCTTCACCGCCCTGTCGATCTTCGGTCTCCACGCCGCCTACAACCTCCTCGTGCTGCTCTCGTTTCCGGCGGCGGGCCTCGCGGCCTATGGATTCGCGCGGCGCCTCACCGGCGACGGCAGCGGCGCGGCGATCGCCGGCATCGGCTTCGCGCTCCTGCCGGCCCGGCTCGGCCCGCTCTTCGGCGGCCATCCGTCGGGCTTCGCGATGGCGCTCGTGCCGGCGATGCTGTGGGGCCTGGACGTGACGCTCCGCGAGGGACGGCTCGCCGGCGCGGTCGGCGGCGGGACGGCGCTCGTCGCGCTGGCCATGCTCGAGCCGCAGTACACGTATCTCGCCGCGGGCCTGGCCCTGGGCCATGCGGCGGTCTGCCTCGCGGCGGGGCTGCGCGGTCGGCTCCGGCTCGCGCCGCTCGCGGTCTTCGGCGTCCTCGGGCTCGCGGCCGGCGGCTGGGTGCTCATGCTGCGCCAGGCGTTCGTCGCGGGATCGATCGCCGAGGCCGGGCGACGGCTCGAGGAAGTGCGTCTGTTCTCGCCCGGGCTCCACGCGCTCGCCGCGCCCGCGCACTACGGCGGGCTCGTGCTCGCGGCGCTGGCGATCGTCGGCCTCGCCTGCCGGGGGCGCGCGGAGGAGCGGGGATTCCGGGTCTTCTACGGGATCGCGCTCGGCCTCGGCATCCTGCTCAGCGTCGGCCCGACGATTCCGCGCGTGCCGCTCTACGCGGCGCTCCACCGCTGGCTTCCGTTCTTCGCGATGATCCGGAATCCCGAGAAGCTCGAGCTCCTGACGAGCGTCGCCCTGGCCGTGCTCTCGGCCTTCGGCGCCCGGACCGTGGTCAACGCCCTCGCCGCGACGCCCGGGTCGCGACGCATGGCCGCGGTCGCCGGGCTCGGCGCGCTCGTCCTGGTCGCGACGCCGCCCTGGCACGGGATCGCCTTCGCGCGCTTCGGTGACAGCCCGGTGTACGAGACGCTCCGCCGCGAGGCCTCGCGGGTGCTCTACCTCCCGATCTGGTCCGGCGACAGCGCGTACTCCGGGCTCTATCTCTACGCGGTGACCCTGACCCGCGTCCCGATGGTCAACGGCTACTCCCCGCTCGTGCCACGGCGTTACGTGGACGAGGTCTTCGAATCGCTCCAAGCCATGAACGTCGGTGACCTCGGGCCCGGCGAGGCCGCCGCGCTCCGGCGGCTCGGCATCTCGCACGTCGTGGTCGATCGCGCCGGCTTTCCGCCCCAGATCTCGCCGTACCCGTCGGCATTCACGGTCGAGCGCCTCGGTGCGTCGGAGATCCTCGCGCCCCAGCAGAGCGTCGGGCCCCTCGCCCTCCTCCGGGTCACCGAGGCCGCCCCGGCCGCGAACCGGCAGACGTCGCCCGTCGGCGAATTCTACGAGGCCGAGTGGCAGAACCACGGGACGGGTGTCGTGGTCGACGACCCGGAGGCTTCGGGGAACCACAGCGTCGTCGGGCGGCCCGGCGCCCCGGCGGGCTTTCTCACGTTCGGGCCGTATCGCCCGCTCCCGGCCGGCCAGTACGTGGCGCGCTTCCGCGTCCGCGGCTACGGCCTGCGTCTGGACGTCGCGAGCGACTTCGGCCAGCGGGTGCTGGCCGAGCGCGCGGTGGACCCCGGGCCGGCCTGGGTGGACGAGGCCTTGCCGTTCGTGGTGGAGCACGCCAAGCCGCTCGAGCTTCGCGTGGCCTGGGACGGGCGCCGGGAGGCCGCGGTGGACTGGGTCCTCGTGGTGGCCGCCGATCGCCCGGAGCTCGAGCGCGCCTACGAGGTCGAGGCCCTGCCGCACCGGCTCGGCGAGCGGGCCGACCCTGCCGCGTCCGGCGGCTGGGCCGCGTGGGCGGATCCGGTCGAGAGCCTCCGGGGGGACCTGGTCAGCGGGCCCGCTCGCCTCTTCCCCGCCGGCCGCTACCAGCTGGCCGTGCGGCTCCGCGCGGCCGGGGCGGGCCGGGGCCCGCTCGTCCGCCTCTCGGTCAGCGAGCCGGCAGGGCGCTCGCTCGCCGCGCGCGTGGTGGACGCGTCGGAGGTGCCGCCCGGCGGCTACCGGGAGGTGACGCTCGACTTCGCGCTCGATCGGCCCCGCGTCCTCGAGTTCCCCATCGCCTTCCTCGGCGACGTCGGCGTCCTCTTCGACCGCGTGACCGTGACGCCGCAGTAGGCGGCGTCCCCGGACGGTCAGCGCGCGGCCGGGACGGGCGCCCGCCGCATCTCGAACTCCAGCAGCTCGAGACCCCGCTCCGTGTCCGGCGTGACGGCCGGCGTCTCCGCCGACCCCCGAGACCCCTGTCGGATCATGATGACGTTGGGGGCGACCTGCTTCAGCCGGCGCCCGAGGCGCACCATCACGGTGGTCGGCCCCGAGAGCGCCGCGCGCTGGAGGAGCTTGCCGTTGAGCAGCACCTCGACCCACTGCTCCCGCGTCCCATCGGCGGACAGCGGCCGGACCACGGCCCGCAGCCATCGATGGTCCAGGAGGAAGGTGTAGGAGACCTCGCGCTGGAACGAGGTGCCCCGCTCCGGCAGCGGCACGAGCTCGTAGAGGTCCATCCCGTCGAACGAGCCGCGGAAGCGGAACTCCGGCGGCGGCGCCTGCCGGAGAGCCAGCCAGGCCTGCCGCAGGTCGTCGGGCATGTCCCGATCCCTCATCCGCACCACCAGATAGCGGAGCGGATAGAGCAGCCGCAGCGCGGCGAGCGCGGCCGGGCTCGGAAAGGACGGGCCGTCCGGCAGGAGGAGCCCGGACAGCTCCCGCAGGTGCTGGGTGTCGAATCCGGCGAAGCCGTTGACCACGAGCTTGCCGTGGGCCAGGGCCCACAGCATCGCGTCGCCATCGATCGCGGGCATGCTGGTCGGCAGCTCGAGCACCGCCACGTCGTCGGGATCGGCCTTGATCGCGAGATCCACGGCGCGCGCGGGTCCCGCCACGGGCTCGTACCTGAGCGGGAAGCTCGCGTACTCGAGCAGCAGGAGCAGCGTGATCGCCGCGCACACCGGCCGGCGGGCCCGAGCCGGGAGCCGGTGGTCGAGCCACTTCACGCCGAGGCCGGCCAGGAACGCGGCGACGAAGGCGACCAGGATGCCGAACCGGGTGATGAATCGCACCGCGTGGAGCGGCAGGAGCACCGGGTAGAGCCAGCCGTGGAGTCCCGCGCCGAGCGATGCCCCGCCCACCCGCGGCACGGGGCCGAGCGACAGGAGAAACGCCCAGGCGGCCAGGCCGAGCAGGATGCCGGCCCACTCCCGCTCGCCGAGTGCCCACGCGGCATGGCGCCGCCGCCAGCCCTCGGCCGCGTGGCGCGCAAGGATCAGGCTCAGCAGCGCCACGCCGACGCTCGAGAACGCGACGGTCGCGAGCGCATCCGGCCCGACGGGCCGGCGCCGCGCGATCATGAGAAGACCGAGGCCGAGACAGACCCACACCGCCCGGCCGAGCCACCGCTCGAGACGGCTTCGCGACGCCGACGGATCTCGAAGCCACAGGAGCCCGACGAGCGCGAGGGCGAGCGCGCCGAAGCCCAGGAACAGCGTCGTCTCGGTGGCCGCCCCGGATGGCGTCCCATGGTAGAGGCGGTTCGACCGCAGGTCGAAGTACGCGAGCACGTCGGCGCTGCGGAGGGCCGCGTCCTCCAGGGTCCGCTCGGCGCCGAGCTCCCGGCGCGTCAACGCATATGCGAGCAAGGTCGGGGCGAGCGCGACGCCCAGGGCCAGGGGGCTCGTCGCGGCCATGACGAACGTCCGCGCGCGCCAGAGCGGCCAGCGGAGCGCGAGGCACTCGAGGGCGACCATCGCCAGCCCGAGTCCGAGAATGACCGTGTAGTACTGCACCGCCACCGCCTGGGCCCAGTAGACGGCCAGCGCGGCGAGCAGGTGGCGAGGCCGCTGGTCCTCGAAGAAGCGAACCAGCGCGTAGAGGGCGAGCGGGATCCCGAACAGCGTCTGGATCTGGAACTCCACGTAGTATTCCAGTCGCATCGGGCAGAGCGTGAAGGCGAGCGCGGCCACGAACGCCGCCCAGTGGTGCCGTGTCACCCAGTACACGAGCGCGTACATCGCCCAGCCCGACAGCGTCCACACGAACAGGAGCGTCAGGTTGTACGCGAGGACGGGATTCCGCGTGAGGAAGAAGAGCGGTCCCCCGATAAGCGCGGGCGTGAGCAGCGACTCCGCGAACGTCAGCGAGTTCCCGAGCGGATAGAAGGCCGGGCCGTGATAGAGCAGCATCGGCCGGCTCATGAGGTTGTGGAAGATCGTGGGCATGACGAGGCCGTAGAGCCGCGGGTCGTGATTGTCGGGCAGGAGGTGTCCGGGAGCCGTGATCAACGGCCACGTGTAGAGGCTGACGAGTCCCGCGAAGAGCAGCAGGACGAGGACGTGCCCGCGGACTCCCAGGGTGTTCCGTCCTGCCGCGCCGGCCATCGCCTCGCGCTCCGCCGCCGTCATCGTCGGGATGTCAGGGGCTCGAGCGCGAAGGCGGCCAGCTCGAGCGCGAAGACGTCGGCCGGCTCACCCACCCGGACCTCGATCGGTCGGCGGCCGAGGGCCTCGACCGCCGAGCCCGGCGGCGCGCCCTTCACGCCGATGAAGGCATGCGACTCGCGGAAGTGGCCGCGGAGGTCGCCGCGGACTCCGAGGGTCGCCAGCGCCTGCACCGCGTCGGCGCCCAGACGTCCCGACGCCTCGTCCTTGACCGCGCCGAGCACGACGGTGCCCGGGGGTAGGGCGTCCACCCACTTCGCCAGCGCGGCGCTGGCGTCCACATCCTCGAAGGTGTCGAAGACGACCCGGTCGAGGGTCGCGCCCGCGCGATCGAGGGCGACCAGGTTGTAGCCGCGCGCGTTGGGGGCGAGCTCCCCGATCCCCACGCGGATGGACGCCTCGTTCCCATAGGGCTGGCCCCCGCTGCGCACGAGGGCGTCGATCGGGACCGTCAGGCCCGTCGTGCCCAGGCGGTGCGCGGGGCCGAGCGCCGCCTCGGTCCGGTGATACTCGATCTCGAACCGGATCTCGTTGGGCTCCGCGTGACGGAGCGGCCCAGTCAGCGTGACCGTGAGGGTCGTGGCCGCGTCGAGCGCCGTCCGGGCGATCGGCGCCCCGTTCAGCGTGAGATTGACCGCCTGGTTGACTCCCTTCTCCGTCCGCGTCGGCCGCAGCGTGGCGCGCAGCACGGGGCGCGACACCACCACGTCGTACGGCGCGAGTCGCGTCAGCCATCGACCCCGGTCCGGCAGCGCCGCGATGTCGTAAAGATCGTCCGGGCCGTAGGTGCCGTGGAAGCGGAGGAATCCACCCGAGCGATCGGCCAGCGCCTGGCCGGCGGGGCGCCCGGCCGGCCGCTGGGCCACGTCGCGCACCAGCAGATAGCGAAGCGGATAGATCTGCGCCAGCGCCGTGCGGGCCTCCGGCGAGGCGAACGGCGGCACGGCCTCGGTCAGGATCCCGGACAGCTCGCGCTGGTAGTCGAGGACGAAGCCCGCAAAGCCGTTCACGACCCGCTGCCCGTGGCCCACGCTCCGGAGCTTGGCGTCGACGTCGACGCCCGGATTGTTGAGCGGCCACTCGAGCACCGCGATCTCCTCGGGCTCGGCCCGGAAGACGGCGTCGACGGGGCGCGTGTACGTCTCGATCCACCGATAGCGCGGCCGGGGCGCCAGGAGGTCCAGCGCCACCGCCAGGACGAGCGCCGCGCGCACGAGCCAGCGCGCCGGCACCCGCCGCAGGAGCCACGCGGTGCCGAGTCCCGCGAGGAGCGCCACGACGGTGAGCACGAGGAGCCCGAAGCGCGTCGGCCCTCGGATCGCCCGCAGCGGCAGCACGTAGGGGTGGAGCCAGAGATAGAGCCCGTCGCCGACGTCGAGGTGCCCGAGCTGCACGAGCGGCCCGAGCGACAGGAGGAACGCCGCGTAGGCCACCGTGCCGAGAATGAGCACCCATTCCCCGGGCGTCAGGCGCCGGTCCCAGAGCCCAGCGCGCCAGCGCCGCCAGCCGGCGACGGCATCGCGCAGCAGCATGCACCCCAGGAGCGTCACGCCGCAGGCCGTGGCGGACGGCAGCCGGGTCCACGCCCGGCCGATGCGCAGGCGCTCGTCTCCGGCGATCGTCAGCACTGCGAGGACGAGGCTCGCCAGCATGGCCGCCGCGAGGACTCGCTCGGGCCACCCGTGCGGCGGGCCGGCGGCGCGGTCGGCGCGGACCCACGCCACCGCCAGCCCCGCCAGCGCGAGCGCCGCGAGGCCGGGAAAGAGCGTCGTCTCGGAGCTGAACTGGATGTGGACGATCTTCGCGAGCCAGGTGCCCCCGGTCGTGAGGTAGCTCAGCACGTTGGCGGATCGGTCCAGCGCGTCCCCCGCGCTCCGCTCGAGCGCGAGCTCCTTGCGCGTGACGAAGAACGGCCAGGCGACGGGCGCCAGCGCCGCGGCCAGCGCCAGCCCGCCGGCGGCGCCCGCCAGGAGGGTCGTGGGGCGCCAGCCCGACCAGCGCCGCAAGGCGTAGCCGAGCGCGAGGACGACCAGGCCGAGGCCGAGAATGACCGCGAAGTACCACACCGCGATGGCCTGGAGCCAGAAGACCACGAGGAACGCGGCGAGGTGCCGGACCCGCTGAGTCTCCAGATAGCGCACCACGAGGTACAGGGCGAGCGGGAGCCCGAACATGATCTCCATCTGGAACTCGACCGCGTATTCCATCCGCGGCGGGGCCAGCGTGAAGATGAGGGCCGCGACGGCCGCGGCCCCGTGCTCGCGGGTGAGCGCGTAGGTGACGGCATACATCGCCCATCCCGAGGCGGCCCAGAACAGGAGGAGCGTCAGGTTGTACGCGAGGTACGGATTGCCCGTCCCCCAGAAGAGCGGGCCCGCCACCAGCGCCGGCGTCACCAGCGGCTCCGCGAGCGTGAGACTCAGGCCGTAGGGATAGAAGCCGCTTCCGTGGAGCAGGAGCAGGGGTCGCGTGAGGAGATTCCGGAACACTGACAGCATGACCCAGCCGAACAGCCGGGGATCCGTGTTGTCGGGCACGAGGTGCCCCGGATCGCGGGCCAGCGGCCACGTCCAGCACGCGATCAGCACCAGGCAGGCGGCGTAGACGCCGAGATGGACCCGGAGCTTCACCGGCGCCGCGCCCTAGCCGAGGGCCAGGTCGACCAGGAGGGCGAAGACGAGAATGGCGACGAGCAGGAAGATCGGGCGCCGGTACAGGTGCTCGGGATCGATCAAGGGGCTCTCCGGCTCGAAGGTCATCTTGAACGCCCAGCCGAGCAGCACCGCCACCAGTGGAAGCGCCGGCAGCACCTCCGGGCGCTGCGTCACCACGAGACGGGCGAGCGCCGCGAATCCGACCACGGCATGCAGGAGCTGGATCACGCACAGGCCGGTGATCGAGTACGCCCGGAACGTCGGGCGGTAGCGCGCCGCGAGATCGCCCAGCAGCCGGAGCTCCGCCAGGCGCTTGCCGGTCATGAGGAACGCCCCGAAGGCCCAGAACGCCACCAGCAGCAGCGCCGGTGGCGTGCCGCTCGCGACGGCAGACCAGCCGATCGCGATCCGGATCGGATTGGTGAGGGACTCGGTCACCGCGTCGAGGTACGGCCAGTCCTTGAGCCGGATCGGCGGGAGGTTGTACACCAGCGCGGCAACGAACAGGGCCGCGGCGCCCAGGACGACGCCCGACGGCAGGAGCCACCGCGCGAGCCCGAACGCCAGGAGCCCGACGCCGGCGGTCAGGACGAGCAGGGGCCCGACCCGGACGCGACCCGACGGGATCGGGCGATCGCGCTTTGTCGGGTGCCGGGCATCGAAGGGCGCGTCCAGGACCTCGTTCACGGCGTAGTTGACCGACGAGATGAGACCGGACACGACGAACGCCAGGAGGATCGCGCCGACGTCGCCGAGCCCCGGATAGGAGCGGTGGGCGGCCAGGCCGAGGAGGCTCCCGACCGGCACGACGAGGTTCTTGATCCAGTGGTCGAACCGGAGAGGCCGGAGGTATTCGAGCCACGACCGCATGGAAGCGGATCCCGACCGGGACCCGCCCGCGGTGCCGTCCGTCGCCGTCTGGTCTCGCCTCACGGGGCGCCTCGGAACCGCGGGCGCCCGACGGGCGGCCGGCTACACCTCGTCCGCACCCGCTCGGGATCGGAGGGCCATCGGCTCGACTCGCGCACCGGCCCGCGGCGCCCCGCCAATCATCGCTGGAATTCTAGCATCCGCCCGGGGCTCGCCCACCGAACGGCGATGCGGGGACGGCGGGCGGCCCGTGGGCCGGGCGATCGATCTCGCCGGTCCACGCTCAGGCGCCGGCCGGCGGCGCCGGCGCGCCACCCGGGCCGGGATCGGCGGGACCACGCGGGCGGCGCGCCATGATCCACACGAGCGCGAGCAGCCCGAGGCTGTAGTCGTGGACCTGCGACAGGCCATGGAATGCCGTCACCGCGAGCGTCGCGAGCTCCGGGGGCACCCCGAGCCAGAAGGCGAATCCGGCGGCCCCGGCGGCTTCGTACGGACCGACACTCATGATGGTCGGCAACGGGAGCGAGGCCGCCAGCTCGGCGCCCGCGATCGACAGGAAGACGCGCAGGAAGGTGAGCTGGAGCCCGGGCTCGGCCCGGGACGCGAGGAGCGCCAGGAGCAGGAAGTAGTACGCGCCGTACTTCGTGAGCCGCAGAAGAAGGGACAGGCCCAGCGCCGGCAGGAGGGTCCGTGCGCGCTCGCGCTGCTCGACCTCGGTGGCCGCCGCGCGCAGGAGCGGATCGAGCCGGCGGGCCGCGACCGGCAGCCGGCTTGCCACCCGGGCCGCGACCCGGAGAATCGGGGCCAGCACCCAGAGCGCGGCCACGGAGCCCAGCAGGATGATGAGACTCCCGCCGACGAGCACGGCCGGTGGCAACGGCGCATTGCCCACGGCGAGCAGCGCGAGCACGAGCAGCGGCGCCAGCGCCAGCGTGTCGAGGATGAACGAGAGCGCGAACGACGCCACGCCGGCCTCGAGTGGAAGCCCGAGCCGGGAGGTGACGAGGTAGAGGTAGCTGGCCGCCGCCCCCGCCCGGGCGGGGACCAGGTCGACGGCCATGTTGCGCACCGCGGTGATGAGCACGAGCGGCCAGAACGCCACTGGGCGTCCCAGGAGCAGGCGATACCGCAAGGCGCGAAGGACGAGACCGACCGCCGAGATCGCGACGTACGCCAGGAGGCCCGGCAGCGAGATGGCCCGCACCAGCGGGACGAGCGCGCGGGGATCGGCGCCCTGCGCCGTGAACAGGTAGACGAGGATCGCGCCCGAGACGAGCAGCCCGAGCCCGAGACGCCAGAGCCCGCGGGGCACCCGGCGCGCGGCGGCCGGCCCGGCTGAGGCGGACGGCGGGGCGGCGGGCGGCGCGCCCGTCGCCGGAGCGCTCATGCGGGCTGGCGCCGGTCCCGGACCACGCGGGCCGGAGCGCCCGCCGCGATTGCGTATCCGGGGACGTCCTGCGTCACGACCGCGTGCGCGCCCACGATCGCGCTCGGCCCGACGGTCACGCCGTCGAGCACGATCGCGCCCGCCCCCAGCCAGCCGCCCGCGCCCACCACGATGCCCCGGGAAGGGCGCGCCTGCTGGACGACGGGCAGGTCCACGCGGTCGAAGTCGTGCCCGCCTCCCACGACGTAGCAGTAGGCGGCCAGGAGGGTCTCCGCGCCGATCCGGACCGACGACGCCGAGAAGACGACGCAGTTGTACGAGACGTTGACGCCGTCCTCGAGCGCGATGTCCCCTTCCTTGCACGCGAGGATGGTGTGCCGGCCAAGGAACACGCGCGAGCCGATGTCGATCCCGCGGTTCGCCGATCCCTTGGCGTCCAGCACGCAGCCGTCGTCGATCGCGACGTCGTCCCCGATCCGGATCTTGCGCGGGTGCCGCAGGACGACGTTCGTCCCGAAGCTGACGTTCCGGCCGCACGCGCCGAGGAGCCACGGATAGAGCCAGCCGCGCAGGAGGAGACCGAGGGCACCCGGCACCCACGACGCGAGCAGCAGCACGAGCTCGTAGCGCAGGAGCGGCCACCATCCGCGCTCGCCCACCACGAGGTCCGCGTACCGCTCGGCCTTCGAGCGCCGGGGATCGAACAGGGCTCCCGGGACGTCGGCGAGTCCCTCCTTGACCGGCTGGGTCTGCGGGATGGAACGGCCGTCCGCCTGGGCGCTCATGGCAGCCGCTCCCGCGGCGCGGGGCGGACCGGCGACGCCGCCGCGGGAATCAGGTAGAGCACCGCTCCCGGGGTGAGGGCCAGGAGGTAGAGCGCGGTCGCGAGCCCGGCGATGGCGAATGCGTCGGTCCAGCCCACACCGAGAAGCCCCGCCAGCGACACGAACGACAGCTCGAGGAATCCGAGCCCGCCGAGGCTCACCGGCAGCCGCGCGACCAGGTAGACGAGCGGCACCGTCGCGATGAAGAAGGTCCAGCCCGGATCGAGCCCGAGCGCGCGGCCCGCCGTGTAGTGGATCGCGATGGGAAACGCGCCCTCGAGGAGCGTGAGCGCGAAGAAGGCGCAGAGCAGTCCCGTCGAGGCGCCGTAGCCCGCGTACTGCTCGGCCAGCGCGCGCAGCGCGCCCCGCCATCCGCCCCCCGGGCCGAGGCGCGCCGCCGCCCACCGCGCGCCCGGGAACGAGAGGGGAAACGCCGCGAACGCGAGCACGACGGCGGCGCCCAGGCCCCAGCGCTCGGTCGGCCCCACGCGGGCGCCGATGCCGAGCGTCACGAGCGTGGCGACCGAGAGCCCGGCCAGCACCGCCTGGGCGAGGGCGCCGATGAGCCGCTCGAGCACCACCGACGCGACCAGCACCGCGGGGCGGCTCGTGCCGGCCAGCGCGCCGACGCGCACCGCGTCGGCGCCCACCGTCATGGGCAGGAAGTAGCCCGCGAACGAGGCCAGGTAGTACGCGCGCACCGCGGCCCAAAGCCCGAGCGCCGCGTCGCGGCTCCGCACGAGGAGCCACCACTTCCACGCCATGAGAAGCCGGTCCGCCGTCGCGAGCAGCACGACGCCCAGCATGAGGACCGGATCGGCGCCGGCGAGCCGCGCGCCGAGGTGGCTCCAGTCGACGAAGAGGACGAGGAGTACGAGGAGGGCGAGGCTGACCGCGATCCGGAGGCGAAGCCCGCGGCGGCCGCCCTCCCGGCGCGCGCGCTCAGGCTCCCTCAATGAACCGACGGTGCCACAGGGTCAGATTGATGAGGGCCCAGAGCGTGTGATTGTGGTTGGCGCGGCGAGCCAGGTGCTCGGCGATCAGCGCCTCGACGCCCGCCGGATCGAGATACGCGCGCACGACCTCGGATCCGCGCAGGAGCTGGACCATGTAATCCCGGAGCTCGTTCCGGAGCCACTGCTTGAGCGGCAGGCTGTACCCCTGCTTCCCGCGGTGGAGGATCTTCGGCGGCAGCACGCCCTCGAGGGCCTGCCGGTAGATCGCGCGGGTCCGGAACCCCGGGAACTTCAGGTGCGGCGGGATCGAGGCGGCCAGCTCGATCAGATGGTGGTCGAGCAGCGGCACGCGGATCTCGAGCGCGTGCGCCATCGACATCTTGTCGACCTTCATCAGGACCGAGTCCGGCATCGTGAACCGGGTGTCGACGAAGATCTCGCGGTCGAGGCGGCGGGACGAATTGCAGCGCGCCGCCGCCTGGCGAATCGGCGCGAAGCGGTCCCGGTCGACCGAGCGCAGCACGCTCTCCCGGAACAGGCGCGCGTCGAGCGCGTCCGAGCCGAAGTGCTGCCAGCGCATGTGGAGCCCGTCGGGATCGAGGCGCGCGCCCTCGATGAACCGCCGGAGGACCACGACCGGGCCCTTCTTCTGCTCCTGGTCCGGGAGTCGCGTCACCAGGGGCTCGATCACGCCGCGCCGGAGCGCCCGCGGCAGCATCCGGTAGAACCGATCGGCCTTGGCCGCGACGAACCGGTCGTAGCCGATGAAGACCTCGTCCCCGCCCTCGCCGGACATGCAGACGGTGACGTCCCGGCGCGCCTCCCGGCAGAGGAGGAACAAGGGCACCGCGGAGAGGTCCGTCATCGGCTCGTCGAGATGCCAGACCGTCTGCTCGATCACGTCGGGCGTGACCGGCGGCACCCGGATCTCCCGGTGCTCGGTGCCGTAGTAGCGCGCGGCCTCGCGCGCGAACTCCCACTCGCTGAACGTCGGGTCGTCGTAGCCGAGCGTGAAGGTCGGCAGCGGCCCGGTGGTCGCCTCCCGCGTGAAGGCCAGCACCGCCGTCGAGTCGAGCCCGCCCGAGAGGAACAGGCCCTCCGGGACGTCGGACATCATCCACGCGTGCACGGAATCCCGGAGCGTCTCGCGCACCCGACGGGCCAGCGTCGCCGCGTCGTCGGGCGAATCCTCGAACCGGAGCTCCCAGTAGGGCTCGATCTCGAGCCGGCTCGCGCTGACGCGCGCGATGGTGCCCGGCGGCAGCTTCCGGATCCCCTGGAACATGGTCGCCGGCCCGGGCACGAACTCGTAGCCGAGGTAGTGGTACATCGACTGGAGATCCATCGCCCGCGGGACGTCCGGATGCTCGAGGATCGCCTTGATCTCCGAGCCGAAGACCAGGCGGTCCCCGGACCACGCGTAGTAGAGCGGCTTGATGCCGATCCGGTCGCGCGCCAGCAGGAGCTCTCCGCGCTTCTGGTCCCAGAGCGCGAAGGCGAAGAACCCGCGGAACCGCTCGACGCAGCGCGGGCCCCACGCTTCGTACCCGTGCACGACGACCTCCGAGTCGCAGCGACCCCGGAAGCGGTGCCCCAGCGCCTGGAGCTCCCGGCGAAGCTCCTCGTGGTTGAAGATCTCGCCGTTGTAGACCAGCTGGATCGTCCCGTCCTCGTTGGGGATGGGCTGGGAGCCGGCGGGCGACAGGTCGATGATCCGGAGACGGCGAGCCACCAGTCCGATGGGCCCGTCCTGGAAGATGGCGCCCTGGTCGGGGCCGCGGTGCTCGATCATCTTCGCCATCGACTCGAGGATGTGAGGCGGCGTGGTCCGCCCCGGACGGAACTCGAAGACGCCCGCGATGCCGCACATGGCTAGCGGAGGTATCCGTGCTCGCGGTACCAGACCGCCGTGCGGCGGAGGCCTTCCGCGAGCGACACGCGGGCGACGAACCCGAGCTGCCGCACCGCCTTGTCGATGCTGAACGCGCGAGTCTGGCGGAACCAGTCGGCCCGGCGCCGGAAGAGCGGCGGCTCGACGCCGAGCGGCATGAGCACCGCCTCGCACAGGGCGGAGGCGGCCCACAGCGGCGCGAAGGGGAGATGGACGATCTTGACCGGCTGCCCGAGGCTCTCCCCCACCCCGCGCACGAGCTCGTTGAGCGACACGTAGCGGTCGTCGCCGATGAGGTAGGTCTCGCCCACCGCCTTCGGGTGCTCGGCGGCCAGCTCGAACGAGTCGACGAGGTTGTCGATGTAGCAGGGATGGTAGAAGGTCTGCCCGTCGCCGAACATCAGGAAGCGACCGCGCTGGACGGCGCGGTACAGCATCAGGAACCGGCCGGGGTCGCCGGGCCCGTAGATGCCCATCGGGCGGATCACGCTCGCCTCGAGGCCACCCCGGGCAACCTCCCAGAGCGCTTGCTCGCCCTCGTACTTGGTCTGCTGGTAGTAGTCCTCGGGGGCGATCGGCGAGCTCTCGTCACCCGGCGGCTGCGCCACGTGCCCGTGCACGCCCTGCGTCGAGCAGTAGACGAGGCGACGCACCTGGTGCTTGAGGCACGCCTCGGCCACGTAGCGGGTGCCCTGGCAGTTGACCTCCCAGTACTCCTGCTTGGGCAGATTGATCTTCCGGAACGCGGCCGCCAGGTGGAACACGACGTCAGCGCCGGCCACCAGCCGGTCGACCAGCGCCCGGTCGGTCACGCTGCCGAGCGTGATCTCCGTACCGAGGCGCTTGAGCTCGTCGTGGAACAGTCCGGGCGCGGCGTCGAGGACGCGCACCTGATCGCCGCGCGCAAGCAGACGCCGGACGAGGTGGCTCCCGGTGAACCCGGTGCCGCCGGTGACGAGCGTGCGCATGCGGCGAGTATAACAGGGGCCCGGCGGCAGGCGCCACGACGGCGGCGGGCCCGAGCCGTCAGGCAAGTACGCGCCACGACGGACTTCGCGCCTCTCGCCGGCGGCTGCGGCGCGCCGCGGTCCGCCTCACCGGGCGTCGAAGACGGTGAGCTCGTTGATGGACCAGTCGAACACGGGATCGCCGGCCGGGAGCACGAGACGGAGGGCCTTGAGCGTGGCGGGCGGGAACTCGATCCCGAGGGCGACCAGGCCGTCGTCGAGGAGGCCGACGCCACCCCAGCGGTACCGGTGCTCCGGGCTCAGGATGGTGGCCAGCCGCTCCCAGCGGGCGCCGTCCGGCGATCCCTCCACCGCGAGCGCCGGCGGGAGGTCGGCGGGGTTGGCCGCCGTGAGCCGCACGCCGCGCAGCGATCGGGCCGCGGGGAGGTCGACGCGAAACCAGTCGCCGGCGGCGCGCGGCCCCGCCGTCGCCCAGCGCGTGGCCGGATCCCCGTCGACCGCGAGACCCGCGCGCTTCGGCTGGCGCGACGCGCTCACGCCGAGCAGACGCTCCGGAACGGGAGCGCCCGCTGCCGACGGCGCTGCGTGCGCGAACAGCATGAGCCCGCCGACGAGGGCGTGCCGGGTGAACGCGAGCCCGCCGGCCCGCGCCATCTCGGCAAAGCCCTCGGCGTCAGCGGGCTCGAGCAGCACTCCGGTCCCCGGCGCCCACTCGACGGGCGGGATCAGCATCGTGGCCGATCCTCGAAAGCCGTAGTCATCCAGCTGGAGGTTGGCGGGCAGCACGCGGATGGCAGAGTCGGCGAGGGCGATACGGCTCGCCCACCCATGGTCGGCGTAGAGGCGCCGGACCCCCGCGTCGCGCACCGCGCGCGCGAGCGCGGCATCGTCCACCGGCGTCTCGGGCGCAGCGGGGCCGGTCGCCGCGTACACGTAGAGCTCCCGAATCGTCCACGCCCAGAGACCGCCCCGCCCCGTCTGCGTGATACGGAGCCAGCGCGCCGGCGTGGTCGGGATGCGCAGCTCTACGCGCCCGCTGCGCACACGCGCCAGGGGTCGTCCAGCCGACCAGTAGAGCGGGCCGACGTATTCCGCCAGATCCGCGAGCGTCCGCCAGGCGACCCCGTCGACCGAGACCTCGAGGCGCAAGCCTCGCGGCACCTCCTGGTACGTGCCCGGCAGCCACCGCACGAGGGCGACTGGCATGACGGCGCCCAGGTCGACCTGGACCCACTCCCCGCCGCGCTGGGGATGGCCCGTGCTCCAGAGCGTGGCGCCGACGCGGTCCGTCATCCGCCCGGTGGCGTCCGTTCCGTCGCTCGCGGTGATCCGGAATCCCGACGCGGGTACCTCGCGGACCGGCGGGGCGACGAGGGTGAATGCGTCGTAAGTCCCGCCCAGGTCGCCACGACGATGGAACGCGGACCGGAGGCCGAGCGCCGCGAAGTGCGCCTCGAGCAGACCCGCGCGGCGGGGCATCCACCAGCCGACGGCCGCCCCGCCGTCGACGGCGCGGGCGAACGCCGGACGGATCTCCTCGTAGGGATTCGACACGATGGTCCGTCCCGCCGACAGGAACGTGAGGATGCGCCCCCCGGCGTCGGAGTCGTAGACGCGGTCGAGGTCCGCGCGCTCGAGCGCCGCCAGGCTCTCGAGCTGGCCGGCGAGCTCGGCCCGCTCGGCGGCCGCGATGGCCGGCTGGAGGTCCGCGAAGCTGCCGTTGAGCGCGCCGAGCCCGTGGACGAGCAGGAGCGCCGCGACGAGTCCGATCGCGCGGCGCCGATCGCGGAGCCGGGCCAGGAACCATCCGAGCAGCGGCGGCAGCGCCGTGTAGAGCGGCAAGAGGTAGTGCGGATCGTTGTCATCGAGCCCGCGGCCGTAGCGGGTCACCGCGGCGATGCCCACGTTGGTGACCGCGAGGACGACGAGTGCCAGAGCCGCGGCCGCCGCCGGCGCGGGAGCCCGCCGCATCGCCCGGAGCGCGGAGAGCATCACCGCCAGGTAGAGCGCGCCCAGGCCGACCGTCAGCCCGGCGCCGAGCGCGGTGTCCCGGACGCTCAGCGGCACCCCGGCCACGATCGGCCACGCGGTCCGGCCGAAGAAGCCGAAGTGCGCGAGCACCGTCCCGAGCGGCACCGGACGTCCCGGCGGCGGCATCGCCGTGCCGTGCGGGATGCCGTACAGCCAATGGGGCAGGCTCCCCAGGAGGAACGCGGGCACGCCCGCGAGGAGTCCGGGCACGAGAGGCCGCAGGCCCCGGCGCGCCAGAAGCACCGCGATCGCCGGGAAGTACACGAGGGAGAGAAAGTTCGTCCAGAAGCCGAGTCCGAGCGCGAGGCCGAGGAGCGCGAACAGGATCACCGCGCGGCGCCGGCGCGCCGTCGGCGCCCGCAGGGCCAGCAGGAGCGCGAGGCTCCCGAAGACCAGTGTGAGTGGGTAGTGGTTGCGCGCCTCGTGCGACCAGAAGAGGAGGAAGTCCGGCGGGATCGCCAGGAAGATCGCCGTGAACAGGGCGGCCCGCGAGCCGAACGCATCGTGGGCGAGCCGGAGCGTCAGACCGACGGTCACCAGCGCGAGCAGCACGGGGACGAGCTCGAGCGTGCGGGCGGACGCGCCCAGGATCCAGAACACCGGAGCCGCGAGATACCCGTCGAGGGCGCCCATGAACGACTGCCCGAAGAAGTAGATGGGCAGCTCGCCCTTCAGCACCGCGAGACCGAGGAGCCCGGAGGTCGCCTCGTCGTACCAGAGCCGCGGCAGCCGGAGGAGAAGGAGGCGAAGGATCACGCCGACCACGACCACCACCCCGAGCGCGCGGCGGGACGGGCCGCGCTCCGGCACCGCCGCGGGATCGCCGCCGGCCAGCCGCTCCGGCCGGCTCACGGCCTTACCGCGGCGACGGCGACGACTGGCGGCGCTCCCGCGCGTAGCGCCCCGCCCAGCCGTTGACGCGGATGCGCGCCAGGTCCAGCAGCATCCCGCCCGAGTCGCGGACGAGCCGCACGCTGCTGCGGCGGTCGTCGCGCCAGACGATGGGAATCTCGGCGACCCGGTAGCCGAGCTGTCGCGCGAGCCACAGCACCTCGGCGTCGAATCCGAACCCATCGAGCCGCTGGCGGCCGAAGAGCGCCCGCGCGGCGGACCGGCGGAAGGCCTTGAACCCGCACTGGCTGTCGCGGATCCCCGGGAGCAGCAGAAGCGAGACGAGTCCGCTGAAGGCCCGACCCGCCGTCTCGCGCAGCCAGGGCTGGTGGACCTGCACATCCGACCCGGCGAGACGGCGCGACCCGATCGCCACATCCGCGCCACCCGCCAGCGCCGCGCGCAACTTGTCCGCTTCCTCGATCGGCGTCGACAGATCGGCGTCCGTGAAGAGCACGTGGCCGAGGCCCGCCGCCAGCATGCCCCGCCGAACCGCGGCGCCCTTGCCGCGGTCCTCGTCGGCCTGGAGGACCGTGACGAAGCCGCACTTCTCCCCGATCGCGGTCGCGATGCCAGCGGTGCCGTCCACGCTGCCGTCGTCCACGACGATGATCTCGACGGGCTCGCCGAGACGCCGCGCGTACTCGATCATCCGCGGCAAGGTGCCGGGAAGACGCTTCGCCTCGTTGTACGCGGGCACGACGATCGAGAGCCCCGTGCCCTCGGCGAGGCCTCCGTCGTTCTGTTGAGGCGCCATAGCCTTTCTGCTAGGCTACCGGCGCCGATTGGGAGAGCGCAGCACGACCACTATGCGTGGGCAGCGTCCGTGGGTGCGCGAGGCCCTGCCCATCGCGGGCCTCGCCGGGCTCGCCGTCCTCAAGCTGTGGGCGATCGTGACGCCGTTCGCGGGGTCGCGGCTCCACCTCGGCGGCGACTTCGGCCTCGCGGTCGAGCCGTACTTCTATCATCAACTCAAGCGCGGGATCCTGACGCTGTGGGACCCGACGCTCGGCACCGGGTCGCCCTTCCTCGGGGGCGGAACTCACCACCCGATGTTCCTGCAGGCCCATCTGCACCTGTTCTATCCGCTCAATCTCCTGGTGCTGGGACTCCTGGAGCGCGGCCAGCAGATCCCGCACCTGGCCCTCCAGTATCACCATCTCCTGCACTACGCAATGGCGGGCGCGTTCACCTACCTGTACGGGCGCCAGCTCGGCCTCGGACGGTTCGCGGCGAGCTTCGGCGGCATCGCGTTCATGTTCTCGGGCTTCATGCTGGCGCACATCGCCCACTGGACGATGATCGACACGGTGACGTGGCTGCCCGCGATCCTCGCCTGCGTCGTCAGGGCGGACGCGACCGGGCGCCTTCGCTGGGGTGCCCTCGGCGGCCTGGCGCTCGGTGTGGCGTTCCTGGCTGGGCATCCACACCTCTTCTACCACGTCGTCTTGGCGACCGTGGCACTCGGCCTGACGCTGGTCGCGCGACGCGTGGGCGCCGGCGAGCCCTGGCGCCGGCCGGCCGGAATCCTCCTGCTGGTGCCCGTGGTCGCCCTGGGCGTCGGAGCCGTCCAGCTCCTTCCGTCCTGGGGGCTGGGCATCAGCTCGTACCGGGCGGGGCTCGGCTACGACTGGAAGGCCACCTTCTCGCTCCCTCTCGCCTATCTCGTCCAGGCGCTCATGCCGTGGGGGCTGTTCACGGTCTCGGGCTGGCGGAGCAGCGGCTCCGAGTACTACCTCTACCCCGGCGTCCTCCCGCTCATCCTGGCCATCCACGCGCTCCGCGGACGATGGGACTGGCGAGTGGGGTTCCACGCGATGCTGGGATTCGTGGCCGTCCTGCTGGCGTTCGGGGACCTCTACGGTCTCTACCGGCCCGCGTACGATCTCCTGCCGGGGCTCACGCTCTTCCGCATCCCGGGGCGATTCGTCGGCCTCGCGGGCTTCGCGCTCGCGATCCTCGCCGCGTTCGGCGCCCAGGCGCTCCTCACCGGCCGGCGGCCGATCGCGCTCGCCCGGGGCGTGCGCCGGCTCGCGCTGGTGGCCGCGGCCGGCGGCGTGCCGCTGACGCTCCTCCTGGTCTGGGCGCAGGTCCAGCCGAACGCGGACGACTTCCAGAACTTCGCGGGCCAGTACGTGATGCTGACACTGCTGCTGGCCGGCTCCGCCCTCGTGGTGTCGTGGCCGGGCCGGGCGAGCCCGCGTGCGGTGTGCGCCGCCGCGCTGGTCGTCCTCCTGGCCGACCTCCTCTTCGGCTCGTTTCCGGTGACGGACACGTCGCGGAACCCGGACATCCGGTCGCCGCGCGAGATGGAGTGGGTGGAGGCGATCAGCCGCACCACCGAGCCCCTCCGGCTCCACCGCGGCAATCGCATTCATCCGCAGACGATCTACCGGTACGGCTGGGGCGTGGTGGACGGCGACAGCACGTTCGCGCCCCCGGCGTTCCTCGATGTGTATCAGCTCAGCCGCGATCACCCGCGCCTGCAGGACCTTCTCAACGTCCGGTACGTGCTGCCCCCCGGGTCCGAGCCGCCGCCGGCCGTGAAGCCGAGCGGTCCGCTCCGCGTCTGGCCCGGCGCCCTCCTCCGGCTGCCGGTGGCGCCGGGCGCCATCGCCCGCCAGCTCGAGATCCACTCGAACCTCGTCTACGGGCTCGAGGTGCCGCAGGGCCAGACCATCGCGACGGCCTCGCTGATCGCCACGGACGGCGCCATCGTCACCGTGCCGCTCCGCGCCGGCCTCGAGACCGCCGAGTGGTCGCTCGATCGTCCGGGAGCGCGGGCCGGGCACCACGCCCTCCCGGCGGTGCGCTCGTGGGCCGTTCCCGAGGGTTACCAGGGTCACACCTACCGGGCGACGGTGGAGCTGCCGCGCGGATTCCGGCCGACCCAGATCCGGCTCGAAGGAGGACCCGGGCCCGCCCTGCTCGTCGTGGAGCGCCTCGCCGTGGATGACGGCGTCGCGTGGCCACCCGGCGCCGATCCGGGACGATTCCGTCAGGTGACCGCCGGTCTCTACGAGAACACGCGCGCCTTGCCCCGCGCCTTCCTCGTGCGCCGGGCGCGGCAGGTCCCGGCCGACCAGCTCCTCCGCCAGATGGAGGACCTGGACCCGGTCGAGGAAGTGCTCACGGCGGATCCGCTGCCGGCGGGCTTCACCGCCGTTCCGCGCGCGGGCGCGCCGCCCCTGCCCCCCGTGCGCGTGCTCGCGTACACGCCCGAGCGCGTCTCCCTCGAGGCCGAGCTATCGGAGCCGGCCGTGCTCGTGCTGAGCGACACGTTCGACCCCCGGTGGCGGGCGGCCGACAACGGCGCGCCCGTCCCGATCGTGCGCGCCGACCACGCGCTCCGCGCCGTGTTCCTGGCGCCCGGCCGCCACACCGTGGAGTTCCGCTATCGTCAGGCGAATGTGTTCGTCGGGCTGGGGATCACGCTGGTGACTCTCGGCGCGCTGGGCGTCGCCGCCGTCGTCGCACGGCGGCGCGACCGGTCCGCGCCGCCGCCGGCGTAGTCGAGCGAGCGCGGCTCAGTCGAAGATCGTGATCTCGGCGATCGACCAGCTCGGCGCCGAGGCCACCGGCCGGATCCGGATGGCGCGCAGGATCGCCGGCGGAAACGTCACCGCCCACTCCGGACGGCTGTTCCGCAGGAGCTCGGCCCCCGACCAGAACAGCGGCCCGGCCCACCTGATCGCCGGGAGCGGCGCCCACTGGCGCCCGTCGGTCGAGCCCTCCACCGCGTAATCTGTGGGCCCGCCCTCACGGGAACCTGGCGTCACCTCGAGCCCCGTCACCCGCTGCGGCCCACCGAGGTCCACGGTGAAGCTCGTGGTCGCATCCACCGGCCCCCCCGCTGCCCAGCGGGTCTGCGCATCCCCGTCGATGGCCCGCCCCGCCGTCGCCCCGGCCGTGGTCGCGCTCGCCCGCCATCCGTGCCGCGCGAGCGCCCGGAACGGCGCTTCGGCCCCCAGCACGAGCAGGCGGTAGGGCCCGACCGTCCGCTCCCGCGCCAGCAGCCCCCGCTCGGTCAGCACGCCGCGCACCTGCGCCACGTTCGCCTCGTCGTCGAGCAGCACCGCGCGGTCGGGTCGGGGCCGAAAGCGCTCCAGCACCGACGGGTCGGGCACCGACCGCCCGTAGGAGTTCACGGCCGAGTTCGACTCGAGCGTGCCGATCGACTCGCGCGACTCGACGCGCACGCGGGCCGACAGCCACGGGTCGGCGTAAACGAAGGAGACGCCCTCGTCGTGGAGCGCGGCCGCCAGCTCGCCCCCCTCGGTCGCCCCGGCGGGGGGCGGCCCGGGCGCGTAGACGAAGAGCTCCCGCGCAGCCCACGCCTGGGGTCCGGATCGGTCGAGGACGACACGCAGGAACCGGGCGTGGACCGGATCGAAGATCGCCTGGACCCGCCCGCGCCGGATCTTCAGGAACGCGTGGCGCTCGGACCAGAACAGTGGCCCCCAGTAGCTCGGGATCGACACCGCGGTGGCCCAGTGGACCCCGTCCCCGGACCACTCGACGTGGAAGCCGCCCGGGACCTCCTGCCAATCGATCGCCAGGAGATCGATCCGGGCCACGGTCTCTTCGCGACCGAGATCCACCGCGAGCCACTGGCCGGGCGCCTGTCGCGTCCCGGTGCTCCAGCCGGTTCCCGCGTCTCGGTCGATGAGATTCGGCGCGTCCTGGAGCCGGTGGCTCGTCGTCACCGTCCAGCCAGCCGGCGACAGCGGGGCGAAACGCATCGAGCCCGCCGGCCCGGCCTCCACGACCACGAAGCGCCCGACGGGAGTTTCCTGAATCGCGAGGGACAAACCCCGGAGGCTCGCCCGGAGCTCCGGAAGAACGTCCGGCGTCGCCACGATCGGCGGCGCCGTCGCGGCGTCCACCAGGTGCGCGTGCTGCACCACGGTCTCGGCCCAGAGGTCGGCCGCGATCACCCGCATCCCGGCGAGGTAGCTGAACTCGAACGACGCCAGCTGTCCGCTGGCGGCCCAGTACACGCGATGGATGCCGCGTGCGGTGAGCCAGTCTTCGAGCGGCCGCGCCGTCGCCACGAGGCCCGCCCAGCGGCGCGGCGCGTCCCGCGGCTGCCCGAGCGTGACCGCCCAGTTGGCCCAAAGCTGGAGCGCGAGCCATCCCGCCAGCGCTCCCATCCCGAGCCCGCGGCGCTTGCGCCCGAGCCACCAGAAGCACTCGCCCAGCCAGATCGGGAGGACGCTGTAGAGCGGCAGCAGATAGGTGGGGCCGAGCGGGCGCTTGGTCAGCAGGACGAGGCCGACGTTGGCCGCGGCCACGCCCCAGAGCAGCACGAGACCTCGCCCGCGGCGCCCGCCGGCGCCCGCCAGCCACCGGAGCTCCGCCCGATCGCGCACGGCAGCTCGCGCCACGCTCAGCGCGGCCAGCGTCAGCACCGCGACCTGGATGGCACGCGGGATCGCGACGCCGTCGCCCGCGCCGCCGTAGAGCTGGAGCGCGACGGGGCCGAAGAGGGCGCGCGCCCGGAGGACGAAGGACTCGGCGGGCAGCGACCCCGACCCGGAGAGCATGAGACGCGCCGATGGATAGTTGAGAGCCTCGTAGATCCAGTCCGGCAGGCCCCCCAGCGCGAGACCCAGCGGGAACAGCCAGAAGCGCGCTCGCCATACCAGGCCGGTCCGGAGCGCCAGCAGCCCGAACGGCGCCCAGAAGACGATGGCCATGGGATAGGCCCACCAGCCGACTCCGGCCAGGAGCCCCAGCCCGAGCAAGGGCCCGGCGTCATCCGGGCGGCGGAAGAAGATCGTGTGCGTGCCGAGCAGCAGGAGGTTGCCGATGAGCAGCGTCACCGGCGGATTCAGCGCGCCGTGGAGCGACCAGTAGTTGAGCAGCAAGGGCGGCACCGCCAGCACGGCCAACCCGAACCGCGCCGGCCCCGGCGGCAGGAGCCGACGCGCGACGAGAAAGCCCGTCCACGCGACGCCGAGACCGACCGCATAGCAGAACAGGTCCAGGGCGAACGGGGAGAGGCCGGCCACCGCGAACCACGCGGCCAGCGGATACGCCGCGGTCGCGCCCACGTACTCGACGCCGACGTGGTGAACGGGAAAGGTCCCGCCGAGGATCTGCGCGGCCGGCACCGCGACGTTCGTCTCGTCCCAGTGCGCCCACGTCATGACGCTGCCGAACCGGAGGGCGCGGACACCCGCGGCGACGACCAGTAGCAGGGCGACCATCGGCCACTCGCGGGCCGGCGTCCCGGCGGGCGCCGCGTCAGCCGGACGAGCGCGCGAGATCACCGGGCCACTATAGAACGGGCCGCCGCAACGTCAACGGAACGGGCCTCCTCGGCTGCTATAATGCCGCCGGTGGATCAGCGGCCTTCCACGCGGCTTTCCGTCGTCATCCCCGTCTACAACGAGCGGCTCACGCTCCCCGAGATCCTCCACCGCGTCCAGGCGATCACCATCCCCAAGGAGATCGTCATCGTCGACGATTGCTCCACGGACGGGACGCGGGACTACCTCCGCCGACTGGAGGCCGAGCTGGCCGAGACCCGGCGGCTCGGCACCGCCGACGAGAAGAACGAGATCCGCGTCTTCTACCAGGAGCCCAACCAGGGCAAGGGCGCCGCGCTGCGCCGGGGCTTCGCCGAGGCGACCGGGGACATCGTGCTGGTCCAGGACGCCGATCTCGAGTACGACCCCCGGGATTACCCGAAGCTCCTCGCCCCGATTCTCGAAGGCAAGGCCGACGTGGTGTACGGCTCGCGCTTCACGGGCACGCCTCGCCGTGTGCTGTTCTTCTGGCACCACGTCGCGAACAAAATCCTGACGCTCGTCTCCAACATGGTCACGAACCTGAACCTCACCGACATGGAGACGGGCTACAAGGTCTTCCGGGCCGACATCATCAAGAGCATTCCCATCCGGTCCAGCCGCTTCGGCGTCGAGCCGGAGCTCACCGCCAAGCTCGCGAAGGTGCACGCGCGCATCTACGAGGTGCCGATCTCGTACGCGGGCCGGGCCTACTGGGAAGGCAAAAAGATCCGCTGGACCGACGGGGTCGTCGCCCTCTGGACGATCCTCCGCTACGCGTTCGTCGACGACCAGGAGAACGCCGACCCCGGCTACAAGACGCTCCTGCGCCTGTCGCGGGCGGAGCGGTACAACCGCTGGATGTTCCAGCAGCTCGTGCCCTGGCTGGGCCAGCGCGTCCTAGAGGTCGGATCGGGGATCGGGAGCTTCACCCGCTACCTGACGGGCCGCGACCTCGTCGTGGCGACCGAGCTCAACCCTCGCTACATGCGGATCCTGGGGAACACCTTCGAGCGGCACACCCGGGTCGAGGTGATCCCGCTCGACCTGATGGACTTCGATCCGGCGCCGCTCGCCGCGCGGAACCTGGACACGATCATCTGTCTGAACGTGCTCGAGCACATCGAGGACGATCGGGGGACGCTCCGGCGCCTCCACGCGTCCCTCGTCCCCGGCGGACGCCTCCTGCTCCTGGTGCCGGCTCACCAGTGGCTGTTCGGCTCGATTGATCGGGCCATCGACCATCACCGGCGATACGAGCGCACCGAGGTCATCAGGAAGCTCGAGGACGCCGGTTTCGTCGTCGAGCACACGCAGTTCTTCAACCGCCTGGGGGTCCTGGGCTGGTGGGTCAACAGCAAGATCCTGCGGCGCACGCGGGTCCCGGGGCTCCAGCTCCACCTCCAGAACCTCCTGGTCCCGCTCCTCCGCGCGGAAGCCCACATGCCCTTGCCGTTCGGCCTGTCCCTGGTGGCCGTCGCGCGCCGGAACGGCGACCTCCCCGGGGGCTCCCGCGGGGCCGTTTGACGCGCTGCGCCGTCAGTTGCCGGTCCGGGTGGTGCACGGTATACTCCCACGGCTGATGACGCGCCCGGAGGCTTCAGTCCCGGGGGGCTCGAGCCATCGCTCCTCGGTGGGCATCCGGCGACGACGGCCTACCCGCGTCCAGCACGGTGAATGATGCGTGGCAAGGTCTGGCTCGGCGTGGCCGTCAGCGCGGTGCTCCTCTGGGTGGCCGTGCGCGGGGTGAGTCTGGACGAGGTCCTCCAGCAGCTCCGCCACGTCCATCCGAAGTGGCTCGTCCCGCTGATCGTGTCCATCTTCCTCCGGTTCTGGCTGACCGCCCTGCGCTGGCAGCTCCTCTTGAAGCCGGTGAAGCGGGTCGGCGTCCACCGGCTCTTCGCCATCACCATGATCGGCTTCATGGCGAACAACGTCCTGCCGGCCCGGCTGGGTGAGTTCGTTCGCGCCTACGCGCTCGGCCGATCGGAATCGATGTCGCCCTCAGTGCCGTTCGCGACGATCGTGATCGAGCGGATCTTCGACGGCTTCACGCTCCTGCTCTTTCTGGTGTGCGGACTCTCCTTCCTCCAGCCGAGCGCCGCCCTGCTCTGGGCGGCGGCGCTGACCGGCCTCCTCTACCTGGGCGTGCTCGGCTTCCTGGTCGCGCTCCGCATGGGGCACGGGATGGGCCTCCTGATCTGGGTGTGTGCGCGCCTCCCGCAGCGGCTCGCCGGAACGGCCCAGCACTTCCTCGAGTCGTTCCGCGCCGGACTCGACGTCCTGACCGACGTGCGGGCCCTCATCGGGGCGGCGATCCTGTCGATCGTGATCTGGGTCGTCAACGCCGCGGGCGTTGAGGCCACCTTCCGCGCGTTCTCGCTCGAGCTGCCGCCCTACGCCTCGTTCCTCGTGCTCGGGACGATCGCGGTCGCGCTCGTGCTCCCGTCGGCGCCCGGGTACGTGGGGCCGCTCCAGGCGGGCGCGGTCCAGGGCATGGCCATGCTGGGCGTCGCGCGCGACACGGCGCTCTCCCTCTCGATCGTCTACCACCTGGCGAACTACATCCCGATCACCATCACCGGCCTCGCCTACCTGAGCGGTCTCAACCTCAGCCTGGGCGAGCTCCGCACGGCCAGCCAGAAGAACGCATGAGCAGCGAGCGCGGCACGGACCTCGGGCCCGCCGACCGGAGCCGCCCGGCGACCCTGGCGTTCTCCGTGGTCATCCCCGTCTACAACGAGGAAGACAACGTCCGTCCCCTGCTCACGAGCGTGCGCGATGTCATGGAAGGGCTCGGCCAGCCGTACGAGGTGATCGTCGTCGACGACGGATCGATCGATGGCACGCGCGCGCGGCTCCGCGAGCTCGCCGTGGAGCTGCCGGCCCTCCGCGTCGTCCAGCTCCGGTCGAACTTCGGCCAGACCGCGGCGCTGGCGGCCGGGTTCGACCTGTCCCGGGGCGCCTTCATCATCACCCTCGACGGGGACGGCCAGAACGATCCGGTCGACATCCCCCGGCTGGTCGACAAGCTCAAGGAGGGATACGACGTCGTGAGCGGCTGGCGCCACGACCGGCAGGATCCCTTCTGGTCGCGCCGGCTCCCCTCCCGGGTCGCCAACGGCCTCATTTCGTGGATCACCGGGGTGCGCCTGCACGACTACGGCTGCGCGCTGAAGGTCTATCGCCGGGAGATCCTGCAGGACGTCGCCCTGTACGGCGAGATGCATCGGTTCCTGCCCGCGCTGTGCCGCTGGGTCGGGGCCACGGTCGGGGAGCTTCCGGTGAGCCACTGGCCGCGACGGCGGGGCGTCTCCAAGTACGGCCTGGGGCGCATGGTGCGGGTCCTGCTGGACCTCCTCACCGTCAAGTTCCTGATGAGCTACTGGACGCGCCCGATCCAGATCTTCGGGCTTCTCGGACTCGTCTTGGGAGGGCTCGGCATCGGAGTGGGCGCGGTGCTCTCGTACCAGAAGATCTTCCACGGGATGGGCCTGGGCAACCGCCCGCTCCTCCTGCTCGCTGTGGTTCTCGTCCTCGTCGGCTTCCAGTTCGTCTCGATCGGCCTGCTGGGTGAGATGCTCGTTCGCACGTACCACGAGTCGCAGCGCAAGCCTGTCTACACGATTCGCGAGATATTCTCGGGGGGAGCATGATGCTCGGTCATTCTCGTCTTGTCCGTCACGTGTGTCTCGGGGTGGCGTTCCTTGCCGCCGTCGGCTGCAGCAGCGGCAAGAGCAGCTCGTCGACCTCGTCCAGCACGAGCCAGACCGCGACCGACTTCGACTTCGGGAACAACGACCCGAAAAAGGTCGTCGCGTTTGGCGACAGCATCACGGCCGGCTTCCTCGATCTCCAGAAGCGCGGCTTCCGCCTCCAGACCAGCAACAACTACCCGAACATCCTGCAGGGCATGCTCAAGCGCCTCGACCCGGCGTGGCAGGTGATCAACGAGGGCCTGGGCGGGGAGCACACGAACGACGGCGCGGCGCGGATCGGGACCGTGCTCCGGTCCGACAAGCCCGGCTACATCCTGATCATGGAGGGCACCAACGACGCGCATCAGTGCGGGGACAGCGTCGCCCTCGTCAACAATCTCCGGCGGATGGTCCAGAGCGCCAAGGGCAACAAGACGATCCCGATCATCGGGACGATCCCGCCGAGCTTCCGGAACAATCCCTGCGCCGACGACATCATCGCCGAGGCCAACGCGGCCATCCCGGGGATCGCCGCCTCGGAGAGCATTGTCATGGCCGACATCTTCAACGGGATGAACCAGCGCGATCTCTTCGGGATCGCCCCCGACCGCGACCCGCTCCACCCGAACGAGCAGGGCTACGCGGTCATGGCGAACATCTGGTACAACGCGATGCTGCAGGCGATCCCGGGCGGCGTGACCGCCGCGCTCCGCCGGCGGCACTGACCGGGGCGATCGGGCCGCCGCCGTGCTCGAGCGGGTCACCCTGACCGAGATCCTGGCCGTCTTCGCGGTCACCGACGCGCTCGGCATCTCTCGGGAGGCCCTGGTGATCCCGCTCACCCCGGGCCGGCCGGGCCGGGTGCGCCGCCTCCCGAGCGGCAAGCTCGAGATCGTCCTCGACGCCGAGACGCCGCTCGCCAAGTGGCTCGAGGGGCTGCCAGAACGCATTCAGGCGCTTGGGGCATGATACTCTGGCGGCGTTCACACGACCGCAGCGGGGCTTTGACCTCCGGGAGGCGCCGATGACCCGACCCCTGATCCAGTCGAGCGTGCTCTACCGCGACCTCAAGCGAACCTACCCCACCATCGTGCGAGGCGAGGGCATCTACCTCTGGGACAGCGAGGGCCGCCGCTACATCGACGGCTCCGGCGGATCGTCGGCGGTGACCTCCATCGGCCACGGGGTGCACGAGATCGCCGAGGCGATGGCCGCGCAGGCGAAGAAGGTCGCGTTCGTGCCGATGCACCTGTTCACGAGCGAGCCGCTCGAGGCCCTGGCCGAGGCCGTCGCCAAGTTCGCGCCCGGCGACCTGAACCGCGTGTGGTTCGTGTCCGGAGGGTCGGAGGCGACCGAGAACGCCGCCAAGCTCGCCCGGCAGTACTGGCTCGAGCGCGGCAAGCCCTCGAAGTCCATCGTGCTCGGGCGCTGGCAGTCCTTCCACGGCAACACCCTGGGCTCGATGGCGTACGGCGGACACACGATCCGCCGCCGGAAGTACGTGCCGATGTTCAACGAGGGCAGCCATCTGCCCCCGATGTACTGCTACCGCTGCCACTTCAAGCAGACCTACCCGTCGTGCGACACGTATTGCGCCGACTACCTCGAGCGCCTCCTGCGCATGCAGGGGCCGGAGAACGTGGCGGCCTTCATCGCGGAGCCGGTGGTCGGCGCGACGCTCGGCGCCGTGCCGCCCGTGCCGGAATACTTCCCGAAGATCCGGGCGATCTGCGATCGGTACGAGGTTCTCTTCATCGCCGACGAGGTGATGACCGGCTTCGGCCGCACCGGCGCGAACTTCGCGGTGGACCACTGGGGCGTGATTCCGGATCTGATCGCCACCGCCAAGGGCGTGTCCGGCGGCTACATTCCGCTCGGCGCGGTGATCGTCCGGGACGAGCTCATGCAGGCGTTCGAGCAGAACAAGTCCAACTTCGTCGGCGGCCACACCTACACGGGCCATCCGGTCGCCGCGGCGGTCGGGCTCGCCGTGCTGCGCTACATCCAGGAGCACGACCTGGTCCGCAACGCCCGCGAGGTCGGGGCGCATCTCCTCCAGGGACTGCGAGGGCTCCAGGCGCGCCACCCCATCATCGGGGACGTGCGCGGGCTGGGCATGATGGTCGGGCTCGAGTTCGTGGCCGACCGCGCGACGCGGGCCCCCTTCCCGCCCGAGCGCGAGGTGGCGCGGGCGATCGCGCTCGAAGCGCTGCCCCGCGGTCTCGTGACGTATCCCGGCACGGGATCGGTGGACGGCGTCCTCGGGGACCACACCAAGCTGACGCCGCCCCTCATCCTCACCCGCGAGCAGGCGGACGAGATCGTGTCGATCCTGGACGCGGCGATCGGCGCGGTCGAGGCGCGGCTCTAGCGAGGCATTCCGCGGAGGATCAGCCGTGACCTGCCCCAAGTGCCGAACGGCGGTCCCGGACCAGAGCGTCTTCTGCATGGCGTGCGGCGCGCGGCTCACCCCGAGCCTCACGCCGCGAGACGGCAACGGTACCGGGGCGGCGCCGGCCGTGCCCGTTGCCGTGCCGGTGGGCGCCTCTGGCGCCGCGCCCTCCGCGGCGCCGATGACAGTCCCCCCGGGCACCAAGCAGGCCTACGCCCTGTCCTTCGGCCCGCTGGTGGACGAGCGGCTCCGCTACCGCGTCGCCCGCTGGGTCGTCGAGCGGGCGCCCGCCCACGGCCTGGCTGAAGTCCAGGACGATCTCGCGCACGGGACGTTCCTCACCTTCCTGGCGCTCACCGCCGACGAGGCGGAGGTGGCGCGCGATGGCATCCACGGGCTCGGGGTCGCACCCCCGCTCCTGCGGCTCGCGCCGGCGACGACCGCCCAGCTGATGCTCCCCGAGCGCCGGCGCCCGAAGGCCCAGGACAAGCAAGGGTTCCGCCTGGGCGACTGGCGCGTCCTCGTGGCGGCGGCGGTGGGCCTGCTGATCTTCGGCCTCGTCGTGGTGCGCCTCATGGGAGGCAGCGGGTTCTGAGCGAGGCCGGTCGACCGCGGTCGATCGGCGCGGAGGGAGGCGCGGCATGAGTTGTCCAGCGAGCGCGGACCCGGAATCCTCGGAGCACTCCGGCGGCGAGGTCTCGCGCCGGCTCTTCCTCGGCGGCGTCGCCACCGCGGCCGCGGCCACGCTCGCGACGGACGCCCGCGCCCAGTCCCCGGAGCAGGTGAACGTCGAGGCCTTCATCAGCGGCGTGCGCGCGGCCCGGGTGTTCGATCTCGGGTTCAACTGGGATCAATCGTCCCCCGTCCTGTCGGTCAACCCGCCGTACGCCTTCGCGCTCAACGCCACCCACCGGCAGACGTACGAGGTCTTCGGCTCGGCGCCGGGCAGCCAGGTGTCCTGGACGTCGGAGATCCTCTACTTCTCCGGCCAGCACGGCGCGCCGACGATCGACGCCATCGGCCACATCGGCCGCGATCTGAAGCTCCACGGCGGCGTCGACGCCGTCCAGGCCACGAGCCGGCCGGACGGCATCGGCAACGACCTCGGCATCGAGACCTTCCCGCGCGACCTCCTCCTGTCCCGGGGGGTGCTGCTCGACGTGGCCCGGACGGTCGCCGGCGGGGCGGCCGACCCCCTGCCGCCGGGCTTCGAGATCACCGCGACGCACCTCGAGGACACCGCGCGCGCCCAGGGCGTCCGCGTCAATCGCGGGGATGCGGTGCTGATCCGCACCGGGTGGGGCCAGTACTTCGGCAAGGACAACGCGCGCTATCTCGGCGAGAAATCGCCCGGACCCGGGGTCGACGCCGGACAGTGGCTGGTGGCGCAGGGTGTGCGCCTGACCGGCGCGGACACCGCGACCTACGAGGTGCGGCCGCCCGTCCACGGCAAGGAGCTCTTCCCCGTCCACATGCTCATGATCGCGGACAACGGCATCTACCTCGTCGAGAACGCGAACCTCGAAGAGCTGGGCGCCGCCCGGGTCCACGTCTTCTGCCTCGTCGTCCCGCCGCTCCGCATCCGGGGCGCGTCGGGATCGCCGCTCCGGATGCTGGCGCTGACCCCGCGTCAGAGCTGAGGCGCGGTCCGGCGGGTCGCCGGCGCGCGCCCGCGGCCGCGCTACAATGAGCCCATGACTGACGCCTACCGCGAGTTCGAGGCCGAGAGCCTCTTCTGTGCCACGTGCCGCCGCGCGATGCCGGTGCGGAAGAAGCTCCTCCTGGTCCTGCCCACCGGCAACAAGTACGACTACGTGTGCCAGCAGTGCGGCACGCCCGTCGGCGGCAAGGTGGACCGCGACCCCACCGCGTTCCGTGAGACGTCCCGCGCGGCCGCCGCCGCGGCGAGCCCGCGACCGCCGGGCCCGGGGCGGCCCCCCCGCCCGCGACTTCGCGGGTGACCGGCCCGGCCACGCCGGGCCGGGTCGCCGACGGGCGCGGCGACGCGCGGGCCTACCACGAGGCGACCAAGCATTCGTGGACGAGCGTCCGGAGCGACTCCCACGCGCTCGACTGGGCGAACAAGCCGTTCCTCTTCAAGGTGTATCCCGACGCGCCGGCAGTGGCGCTGCCGCGCGAGGTGGACCCGCCGGGTCGCCCGGTCCTCGAGGCGGTCGCGCAGGGCGGCATCGCGGGAACGGGTCCCGTCGACCTCGCCGTCCTGGCGCAGCTGCTGTTCTTCTCGGCCGGTCTGACGAAGCGCAAGGTCCACCCGGGCGGCGAGACGATCCACTTCCGCGCGGCGGCGTCGACCGGCGCCCTCTATCAAACCGAGATCTACGTCCTCGCCGGCGCGGTGGCGGGGCTCGAGCCCGGCGTCTACCACTTCTGCGCGGGCGATTTCACGCTGCGCCGCCTGCGAGCCGGCGATCACCGGGCCAGGCTGGCGGCGAGCGCGGCCCGGGAGGATCTCGTCGCGGACGCGCCGGCGACCGTCCTGCTGACAGCCATCCACTGGCGAAACACCTGGAAGTACCGGGCGCGCGCGTTCCGGCACTTCTTCTGGGACGCGGGCACGCTCCTGGCGAATCTCCTCGCGACTGCGGTGGCCTGTGACGTCCCCGCCCGGGTGCTTCTCGCGTTCGCCGATCCGGCGGTGAGCGCCGTCCTCGATCTCGACGCCGACCGGGAAAGCCCCGTCGCGGTGGTCACGCTCGGCGGGGGCGCCGGGCCCGCGCCGCCGAGCCCGCCGGCCCCGCCGCTCGGGCTCGTCTCCGTGCCGCTGTCGGCCCACGAGGTCGACTACCCGCTGGTCCGCGCGGCCGCCGCGGCCTCGGCCCTGGTCGACGGCCCGGCGGCGCGCGCATGGCTCGCGCGCGGCGCCGAGCGGGCCGGCCCGCCGAGCGGGGCCGTCCCGGCCGAGCCCGAACGTCGCGCGCCCCTCGGGGCCGTGGCGAACGAGCCATCCCGCGGACTCGGCGAGACGATCCTGCGGCGCGGATCGACGCGGGAGTTCCGGCGGGAGCCGATCGCGCGCGGTCAGCTCGCGGCGATCCTGGACGCGGCCCTGCGCCCGCTCCCGCTCGACCTCGCCGACGCCGCGGCTCTCGTCGAGACCTACCTCCTGGTGCACGCCGTCGAGGGGCTCGACTCCGGGGCCTACGTGTGGGACCCGGTGGCGCGGGGCCTCCGACTCCTGAAGGCGGGCGACTTCCGCCGGGAGGGCGGCGAGCTCTGCCTCGACCAGGCGCTCGGCGCCGACGCGAGCGTGGTGGCGTTCTTCCTGTCCGATCTCGACGCGGCCCTCGGGCGCTGGGGCAGCCGCGGCTACCGGGCCGTGAACCTCGTGGCCGGGCTCCTCGGCGGCCGCGTCTATCTCGGCGCGTACGGGCTCGGACTCGGGGCCACCGGGCTCACGTTCTACGACGACGACGTCGTGCGGTTCTTCGAGCCGGCCGCGGCCGGACGGGACGCCATCTTCGTCACGGCCCTCGGCCTTCCCGCGCGCCGGCCGTCGCCGCGGCAGATGCCGATGGCGCCCGCCACGCTCGAGCCGCTGCGCCCGGGCGAGGCTTGAACGAGAGGGGATCACACCGATGACGACGCCGCCCGACCGCGTGCCACCGGGGCAAACCGTCACCGCCAAGTGGCCGGTGCTGACCTACGGGGATGTCCCGCAGATCGATCCCGCCCGCTGGCGATTCCGGATCTGGGGCGCGGTCGAGTCGCCGCGCCAGTGGACGTGGGCGGAGTTCTCGGCCCTGCCCGCAGTGGACAGCCAGTCGGACGTGCATTGCGTGACGCGCTGGAGCCGTCTCGACAACCGCTGGCGCGGCGTACGGGCACGCGATCTCCTGGCGGCGGCCCACCCGCGGCCCGAGGCCCGGTACGTCATGGTCCACGCCGAGCCCGACTACACCACCAACCTCCCGCTGGACGCCCTGCTCGACGACGACGTCGTCGTGGCCACGCATCACGACGGCCGTCCGCTGCCAGCCGAGCACGGCGGCCCCGTGCGGCTCGTGGTCCCGCGACTCTATTTCTGGAAGAGCGCCAAGTGGGTCACGGGGTTCGAGCTGATGGACGAGGACCGCCCGGGGTTCTGGGAGGGGTACGGGTACCACATGCACGGGGACCCGTGGCAGGAGGAGCGCCTCGGCGGGCGGCCGCGCGAGACGATGCAGACGGCGCGCGCCAGGAAGGCCCGCGAGTAGCGAGCCGCGGCCCACTGGCGCTCCTCAGCGGTCCAGGGCCCGCGCGAGCTCCGCGAGGTCGCGCACCTCGAGATCCGGCGCGACCCCCAGCTCGTCGAGGGGCGCCCCTTGGCGATTGACCCAGACGACCTGGAAGCCGAACGCCTTGGCCCCGGCGACATCCCAGCCGTTCGACGACACGAACCCGATCGCGCCGCGCGGGAGGCCGAGCCGCGCGGGACCGAGCGCGTAGACGGCCGGATGGGGCTTGAACGTCCGCACCGCGTCGACGCTGATCACCGCGCGGAGATGCGACCCGAGGCCGGTGTGATCCACGACCGCCTCCAGCATCCGTGGCGCGCCGTTCGAGAGGATGGCGCACGGCAGGTCCCGCAGGCGCTCCAGCGTCTCGCTCACTTCCGGGAACGCGCGGAGGGTCAGGTAGGCGTCCATGAGGCGGCGCCGGTCGGCCTCGCTCGGCTGGAGACCCAAGCTCCGGCAGGCGAAGACGAGCGCCGATTCGGTGACGGTCCAGAAGTCCTCGTAGCGGCCCATGAGGCTCCGGAGCCACGTGTACTCGAGCTGCTTCTGCCGCCAGAGCGCGGAGAGCGCCTGGGGGTCGCTGGTCACCAACCGTCCGGCCTCGACGACCGAGTGCACGTCGAACAAGGTCCCGTACGCGTCGAACAGCAGGCCTTGCACCTGCATCACGCCTCCTCCCCGGCGCGGTCGCGCGACCGGGCCGGATGACCGGTCGAACCGGTCACGCTCGGGGCCGCCGTCGCAACCTTGCCGCCTTCGGAGCCCAGCCCGTACAATGGGCTGCCATGTCGTCGGCCACGTCCCGATCTGCGCTCCATCGGCGTCGCGCACGCCAGCTTGCGGCCGGGGCCGTGGCGCTCGCGCTCGGCGCGTGCGCCGAGCTGGCGCCCCTCCAGCGACCGCCGCTCAGCCCGGTCACCGACTTCTCCGACGTGACCACGCGGGAGGAGGCCATCCGGAAGTTCGGGCCGCCCGACCAGATCCGGGCATCGGACGTCGGGCCGGTGCTGGTCTACCGGCGCGCCGTGGTCATCGACGTGAACCCGAATCGCTACTACGGCGAGGACCGGGGCATCCAGGCGAACCAGTACGAGCTGGTGCTCCTCTACCTGAACGAGGAGGGACAGATCGTCCGGCGGGCCGTCGAGCCCGAGTAGGCCAGACCGTTCGCCGGCGCGTTACTTCGGGACCGCGTGACTGCGCACCCGCCAGCGGCGCCCGGTACGCCCGGGCGGGCTCAGAGGCTCCCCGAACCCGAACTTCAGGAGCCGGCTGGCGTCGATGAACGACAGCCCCCGGGTCTCGGCGCCGAGCACCACGCAGAGCAGCCGCTGACCGGCGCGGGCGGCGGCCACCGTGATGTTGTAGCCCGCCTCCAGCGTGAACCCGGTCTTGAGCGCCGTCACGCCGCCCGGATCCTTGAAGAGCGGGATGCGGCGCCGGAAGACCCGCCCCCGCCACATGAAGTCGGTATCGCCGAGCAGCACCCGGCTCTCGGGGAAGTCCTGCAGGAGATTCTCGGCCAGCGTGGCCATGTCCCGGGCCGTGGTGTGCTGGCGGGGGTCCGGCAGGCCATGCGGGTTCGCGAACACCGTGTGGGTGAGCCCCATGCGCTCCGCCTCGGCGTTCATCCGCTCGACGAACTTCTCGTCACCCTCGGCGAGCCGCTCGGCGACCGCGGTCGCCGCGTCGTTGGCGGATGCGATCGCGACCGCGGCCAGCAAGGTCTCGAACGGGACGACCTGGCCGGTGGTCAACCCGATCCGGAAGCGCGGGGTGCGCATGACGTTGGGCCCGATCGTGATCGGCTCGCCCCGCGTCACGTGGCCGGCCCGGAGCTCGCTGTAGGCGATGTAGAGGGTCATCATCTTCACAAGGCTCGCCGGCGCCCGCTCACCCTCGGCGTTCTTCTCCAGGAGCACCTTGCCAGTCTCGAGATCGACGAGCAGGACGGCTTCCGCCGAGACCGGGACGTTGGTCACCAGGGGCTGGCCGGGGGTAGCCTCGGTGGCCGCCATCGCCCGGGACGCCGGGGCCGCCACCAGGGCCAGCAGGACCACGACGGCCAGTCCGATCGACACCCGACGGGCTCGAGGAGTCATACGAGGCGTCATTGTAACAGTCGAGGCCCGAAGCCCGCACAAAATGGGGACGGGCCGGGCCTCGGTCCCGGTCCCGTGTTACGGTAGCGGCTGGAGCGTCTGCCATGCCCGTCCGCCTCCGAACGGTTCCCCTCCGGATCGGCCTCGTGCTGTTGGCCGTCGTGGCGCTGGCCAGCCTCCCGCGGGGCGGCGGCGCGGAGCCCGACGAGCCCCCCGTCGAGTCGGGACCGCCCCTGGTCACCCTGGACGCCCTCCCGCTCGGGATCCCGTCGGCCCGGCTGAGCGACGAGGCCCGCGCCCGCGTGGATGCCATCCTCGGCACGACGCTCCTCGCGCATCGGGTCACCGGACTCCGGACCCGGAGCCGCGAGCCCGTCTTCCTCTTCCTGCTCGACCATCCGGACTTCGCCGCGGCCGTCGTGCGCGCGCTCCGGCTCGGCCAGTACCACGTGGAGAAGCGCGACGACGGGTTCTGGGGCGACGACAGCCGCGGCGCGCGCGGCATGATCCGGCTGCTCTACGCGGATGAGGGGCGGCGGCTCTACCATCTCGACGGGGTGTACGAGGGGCGCGGGCTGCCGACGATCCAGGGACGGATGCTGGTGCTGATCGAGTTCCGGCACGAGGCCGACCCGGCGGGCGGCACGTACCTCGAGGCGAGCGTCACCGGCCACGTTAAGCTGGACACCCCGCTGGTCGGCGCGATCGCGCAGCTCGCCACCACGCTCGCGCGCTCCACCGTCGAGCGGGCGGCCGACCGGAAGGTCCGTCGGTTCTTCGGCACGGTCTCGCGCGTGTCTCGGTGGGCCTACGACCAGCCGGACGAGTTCTGGGCCGCGCTCGAGGGAAATCCAGAGGTGCCGCAGGACGCGACGCTAGTCGCGTTCCGGCAGATCCTCCTCGACGGCCGCCCGCCCGCCTGGGCGAGCGGTCCCTATCAGCTGCTGCCCGTGGACGCGCTGGACTCCGAGCTCGACGAGCCCGAGCCTACATCCCCATGAAGTCTCGGGCCTGGTCCATCACCTCGTCCGTCACCGTCGCGTAGCCCCGCTCCCGCGCGAACCGCTCGATCGCCTGCCGGGCCATCGGGCGGATGAAGACGGGGATGCGCTCGAGCCGCCCGGCGGCGTCGGCCGTCCACGCGACCATCGCCGCCGAGTCCGTGGCAGTCTCCCCGATCATCGCGGCGAACGGGCATCCGGGACCGTCGGTGGCGGGCGCGACCGCCGCCGCGCTGGCGAGCGATGCGCTGCCCGCGTGGGGCGCGTCGGCGGCGAGTCCGTCGTCACGCTGATGCGCGAGGCTGGCCCGGACCGCGGCGAACGGCGCGGGCGTCTCGGCGGCGGCGCCGCCGACCTTGACGCCGAGCGTGCGCACCATCTGCGTCTCCCAGGGATTCGTGAGCATGGCCACCCGGTGTCCGCACGTGGGGCACGCGAACGTGACGGTGAGCGAGCCGGCGTCGGGGCCGGCCGTCCCGGCGAGCCGCATGGCCTGATCGCACGCGATGCAGAGGAACTTCATGGCGATGGTCTCCTTCGAGCGGTCACGTGGCGGCGGCGCCGAGCCCCATCCCGCCGTCGTGCGGGAACCGGGGCGGCGCGGCGGTGCCAGCCGAGAGGATGATGCGGATGCCGTCCTCGACCGAGAGCCCCGTCGCCACGATCGCATCGCGTGGGACGAGGATGATGTCGCCCAGGTAGAGATGGTTCGTCGGGACGTACACGGAGACGAGCACGTCGGGCTTCGTGCCATCGACGCGCACGTCGCCGGTCAGGAACCCGTACGAGTAGGCGCCGTCGCGCGGGTGCTCCACGATCACGAACTCCCGGAAGCCGGCGCGGCGGTTCGGAGAGAACGCGTCGACGAAGTCCTTGACCGTCGGGTAGACGCGGCGGACGAGCGGGATGTAGCGGATGATCCGCTCGGCCCACTGGAGGACGCGCCGCCCGACGACGTTGGTCGCGAAGAGTCCCACGCAGAAGATGATGAGCGCGGCGGTGAGGAAGCCGAGCGCCGGGACGTGCCGGCCGAGGAGATGCTCGTACAGCGGGGCCAGGAAATCGTCGACCGACGAGTAGAACAGCCAGAAGACCCAGGCGGTCAGCACCACCGGCAGCGTCACGAAGACGCCAGTGAAGAACCGGACCTTGAACCATGACTGGATCTGCCCCTGCACGCGTCGCCTCCCGCCGAATTCTCGCATTATACCTGGCGGTTCCGGCACATGCCGAGCCGCGCGGCGTAGCGGGGCGCGGCGGTCCCCACCCCGGCCGGACGCCCATCCCGGTCGCACCGCGGGCCGGATGCCTCCCCACCCCGGAGGCGGCGGGCGACCGGGCCCCCCGGGGAGCGCGCCGCGAGCCGGTGCGGGGTGGGCCGCCGGTCAGCGGGCCCAGTGATCCCGGGCCAGGGGCGGGCGCACCTGGCTGCCGGTGAAGCTCAGGGTCAGGACCAGCTCGACGGAGGAGTTGAGCGCGAGCCCGTGGCAGCCGATCGCCGCCCGGGTCGGCTTGCCGCGGTCGCCGTAGAGCTCGACGAGCAGGTCGGTGGCCCCGTTGATGACGCGCGGCTGGTCGGCGAAGCCCGGCGCGGAGTTCACGTAGCCCGTGAGGTGGATCATCGTGTCGACCCGATCCAGATCCCCCAGCGCATACTTCACGGCCGACAGCGCCTGGACGAGCGCCCAGCGCGCCGCCTCGTACCCTTGCTGGATGGTGAGGTCGCGCCCGACGAGTCCGGGCAGGTAGGCCTCCTCGTCGCGGATCGGGACGGTCCCGGACAGATAGAGGAGCGCGCCCACGGCCCGATGCGACATGAACTTCGCGCCCGACCGGTTCTTCCGGTAGTCGGACTCCATGTCGGGAAGCGGGAGTCCGAGGCTGGCGAGCTTCTGTTCGACGTGCATGCGGCCTCCACGGAAGCAAGGGTGGGCGGAGCCGGCGCCGCGCCGGCGGGGTCCTGGCTCCCTCTCTACCGCGGCCGCCCGTCCCCGTCCACCCCCGCCGTTCCCCACCGCGACGTGGCCCCGGCGCGCCGAGCCGTGCCCTGCGTTGTCCGAGGACAGCCGCTCCTCTATCGTGGAGAGGACGACCATGGCAGCCGCGCACGCGCTGACGTCCCCGCTCGGGACCTGGTTCCGCGATCTGGCGGCGTTTCGCCGCCGGGCGCTGGGGCACACGCCGGCCGTCCTCGCGCCGCGCGACCGGGTGTGGCGCGCCATCGCGCCCGACTTCGCCGCGTGCGTCGAGATGGCGGGCAGCGGTCTCCCCTTCCAGATCACCGCGGAGCGCCGGGTCGACCGCTCGGGAGATCCACGGCGCCTCGCCGCCGCGCTGGCCGCGGGCCGGACCGTGTATCTCCCCCAGGTGCACCAGGTCCTCCCGCGCCTGATGCGGCTCATGGTCGCGCTCCGGGCGGCCTTCTTCCGACCGGCCGCCAGCGCCGCCCGCGAGGAGTGCTCGTTCCTGTTCGTCGTCGAGGGCACGGGCCGCCAAGGCATGGGCCTCCATCACGACGGCGCCGTGGACGCGTTCTGGCTCCAGCTCGAGGGGCGTCGAACGGTAACGATCGGCCCGCGCGTGCGGCGCGGCACTCCCGAGGAGCTCGACGACCGTGCCGGCCGGGGCGGGCGGCGGGCCGACTGGCGGACCTTCGATCTCGAGCCGGGCTCGCTGTTCCATCTGCCGGCCTGGACGCCGCACGCGGTCGTCTGCCGCCAGCGCTCGCTGGCCATCACGCTAACGTGGGCACGGGCCGCGGCGCCGGCGAGGCGCGCGGCCCGCGGCCGGAAGTCCCCGCTGGCCGGGCTCCTCGCGTGGGATGTGGTGTCCGGCTTCGCGGAGCCGATCCCGCCCGCGCGCCCCGCCACCCTCTGGACCCAGGTGCCGCTCCTCGCGCGGCACGGGGGGCGCTCGGCCGCGCTCCGGGTCTTCACGCCGGACGGGGAGGGTCCCCGTCTGCCCCCCGCGGCCCGCTCGGTCGCGGACCAGCTCACGGACATGCCATGGCTCCGCCGACGCGACGCCCGGGCCGCGGGACTCGAGCCCCTGGTGGACGCCGGACTCCTCGGCCCGCGAGACCTGCCGCTTCGCATCCGCCCCGACGATCCGGCCGCGCTCGACGGCTGGCGCTTCGCCTGAGCCGAGCCGCGGGCCGCGATGCGGGCGCGCGCCGGGATCGCCCGCAACCCCCGTGCTACAGTGACGCGCGCGCGCACACCCTGACCCGGAGGACGACGATGTCGCAGCCCTGGACCTATCTCCCCTCGACGCCGAGCGGCCCCCTCGTGGTGGACCGTGGGTTCTACGATCGCCTCGCCCACGAGACGGCGGGGCGCACCCTCGTGGACCGTTTCGTGGTGCCCATCCGCTCGGGACGCGCCTGGCCGGTGCGGGCCGGCCAGCTCTGCCGCATCGTGACGATCGAGGGGCCGCAGGTGGCGGACTTCAACGCCTGGCACCTCCACAACCCGCGCGAGCGCTTCTGGGCGTCGCGGACGAAGCAGCTCCATCGCGCCCACGTCACGACGGGCGACCGGCTCTGGTCGACCTTGCCGTACCTCCGGCCGATGGCCACGATCACCAACGACACGCTCCGTTACGGGATCGACGTCGACGGCGGCCGCTGCCACGACCTCCTCGGGACGCGCTGCGACCCTTACGTCACGAAGCTCCTCACCGGGCAGGAGTTCGACTTCTGCTGCCATTCGAACCTCGTCCGGGCCGTCGCGCCGTGGCGGCTCACGGAATTCGACGTCCACGACGTGCTGAACGTCTTCCAGGTGACGGGGCTCCAGGACGACCGCTACTTCATGAAGGCCAGTCCCGCGAAGAAGGGCGACTTCTTCGAGATCTTCGCGGAGATCGATCTGCTGGTCGCGATCTCGACCTGCCCGGGCGGCGACCTGTCGATCCCGCTCTGGGGCCCGGGGGCGCGCGATCCGATCGAGGTGTGCCGGCCCCTCGGCGTCGAGGTGTGGCAGCCGGAGGCGCGCCTCCTGACGGGCTGGCGCGCGCCCGAGCCGGTCGACTACCGGGGCCATCACGGGATGCCCTTCCCGGCGGCGGAGACGCGATGAGCGCGGAGGTGGTCGCCCCCACCCTCCCGGCGATCCGCGCCGCGCGCGAGCGGCTTGGCGATCTGGTCGTCGAGACGCCGGTGTGGCGGTGGCGCAATCGCGAGATCGTCGAGCACCTCCCCGCCGGTACCGAGGTCGTCCTGAAGCTCGAGCTCTTTCAGCACACCGGCACCTTCAAGCCGCGGGGCGCGCTGACGGTGATGCTGGGGCTCGACCGCGCCGCCCTCGCCCGCGGGGTCACCGCGGTGAGCGCCGGCAACCACGCGATCGCGGTCGGCTACGCCGCCCGGGTCCTCGGCAGCACCGCGAAGGTCGTGATGCCGAAGACCGCCAATCCCGCCCGCGTCGCCGCGTGCCGCTGGTGGGGCGCGGAGGTCGATCTCGTCGAGGACGTCCACCGCGCGTTCGAGCGCGTGCGGGAGATCGAAGCGACCGAGGGCCGTACCTTCGTCCACCCGTTCGAGGGGCCGCTCACCGCCCTCGGCACCGCGACGCTCGGACTCGAGCTGGCCGGCCAAGCCCCCGATCTGGACGCGGTGATCGTGCCGATCGGGGGAGGCGGGCTCTGCGCCGGCGTCGCGACCGCGATCAAGCTGGCCCTGCCCCGCTGCCAGGTCTTCGGGGTCGAGCCGGAGGGCGCGGACTCGATGCATCGCAGCCTGGAGGCCGGGAAGCCGCAGTCGATCGAGGCCGTCCGCACCATCGCGGACAGCCTCGGCGCCCCGCACGCGGCGCCGTACAGCTTCGAGCTCTGCCGCCGCGCGCTCGACGATCTCGTCCTGGTGCGCGATGACGAGCTCCGGCGCGCGATGGGGCTTCTCTTCCGCGGGGTCAAGCTCGCCGTCGAGCCGGCCGGCGCGGCCGCGACGGCCGCGCTCCTGGGCCCGCTGCGGGAGCGGCTGCAGGGGCGCCGCGTGGGGGTGATCGTCTGCGGGACGAACATCGATCAGGCGACCTTCGCGCGGCTCGTGACGACGGACCCGTAGAGGCCCGCTCCACGGGGTCCACCGACCTTTCGTCCATCGGTCCCCCGGAGCCGAGCGACCGGCTCCGCGGACCGGTCGCCGTCCTGCTCACCGCGGTCGTCGCGATCGGCGCGCTGTCGATCGACATGACGCTGCCGTCCCTGCCCGCCACCGCCCAGGCCTTCGGCACGAGCGCGGCGACCGTGCAGCTGACGATCACTCTCTTCCTCGCCGCGTTCGCCCTGGCGCAGCTCGTCCACGGGCCGCTGTCCGATCGCCTCGGCCGGCGACGCGTCGTGCTGGGGGGCCTCGCCGTCCACGCGATCGGCGGGCTCGCGTGCTGGGCGGCGCCATCGGCGGGGCTGCTGGTCGCCGCCCGCGTCCTTCAGGCCGTCGGCGCGGGGAGCGGGCCGGTCGTCGGCCGCGCGGTGATCCGCGATCTCTACCAGCCCGCGCGGGCCGCGCGCGTCCTCGGCTACATGGGTACGGCCCAGGCCCTGACGCCGATCCTGGCGCCGATCGTCGGCGGCGTCGTCCACCAGGCCTTCGGCTGGCGGGCCGTGTACCTGGTGCTCGCGCTCTGCGGGGCCACGTTCTTCGGCCTGGCCACCTGGCTCGTGCCCGAGACGAACCGCCTTCGGGATCCGCATGCCCTCCGCCCCGGCACTCTCGCGACGAACACCGCGGACCTCCTCGGCGACCGGACGTTCCTCGGATACGTGCTGGTCGCGGCCCTCATGTTCGGCGGCCAGTTCGCGTTCATCTCCGGATCGGCGTTCGTTCTGATCGAGGTTCTGAACGTCGCGCCGGACGTCTACGGGCTCTGCTTCGGCCTGGTCGCGTTCGGCCTGATGACGGGCAGCTTCCTCGTCGCGCGGCTCACGCCGCGCGCGGGCATCGACCGGATGATCGCCGTGGGGACGTGGCTGAGCGCGGCGGCCGGCGGCCTCATGGCGGTCCTGGCCTGGAGCGGCGTCTGGACGGTGCTGGCGGTGATCGGGCCCATGTACGGCTTCGCGGTCGGCGTCGGCATCGTCCTGCCGGCGGCCGTCGCCGGCGCCATCGGACCCTTCCCGAGGACGGCGGGCCTCGCCTCGGCCTTCCTCGGATTCATCCAGATGACCGCCGCCTCCGCGTACGGCATCCTCGTCGGCCGCCTCTACGACGGCACGCCGATCCCGATGGCCACGGCGATCGCGGTCGCCGGGCTCGGCGCGGGCGTGGCCCATCAGCTGGTTCGCATCCGGCGCGCGCGGTAGGGCGCGGCGTAACGCGCGACCCGCCGTTGACGGTCTTCGCCCGCCGGTGCTAGCGTCACCCTCGCTGCCGGTCGGACCATCGGGCCGACTCCGATCGTCGGACCCGCGCGAGAGCCTCCCCGGGACTCGAGCGCGCACGACGGCCGCCGGCGGCGCCGCGTGAGATGAGTCGAGGTCTCGGACGCTACGTCGCGAAGCGGCTGGGCTTCGCCGGGCTGATGCTCGCCGGAGTCTCGGTCATCCTCTTCGCCCTCATGCGCCTGGCGCCGGGCGGACCGGAGGCGGTGCTCATCGGCGGCGAGTTCTCCCAGGACGTCGCAGCCCAGGTGCGCCAGCGGCTCGGTCTGGACCGGCCGCTGCCCGCCCAGTACGCGAGCTGGGTGCTGGCCGCCGCGCGCGGCGACCTCGGTCGCTCGTTCAAGACCGGCGACCCGGTCCTCACCCTGATCCTGGATCGGCTGGGCCCGACGCTTCAGCTGACCGGTGGCGCGCTCCTCCTCGCGCTCGTCGTTGCGGTGCCCCTCGGCGTCCTCGCCGCGGTCCGGCGCGACACCATCTGGGACACCCTCGCGTCCGCGGTGTCGCTCTTCGGCGTCTCGTTCCCGAGCTTCTGGCTCGGGATCATGCTGATCCTGCTGTTCTCCGAGGTCCTCCACCTCCTCCCGCCGTCGGGACTGAGCGAGTACGGCCACGAGGCGGACCTCGGCGCGCGGCTCCGTCACGCGGTGCTCCCGACCCTCACCCTCGGCCTGATCCAGATGGCCTCGCTCATGCGCTTCACCCGCTCGAGCCTGCTCGAGGCGCTCCGCCAGGACTACGTGCGCACCGCGGAGGCCAAGGGCGTCCCCGCCGGCCAGGTCGTCTGGCGGCACGCGCTCCGCAATGCGCTCATCCCGGTGGTCACCGTCGTCGGGCTCTCGCTCCCGACGCTCGTCGGAGGCGCGGTCCTGACCGAGACCGTCTTCGCATGGCCGGGCATCGGGCGGCTCGCGGTGGGCGCGGTGTTCGAGCGGGACTATCCGGTGATCATGGGCGTCAACCTGCTGGTGGCGGCGGTGGTCATCGCCGCGAATCTCCTGACCGACCTCGCCTACTGCGTCATCGATCCCCGGATCTCTTACTCGTGAGCGGACTCCTGCGACTCGGCCGGAACCGGCGCGGTCTCCTGGGCGGGATCGTCGTCGCCATGATGCTGGCCACCGGCCTGCTCGCCCCGGTCCTCGCGCCCTATAGCTACTCCACCCAGTCGCTCCTCCAGCGCCTGAAGCCGCCGACCGTGGCCCACTGGCTCGGCACCGACGGGTTCGGGCGCGACATCCTGACGCGGATCATGTGGGGCGCCCGCGTGTCGCTCGAGATCGGCTTCCTGGCGACCGGACTGGCCATCGTCGTCGGCACCGCGGTGGGCGGCGCGGCGGGCTACTTTGGCGCGGGAATCGACACGGCCATCATGCGCTTCGCCGACGTGTTCATGTCGGTGCCCGCGCTCTTCCTGATCCTCGTCGTGGTCGCGCTTTTCGGGGCGAGCCTGCTCAACACCGCCATCGTCGTCGGCCTGGTCACCTGGGCGCCCGTCGCGCGCATCGTCCGCGGCGAGTGCCTCACGCTCCGCGCCCGGGACTTCGTGGAGGCCGCCCGCGCGCTGGGGGCGAGCCACGGGCGCATCCTCCTGCGGCACGTGCTGACCAACGCGATGCCCGCCGTCATCGTCCAGGGGACGCTGCTCCTCGGCCAGACGATCCTCATCGAGTCCGGCCTCTCCTACCTGGGCCTCGGGATCCAGCCGCCGACGCCCAGCTGGGGCAACATGGTCGTGGAGGGCCGGCAGTTCCTCGCCTCGGCCTGGTGGGTCTCGACCTTCCCAGGCGTCGCGATCTTCGCCACCGTGCTCGGATTCAATCTCTTCGGCGACGGGCTGCGCGACGTGCTCGACCCGGCGCTCCGATCGGGCTCCGGCTAGGGAGGACCCCCATGACAAAGCGGATCGTGCTCTTCACGCTCGTGACCCTGGCGATGGCGGGGCTGGCGCTCGGCGTCCCGGCCGATGCCGCCGCCGCCGGGAAGGATTTCGTCATCGGCTACCTCGGTGACGCGACCAGCCTCAATCCGGTCATCGCCACTGACGGCCAGTCCTACATCGCCGAGTGGCCCATCTTCGACAGCCTCGTCGAGCTCGACGAAAAGCTCGGGGTGAAGCCGCTCCTCGCCGAGTCGTGGGACGTCTCGAAGGACGGGCTCACCTACACGTTCAGGCTGAAGAAGGGCGTCAAGTGGCACGACGGCAAGCCCTTCACCGCGCGGGACGTGGCGTTCACCTTCTACTCCGTGCTCGACCCCAAGGTGACCACGCCGCACCGCGGTTACTTCGACGCGCTGGTCGGGTTCCCGGAGCTCACCAACAAGGACAACCCGAAGAAACCCGAGGAGCTGGCGCAGAAGCCGATCGAGGTCCTCGACGACTACACCGTCCGCTTCCACCTGCGCTATCCCTACGGCGCGTTCCTTGCCGTGCTGGTGAACCCGCGAGCGGGCATCGTCCCCGAGCACATCCTGAAGGGTCAGGACTTCAACACCGCGGAGTTCAACCGCAAGCCGATCGGCACCGGCCCGTTCAAGTTCGTCGAGTGGAAGCGCGGGGAGCGGATCGTTCTCGAGGCCAATCCCGACTACCATGCGGGCCGGCCCGCCCTGGACCGCCTCATCTACCGGGTCATCCCGGACGCGGTCGTGCTCCTCCAGGAGCTCCGCGCCGGCGGCGTCGACTTCATCGAGCGCCCGCCGCTGACCGAGGTCGGCCGCCTCAAGCAGACGCCGGGCCTCAAGGTCATCACCGCCGACACCACCTCCTACACCTACTTCGGCTTCCGCCTGGATCAGGCGCCGTTCGACGACGTGAACGTCCGGCGCGCCCTCTATCACGCCATCGACATCCCGGCCATCGTTCGGGAGGTGCTGCAGGGCTATGGCGTGGTCGCCACCGGGCAGTTCCCGCCGAGTAGCTGGGCGTTCGATCCGTCGGTCAAGGCGTATCCCTACGACCCGAACCGCGCCAAGGCGCTCCTCGCCGAGGCCGGCTGGAAGCCGGGGCCGGACGGCGTGCTCGTGAAGGACGGCAAGCGCCTGTCCTTCTCGCTCCGCCACGACCAGGCCGACCAGACGGTCAAGGACACCGCGATCATCATCCAGGAGTTCCTCACGAAGGTCGGCGTCGAGGCGCGGATCGAGCCGCTGGACTGGCCGACCTTCGTGAAAAAGCTCTTCGCGTCCGACTTCGAGGGCATCGTCGTGGGCTGGACGAACTTCCACGACCCCGATCCCTTCGCCTACTCGATCTGGCATTCGAGCCAGTGGAAGGCGCGGAACTACGCCCACTACAAGAGCGCGCGCGCCGACGTCGCGCTCGAGGCCGCGCGCCGGACCGGGGATCAGACCGAGCGCAAGAAGCACTACGCCGAGTTCTCGAAGATCCTCATGGAGGACGCGCCGTACGTCTTCCTCTACTACGCCCAGCAGGTGTACGTCACGCGCCAGAGCTACGACGGCTTCGTGCCGATCCCCGCCTACGGGGGGATCTATCAGTCCATGAAGGCCGTGAAGCTGACGGGGCGCTAGGAGGCCCCATGGACCTGTCCGTCAACGGAACCACCCTCTACGCCGAGATCGTGGGGGATGGAGCGCCCTGCTTCGTCCTCCACGGCGGGCCCGGCACGGACTCGGGCGGCAACGTCCGCTCGTTCGGGCCGCTGGCGGGCCCGCTCCACCGCCGCCTGATCTTCTGGGATCATCGCGGCCACGGGCGCTCCGAGTGGGTGCCGGTCGAGCAGTGCACGCAGGACCAGCTGGTCGAGGACGTCGAGGGCGTGCGGCGCGGCCTCGGGCTCGGTCCGGTCGACGTGGTGGGCATCAGCTGGGGCGGGTACATCGGCCTGATGTACGCCGCGCGCCACCCCGGATCGATCCGGAGCCTCACGGTCGTCGGCTCGACGCCGAGCCACGAGTTCATGCCGCGCGCGGAAGCCAACGCGCGCCGCCAGGCCACGCCCGAGCAATGGACGGCGTATCGGTCGCTCTGGGACGGGTCCCTCCCGGATGACGCGAGCTTCCGGCAGGCCTTCGAGACGATCCGGCCGCTCTACTTTCACAACAAGGCGCTGGCCCAGGCGGCCAACGACGCGCGCGCCGCCACCCGCTACCGGATCGCGGTCCGGAAGTTCGTGATCGCGCACGAGTACCCGACGTACGACTGCCGGCCCGAGCTCGGGCGGATCACCTGCCCCACGCTCGTCATGGTGGGCCGCCACGACTGGATCTGCCCCGTCGACCAGGCGGAGGAGATCCACAAGCTCATCCCGCACTCCGAGCTCACGATCTTCGAGGCGAGCGGCCACTCGCCCCAGGTCGAGGAGCGCGACGCGTTCACGCGACGCCTGGCGACGTTCCTGGGCGCGTAGCGGGCGCGCCCCGGGCCGCGGCGCGCGCGGCCCGGGTCAGCGCGGCTGGAAGATCTCGATGGGGTTCCCGGACGGGTCCTCGATGAGGACCTGTGCCCCGCCGGGCCCCTTGATGACCTCGTTGCGGAACTTCACGCCGGCGGCCCGCAGGCGCTCCACCTCGGCCTCGATATCGTCCACGATGAACTGGAAACGGTTCCACCCGCCCGGCACGGGCTGGCGGCCGTCGGGCATCGGCCGGCCGGCCGAGCTCGTCGACGCGCTCAGAAGCAGCCGCAGGTCGCCACGCGTCACGTCGGCGAAGGCCGGCGCATAACGCGTGATGAGCTTGAAACCGAGCTGCGTCGTGTAGAAGGCGATGGCGGCATCGATATCGTCGACCATGTAGCGGACGTTGACCGTGCTCAAAGAGGCCTCCCCTGGTAACCCTCCACGAACGGCGTCAAACGCGTTCCAGCAGGACGGCGATGCCCTGGCCGACACCGATGCACATCGTGCAGAGCGCGTAGCGGCCGCCCCGCGCGGCGAGCTCGTAGGTCGCGGTCGTCGCCAGACGGGCGCCGCTCATCCCGAGCGGATGGCCGAGGGCGATGGCGCCCCCGTTCGGGTTCACGTGCGAAGCGTTGTCGGGCAGCCCGAGATCGCGCAGGACCGCCAGCGCCTGGGCGGCGAACGCCTCGTTCAGCTCGACCACGTCGATCTGGCCGATGTCGAGCCCGACGCGCGCCAGGAGCTTCCGGGTCGCCGGCACCGGCCCGATGCCCATGATGCGCGGAGGCACGCCGGCCGTCGCGCCCGCGACGACACGCGCCCGGGGTGTGAGCCCGTGGGCAGCCGCCGCGCGCTCGGAGGCGACGAGGAGCGCGCAGGCTCCGTCGTTCACGCCCGACGCGTTGCCCGCGGTCACGGTGCCGCCCGCGCGAAAGGCGGGCTTGAGCCGGGCGAGGGCCTCGAGGGTCGTGTCGCGGGGATGCTCGTCCTCGGCCACCTGGACGGTCTCCTTCCCCCGCGGCACGGCGACCGGGACGATCTCCTGGGCAAGGCGGCCGCTCTGCTGCGCGCTCCGCGCCCGGAGCTGGCTGCGGAGCGCGAAGGCGTCCTGATCCGCCCGCTCGACCTTCCACTCCTCGGCGACGTTCTCCGCCGTCTCCCCCATCGCGTCGGTGCCGAACCGCTCGTGCATGCGGGGATTCACGAAGCGCCAGCCGATCGTCGTGTCGTACAGACGCGCATCGCGCGCGAACGGCGTGTCGGCCTTCCCCATGACGAAGGGGGCCCGCGACATGCTCTCGACGCCGCCCGCCAACACCAGATCGGCCTCGCCGGCCCGGACGAGCCGCGCCGCGGTGGCGAGCGCGTCGAGCCCCGAGCCACAGAGCCGGTTGACGGTCGCCCCGGAGATCTCCACCGGCAGGCCCGCGAGCAGCGCCGCCATCCGCGCCACGTTCCGGTTGTCCTCACCGGCCTGGTTCGCGCAGCCGAGGATCACGTCGTCGATGCGCGCCCAGTCGGCCCTGGGATGGCGCCCGACGAGAGTCCGGATCGGGATCGCGGCCAGGTCGTCGGTGCGCACCGGGGCCAGCGCGCCGCCGTAGCGGCCGATGGGGGTGCGGACCGCGTCGCAGATGAAGGCGTCCGGCATGATCGGGGACCCTCCTGCCCGCCATTATAGGGTCGGCGGCCGCCGCGCCGGGCCCGCCTCGGGTGCCCGGAGGGGCGGTACACTGGCGCGGGCCATGGCCTTCCCCCGCGGGCTGCGCGCGCTCAATCATCCGCCGTTCCGCTCGTTCTTCCTGGCGCAGCTCGTCGCGCTGGTCGGCACCTGGATGCAGACGGTGTCCCAGGCATGGCTCGTGCTCCAGATCACCAACTCGGCGTTCAAGCTGGGGCTCCTCGGCACGCTCCAGTTCGGGCCGATCCTGCTGCTCTCGCCGCTGGCCGGCGTGATCGCGGATCGCTGGCCGCAGCGGCGGCTCCTGATGGCCACCCAGGCCGCGCTCGCGTGCCAGGCGGGGGCCCTCGCCCTCCTCGTGGCTACCGGGCACGCCCGGTACTGGCAGGTCGCCCTCCTCGCGCTCGTCACCGGGCTGGCCAACACCCTCGACGCCCCGGCGCGCCAGTCCTTCGTCATGCGGCTCGTCGGCCGCGAGGACGTCGTGAACGCGGTCGCGCTCAACTCGGCGTCGTTCAACGCGGCGCGGATCGTGGGCCCGAGCATCGCCGGGCTCCTGATCGCGCGATTCGGGGTCGCGCCGGCCTTCCTGATCAACGCCGTCGGCTTCACCGTCGTCCTGGTCACGCTCTTCGCGTTGCCCGACGGCCCCGGTGCCCAGTGGTCGCGGGGCGAGTCGATCCGCCGTGACATCGCGGAAGGGGTGCGTCACGTGGCCAGCGTGCCGCGCCTCCGCGCGGTGATCGGGGCGCTCTTCGTCGTGAGCCTGTGCGTCTTCAACTTCACGGTCTACGTGCCGCTCCTCGTGCGAACGGTCCTCCACCTCGGGCCGGAAGGATTCGGCTTCCTGATGGCGGCGCTCGGCGTGGGCGCGGTGTCGGGCGCCCTCGCCCTGGGCGCCCGGGCCGACCCGGAGCCCGGCATCGGGCTCCTCCTGATCACGGCGGCCGTGGCCTGCGCCGGCCTGCTGGGACTGTCTCTGGTGCGGCACTTCTGGGGCGCCGTCCCAATGCTGTTCGTGACGGGCTGCGCCGGCATCATCACCGTGACGGGGTGCAACACCGCGCTCCAGCTCGGGGCGCCGGACGAGCTGCGCGGACGCGTGATGAGCCTCTTCACCTGGGTCTACAGCGGCGTGTTTCCCTTCGGCTCGTTCATGGTCGGCGCGGTGTCGGAGCGCCACGGCGTCTCGGCGGCCCTGTTCCTGAACGGCACCCTCGGACTCGGCCTGTTGGCGCTGCTGGCGGCCGCCCGGCCGTGGCGGCTGGAGTCCCCGCGCCACGCGCGTGGCCTCGGTGCCGGCTCTCGTCGAGCGAGGCGCGCGTCCTACTGGTAGGAGGAGGGCGGGGCGACGGAGCGGGGCGGCGCAGTCGCCCACGCCTGCTCCAGCGTCCCCCTCGCGCGGTCGATCGGAATCGCGTGGCCTCCCGTCAGGCCCCCGTTGGGGCCGTGAGTCTCGGCGGACGCGATGCCGATGACCTGGCCCCGCGCGTTGACCAGCGGGCTTCCCGCATACTCCGCTCCGACCGGCGGGTCGATCGCCAGGTCGCCTCCCGCCGGGGCACCGGTGGCCGCGATCGTCGCACTCGAGGATCCGCGTCCCGGCCCCGAGGTCGGCCACCCGACGATGACCGCCGCATCGCCGACGCGAACGCTCCGCGACTCGCCGAGAGACAGCACCGGCAGCTCGTGGCCCTCGATCCTCAGGACCGCCACCCCGGCGAGGTCGTCCCGCCACACGCGCGTGACGGTAAATCGTCGCCCGTCGGCCAGGAGGGCCACCAGCGCTCGGGCGTCACGGACCACACCGTAATGCGTGAGCACGTAGCCCCGTGCATCGACCACGAACCCGAGCCCCGCCACCGTCCAGCGAGTCGTAGTGGTCGAAGGGTCCTCTCGACTGGCCAGGATCTGCACGATCGCGGCGCCCGCGGTCTCGATCCATCGTGGCGGCGCGAGCTCTCCCGGCTTCTCGACCGCCCCCGTCGCCCGCGAAGGGACCGAGGCGAGCATCGCGAGCGGACCGCCCGGCGACCCGGGCGGCGGCGTACCGGGAACGCCGAGGACGCCTGACGAACTCCCGCTCGGCGCGGTGGCGGGCAGGGTCGGCAGCAACATCGTTCGCGTGGACTCGTCACCCGCCGCCGGAGGCGCCGTGGGCGCCGGGCCGGTCGCCTCCGTCGGGCTGGTCATGGCCGGGGCGGGCGGAGCCACGGCGACATTCCCGCGGGGGATTGCCGCGCTGTCCGCTGGAAGCCCTGATCGCGGGACAGGCGGTGGGATGGGAGGCCTGGGCACCCCGAGATCGGGCTCGGGCACCGGTCGGCCGGGCCCCGGTCGACCAGAGTCCGCGAGAGTCACCCGCTTCGGGCCCCCACTGGGTTGAACGGCCGCCGCAATCGTCGAGTCCGGCTGAGCCGATGGCGTGGCGCCCACCGGATCCCTGGGAAGGCGCACCGCTCCACGCGGGGGCATCGATGGCCCATCGGCCGGGGCTTGACTCGGCGAGGCCGCGTGTCCGCGGCCGTCCGGTCCTCGCGGGGGTCGAGTGTGCGACCACATCAGCGGCAAGACGACCAAGCCTCCCACCGCGGCGGCCAGCCCACCGCGAACGAGCCACCAGCGGGCCCCGCGGGCCACACAGGTGAGACAGCGGAGCTCCCGCGTGACCCTCGGAAGGGTGCAGACTCCGTCGTGGCGAAGGTGTTTGCCGCATCGCGCGCACGTATGAATATGGCGCTGGCCGAGCGGCGGACGCGGCCACCCGGTGGTCGGCCGGCGCGCGCAGTGCGGGCACACGGCGGACGGGGGCTCGAGGCAAGGCCCGTCGTGGTGCCAGAGGGTCTCGCACGACTCGCAACGGTGCTCGTGGGCTTGGGCAAGGAGCGACTCGTCACGCTCCGGGCAGAGCGGACCCGTGACGGCATCGACCATGCCGTCCGCGGCTTCGGCGGCGCCGTCGATCGGCAGCGGGTACGGCGCTGCCGTCGGAACGGCGTGAACCCAGCGCTGCCCGTTCAGGCGGCGGTGGGCATGCTCCGGGTTGTGGCCCTCGGCCGCCGCGGCCGCGTCCGATTGCTCCGGGGGGCGAGAGAGGACGAAGCCCAACCAGGCCCAGTCGGGGTCCGTCGTCGGGCTTCGGCGTGCGGCGCGCCGGCGCTCGGCGTGACCGGGCCAGTGTACGCTCCGCCGCTCCCCCATCCAGCGCCGGTCGAAGGCGACGCCAAGGAGGTCGGGGCGCGCCCACGCCACTGCGCACACAGCCCGGAAGGTCGAGCGCCGACCGTGGCGGACGACGAACACGTAGGGCGGCGCCGCCGCTGCGGGGGGGACCGGGGTCCGCTCCTGCTGTTCACGAAGCGCCGTGAGAACCTCGGCCTGGACCTCCGGGGGCAAGGTCGCGATGGCCCGCTCGACAATCTGCGACGAAGTCGGGCGACGACGTCGCCAACCGAATCCGATCATCGTCGGGCTCGCACGCGGAGGCGCAAAGCGGGCATCGCCGTTGGGCCGTTCAATCGTCATGCCATGGACACCTAGTCGCCTAAATGGCCTGCCAGCGCGCGCAGCCGTCTCGGCCACGCGCCTCTGCGACTTCGCGCTACGCCGTGTTGTCGCTCACGCGACGAGTCGTCGCCCCGGCCGCGCGTGGCCGAGGGCGCTCGCTGGCGGAATCTCCCGGGAGGAGGTCACGCTCCGAGGCATGACCCAACAGATCGGCACCATCAGGAGGGAAGGGTGCCTGTGCCCCCGTTGCCGGTCAAGCGCCGCCGCCGGGGGACCCGATCGTCAGGGAAACCCCTTCATGGCGGCGCGCCGGGGCTCAGCAGGCGGGGCGGCGCAGGACGACCGGATCGATCCGCCGTGGGACCAGCTGTCCGTCGCCGAGCGCGCCGAGGACCCGCCCGCCGTCGGCGATCACCCGCCCGCGAAGCAGCGTCGTCGCCGGCCAGCCTGAAACGGCCCAGCCCTCCCACGGGCTGTAGTCGCTCACGTGGAAATCCTCGCGCGCGAGCGTCTTGCGGATCGCGGGGTCGATCAGGACGAGGTCGGCGTCGCTGCCCGGCGCGATGACACCCTTCCGCGGGTGGAGGCCGAAGATCCGCGCGGCGTTCGTCGCGGTGATGGCGGCGAACCGCTCGAGCGACATGCCGCGCTTCACGACCCCCTCGGTGAACGCGATACCCATGCGGGCCTCCGCGCCAAGGTTCCCGCCGGTCACGTCCTCGATCGTCCGGCCACGCAGCTTCAGCGCGAGGCTGGTCGGATACTCGTCCGTGGCCAGCGTCGAGACGGCGCCGTCCACCAGCCCTCGCCAGAGCGCGGCCCCATCCTCGGGGAGCTTGAGCGACGGGTACGTGTGGGCGCAGAAGCCGCGGGGTGTCTTGTAGTGCTCGGCATCGAAGCAGGCGTACTGGTGGAGCGTCTCCGCGTACACCGGCGCCCCGCCGGCCCGCGCCGCCTCGACGGCCTCGACGCCCTCTCGCGCGGAGGTGTGGACGAAGTAGACGCCGGCGCCGGTCGCCCGGCCGAGGCCGATGGTCCGGCCAAAGGCCAGCTGCTCGGACAGCTTCGTGTGGACGAGGTGCATGTTCGTCCCGTCCATCCGGCCTTCCGCGCGGAACCGCTCGTAGGCGGTCTGCACCAGCTCGTCGTCCTCGCCGTGGACCACCATGAGGCCGCCATGCCGGGCGGCGGCCCGCATCGCGAGCTCGATGCGCCCGAAGTCGAGCCGGAACGAGGGCCGATTCGGATGCGGCGGCAGGACGTCGGTGGTGAACACCTTGAAACTCGGGAAGCCCGCCTCGATCGCCTCCTGCATCTCGGCGAAGACGGTGAGCGGCAACGCCCCGCAGAGGGTGACGTGAAAGCTGTAGTCGACGTGGGAGCGTCCCGCCCAGCGCGCGGTGCGCTGGGCGAGGGCCTCGGCGATCCCGGTACCCGGCCGGACGAACGCGAAGTCGATGTGGGTCGTCGTGCCGCCGCACGCCATGCCCCGCGTGTCGTCCTCGGGCCCGAGGGTCAGGCCCGGCTCGTCGGGACGGGTCCGGATCGGATGGGCGAGGTGCGTGTGGGGCTCGACCCCGCCCGGTGTGACGATCCGCCCGCTGGCGTCGAGGACCCGCGCGCCGTCGGTCGGCAGGGTCCCCGGTAGCGCCAGCACCGCGATCCGCTCGCCCTGGATGCCCACGTCCCAGGGCCCCACCCCATGGGGCGTGATCACCGTGCCGCCGCGGACGATCAGATCGAGCGCCACGGGGGGAGCCTAGCTCGCCGGCGAGGGCCGGTCAACGCGCCGGGTCGAGCTCCGCCCGACGCACCAGCCTGGTGCGAAAGGCCGGGCTCGGCGCCCAGTGCTGGAATCCGCTGAACTCCCGCGGGCCATCGCTCATCACCTCGCAGTCGTACTCGGCCAGCTCGGTGACGAACGCGCGCGCGACGATCCGGGTCACGTGATCGCCCAGGCAGGGCCGCGGGGGCAGCCCGAACGGCGAGTATTCCGCCCGGCTGTAGCGGCGCGCGAGGAAGCGGTCCGGATCGAACCGGTCCGGATCCGGAAACACGTCCGGGTTCCGGTGGCTCTCGCGGACGCATACCCGCACGAGCCAGCCCTTCGGGATGAGGTAGCCGCCGAAGCGGACGTCCGCGTTGGCGCCGCGGTTCACGTTCTCGCTCTGCTCGAGGCGGAGGCACTCGGAGACGATCCGGCTCGCGAGCGACTCGACGCCCGGGCCGCCCGCGGGCCGTCCCGCCTCGCGCTCGAGACGCAGCCGCAGCACCCAGGCCGGGTGCTGGCTCAGGATCTTCAGCACCCAGTGGAGGAGCCCGATCACGTCGTTGGCGCCCGTGTGCAGGATGTAGATCAGGTTGCGCATGACGGTCACGTCGTCGAGGGCGTCGGGCAGCTCGCGCTGGAGCTCGAAGAGGAAGGCGCGCGGGAGCGCCTCGCCACGCGCGGGCCGCGTGGCCCGGGCCCGCTGGCGACGGATGACCTCGGTGATCTCCTGGAGGGCGGTCTCGATCGCACGCGGCGACGCCCCGGTGGGATTGCGGAAATCGATCACCGGGTAGAGGGCCCGCAACCGCTCGGCGTCCGGCGACTCGGGCGCGATCCCGAAGAAGAGTCGAGTGAACACGCGAAAGACGAGCTCGTCCAGATAGGGCAGCGCTCCCACGCCGGCCACGTCCGGGCGCGCGCTCGCCGTCGCGAGGCGGCGGAGGGCGGCCTCAACGGCGGCCACGATGACCGGCTCGCATTCGTCCACGACGGCCGGCGCGATCGCGGTCCGGAGGATCGCGCGATAGCGCGCGTGGAGCTCCGACGGCATGTGGCGAAGGAACCCGCCGGGGATGAACCGGTTGAACGGAAACGGTCTCGAGAGAAGCCGGTCACCCGCCGTGCGCAGGAGGTCCATGCCTCGATCGAGGCCGACGACGCACGCCATGGGCCGGCCGAGGTTGCTCACCTTGAACACCGGGCCATACCGCGCGGCCGCGGCGCGGAAGAACCAGACGTCCACCAGGGAGCGCAGCGGCATGACCGCCAGCGACCCGGGCGGGAGCCCCCGCCGCCGGCCATAGGCGGGGCGGGCTCGGCAGGCGAGAGCCGCCCCGATCAGGATGCTCAGGCCGGCCACCAACACGAGGGCCCGGGGCGCCCACACCGCGAGGCCCACGAGCGCGACGCCGTACGCGGCAAGGACGAGCCGAGCCCCGGTGACCAGGCCGGGAAACCCCTGCCGCACCGCGGCGCTGGTCGCCACCCGGAGGAGGGCGCCGGGGCTCAGCACGAGCAGGAGCACGGGTCGGATCGTGGACAGCCGCTGGAGGGACGGCGAGCGACGGAGCGTGGCCCCGAGCGCCCGCCACGTCCTCACGCGTTTCGCTCCCGCCGAGTGCCGCGCAGGCCCGCGCGTGCGTCCGGGCGCACGACCGGCCGGCCGACGCGCGCGCGCACGACGCGGCTAGGGCGGAACGATCCGGCCGCCGCCCATCGCGCGCAGGAAGTCGCCGAGCCCCATCTGGAGGAACGGGTTCTCGCGTTTCTCGTCGCCGATCGTCGACTGGGGGCCGCCGTAGTTGTGACCGGGAAGGAGAATGGTCTCGTCGGGGAGCCGCCCGAGCCGTTGGGTGAGGCTCCGGTGCATCTCGGCCGGGTCGCCGCCCGGCAGGTCGGTCCGCCCGCACGCCTGGATGAAGAGCGTGTCGCCGGACACGAGGCGCCCGTCGACGAGGAAGCACTGCGAGCCGGGCGTGTGCCCCGGCGTGTGGATGAACGTGATCGTGAACCGGCCGACCGGCAGGTCCGTCGCGCTCTCCACCTGGACGAGGTCGGAGCCGAAGCCGCGCAGGAACTCGCGCTCGGCCCGGTGGACGTACACCTTCGCGCGCACCTGGCCAAGGAGCTCCTCGACGCCCGGGATCCGTCCCGGCATGCCCCAGTCGGCGAGACTGCCGCCCACGTGGTCCTGGTGGGTGTGTGTGACGAGGGCGGCGGTGATCCGGAGGCCGTCGGCCTCGGCCGTGCGCACGATGGTGTCGATCTCCCACGCCGGATCCACGACGACGCACTCGCCCGCCTCGCGGTCGCCCACGAGGTAGACGAAGTTCTGCATGGGCCCGAGCTCCATCTGCCGGAGGTAGAGCTCGGGGGGCGCCGCGGCGCTCACCCGAGCTCCCGCCGCCGGAGGTCCCGGTGTCTCATCGGCCCACGAAGCGCGGCGGACGGCGCTCGCGCGCGGCCCGGAGGCCCTCCTGGAGGTCCTCGCTCCCGAAGGTGATGGCCTGGCAGAAGGCTTCGTACTCGATGGCGGCGGTGACCGCGCTCTCGAGCCCCTGGTAGACGGCGCGCTTGAGCATCCGCACGACGAGCGGCGCGCTGGCGGCGATCGACTGCGCGGTCTCGAGCGCCGTCGACAGGAGCGCGTCGCGCGGCACGGCACGGTTCACGAGGCCCATGGCCTCCGCCTCCTGGCCCGAGACGACCCGCCCGGTGTAGAAGAGCTCGAGCGCGCGCGCCGCGCCGACCGCGCGCGGCAGCGTGAGGGTCGACGCCATCCCGGGATGGAGCCCGAGGCGCGCGAAGTTGACGCTGAGCCGCGCGTCCTCCGCCGCGTAGCGGAGGTCGCAGGCCAGCGCGAGTGCCAGTCCGCCGCCGACGGCGTGGCCGTGGACGGCGGCGATCGTGGGGATCGGGAGCCGCAGCAGCGAGAGGTACCGGTCGTAGTAGGCGCGCATCACCTGGCGTCGCGCCTCGACGTCCCGGCGCGTGTTCGCCTCGATCAGCGCCATGTCGCCGCCGGCGCAGAACGATTCACCGGCGCCGGCCAGGACCAGGACCCGGATGTCCTCGCGCGCCTCGATGCCGGCGAGCGACTCGGCGAGCTCCACGCCCATGCGCTCGCTCATCGGATTGCGGCGAGCGGGCTGGTTCAGCGTGAGGACGGCGACGCCGTCCGTCACTTCGAGCAGGAGCGTCTCCGCCATCCCGCGCCCGGTTCAGTCCCGGGCCAGCGCGGAGCGCCGGACGCCGCGCCGACGGCGGGCCGGCGACGGACGCACTAGAGGAGCAGCTCCTCGGGCGTCCCGGGTAGGGCGCCGAGGGTCTTCGCGTCGATCGCGTAGAGGGCCGGCTGGCCCGGAATCCGGACGTAGGTGACGCCGCCCTCCTGCTTCCCGACGGCGAGCGCGGCGATGGTTTTGCCGTCCTTGCCGGCGAGCGTGATGGTCGTCGCGCCGGCGTCGAGGCCGTAGCGGGCGGCGTCCCACCCCTGCTCCGCCACGAGATCCTTCCACTTGAGGTTGCGGAGCGTCCAGAGCAGCTCGCTCACGCGGCCCCCGCGGGTCTTCCCCTTCTTGGGCGACGCCAGCTGCCAGTCCTCCTCCCCGGGTCCGGTCCGGTCGAGCGCGAGGGTCACGGTCGGGCGCTGGATCGTGACGCGGGTCACGTCCTTCGTGTCGAAGGCGTCCGATAGCGACCGGTCGCGGAGCTCGGTGACGCCGCGGGCCAGGTCCGCGAGCGCGGAGGGGTCGACGGCGGCCACGCCCGCGCTCCCCGCGCCGAGCGTGGTCGCGTACGCGCGGTCCTTCTCCCGGCCCGGCGCCAGGAGCAGCGCCTTGGGCTCCTTCGCGTCCTTCTCCCAGACGGTGATGCGGATCTGGGGCTTGTCGAGGCCGTAGGCGGCGAGCCGCTTGGCGTCCTCGGCCACGAAGTCCTTCGCTCGCAGGTCGCGCGCCTTGAAGAGCACCTGGCTCATCGCGCCCTCGTCGGCGCGAAGCGCGACCGGCGCGGTGATGCGCCACTTCCCGTCCTGGAGGGCGAGCGCCACCTTGCCCTTCGGGCTGTCGAGCTCGACGCGCTCGAGCTTCGACCGGTCGTAGTCGAAGACCGTCTTGTTCCGGAAGGCGATCGCCGAGGTCGGGACCGACCGGCCGAGGTCCTCGTCGACGAGGAGCACCGCGCTGTCGCCCTCGCGCTGCGCGTAGATTCCCTTCTTCTCCGGCACCGCCTTGCCGAACCGGAGCGTCCGCGTGGTCCGCGACGCCGCCTCTCCCATTCCGAGGGTGACCCGGGTCGGGCGGTCCAGGCCGTACTCCGCCGGATTCTTCGGGGCGTCGGCCACGAACTCCTTGATCTTCGCCGACCGGAGCTTCTCGAGGAGCGCGGAGATCGCCTCGCGATCGGCGGGCGCCGCGAGCGGCGCGGTGAGCTGCCACTCGTCCGGGGCCTTGACCCCGGCGGCCGCCACGACCTGACCGGTCGGGCCGCGCACCTCGACGGTCTTGACGTCCTTCCGCTCGAAGGCCAGGAGCGTCTTGTCGCGGTACTCGCTCGGTGGCTTCTGCGCGTCGGTCAGGATGCCTTCCGGCACCAAGATGACGGCGGGCTTGCCGCCCTCCTGCGCGTAGGCCCAGACCCCGCTCGGGCTCTTCGCGCCGAGCTTGACGCTCCGGTCCTGGCCCTTGGCCTTGAAGGTCACGTCGACGGCGGACGGGGCGAGCCCGAAGTCGGCCGGCTTCTGGGGATTCGCCTCGATCTCCCGCTCCACCCGGAGCGTCGCCAGCGACGTCGCGAGATCGTCCGCGGCGCGCCGGTCGGCGGCGGCGGCGACCGGGGCGACCAGGCTCCACGCGTCGCCGCTCTTCTTCAGGTGGAGCGTCTCGGCGTCGCCCTTCTTGACGACGATCTCCTCGACGTCCTTTCCCTCGAGCTCCTTCCAGAGGCGGTCCTTGACCGCGGCGGCCTTCTCGCGCTCGGGGGCCTGGCGGATGTCATAGACGTAGTAGAAGGCGCCGAGTCCCACCAGGAGCACGGCCAGGACGGTGGTCGTCAGCCAGCGCACGCCGCGGCCCCTCGACTACCGGCCGCGCCGGCGGGCCACCGCCACGACGCCAGCGATCATCACGGACAGCGGGATCAGCACGACCGGGACCAGGAACGCGACCTGGCCCTGCGCCGCGGTCAGGAACACCGGCGCGCTGCGCGACTCCTTCGGCCGCACGGCGATCAGGTTCTCCTCCTCGGCCAGCCACGACAGCGTGTTGAGGAAGAAGTCGCGGTTGCCGGAGAGGTTGACGAACTCGTTCGCCGCGAAGTCCGAGTCCCCGACCAGCACGACCCGCGCCTTCGCGCCCTTCCGGTCGGCGGGCAGGTCCTTGGCGTCGACCGTCGCGACCGCGGCGATGGTCAGCGGCCCCCGCTGCTCGCCCGGATCGGGCTTGACCTGGCCGGTCCGGATCTGGTCCTGGTTGGTCTCCGCCCAGCTCTCGCTGGACGTGCGGGCGAGCGCCTGGGCGCTCACGCCCTCCGGGGGCTTCTCCTTCACCGATACGGTGCGGGCGACCGGGAAGAACGTCGCGAATCGAAAGTCGCGGGTGATCGCGTGCGGCACGTAGTCGGTGACGACCGGGATCTCCGGCCCCGCGCCGGCGCGCCGGCCGGTGGGGCTGATGTCGATGATCACGTCGTTCCCGAGGCCGAGCGCCCAGCGGTCGAGCACCGGCTCGAGCCCGGTCTTCTGGAACGGATCGACCATGGCGAAGACCTTGCCGCCCCGGCTCACGTATGCGGACAGGGAGTCCAGCTCGGCGGGCAAGATCTCCTTGGTCGGCCCGGCGATCACCACGATGGTGGCGTCGTCCGGCACCTTGGTCTCCCGCGCCAGCACCAGGTCCTTGACCTCGTAGTTCAGCTTCTCGATGGCCGCCTTCATCTGGCCGTAGCCGGTGCGCTCGCTCGAGCCCGGATCCTTCTCGCCGTGCCCCCGGAGGAAGTACACGACCCGCTTGCCGGAGCGCGTGACGCGGATCAGCGCGTTGGTCAGCTTCTCCTCGTCGAGGTCCTGGATCTTCTCCTGCTTCTTCTCGCCGTCCTTCAGGACCGCCTCGAGGGCGACGGTGCCGTAGGTCTCGAAGCCGTACTCCCGCGCCACCAGCGGGCTCCGGTCCGCGTCGACGACCTCCCAGGTGAACTTCCCGTCCGAGCGTCCCGCGTACTGCTTGAGGAGGTCCTCCGCCGTCCGCTTGCCGGGTTGATCGGGCCGGAAGAAGGCCACCGCCTTCACTGGCGTCGGCAGATCGGTCACGACCTTCACCGACTGCGGGGAGAGGCTCCAGCGCTTGTTCTCGGTCAGGTCGACGCGATAGCTGTGCCGGTAGGACACCGCCGTCACGAGCACGATGACCCCGAGGATCAGGATGATCAGGACGATCGCGTTCAGGCCGTAGCGCGTCGCGCGCCCGGCCAGCGCCCGGCGCACGTTCGACGCGAAGCTGGCGTAGAGACCGAAGAGGAGCACCAGGCCCCCGACAACCAGGAGGACCGGCCACACGCGCGTCCACGACGGCCGATAGTTCTGCAGCAGGAAGCCGGCCACGACGCCGCCCAAGCCGAGGAACAGTGCGGGGTTCGCGAGTCGGTCCATGACGGTCAACCTCTCCAGCGCTTGGAATCGAGCGAGCGCAGCGTCAGGAACAGGGCCAGGATGGTCAGGTTCAGGTAGTAGATCAGGTCCTTGGTGTCGATCACGCCCTTCGAGAACGAGTCGAAGTGCTCGGTGAGCGACAGCTGGGACAGGATGGTCCCGAGCATCCCACCGGCCGAGTCGGACGCCCAGGCGATGACCCAGAAGATCAGGAGCGTCCCGAACGTCGCCACCGCCGCCACGATCTGGTTCTCGGTCAGGGACGAGATCAGGATCCCGATCGCGATGAACGCCGCGCCCTGGAGCAGGAGCCCGAGGTAGCCGGTGGCGAGCGGGCCCCACTCGAGCGGCGTGACCCAGGCCATGATGAGCGGATAGGCGAGAGTCAGCACCAGCATCGCCGCGAAGACGGCGAGCGCGGCCAGGTACTTCCCGAGCAGCACCTCCCCGTCCCGGACCGGGTACGTCAGGAGGAGCTCGATCGTCCCGCTCTTCTTCTCCTCCGAGAACAGACGCATGGTCAGGATCGGCATCATCAGCAGCATGATGACGCTGACGTTCTGGAAGAGCGGCCGGAGCACGCCCTCGACGACCGACAGGTCGCGCGCCATCATCGGGTTCATCGCCGCCTGCATGCTGGCGAGGACGTAGAAGCCGAAGACGTTGTAGAAGAACCATCCCGCGATCAACGCGAAGATCGCCAGGACCGCGTAGGCGATCGGCGAGCTGAAGTAGACCCGCAGCTCCTTCCGGAAGATCGCCCAGGCCCTCATGACGCCACCCCCTCGGCCGCGGCGTCGTGGGCGTCGGTCATCGCCTCGTCGTGCTCCTCGCCCGCCACGATACGGATGAACACGTCCTCCAGCGACAGGTCGAGCGCCCGGAGCTCGAGGAGTCCCCAGCGCTGCTGGGCGACCAGCTGCGCGATCTCCCGGCGGACATCCCGCGTGCGGTCCACCTCGAGGACGAACGTCCCGGCGCCGTCGGCGACGGCGCGGGCCTCGACGCGCTGGACGCCGGGGAGCGCGCGGAGCGACTGGGCGACCAGCTCGGCCGGCCCCTCGACCTGCGCCTGGATCCGCCCCACGGGCGAGAGCTCCTGCATGAGGCGGTCGAGCGGCCCGGAGGCCACGACCCGTCCGCGGTTGATGATGATGACGCCCTCGCACACCATCGACACCTCGGGCAGGATGTGCGTCGACAGGATCACCGTATGGGCGCCGGCCAGGGACTTGATCAGCTGCCGGATGCCCACGATCTGCTTCGGGTCGAGCCCGATCGTAGGCTCGTCGAGGATCAAGACCTCCGGGTCGGCGATGAGCGCCTGGGCGAGGCCGACCCGCTGGCGATACCCCTTCGAGAGCCGGCCGATCAGCCGCTCGCGCACGTCCGGAATCTGGCACCGCTCGAGTACCTCGCCGACGCGGCGCCGGCGATCGGCGCGACCGAGGCCCTTGATGCTGGCGACGAAGTCCAGGTACGCGCCGACGGTCATGTCGGCATAGAGCGGCACGTTTTCCGGCAGATACCCGATCCGGCGGCGGACCTCGAGCGACTGCTCGAACACGTCGTACCCCGCCACTCGCGCCGTCCCGCCCGAGGCCGGCATGAAGCAGGACAGGATCCGCATGGTCGTGGTCTTGCCGGCGCCGTTCGGGCCCAGGAAGCCGACGATCTGTCCCTTCTCGACGGTGAAGGAGACGTCCTGGATGGCCGTGGCCGGCCCGTAGCGCTTGGTGAGGCGATCAACCTCGATCATCGCTCGTCGCTCCGCTCCTGTGAGCACGCATGCAGGATCATCGATCGGATAATTGAGGCGTTGTCACCACTCCCTGGGAGGACAACGGGGAGCCGCGATCCAGTGCTGGAGTATATCACGGGGCGATCGGACGCTCAGACGAGACCCGTTATTCGTCCCTCGGCGTCGACGTCGATCCGCTCTGCGCTGGGCACCCGGGGCAGGCCCGGCATGGTCAGGATGTCCCCGGTGATCGGGACCAGGAAGCCCGCGCCCGCCGAGATGCGCACCTCGCTCACGGTGACCGTGAAGTCCCGCGGCCGGCCGAGGAGGGCCGGGTCATCCGACAGCGAGCGCTGCGTCTTGGCCATGCAGATGGGGAGCCCGCCGTAGCCGAGCGCCTCCGCCTGGGCGATCTGCCCATCGGCCCGCTTCGTGTAGACGACGCGCTCGGCGCCGTACATCCGCGTCGCGATCGTGTGGATCTTCGTCTTGACCGGCGCGGCCCAGTCGTACAGCGGCCGGAACTCGGACGGGTGCCGGGCCAGCACGTCCATCAGGGTGGCCGCCAGCTTCTCGCCGCCCGCGCCGCCCTCGCCGAACACATTGGCGGGAACGGCGGGGACGTTGAGGGCGGCGCAGTGCTCGACGATCGCCGCGAGCTCCGCGTCGGTATCCGACGGGAAGCGATTCAACGCCACGACCACCGGGACACCGAAGAGCCGGATGTCCTCGACGTGCTTCTCGAGGTTGGCCATGCCGCGCTTGATGGCGGGCAGATCCTCGCGGTCCACGGCGGCCATCGTCACGCCCCCGTGATACTTGAGCGCGCGCGCCGTCGCGACCAGCACGACCCCGTCGGGCCGGAGCCCGGCGTAGCCGCATTTGATGTCGAAGAACTTCTCGGCCCCGAGGTCGAACCCGAATCCCGCCTCGGTGACGCAGATCTCGCCGAGCTTGAGCGCGAGCTTCGTCGCGATGACGGAGTTGCAGCCGTGGGCGATGTTGGCGAACGGTCCGCCGTGAACGATCGCCGGCGTGCCCTCGAGCGTCTGGACCAGATTGGGGTGGATCGCGTCGCGCAGGAGCGCGGCCATCGCGCCGGTGACCTTGAGATCCTGGGCGCGCACCGGCCTCCCGTCGAAGGTGAACCCGAGGAGGATCCGCCCGAGCCGCGTCTTGAGGTCCATCAGGTCCTCGGAGAGGCAGAGCACGGCCATGACCTCCGACGCGGCGGTGATCAGGAACCCTTCCTCGCGGGGATACCCCTGGAAGCGGCCCCCGAGGCCGAGCACGATCTCGCGGAGCGCCCGGTCGTTCATGTCCATCGCGCGGCGGAAGAGGACCTGCCGGGGATCGATGCGCAGCGTGTTGTCGAAGTAGAGATGGTTGTCCAGGCACGCGGCGAGGAGATTGTGGGCGGATTCCACCGCGTGGATGTCGCCGGTGAAGTGCAGGTTGATCGAGTCGGAGGGGGTGACCTGCGAGAGGCCGCCGCCGGTGCCGCCCCCCTTGATGCCGAGGCACGGTCCGATCGACGGCTCGCGCAGCGCGATGACCGCGCGGCGGCCGATGCGCCAGAGGGCCTGGCCCAGCCCGATCGTGACGGTCGTCTTCCCGTCGCCCGGCGGCGTCGGGGTGATGGACGAGACGACCACGAGCTTTCCCGACGGGGCGTCGCGTCGCGCGCCGAGCGCCGCGACGGACACCTTCGCCATCTCGCGACCGTAGGGAACGAGCTCGGCCTCGGTGAGGCCGACGCGGGCGGCGACCTCGGTGATGGGGCGGGGGCGGGCTGAAGTCACGCTGAGGGCCTCCTCCGAGGCGCGGGCCTCGGGCTCTCCGTGCGGGCGAACGCCCGCGGTGGGCAGGCCGACCGGGTCACGCCCGGCGGCTCGAGTGGACAGCGGTTATGCGCCAGGAGCGGCCTCCGGATCGAGCAGCGGCTCGAGCCACTCCGGGATGGCGATCATGCGCTGGGTCTCGGGATTCCAGCACGCGTGCCGGGTCTCCCCCGTCGCGACGGACTCGTCCGTCTCCGCGTGGCGGATGTCGTAGCGGAACACGAACGACGCGTGCTTTCGGGCGCTGATCCAGCACCGGACCCGGAGCAGGTCGTCGAGCCGCGCGGGCCGGATGTAACGGACCGACGCCTCCACCACCGGCATGTGGACCTTCCGGTCCACCGCCGACATGGGGAATCCGTGCTGGCGCAGGAACTCGACGCGCCCGACCTCGAAGTACGTGAGGTAGTTGCCGTAGTAGACGACGCCCATCGTGTCGGTCTCGGCATACCGCACGCGGATCGTCGTCTCGGACACCACGCGCGGCGCGGGCTCCTAGGCGGCGACGGGCCGGCGCCGACGCCCCGGCGCGCGCATCACAGATACTGGCCGTAGCGGATCTTCACCACCACGTCGCGCACGCGGCGCGACTCGTCCACCGCGGTGAGAAGATCCTCGGTGCGGACGAGACCGGCCTCCGAGCCGCCGCCCGACCGGTGGACCTTCTCCTCGAGCGCGCGCCGCATCACCTCGGCCACCTCGCCGCCGCTCATCCCGGCGAGGCGTGGCACGAGGGCCTCCGCGTCGATCGGCTCGAACAGCGTTCGCTCGGCGAGGGCCTCCGCCCGCTGACGCTGGATCTCGACGATCTCGCGCAGCGCGGGCCCGTCGGGCAGCGGCACCTCGATCAGGTGGTCCAGGCGGCCCGGCGCGATGAGCAGGGACCCGATCCCATCCGGCCGGCTCGTCGACGCGACGACCAGCAGCGAGGGAAACGCGCGGAGGCCGTCGAGGAGCTCGCAGATCCCGATGATCAACGGCGCGGCAGCCTCCCGCGCGCGCTCGGGGGGCAGGATGTGCTCGAATGAGAGCGCCTCGGCGTCCTCGAAGAAGATGACGCCCTTCCCCTCGGAGCCCGCGAGCTGGAACACCTCCTTGACCACCTCGGCGGCCAGCGGACCGACCTTGCTGGTGAGGGTCGCCAGCCGGAGGTGATAGAAGAGCGCCTCCGACAGGGTGGCCAGCGCCTTCGCGAGCAACGTCTTGCCGTTGCCGGGCGGCCCGTAGAGAAGCCCGCCACGCGGCGGCGCGATGCCCCAGCGCCGGTAGAGCTCAGGCATGCGCAGCGCGTGGGACAGCCCGTTGATCGCCGCCTTCGCCAGATCCGCGCCGCCGATCATCGTGAACGTCACCGCCGGACGCGGGATGACCTCGACCCGGCCCCGGAGATCGCCGAACTTCGGCTCGAGCTTGCCGATCAGGTCGTCGAGGCGCCGCTGAACGGCCCACTCGGCATCGGGCACCGCGCGGCTCGAGCCGCCCCCGTCACGCACCGGCGGTCAGAACGTCGGGGTGGGCGTGCCCCCACCCTTGGGCTGGAGTCGCTCCGCCTTGTCGAAGACCCGGCCCTCCACCAGGATGGGCACCCGGGCGCGGAGCGCCAGCGCGATGGCATCCGAGGGCCGCGAGTCGATCGTGAGCGGGCCTCCCGCGGCCTCCACGTGCAGCTGGGCATAGAAGACATCATCGCGGAGATCCGTCACCACGATGCGCTTGAGGGACGCGCGGAGATCGCCGAGGACCGTGAGGAACAGGTCGTGCGTGAGCGGGCGCGGCGGGGTCACCCCCTGGAGCGCGATCGCGATCCCGTTGGCCTCGAACTGTCCGATCGCCATCACCAGCGGCCGCCGGTCCCGCTTTCCCTGCAGGAGGACCATCGGCTGCCGCGTGGTCGGATCGAGCACGACGGCGGTCACCTCGGCCTCCTGAGGGGCCGCGCCCGGCGCGGCCGCCCGTGGTGGCTCGGTCGCCCCCAGACTCATGAGGCCCACCAGCGTCGCCATGGCCAGCGTCTGTGCCCGTGCTCCTCGCATGGCCCGCCCTCCCTCGACGGCGCCCCGGCGGCGCCGTGCCGAAGTATACCCCCGGGGGTCACGCTCCGAGGCCCCGACATTTCCACCGCGACGAGGTCCGTGGACAGATGGACCCGCGAGCCTTCTCATCGCTCGAGACGCCGCGCGAGGGCCGACGCGCCAGCGAGCGGGATGGTGAGGATGGCGAACATCGCGCCGTACCCGACGGCATTGGCCAGGTAGCCGAACCCCGCCGCGCCGCCCGCCTGACCGAGGAGGATGAAGGCCGAGAACACGCCGACCACCCGGCCCCGGCGCTCGGGCGGCGTCATGTCCACCACGAGGGCGGTCAGCACCGGGTACAGGAGCCCGTGCGCGGCGCCCGCGAGGAACCCGGCGAGCCCAAGGAAGGCGCCGGCCGGCAAATGGAGTCCCCGCGACAGCACGCCGAGGCCCGCCAGCAGCGCGGTCGCCCCGGCCTGGAGGCCCAGGGCGGGCACGATGATGGTGCGGCGCGCCACGGCGTCGACCAGGCGGCTCGCCGTGGCCCGGACGCCCACCGCCGCCATCGAGTAGGCGACGGCGAACACGCCGACCCAGCGCACCCCGAGATCGACGGCGTAGGTCGGGAAGAACGTGAACATCACGCCGTTGCCGAGGCCAAAGGCGGTGCCCAGCACCATGGGCAACGGCGGCGCCGCCACCAGGCCGCGCAGGAGGTCCGCCAGCCCCCCGGAGTGGGCAGCGTGGGGCGGCGGATCCGGCGGCAGCCGGAGGCGCGCCGAGATCCCGGCGGCGAGGAGCGGCAAAATCGCGGCGGCCAGGAACAGCCCGCGAAAGCCCGTCAGGTCGACGACGAGCTCGCCCAGGGCGGGCCCCACGGCGCCGGAGACGAGTCCCGAGATCCCGAAGATCCCGAGCGCCTCGCCGCGCCGCGCGGGCGGCACCAGATCCACGACGACGGTGAAGTTTGCGATGAAGAAGACGGAGTAAGCCGCCCCCTGGAGCGCGCGCAGCAGCGGGAACAACGGGAGCGCGTTGGGCGCGACCGCGAACAGGAGGGCCACGACCGACGTCAGTATGGCCCCCAGCAGCAGAAACGCCCGGCGACCCCCGCGATCGACCCATGCGCCCACCACGGGCTGGACGATGATCGCCGTGGCGCTGTAGCACGCCATGATCAGCCCCAGCTGGCCGGCCGTCGCGCCGAGCCGGCTGAGATGGAGCGGCAACAGGACGAAGCCGGCGAGCCCCGTGAAGAACAGGAAGTTGGCGAGCGCCGCGGTCAGGAATGCCGGCGTGAAGATCGTCGAGGTCGACACGACGGAAGTGGCCGGCCGCCGCTCGGTCAGAGCAGGACCGGCAGGTGCTCGCGGCTCTTGACGAGGAGAAGCCCGCGCGCGGTCAGGCGGAGCGCCGGGATCGCCGAGAAGGTGATCGTCTGAAGGGTGAGGAGCGGGCGCGGGAGCGTCGAGCCTAGATCCCGCAACGCCGCCGATACCGTCTCGATCCCGCGCGCCGCGTCCGGCACGGACATCCCGGTGAGGACGCCGCCGAGCGGGAGCGGCAGCTCCGCGCGCACGTTCCCCCGACCGTCGACGACGACGAAGCCGCCGCCGATCGTCACCGCCCGCGTCGCGGCCGCGGCCAGCGCCTCGCGCGAGGCGCCGACCACGACCAAGTCGGACGTGTCGAACGACAGCGTCGAGGCGACCGCGCCCTCGCGGAGCCCGAATCCCTGGACGACGCCGAGGCCGCGGCGCGTGCCGCCCCGCCCGCACGCGGCCGCAAGCAGGAGATCCGACGCCGGGTCGGCGAGCACCGCGCCGTCCTGGACCGGCAGCGTGGCCTCCGCTTCCGCGGTCACGATGTCGCCCGCGATGCGGATCACGCGCACACGGGCGCGCGAGCCCGTCGCCGCGAGGCGCAGCGAGGACGGATCGAGCAGGCCGGGCTCTGGCCACTCGCGAAGTCCCGCGGGCATCGGCACGTCCGGGCACGGGACGAGGCAGCGTCCCTCGCGGGCGACGATCCGTCCCTGCGCCACCACGATCTCGGGCCGCACCGTGCGGACCTCCGGGAGCACGAGGAAGTCCGCCCAGCGCCCGGGCGCGATCCCGCCGAGCTCCCGATCGAGCCCGAAGTGCTCGGCCGGATTCAGGCTCACCATCTGGTAGGCGGTCACCGGCGACAGTCCGCGGTCGATCGCCCGCTGGACGATGCCGTCCATGTAGCCGTGGGCGAGAAGGTCAGGCGGCCAGATCCCGTCGGACGCGAGCGTGACCCGCCGGAGCGACACGCCGGTGTGGCGGACCTCGAGGACCGCGTCGAGATCCCGCCGCACCGAGCCCTCGCGGATCATGACCCGCATGCCGAGCCGGAGCCGCTCGAGCGCTTCCGCGGCGGTGATCGGCTCGTGGCACGAGTCCAGACCCGCCGCGGCGCAGGCCACGAGACGCGGGCCCCGCGCGCCCGCCGCGTGCCCCTCGACCGTCTTGCCGAGCGCCCGGGCCCGATCGATCAGCGGCAGCAGCCGCTCCGGCTCCGGCACGAGGCGGTGCCAGTAGACCTCGCCCAGGCCGAGCACGCGCGGATCCGCGAGGAGCGCGCCGACGTCCCCGGCGTCGAGAAGAGGCGCGCCGGCCGCCGTCTCCGCCGAAAGGTACGAGATCATCGGGGCGGTGGCGTACGCGTGGATCGGCTGGGCGCGGAGGGTGTCGAGGAGCCAGCGCGCGCCGGGCATGCCGAGCGCGGAGGTGACCTGGACCATCTCCGTGACCAGCGCGGTCAAGCCGCGGGGAATCGCCTCGCGCAAGAGGGCCGGCAGCGTGACGAGGACGTCGAGGTGCGTGTGACTGTCGAGGAATCCCGGGACGAGCACCTTGCCGCGCACGTCGAGCCGCTCCGTCGCGGGGCCCGCCAGGGCCGCGAGGTCCGGGCCCACCGCCGCGATGCGTCCGTCGGCCACCGCCACGTCCGCGCGCACGACCTCGCCGGTGTAGACATTGACCACGTCCGCCCCGAGGGCCACGAGATCGGCCGGGGCCGCGCCGAGCGCCACGTCGAGCAGCCTGCGCCGGCTGGCCTGCCAGGTCATGCTGCCGGGCCGCGCGGGGTGATCAGGAGCGACCAGGCGCGATGGACGGCCCAGGTGCGCAGGAACTCGGTGTACGGCAGGACGGCGTAGGCCGTCGTTCCGGAGTGGAGCACGACCACCGCGCTCCGATCGTCGTACCCGACGAGCACGGCGAAGTGCGGGACCGACACCGGTCCCTGCCCGAGATCCTGGAACACGATGATCGGGCGGCCCCGGCGCAGCTCGGCCTTCGCGCGGTCGAGCGTGCCTTCGAAGGCCTCGGTGCGGAAGCCCCGCCGCCGCGCCTCGAACTCGAGCTCGAGGTTGAGGACGCCGCGCGCCGACGGCAGGTAGAGCGCCCGCCCGATCTCCTCGGGGTCGGCCGCGGCGCCCCAGTAGCGCAGGACCATCGCGAGGGCGGCCGGCCCGCACTGGTAGGCCTCCTGCGGGATGAACGGGACCGTGGCAATGAGATGGCCCTGCCCCGCGGCCACGTCGGCGCGAACCGTGTCCAGCGTGACCGGCGCGCATGCGCTTGCCAGGAGGCTGGCGAAGAGAACGAGTGGGATCGCGCGCGCTCCGAAAGGTTGAAGCGGGCGGCGCATCGCGCTTACTATAACTCGACTCGACATGGCCCAGGACGCGATCGTCTACAGCTGCTGGGTGTGCGGCGCGATCATGCGTGAGATCAAGTGCAAGATCATCTGCCCCCACTGCGGGTACACGCGCGACTGCTCGGATCCCTGAGCGTCGCGCCGCGCGGGTGACGATCGACGAGGCGCTCCGCCAGGCCGCCGCGGACGCCGCGCGCGGTGCGGTCACGATTCCGGGGGATCTCCACGGCTTTCCCGGAACCGCGCACGGCGGGGCGGTCGCGGCGCTCTTCCACCGCCTCACCCTGCCGCGCCCGCCCGTCGCGATCCATCTCGAGCTTCTGCGCGGCGTGCCGACCGAGACGGCCCTCACGCTCCGCACCGGCAGCGAAGGCGCGATCGCGCGGCTGGCGCTCCACCAGGGTGAGCGCGTGCTCGCCCAGGCGCGGCTCCATCGCGAGGGCCTCATGCCTCCGGACGCTGCCCCCCTGCGTGCTCGGTGGGCCGCCGATCACGAGTCCCACGAGGCGCTTCCCGGCACCGCGAGCTGCCTCGCCTGCGGGTCGGCCAATCCCGTGGGGCTCGCCGTGCGCTTCCTGGTCAACGACCGCTTCCTCTGGAGCGAGTACGTTCCGCCGGCGACGTACCGGAGCCGCGAGGGCACGCATCCCGCCCTCGCGCTGGTCCTGCTCGACGAGCTCGGCTGGTGGCTCGGCGCGCTCGCCCAGAAGGAGTGCGGCGTGACGACCGACGTCCGGATCACGCTCTTCGAGCCGCTCCCCTTCGCCCCGCTCCTCGTGGTCGGCGATCGGACGGCGGCGGGAAGCGACGACGACCCGCGCGGCCGCTACTCGCGGACGAACGGAATGATCCTGGCCGAGGACGGCCGGGTGTTGGCCGCCGCCGAGGTGCGATTTGGCGGCAGCCGCGCCTACACGCGCCGACTGGTCGAGCCGTTCTTGGCCACCGCCCCCCTCGATGATCTCGCGCGGTGGTTCCCCAGCATCCGGGACCTCGCGCGCCGGGAGCCCGGCGACTGACCCGGGCCCCCGGGCGATTTCCGCTTGCAAAGTCTCGCATTCGTGGCGAAAATGCTGTCCGAGGCACTGGATGGCGTGAAGAACATCATCGTGTACAGCCGCGAGCTAAAGGCGCAGAATCTTTATCCGCGGCGCATCATCTCGCCGCCGGCACCCAACAAGTGTTGTCCTGGTCGGATGGAGGTCCTCGGGCGGCCCCGGCTGGACGAGCAGAACCGGCGCTTCTCCTACAAGCGGTGCAAGGTGTGCGGGTTCGCGCTGCGTCACTTCCTGGACCCCGTCGGGACGATCCTCACCCCGGCCACCCACGACCCGAAGGCCCGGAAGCCAATGCCGGGGAAGGACAATCGCCCGATGGGTCCCGTGCCGGCGCCGGACCGCGGGCTGCAGCTGGCGACGACGCGCAAGGCCCTGTCGCCGCGTCACCTGGTGCGCCCGGTTCCGCCGCGGCGCAGCCACCCGGTCGAGGTCGGTCGCAAGACCGCGGGGCGGCGACGGCGCTAGGCGCTGCGTCCCCGGGCCGCCCGGCCCTGTCTCCTCCCCCGGCGCCGCGCCGGAGGCCGATCGTTCAATCCTTGAAGCTCAGCTGGAGTGATCCCGTATGGACAAGTTTGTCGAGTGGTCGCTTTGGTCCGCCGAGCAGATCGTCGAGGCCCTTCCCGACCTCGTGGCCGTCGTCGAGGTCCATCTCCCGGACCTGCCTGCGGAGCACCTCGAGAAGAACCGCGCCGCCGTTGAGGTCCTGAAGGCCGACGCCCCCGGCGCCGCCCAGATCCGGGACGGCTCCCGCAGCCGGGATCTCACCACCCTGGGGTTTGCGCTCGACGTCCTCGGACGGCGCGCCGCCCGCGAGGGGGAGCTCGGCGAGGCGCTTGGCTTTTTCCAGGCCGCCCACGAGCTCTTCCGGCGGGCGAGCCCGCTGATGCACGCCACCCGGCCCATGCGCCAGGCCCTCGGCAACGCAGTGCGGGCCCTCGTGACCGATCAGGTGGCGCGGTGCCGGCGGGGTGAGGCCGACGTGCGCGCCGTGCGAGCCGCCCTGGCCGGCTTCGTCAGCTCGGCCTGGGGCACGGTGCCGACCCAGATCGCGCTCGCGGTCGACGAGATGATCCTGCTCGAGCTCGAGCGGGCGCGCCTCGCCGCCGAGAGCGATCCGGACGCGCGCGACCGCCTCGTCCAGACGAACATCGAGGCGGTCCTCGAGCTCGAGGTCCCGACGCGGCTCGAGCGCATCCGCCGGGACTGGGAGGACATCGGCGAGCGGATCGCTCCCGCCGCGGTCCGGCGCGCGCAGCGGGCCGTCCGGCGTCCCGAGCCCCTGTCCGCGCTCGTGCCTCCGGTCATCTGGGCGGAGATCCGCCAGGCGGTCGAGCGCGGCGACACCGAGGCGCTCGGCCAGGCCCTGGCCGACGTGCGGGACGAGCTGGAGGGCAACCTGCGCCTGCGCCTGGACGCGAAGCCCGAGTATCGCGAGCCCGTCTCGGAGCTTCGGGTCGTGGGAGCCGCCGATCCCGCGTTCCATCAGGCGCGCGAGCTGCTGCTCCGCCGTGACCCCCGGGCGCTCGCCGAGTTCGCCGACCTCCACTACCGCCGCAGCACGAACACGATCGCCAAGGAGTGGTACGCCTACGCGCTGACCGTGTTCGGCGAGGGCACGGACATCCACGACGTGATCGAGCTGCTCGAGGCCGCCATCGCCTCCGATCGCTTCCACGAGCACCGGGGTTGGACTGCGCGCTGGAACCTCGCGTGCGCGCTCCGTCGCCTCCCGTCCCGCGCGGAGGAGGCGCTCGACGTCCTCTTGCCGGTGCTGGACCTGGACGCGCACCCGACGGAGGCCTTCGAGCTCTGCCTCCTGTGGGCGATCGACCAGGGCCGTCAGGACACGCTGGCGGCGCTGTGCCTGCGCGCCCGCCACTACGAGGCCCATCTCCTCGCGGCGCTCCTGGACGCGGAGGCGCCGGGCAACGGCAGCGCGGCGCGATTCCGCGATCACTTCCGCCGGATCAACCGCATCCTGCGGGACCCGGACCGCGTGTTTCCCGATCCCCGCGAGCGGCTCCTCTTCGAGGAGCTCGATCAGCTGACCCGGGAGTTCATCGAGACGTCGCTCGTCGTCACGGGGGTCGAGTGGTTCCGCCAGCGCGTCGCCGCCGGGCCCGAGGCGGGCGTCTTCAAGAACTGGGAGTGCGCCGCCACCCTCAACGAGGAGGCGGGAGACGTCGCCGCCAGCTGGCGCTGCCGGCTCCACAGCTGGCGCGTGACCCAGCACCGGCGCAACGTCGACCCGCGGAAGAAGGCCCAGCTCCTGCGCGCGCTCCTCGGCTGGGCCCTGCGTCACGGCTTCCGCGAGGAGGGGCTCCGGGTCCTCCGGCAGAGCTGGCCGGACACGAGCTTCGTCGAAGCGGACGCGCGACTCTGGGCCGAGCGGCTGGGAGCGCCCCTCGCCGAGACCGAGGCGGGCGGCCCGATCGAGGACGGCGCGACGCCGGGCGGCGGGCCGGAGACGGCCGCACCCGTCTCCCGCGCCAGCACGCCCCCGACGGCGAGCCGGTCACCGGCCGGCGAGGCGGCCGGCCGCCGCACCGCGCTCGCGCTCATGCTCGACTGGGAGAACGTCAAGGTGAGCCTGGCGCGGCACCTCGACGACCTCCCGGAGGCGCGCGCTCAGGCGGGCCGCACGCGGCTCGGTGGCTTCGAGCTTGCCTCGCGGCTCCTCGACGCCGCCTGGCGGCACGGGCTCCCCCGGCAGCGCTGGGCCGTCGCCGACTGGGACCGGGATTTCTTCGAAGGCGACCAGAAGGCCGTGCGGAACGCGCGCTTCTCCACCGACATCGCGGGCCAGGACAAGTCCAATGCCTCGGATCACGTGCTGCGGGAGAAGATCCACCTGGTCCTGCGCGAGCATCCCGAGATCCCCGTGTACGTGATCGGCACCGGGGACGGCGACTTCCTGGAGGTCGTCAACACGCTCCAGGCCCAGGGCAAGCAGGTCATCCTCTGGACGACCCGTCGATCGGTGAGCGACAGCTACGGCGGTAGTCTCCGCGGGCCCGATCGGATCCGGATCGAGTGGCTGGAGGACCTGGTCTTCGGCGACGGCGCCAGCGACACCCGCTAGGCCGGCTCTGCCGCCGGCGGCGCACCGCGAGCCGCTTCGCCACACGGCAAGCCTCGAGCCCGTCGGCAGCGCGAATGACGGAAGAACGGTGCGGGGCGGGCGAGCAGGAGACCTTCGCGCGAGGACTGCGTCAGACGGACGCGCGGAAGCGGCGGAGGATGGCCTCGAGCTCCTCACCGGCCCGGTGACGCTCGCGCATCACGGACTCGTGGCGCTCCTGCAGATCCGCGAGATCGCGGGAGAGATCCTCGCGCGCGCGGGCCAGAGCCTCGTGGCCCGCCCGCAGGGACGCCATCGCCCGCTGCCCCTCGTCCCGCTCGTGCGTGAGTCGGCTCTGCTCGCGCGTCAGGGCGTCGTGAGTCGCCCGGAGCGTCGCCAGCGCCGCGCGCGATTCCTCGTGCTCGTGCGAGAGACGCTCGTGGGCGGCGCGGAGCTCGCCCAGCTCCCACGCGAGGCGATCGGCGGTCTGGCGGTACTCGTCGTGCTCGCGGGCCAGGGCCTCCACGTTCGAGACGAACCCGTCCCAGTCCAGCACGATCTGTCGAACCGCCTCCACGACCGACCGCAGCTCGCCGAACTTGACCTCGCCCATGCGCGCGCCTCCTGCCCCCCAGATCACCCGGGCGGGGAGACTCACGATAGCCCAGCGCCACTCGGAGCCGCAAGCCTTGGCGGCCCCAAACACATGGAGAGGGCCTCTTGACGCCGCCGATCAAGCCGCCTACCGTCTGCCTACCCGATTTCGATCCAACCGGTGCGCGGAGGCCCACGGGAGTGGATGTCCGGCGGGGCTCGAGGCTGAGCCTGGGATGGGGCGTCGGGCCCTTCTTGGCCCTGGTCCTCGCGACGGTGTCGGCGGCCAGCGCGGGCCCGAGCTTCGACGGCCAGGGACGGATCACGGCGATCGATCCGGCGCGGGGCACCGTGACGGTCGAGCACGGGGGGATCGCCGGGCTGCTTCCCGCGACCCAGTCCGAGTTCCCGGTGCAGAGCGCGAGCCTGACCCAGGGCCTGCGCGTCGGCGACCGCGTCCGCTTCACGCTGGGCGCCGCCGACGACTCGCACGGGCTTCTCACCGTCACCAGTCTCGCCGCAGAGCCGTCGGGCCGCGCGGGCTGGCTCGAGGTGCCGCTGGTCAGTGTCGTGCTGGCCCTCGGGCTCCTGACGCTCGCCGGTGGATCCATCCTGGGCGTCCTGCTCTGGCGTCAGCTCCAGTCACTCCAGCAACGAGTGGTCGCCCTCGATCACGAGGTGGGGATGCTGCGCGGGCTCGTGATGGACACGCAGGACGGCGTGCGCGAGGTCGCCCGCGCCCTCGAGGAGGCCGCGACCGCCCTCCGCGTGGGCTACATCCAGGAGCTTCGGCGACGGCTCAGCCCGGGATCCGCCCCGGCCGCGGCGGCCGGGCTGGCTGCCGACAAGTCGGCGGGCGACGCGGTCGCGGGGCTGGTCGTCGTCCAGCGGGGACGGGGCGATGTCTATCGGGCCGTCGAGGGTGGGGCCGCCGGCCCCGGGCTCGCCGTCATCTGGGATCGCCGGCGCAGCGACCGGCGCCGGGGCGCGCGCCGGCCGGTCGGCCACGAGCGCCGCAACAGCGAGCGCCGGGGATCGCCGCCCGAGACGTGGACACGGCTCGGATTCCAGCTCGTCCCCGGGGTCACCGACGTCCCCCGCGCGCCGCGCGCGCTGCGGTCCGTGAGCGGCGAGCGCGGCACGCCGCGCTGACGTCCTCATCCCGCTTCGCGCGAGCGCGCCGGACGTCCCTCACCCCCGTGTCCGGATCCCCGGGGCCAGCGCCGCGAGCGCGCCCGCTCCGGCGATCATCGCGGCGATCCACCACGTGACGGTGTAGCCGAACCGCGGCGCGCAGAGTCCCAGCAGGATGGCGCCGCCCGAGATGCCGAGCTCCCACGCCGTGTAGAGCGTTCCCATCGCACGGCCGCGCGCGCCGGGCGGAACGCGGTCGGCGGTCATCGCGAGGAGCGCAGGCTGCCCCGCCCCGAAGCCGACGCCGTAGAGCGCCGCCGCCACGAGGTATCTCGCCGGGGACTCGGCGAGCCCGAGCACCACGAGGCTCACGCTCGAGATCGCCAGGGCCGGGGCGATGACGGCGCGCCGCCCGACACGGTCGGAGAGCCGCCCCGCGGGCGAGCGGACCAGGAGACTCACCAGCGCGAAGACCGTGAAGAAGAGCCCGGGATTCCCCAGGCGCCGCTGCGCGACGAAGAGGGGCAAGAGGGCCGAGAGGCCCCCGTACGACACGTAGAGCGCCATCACGAGTCCCGCCGGGTAGACCGCCGCCGGGCTGAACCAGCGGCGCCCGAAGCGGCCGAGCGCGCCGGCGCGGGACGGGACGCGAAGGGTGGGGGGCGCGGTCCGGCGAGGGGTGGCGGGCCGCGTCTCCGGCAGGGTCCATGCCAGGAGGAACGCCACCGCCTCGATGGTCGTCGCGACGAGGAAGATCGCGGTGAAGCTCAGGCGGCCTACGAGCACGCCGCCGAGATACGGGCCGAGCGCGAGTCCGACCGCCGAAGCGAGGCTGTAGATCCCCATCGCCGAGCCGCGGCGATCGGCCGGGGTGAGATCGGTCGCGACCACGGTCGCCGCGGTGGGGGCAAACCCCATGCCCGTGCCGTGGAACAGTCGCAGGAGCAGGAGTCCGGGCACCGTCGCCGCGACCGCGTACCCGAGCGGCGCCAGCGCGAAGATCGCAGTGCCGAGCAGGACGAGCGGCCGGCGGCCGATCCGGTCCGAGAGGTCGCCGGCGATCGGGCGCGGCACCATCGCGGCGAGCGCGAACACTCCGATGATGAAGCCGATGTGCGCCTCGCGGACCCCGAGCGCGGTGGCGTAGAGCGGCATCACCGGCAGCAGCAGCTGGAACCCGAGATAGAAGAGGGCCGTCGACAGCCAGAGGACAGCGAACGGCCGCCCCACGCGCTAGGGGAGCGCGTGCCGCATCAGCGGCCGAGGAGCGCGCGGGCGCGGGCCACGACGTGCTCCACCGTGAACCCGAGCTCCTTCATGACGGTCTCCCCGGGCGCCGAGGCGCCGAAGCGATCCACTCCGACGACCGCCCCGCTGGTGCCGATCCAGCGGTCCCAGCCGAAGGACGCGCCCGCCTCCACCGCGAGCCGTCGCGTCACCGTCCGCGGCAGGACCGCGTCCCGGTAGTTCTCGGGCTCCGCCTCGAACAGCTCCCACGACGGCATGCTGACCACGCGCGCGCGGATCCCGTCCTTCGCGAGCGCCGTCCGCGCGGCCACGGCCAGCTGGAGCTCCGAGCCAGTGCCGATCAGGATGAGCTCGGGGGGCCCGCCCGCCGCATCGATCAGGACGTAGGCGCCGCGCCGGAGGCCGTCGGCCGGCGCGTGGACGGCGCGGTCCAGCACCGGGATCTTCTGCCGCGTGAGGACGAGCGCGGTCGGCCCGTGGCGGCGGGCGAGCGCCACCTGCCAGGCCACCACCGTCTCGGCGGCGTCGCCCGGCCGGATCACCACGAGGTTCGGCATCGCGCGGAGCGCCGCCAGGTGCTCGACGGGCTCGTGCGTCGGCCCGTCCTCGCCGACGCCGATCGAGTCGTGCGTCCAGACGTACACGACGGGGAGCTCCGCGAGCGCGGCCAGCCGGACCGGGGGCCGCATGTAGTCCGAGAACACGAAGAACGTGCCGCAGAAGACGAGGAGCCCTCCGTGATAGGTGATGCCGTTGGCGATCGATCCCATCGCGTGCTCGCGCACGCCGAAGTGGAGATGGCGCCCCGCGGGCGTGTCGCGCTCGAACGAGCCCGCCGTCTTGACGAGGGTCTTCGTCGACGGCGAGAGGTCGGCGTCCCCGCCCACGAGATGCGGCAGGCGCGGAGAGACCGCCGCCAGCACCGCGCCGCTGGCGTCGCGGGTCGCCACCGGCGTGTCCGGCGGGAACGTCGGGAGGTCACGGTCCCAGCCGGGCGTGAGGGCGCGCGCCTGCCCGTTCGCCCACTCCGCCGCGAGGTCGGGAAACGCGTGCTGCCAGGCAGCGAATCGCGCCTGCCAGTCGGCTTCCGCCCGCGCGCCCTGCGCCACCGCCTCGCGGAACCGATTGAGCGCGGGCTCCGGCAGGAGGAACGGCGGCTCGAGCGGCCACCCGAGCGCCTGCTTCGCCCCGCGAAGCTCGGCCTCCCCGAGCGGCTCGCCGTGGGCCTCCGACGTCCCGGCCTTCTTCGGCGCGCCATAGCCGATGATGGTCCGCACCGCGATCAACGACGGCCGCCCCGTCTCGGCCTTCGCGTCCCGGATGGCCTTCTCGATCGCGGCGAGGTCGGTGCCGTCGGGCACCGCCTGCGTGTGCCACCCGAGCCCCTCGAACCGGCGGGGCACGTCCTCGGAAAAGGACAGCGACGCCTTGCCGGCCAGCGAGATCAGGTTGTCGTCGTAGAGGACGAGCAGCTTGCCCAGCCCGAGGTGCCCCGCGAGCGACGACGCCTCCGCGGCGACGCCCTCCATCAAGTCGCCATCCGAGCAGAGCGCGTAGGTGTGATGGCCGACGACCGTGTGGCCGGTCTTGTTGAACCGCGCGGCGAGGTGGCGCTCGGCGATGGCCATCCCGACGGCATTCGCCAGTCCCTGGCCGAGCGGACCCGTGGTCGCCTCGACGCCCGGGGTGAGCCCGAACTCCGGATGCCCGGGCGTCTTCGATCCCCACTGCCGGAAGCGCTTGATCTCGTCGAGCGGCAGGTCGTAGCCGGTGAGATGGAGGAGGGCGTAGAGCAGCATGGACCCGTGTCCCGCGGACAGCACGAACCGGTCGCGATCGGGCCACGCCGGATTCGCCGGATGGTGGTGAAGGAATCGCGTCCACAGGACGTAGGCCATGGGCGCGGCCCCCATCGGGAGGCCCGGATGGCCGGATTTCGCCTGCTGCACGGCGTCGGCCGCCAGGAACCGGATCGTGTTCACACAGAGCTGGTCGAGATCTCGATCCGTCATGGTGACGCTCTCCTCGCCGCGGTCACGGGGGATATCAGGAGGTCGTAGAGCTGGCGGTGCCGGTCGAGACCGGCGCGGTAGCGAGCATGCCGTCCCGGATCGGCCGGGATCGGCCGGTGTCTCCCGGCGGGGGCCGCCTCGAGGGACGGGATGTGGCCGAGCGCCTCGCTCGCGAGGACCGCCGCCCCGCGGCTCGAGCCCTCGGCCTCGGCCGACGGCGCGATGGCCACGCCGAGCACGTCGGCGATGATCTGGCCCCACACCGGCGAGGCCAGCAGCGCCGCGCCGGTGCCGACGATCTCCTGGAGCCCGGGGCAGGCATCGCGCAGGCGCTCGTGGATCATGGCGAAGCGGTACGCCACGGTCTCCAGGCCCGCGCGAACGATGTCGAGGGGCTGCGTCGCGAGCGACAGACCCACGATCGCGGCGCGCGCGCCGGCCACCCAGCCGAGGCTCCGTTCACCGGCCAGGAACGGGAGCATCGTGAGCCCATGCGCGTCCGGCTCCATCGCCTCGAGGGCGGCCTCCACCTCGGCGACCGGCGGCACGACGAGGGCCCCGGTGAGCCACGCATAGAGGCTCCCGCCGTTCGACAGGGAGCCGCCCAGGAGCAGCCGGCGCCCGTCGACGCGGTAGCACCAGAGCCCGTCCGGGATGCTCACCGCGTCCGCCGCGAAGCAGATCCGCATCGCCCCCGACGTCCCGACCATGAGCGCCGCCCGGTCGGCCGTCGTGCAGCCCGCGCCCACGTTGGAGCACGCCCCGTCGCCAAGCGCCGGCATCCACGGGATGCGCGCCAGCGCGGGCCATCGCGCCGCGAACTCGCCCCGGAGCCCGCGGAAGGGCTGATCGAGGTCGACGAGCTGGCCGAGGTGCTCGGTCCCGAGCTCGAGCGTGTCGAGGATGCCGGGATCCCAGCGCCGCGTCCACTGGTCGAAGAGCCCGGTCCCCGACGCCATCGAAATGCTCGTGCGCAGCTCGCCAGAGAGACGCAGTCCGAGATACTCGCCGAACGACACCCAGCGCCGGACGCGGCGAAACGCCGCGGGGTCGCGGCCCCGGAGCCACCAGAGCCGCGCCGGGAGATACGAGGTGTGCAGGCGGCACCCGACGCGCGCGTGGTACGCCTTCTCGTCGACGCGCGCCCGGAGCTCCTCGACCGCGTCGACGCTCCGCGTGTCGGCCCAGGAGTAGATCGGGGTCGCGGGGCGGTCGTCCGGTCCAAGCCCGAGCACCGTGTGCCAGAAGGTGCTGGTGGCGACCGCGGCGACGCCGGTTGCCCGTGGGCCGAGGGCCGCGAGGAGGGCATCGAGCGCCTCGCCGGTCAGCGCGAGCAGCCGGTCGGCGTCGATCTCCACTCCGCCGTCCGGCGTCGTCGTCGGCTCGTACGGCAGCTGCTGGCCGCGATCGAGCGTGCGCCCCAGGTGGTCGAAGGCGAGCGCCCGCACGGAGGACGAGCCCACGTCCAGCGCGACGACGATCGGATCGCCCGGGGGCGGCGCGGCGCGCACGCGTTCATGTTAGCAGGGGTCCGGCCGCGTAGAATGACGGTCGAACTCGTGGAGCTCGTGGGCGTCCCGGCGGGGTGGTTCGAGATGGGCTGGTCGGGCGGCCTCCCGGACGCGCGGCCCGCGCATCCCGTCTGGGTCGACGCCTTCGCGATCGGCCGCGCGCCGGTCACCAACGCCGAGTACGCCGCGTTCCTCAAGGCCTCGGGCGCGCCCCCGCCGCCCTTCTGGGCCGATCCGCGATTCTCGGATCCCCAGCAGCCGGTCGTGGGTGTGACGTGGGAGGACGCCGTCCGCTTCTGCGAGTGGCGGTCTCGTGAGCATGGCATCCTTCACCGCCTGCCGAGCGAGGCGGAGTGGGAGCGAGCCGCACGAGGCGGCCGGGATGGCGCCCGCTACGCGTGGGGCGACGAGCCGCCGGCGCGCTGGTTCGGCTCGCGGACCGGTCCCCTGCCCGCGCCGCCGCGCGTGGGAGACGGTCCGGCCAACGGGTTCGGGCTCACCGATCTCGCCGGCGTGGTCCACGAGTGGTGCCTCGACTGGTACGCGGCCAACGCGTACGGTCCGGACCCGGTCCGGGCGCCCACCGGGCCGCCCGATGGAACGCGGCGGGCGTCCCGCGGTGGCGCCTGGCGCCACCAGGAGCCCTGGAGCCCCGTGGCGCATCGCTCGAGCCTGCCACCCGAGCTCCGGTACTCCGACTACGGGTTCCGGGTTGCGTGCGGGCCCCTGCCGGGCGCCGCGACGTGAAGCGTCACGCCGGCGCGCTGGCGACGCTGGCGCGGCTCGGTGGTCACCTTGACAGCCCGGGCGCTGCCTCGACTATCCTCGATCCATGCGACTCACGGCGACCCAGCTGGCGGATTTCCAGGCACAGGGCTTCCTGATCCTCCCCGGGCTCTTCTCCCACGCGGAGGTGGACATCCTGCGCGCGGAGGTTCCCCGTCTGTTCGCGGAGGACACCCCGGCCAACATCCGCGAGAAGGTGAGCGGAGAGGTCCGGACCGTCATGGGCCTCCATCTCCGCAGCGACGTCTACGCGCGCCTCTGCCGGCATCCCCGGTTCGTCGAGCCCGCTCGGCAGATCCTCGGCACGGACCGGCTCTACATCCAGCAGGCGAAGATCAACGCCAAGGTGGCGTTCTCCGGCGAGGCCTGGCAGTGGCACTACGACTTCGCCAAGCATCACGCCGAGGACGGCGTGCCCGAGCCGCTGGCCCTGAACCTTCACGTGTTCCTCGACGACGTCACCGAGCACAACGGGCCGTTGATCTTCATCCGCGGCTCGCACCGGGACGGGCCCGTCGCCACGGCGCTCGACACCCAGACCACGAGCTACGCGCTGTGGACCGTGGACAACGAGACGGTCGCGCGCCTCGCAAAGACGGGTAGCCTCGTCACGGCCGCCGGTCCCGCCGGCACGGCGCTGATCTTCGGCGATTGCCTCGTCCACGGCTCACCGCCCAACATGTCCCCGTGGGACCGCTCGATCTTCTCGCTCATCCTGAACCCGATCGCCAACGCCCAGACGCGCTTCGCCCGCCCGGACTACAAGCACCACCGGGACTTCACCCCCGTCAGCCCCCTGGCCGATGACTGTCTCGTGCGCGGGCCGGCGGGCGTGATCGCCTGACGGCGCGGCCGCCCGGACCCCGACCGAGCCCGCGCGAGCGACCGCCGACGAGACCGACACCCATGAGCACCCTCGATACGCACGCGACCAGCCCTCTGCACGCGGTCGTCTCCCTCGCCGCGCTGCGAGACAATCTCGCCCTGATCCGCCGCGGCCTCTCAGCGGACACCGAGCTCATCGCCTGCGTCAAGGCGAACGCGTACGGACACGGGCTGCAGGGCATCGCCGCCTGTCTCGAAGCCGACGGGGTCCGGTGGCTGTCGCTCGGCAGCCCCACCGACGCGCTCGCGCTGCGCCGCTGGGGCATCGCCTGCGACATCCTGCTCTTCCCGACCGGGCTCGGAAGCCACCCCACGCCGCTGCTCGAGGCCGGCATCACGGTCAGCGTTCAATCGTTCGACGAGGCGGCGGAGCTTGCGCGCGCGGCCCGCTCCCAGCGGCCCTCGATCTTCCTGAAGGTGGACAGCGGCCTCGGGCGCGTGGGCGCGCCGCTCGGAGACGCCGTGCGGCTCGCGGCCCGGATCCGGGCCGAGCTGCCGGACATCACGCTGCGGGGCGTGTTCACGCATCTGCCGTTCGGGGGGCCGGACAGCCGGGGGTGGGTCGAAGAGCGCCTCGCCGACTTCGGGCGGGTGGCCGCCGAGATTCGCGGCGCCACGCCCGGACCGCTGCTGATCCAGGCGCTCGCGAGCGCCGGGGTCGCGGCCGGCATGAAGGCGCCCGAGGCCAACGCCGTGTGCCCGGGCTCCCTCCTGTACGGCATCGAGCCCGGATGGCTGCCCGCTCCGTTCGGGACGCGCCCGGTGCTGACCGAGGTGCGCACCGTCCTCGAGACGATTCGCGCGATTCCGCCGGGCACACGCTATGGGTACGGCGGCGGGCGCGTCGCCGCCCGGGCGACGCGGCTCGGCGCGCTGCCGATCGGTTACTCGAGCTCGTTCCTCGTCCCGAAGACGGGGCAGAAGGCCCGCGTGGCCGGCCACGAGGTGCCGGTGCTCTCGGTCTCGCTCGAGCACGCCGTCGTGGACCTGAGCGACGCCGCCGGCGCGCAGATCGGCGCCCCGGTGTGCCTCCTCGCCGGCGACGCGGCGGCAGGACCGACGCTCGCCGAGATGGCCGCGCAGCAGGGGCGCACCGCGCTCGAGGTCCTGGTTGCGCTCACGGGTCGCGTGACGTACGAGTACGTCGGCGAGCCTCCGCCCCGCCGATTCCGCGCCTGACTATCGTCTTGCTCCTTCGCTGGGCCGCGCGCGGTCCGGCGGCGGGGTCGCACTGCTTCCGTACTGCGGCGCGTAGTCTCGCACGGCGTCACCCACTTGACATCCGCGGACCGCGCTCCGAGAATCCCGAAGTAACCCGCGTCCCACCCGATCGCACTCACCCGCTCGAGAGGAGGTTCACATGAACAGGCGCAGCGTCCTCAAGCTCGCGCTCACGGCCCCGCTCTTGGCCTCCCGGCGAGCGTGGAGCCAGTCCAAGACCATCACGCTCTGGTATCCGGCGGGTGACATTACCGCAGGCGCGGCGCACTTCAGCGACAAGACCTTCTTCGCGCCCTTCGAGGCGAAGACCGGCATGAAGGTGGAGGCGGTCGGCCTCGACTACGACACGATGCAGCAGAAGATCTTCGCGGCCGCCGCGGCCAAGAACGCCGGCGACATCCTGTTCGTCGACGGCTCGTGGGTCCCGGGCTTCCTCAAGGAGGAGATGCTCGATGCGGTGCCCGACGCCCGGGCCAAGGCGTGGCTCGATGCCGTCTCGCCCGAGATCCGCATCCTGTCCGACTACGGCAAGGGCAAGATGTGGGGCTACCCGCAATACGGCATCGACATCTACGGCCTGACCTGGAACAAGGATCACTTCCGGGAGGCCGGGCTCGATCCCGAGAAGCCGCCGCGGACGTGGGACGAGTTCCGGGACTACGCGAAGAAGCTCACCAAGCGGGACGCGCAGGGCAACATCACGCGGGTCGGCTACGCCATTCGGCACGTCGGCCATCCGCACGGGGTCGTCCACAAGCACTTCTGGGCGATCTACGGGGCCGGCGCCTCGCTGGTCGACGATCCGCTCGCGCTGCGCGGCGGAAAGGTCAACTTCAACAACGACGGCGGGCGCGCGGCGCTGAAGCTCGTCCTCGACATGCTCGACGTCGACAAGTCGACGAGCCTGAACTTCCCGGATCCGCGGGCGGCGCTGCTCAAGGGCATTGCGTCCATGCAGATCAGCGAGACGGTGTCGATCCACGAGCGCGCGCCCAAGGAAGCGCCGGATCTCAAGTGGGGCCTGTCGCCGCCGCCCGTACGGAAGGCGGGCGACAAGCCGGTCACCTTGCTCGGCAGCTGGATGTACGCGGTGCCGAGGATCGCGAAGAACCGCGAGGCCGCCTGGCAGCTGCTCGAGTGGATCAACACGCCCGAGCAGGATTTCGAGATGTGCAAGAAGTACGAGGCGACGCCCCGCTACAAGGTCAACTGGGACAAGGAGCCGTTCAAGTCGAACGGGTACGACCAGGCTCTCAAGCTTATCTATCCGTACGGCAAGCCGCTGCCGGTAAACCTCGGCCTGAACGGCGTCATGGACGCCATGGGCGGCGCGATCCAGAAGACCTGGCATCACGAGGCCAAGCTGGAGGATGCCCTCGCCGAGGCCGAGCGCGCGGCCAACAAGTCCATCGCTGACGCGACCATGTAGGACCGCCCCGGGCCCGAGGCCGACCGATCGGTCTCGGGCCCGGGCGCGTGGCTGGCGCGGCCGATGGGGTCGCTGGCCCCGCACGGGTCCGCCCTCGCTGCCCGGGTTCCGTCGATCGTGCGATCGCTCCGTCGTCTGATCCAACGGGCGCACGCCCGGCACGTCTGGCACGCCTATCTCTTCGTCGCGCCGATCCTCATCCTATTCGGCGCCTTCCGGGTCGCGCCGTCGGTCCAGACCCTCCTCTACAGCGTCTATCGCGTCGAGCTCCTGCGGGGCCGCTTCACGTTCGTCGGACTGGGGAACTTTCGCGATCTCCTGACCGACCCCGCCTTCCACCAGGCGGCGCGAAACACCCTCGTGTACGTGGCGGTCATCGTCCCGGTCTCCGCCGCCCTCGGCTTGCTCTTCGCCGTGCTCTTCGACACCCGGTTCCCGCTCCGCGAGCTCTTCAAGGCCCTCTACTTCGCGCCGATGGTCACGAGCACTGTGGCCGCGGCAGTGGTGTGGTGGTGGCTCTACAATCCGCAGTTCGGGCTGTTCAACGCGCTCTTGCGTCTGGTCGGCCTGCCGATTCAGCCCTGGCTCATGTCGAGCCGCACCGCCCTCCTGTCCATCATCCTGTTCAGCATCTGGAAGGGCGTCGGTTACAACATGGTCGTCTACCTCGCGGGGCTCCAGGCCATTCCCGAGAGCCTCGTCGAGGCGGCGCGGATCGACGGGGCCGGGGCGGTCCAACGCTTCCGGCGCATCACCGTGCCCCTCCTCGCGCCGACGACCGCGTTCCTGCTGATCTACAACTCGATCCAGGCGTTCCAGGTGTTCGACCAGGTCTTCGTGCTGACGAGCGGCGGACCCGCCGGCTCGACCAACGTCATCGTGCTCGATCTCTACCGCCAGGCCTTCGAGCGCTACAACTTCGGCTACGCGTCGGCCGAAGCCACCGTCCTGTTCGTCCTGACCCTCGGGGTGACGATCCTGCAATACTTCTACAGCAAGCGCTTCGAGGTCAGCTACTGACCATGTGGGCCACGCCGCTCCGCGCGATCGCCACCCTCGGGATCCTTGTGATCGTCGCCGGGGGCGCCGTCCTCATGATCCTCCCCTTCTACTGGATGCTCGTCACGGCGTTGAGCCCGGCCCCCGACGTCATCGCGTTCCCTCCGAAGTGGTGGCCCAGCCACCTGACCCTCGAGCACGCCTGGTACGCGCTGCAAAAGGCGCCGTGGCTCCTCTACTACTGGAACAGCATCCTGGTGGCCGTGATCTCGGTGGCGTGCTCCCTTCTCTTCGGGCTCTTCGCGGGCTACGCGTTCGCGGTCTACCGGTTCCCTTTTCAGAACGTGCTCTTCCTGCTGATCTTGAGCACGCTCATGGTGCCGGTGCAGGTGACGTCGGTGGCGCTCTACATCCTGCTTTCGCGCATCGGCTGGGTGGACACATACGCGGGGATCCTCGCGCCGAACTTCGCGAGCGCGTTCGGCGTGTTCCTGCTGCGCCAGGCCATCCGGCAAGTCCCGCACGAGCTGATCGAGGCGGCACGGATCGACGGGGCCGGCGAGGTGCGGATCGTCCTGACCCTCGTCTCACCGCTGGTGCGCACCATGCTGGCCACCGTCGCCATGATCCTCTTCCTTGGGTCGTGGAACGACTTCCTGTGGCCGGTCATCGTGATCAACTCGGCGAACCTCCGGACGCTGCCGGTGGGCATGGCGCTCTTCAAGGATCCGTACGGCAACATCAACTACGGCCCGTTGATGGCCGCGGCGGTGATCTCGACGGGGCCGATGCTGCTCGCGTACGCCGTCTCGCAGAAGTTCATGATCCGCGGCATCGCGACCACCGGGCTGAAGGGCTGACGCGGAGGCGCGTCTCGGGATATGATCGACTTCGGCGTCGGCGGATTCCCCGTGCGCGCTCTGACGGGCGCCGCCCCCCCGCTCGCCACACGAGAAGGAGCGCATGATGGCCGCGTCGGTCTGGAGTGAGCCGCGCGTGGCGCTCGTCACCGGCGGGGCGGCGGGCATCGGCCGCGCGGAGTCGGTCGCGCTGGCCGAGGCCGGCGCCGACGTGGCGATCCTCGCCCACACCGATCTCGCCGGCGCCGAGGACACCGCGCGCCGCTGCCGGGCCGCGGGCCACCGCACGCTCGTCGTGCACGCGGACGTCCGTCGCTCGGACGAGGTCCGGCACGCCGTCGACGAGGTGGTCAAGACGTTTGGCCGTCTCGACGTCCTGGTCAACAACGCGGGGGCGCTCGGTGCCCAGCTGAACGTGCCGCTCCTCGAGCTCGACGAGGCCACCTGGCACCTCATGGTGGACTCGCACCTCACCGGGACGTTCCTCTGCCTGAAGCACGCCGCGCCCCACATGGTGCGCCAGCGCTGGGGCCGCGTGGTCAACACCTCGTCGGTCCACGGCCGGATCGGCGGACGCCCCACGCTCGGGCACTACGGCGCCGCGAAAGCCGGCGTCATCGCGCTCACCCGCACCGCGGCGCGAGAGCTCGGGCCGCACGGCATCACGGTGAACGCCGTCTCGCCGGGTTACGTCGACACCGAGCGGCTCGGCAGCACGCTGCCGCAGGAGCGCCTGGACGTGATCGCCCGGCAGATCCCGGTCGGCCGCATCGGAACGCCGGCGGAGGTCGCCGCGGCCGTGGTCTTCCTCGCCTCCGACGGCGCCGCGTTTGTGAACGGCGCGGTCCTCGACATCCACGGCGGCCGGATGGAGTACGTGTGAGCCGGCCCCTTACCCGACAGAGGAGGAGTCTTCCGTGAACCCGCACACGACGCTCACGCCCCACGAGATTGCTGAGCTCCAGCGCCACGTCGGTTACGGCGCCACCTGGCTCGGCCCGGTCCTGGTCGCCGGTCAGGGTTCGCGCGTCACCGACATCGACGGCAAGTCGTACATCGACTGCACCGCGCAGGCGTGGACCCTGGCCCTCGGGTACAACCATCCCGAGGTGACCGAGGCCGCGCTCGCCCAGATGCGGACGCTCCCGCACGTGCGGGCGGGGTTCCCCACCCTCCCACGGCTCCAGCTGGCCAAGCGCCTGGCCGATCTCTGCCCCGGCCGCCTGAACATCGTGACCTACGCGCCGACCGGCTCCCTCGGGATCGAGTCGGCGATGAAGCTCGCGATGATCAACCGCCCGGCGGCGCACCGCTTCGTGACGTTCTACCACGCGTACCACGGCAACACGCTGGCAACGATGGCCGCGTCGTGGAGCCCGACGAAGACGGCGGGCCACTACGGGCCCGGCGTGAAGTTCATGCCGTTCATGCAGAACTTCGTCCGCGTGCCGAACCCGTACGCCTACCGCTGCTGGCGGCGGGCCCAGCACGGGCCGGACGGGCAGTGCGACGCCGGCTGCGCCGCGCCGATCCGCGACACGCTCCAGCGCGGGGTGGACGGCCCGGTCGCGGCAATCATGATGGAGCCGATCCAGGGCAACGGCGGCGGCATCGTCTTCCCGGCGGCCTTCGTGCGCGAGGTGCGCCGCATCGCCGACGAGTTCAACGCGCTCCTCATCTTCGACGAGATCCAGACCGGCTTCGGCCGGACGGGCCGGATGTTCGCCGCGGAGGGGCTGGGGGTGACGCCCGACATCATGGTGCTGTCCAAGGCGATCGGCGGCGGCTTCCCGATGGCCGCGGTCGTTGCCGACGACCGCCTGAAGCAGTTCGAGGCGACGGGCGAGGACGTCTACACGTTCGGCTCGAATCCGATCGCCCAGGCGGCAGCGCTCAAGGTGATCGAGATCCTGGAGCGCGATCGCATCCCGGCGCACGCCGCCCAGATGGGAGCGCTGTTCACCCGCGGGCTCAAGGCGCTCCAGGCCGAGTACCCGCAGATCGGCGACATCCGCGGGCCGGGGCTCTTCCTCGCGGTCGAGCTGGTCACCGATCCCGAGACGCGGGAGCCGGCGGTCGCGGCGGCCAAGCGCCTGGTCGCCGAAGCCTGGCAGCGGGGCGTGATCCTGGCCACCGCCTCGGCGCTGCCGAACGTGGTCAAGATCAAGCCGCCGCTCATCATCGACGAGGGCGAGGTCGAGACAGTGCTGGGAGTCCTGGCCGACTGCCTGAAGGTCGTCTTCCCCGGGCGAAGCTGACGAGCCACTCGGCGACCTGGACGCCTCAGGAGGGATCCAGAGGCCGCGCAGAGTTCCGAGGATGGATCGGCGACCGGTCGGGGGGAAATGGGCCGCGCTCTGGACCGGGCCCCTGTTGCCGACTTACGCTCGCCTCGTGCTGCAGGGCCTTCACGTCCGGCCATGGGTGGAAGCCGCGGTCCTCTTCTGGTGGCTCGATCCGAGGAGACGGCACTCATGACCGTACGTAGCCCCATTCTGACGCTGAACAATGGCGTCCAGATGCCGGCCCTCGGGCTCGGCGTGTTGAGCCGGGAGACCCGGGACCTGACCGCCGATGCGGTCGAAGCCGCGATCGCCCAAGGGTATCGGCTTATCGACACCGCCGCTGCCTATCTCAACGAGCGACAGGTCGCTGAAGGGCTCGCGCGCAGCGGCATCGCTCGCTCCGACATGTTCATCACGACCAAGCTCTGGCTGACCGAATACGGCTACGAGCGTGCGCTCCGCGCCTTCGAGGCGAGCCTGCGCCGGCTCGCGTTCGACTATGTCGACTTGTACCTCCTTCACTGGCCGGTTCCCGCGGCGTTCGATGCCACGGTGGCATCCTACCGAGCCGCCGAGAAAGCGCTCGCCGAAGGGCGCGCGCGTGCCATCGGCGTGTCGAATTTCAGCCCCGCGCATCTGAAGACGCTCATGGAGCGCGCCGACGTGGTGCCCGCCGTGAACCAGGTGGAGCTGCACCCTGGGTTCGCCCAGCCGGCGCTGCATGCGGCGCATGCGCGGCTGGGCATCGTCACTCAGGCGTGGTCGCCACTCGGTGGCACCGTGCGTCGCGCGGCCGATCCCAGCAAGGCGCGCGATCCGCTCACGCATCCGACGGTCATCGGGCTGGCGGTAAAGTACGGCAAGACCCCGGCGCAGGTCGTGCTTCGCTGGCACCTCGACCATGGGTTCTCGGCCATCCCGAAATCCTTCCGGCCGGAACGCATCGCCGAGAACTTCGACGTCTTCGATTTCGCGCTGGCGGCGGACGACATCCGCGCCATCGACGCGCTCGAGACGGGCGTGCGGAGCGGCGCCGATCCCGAGGTGGTCGACGCGAGGACGTTCCCGGTCAAGATCGACGACTAGGCGAGCCTGCTCGCCCGCGCGGAAGCCGGGCGATCCGGTCGGGCGACACCGGGCGTCACGAACCTCCCGCTTGCGGGCGGCCTCGATCGGCCGTCGTGCGGCGCGTCGACCCCTCACCACGCGAGCCACGCCAGGCGACGGGAGCGCCAGACGGACGGATCGACGCCCGAGCCGTCAGCGTCGCTCCGTCGCGACGGTCCCGCCGGCGGCCCGGCGGGCCAGGACGTCCTGGAGCCCGTCCGCCAGCAGCTGGAAGGCCAGCACGACGAGAAAGATCGCGGCCCCGGACGCGACCGAGATCCACGGCGCGAGCAGCAGATACGAGTAGCCCTCCCGCAGCATGCGGCCCCACGAGAGCACCGGCGGCGGCACCCCGAGCCCGAGGAAGCTCAAGCTCGCCTCGGTCAGGATCGCGGTCCCGACGCCGAAGGAGGCCTGGACCAGCAGGACGTCGCCGACGTTCGGCAGCAGATGGCGCCACATGACCCGCGCCCGGTCGGATCCGAGCGCCCAGGCCGCGGTGACGAACTCGCGCTCCCGGAGCGACAGTACCTCACCGCGGACCAGGATGGCGAACGTCGGCAGGAACGTCACCGCCAGCGCGACGATCACGTTCCACAGGCTCACGCCGAGAAACGCCGTGATGGCCAGCGCCAGCACGAGGGACGGGAAGACGAGGAGGGCGTCCATCGCGCGCATCAGGAGGCCCGCCGTCCGGCCGCGCGAGGTGCCCGCCACGAGGCCCACCGCGGTCCCCGCCGCCATGCCCACGATCACCGACACCACGCCGGCGACCATGGACACGCGCGCGCCGGTGATCACCTGGCTCAGGACGTCGCGGCCGAGGGGATCGGTCCCGAGCAGGTGCCCCCGGCTCGGAGCGCGGAGCGTGCTGCGGGCGTCGTAGCGCAGCGGATCGTGCGGCGCGAGGCGCGCGCCGAGCGCGGCGCAGAGAAGCGCGGCGCCGATGACCGCCGCCCCGGCAGCCAGCTGCGCGGTCCGTCTACTCATGCCGCACCCGGGGATCGACCAGCCCGTAGCCCAGCTCGACGAGGAGGTTGGTGAGGAAGACGCCGACGGTCACCACGACGATCACGCCCTGCACGACGGGGAAGTCGCGGCTCAGGATGGACTCGACGAGCAGGATGCCGACGCCCGGCAGCGCGAAGACGGTCTCGGTGACCACCGCGCCCCCGAGAAGCCGTGAAAGGCTGACGCCGAGCACGCTGAGGACCGGCAGGAGCGAATTCCGCAGCGCGTGGGTCCACAGGACGCGGCGCTCGGGCATGCCCTTGGCGCGAGCCGTCCGCACGTAGTCGCTCCGGAGCGCCTCGAGCATCCGGGCCCGCGTCAGGCGGGCCAGGTTGGAGAAGTAGGCCGCGCTGAGGGTGATCGCCGGCAACGCCATGGCGCGCAGGTTCCCCAGCGGGTCCTCCGACAGCGGCACGCTGCCGGACGAGGGCAGCCAGCGGAGGTGGAGGGCGAACAGCAGGATCAGCAGGATCGCGATCCAGAAGTTCGGCATGGCGATGCCGAGCGCGGTGAGCACGGAGACGCCGAGATCGAGCGGCCCGTGCGGCCGGACGGCGGCGAGGATGCCGAGCGCCAGCGCGAGGCCGAGGGCGAGGCCGAGCGCGAGCGCCGTGAGCTCGAGAGTCACCGGCAGGCGCGCGGCGATCGTGCTCAGCACCGGCTGGCTGGTGCGGAAGGAGCGGCCCCAGTCGCCGCGGAGAATGCGCCCGAGCCAGTCGAGGTACTGCACGTACACGGGCCGGTCGAAGCCGAGGTCCTGGCGGATGCGCGCCACCGTGGCCGGATCCGCGTCACGCCCGAGCATCACGACCACCGGGTCCCCCAGGATCGCGTGCATCAGCCAGAAGACCAGCGCGGTGAGGAACAGCATGGCGAAGAGCATCGCCGCCACGCGGCGAAGCACGAAGACGGGCACGGTCAGGGGGTCGAGCGCGGCCCGCGTGCGGCGCCGCTCATCCGGCCGAGACGCGACGCGCCCGGGGCCGGGGGCGCGTCGCGCGGCCGATCAGCGCTCGAGCCACAGCTCGCGGAAGCGCGGGATCAGGTCGGGGATCCACCCCCAGTTCTGCACCTTCTTGCTCATGACCGCGAACTCGGTCGTGTAGTTCAGGAACACGTACGGGACGTCGTCCACGATGAGGCGCTCGGCTTCCTGGTAGAGCGGCTTCCGGCGCTCCGGCTCGTAGATCGCCGCCGCGCGGTCGAGCAGCTCGTCCACCCGCGGGTTGCTGTACCCGGTCGAGTTCGCGAAGCCCTTGCTGTGGAACAGGATCGAGAGCAGCCCGCTCGGGTCGGCCCGCTGGGCCCAGCGGGTGTGGGTCCAGTTCGTCTTCCGCTGGACGATCAGGGCGTAGGCGTCCGCGGTGTTGACCGGCTCGAGCTCCAGCGTGACGTTGATCTTCTGGAGCTGTCCCTGGAGCAGCTCCGCCTGGCGGATCCACTGGGGCGTGTTCTCGACGACGAACTTGTGCCGGAAGCCGTTCGGATACCCGGCCTCCGCCAGCTTCCGCTTCGCCTGCTCGACGTCGTGCCCGAAGCCCTTGAAGCTCGGATCGAACCACCAGAGCCCCGGCACGACCGGCCCGCGCGCGGACTCGCCGAAGCCGCTCAACAGCACTTCCCGGAGCTCGTTCCGGTCGATCCCGAGCGCGATGGCCTGCCGGAGCGCCTTGTTGTTGAAGGGCGGCTCGTCGACGTGCCACTGGAGCGCCGTCCACCGCGCCGGGGGCTTCATCTCGGAGACGCGCAGCGCGGCCTCGCCCTGGAGGGCGGGGACGTCCTTGGCGTCGACGTCGGTGGCGATGTCGACTTCGCCCGTCCGCACCATGGTCAGCCGCACCGTGGGGTCCGGGACGATCCGGAACGTGACGCGATCCAGGTAGGGCTTGCCCTTGTCCCAGTAGTCCGGGAACCGCTCGAGCGTCAGCTGCGAGTCGGCGACCCACTCGACGAAGCGGAAGGGCCCGGTCCCGACCGGACGCCGGCCGAAGTCGGCCCCGGCCTGCTTCACCGCCGCCGGCGACACCATGAATCCCGGGCGCTCCGCCAGCGCGGCCAGCAGCGGCGCGAACGGCTTCTTCAGCTCGAAGACGACGGTGTAGGGATCCGCCACGGTCACCGCCGCCACCGCCGGCTCCAGCTGGCTCCGCTGCGGCGACTTCGTCTCGGGATTCAGGATGCGCTCGACGTTCCACTTGACGACGTCGGCGTTGAAGTCGGTCCCGTCGTGGAACTTCACGCCGCGCTGGAGCTGGAACGTCACGCGCTTGCCATCCGCGGAGACCTGCCAGGCGCGGGCGAGCTCGGGGACGACACTGAAGCTCTTGTCCAGGCCGACGAGCGTGTTGAAGATCATGTAGAGCGCATAGCGCTCCGAGAACTGCACCGAGAAGTGCGGATCGAGGGTCTTCGCATCGGGGATCCACCCGATGCGGAGGGTGCCTCCCCGCACCGGCACCTGGGCGCCGGCGGGCCCGACCGCGATGGCCAGCAGGACGACGATCGCGACGACGAGCCAGGCGGCTCGAAAGCTCCCCACGGGCCGGACGCGGCGCACGCGCATCTCAGTG
>CAYXBJ010000113.1:0-16117 GCA_964463175.1 uncultured bacterium
AGGTGCGCGGATCCCAGAAGAGCTCGCGGCCGAGCTCGGCCTGGGGCGACGGGACATGCGTCACCGGCTTGATCTGCCCGAAGAGGCGGGCCGCCTGCTGGTGCAGGGCGGTATCCGCCCATGCCGGGTTGATCGCCGCGAGCGCGGCGACGGCGATTAACAGCTGTTTCATGATTCCTCCCTGTATGCGCTGTCAACATACCGGGCGTCGGCGCTACGATTATGCCTAGGAGATTACTTTTGTTTCTGGCGTGTTTCGGCGCGGTAATTTCTCATGCCGCGCCCCAGATGCCCTACGACGAAGCCGCCGACGCCAGGGCCGACGTGAAGCGCACGCTCGCCGAGGCCGGGAAGCGCAACATGCCGGTGCTCGTCATCTTCGGCGCCAACTGGTGCCTCGATTGCCGCGCGCTCGACAAGGCGCTGCACGAAGGCCGCAACGCCGAGCTCGTGAACCGCGAGTTCAAGGTGGTGAAGGTCGACGTCGGCCGCTTCGACAAGAACCTCGACCTCGCCGAGGCCTACGGCAACCCGATCAAGAAGGGCATCCCCGGCGCCGCGGTGCTCTCGCCGCAGGGAAGCGTGCTCTACATCACGAAGCTGGGCGAGCTCGCCGACGCGCGGCACATGAGCGAGACCGGCATCTACGATTTCTTCCACGCCGTAACCCAGAAGACGAAGGCGAAGTAATGAGCTATCGCTTGCTCTCATACGCGGGACCCGGCGGCCCGCGCGGCGGGCTGATGATCGACGAGACGATCTACGACCTCGAGCGCGAGACCGGCTTTGTTTCCGTGAAGGCCGCGCTCGAGTCGGGCAAGCCGATCGAGCTGAAGCGGCGCTCGGAGCCGGTGAGGAACGCAAGACTCGCCGCGCCGATCCCGGATCCGGGCAATATCTTCTGCGCCGGCGCCAACTACACCGACCACATGGTGGAGATGGCGCGGGCCCATGGCAAGGAGCCCGGGCCGACGATGAAGGACCTGGGCGAGCAGCCCTGGCACTTCGTGAAGACCGGCAGGAGCTCGGTGGTCGGACCGGGCGCGACGGTCAAGCTGCCCGCTTTCTCGAAAGCGGTGGACTGGGAAGTCGAGCTCGTCGCCGTGATCGGCAGAGCGGCGAAGGACGTGCCGCTCGGAAGCGCGCTCGACTGCGTCTTCGGCTACACGATCGGCAACGACCTCTCGGCACGCGACGTGATGCGCCGGACGAAGAATCCGCCGGACAGCCCGTTCCACTTCGACTGGGTGAGCCAGAAGTGCTTCGACGGCGCGTGCCCGCTCGGGCCGTGGATCGTGCCGGCGGCCGAGATCGGCGATCCGCAGAAGCTCGGCCTCAAGCTCTGGGTGGGAGCCGAGCTGATGCAGGACTCGAACACCGACAAGATGATCTTCAGCGTCGCCGAGCAGATCGCGATGCTTTCCTCCCGCGTCACGCTGCAGCCGGGCGACCTGATCATGACCGGCACGCCCGCCGGTGTCGGCATGCCGCGCAAGCGCTTCCTGCGCCCCGGCGAGACGGTCAAGCTCTGGATCGAGAGAATCGGGGAGCTCGAGCACCGGGTGGCCTAAAATCGGCCGATGGCACGCATCATCGGCGGCATCGGCACGTCGCACGTCCCCACGATCGCGATGGCCTTCGACAAGGGCAAGCAGAACGATCCCGACTGGAAGCCGCTCTTCAAAGGCTACGAGGCGGTCGCCAGGTGGCTGGCGGAGAAAAAGCCCGACGTGCTTTTCTTCTGCTTCAACGACCATGCGACGAGCTTCTTCTTCGACCACTACCCGACGTTCGCGCTCGGAGTGAGCGACGAGTACCGCATCGCGGACGAGGGCACGGGCGTGCGGAAGATTCCGCCGCTCCGGGGTCACGCGGCACTGTCGCGTCACATCGCGCGCTCCCTGATCGACGACGAGTTCGACCTGACCATCTTCCAGGACCTGCCGCTCGACCACGGTCTGCACTCGCCGCTCACCATGATGTGGCCGTCCCAGCCCGACTGGCCCGGCCGCGTCGTGCCGCTGGTGGTGAACGTTCTCCAGCACCCGCTGCCGAAGCCGATGCGATGCTACAAGCTGGGAAAGGCCGTCGGCAAGGCGATCCGGTCCTATCCCGAGGACCTCACGGTCGCGATGGTCGGAACCGGCGGCCTCTCGCATCAGATGATCGGCGAGCGCGCCGGCTTCAACGACGAGGCATGGGACCGCGAGTTCCTCGACCTCATCGATCGCGATCCGGAGCGCCTGGCGCGGATGACGATCGAGGACTTCGCGCGCCGGGGCGGCAACGAGGGCGCCGAGGTGATCATGTGGCTCATCATGCGCGGCGCCCTGAACGACGGCGCCCGCAAGGTGCACGAGAACTACTACCTGCCCATGACCACCGCGATGGCGGTGGCGCTCTTCGAATGAGGTACGTGTTCGACCTGGAGCGGAGCGGCCGGGGGCTCCGGCTCAACCGCTTTCTGCACGATCTGACCTCGAGCGAGAAGCGCAAGGCCTTCCTCGAGGATCCCGAGACGGCCATGCACGACCTGACCGACGAGGAACGGGACATGCTGCGCCGGCTGGACTGGAAGGCGCTGCAGGACTACGGCGCCAGCTTCTTCTGCCTGGAGAAGCTGGCGCGCACCAGAGGCGTGTCGAACCCCGAGATGGTGGCGGCGTTCCGGGGCGAGACGCTCGAGCAGTTCCTGAAGACCCGCCGCGTCCCCGGAGCGCGCTGACATGAGCGGAACCGTCGTGCGCAACATCCACCGCGCGGAGACGGCGACGATCGTGACGCTCGAGCGCCTGGGCGTGGCCACGGTGCACGAGGTGCAGGGCCGCAGCGGCCTGATGCAGCCCTACATGCGCCCGGTGTGGCGGGGCGCGGGCGTGGCCGGCAGCGCGATCACCGCGCTGTGCCACCCGGGCGACAACTGGATGATCCACGTCGCCTGCGAGGTGCTGAAGCCGGGCGACGTGTTGGTGGTCGCCTGCTCGAGCGAGAACACCGACGGCGGGTTCGGCGAGCTGCTGGCCACCTCGGTCAAGGCGCGCGGCGCCCGGGGGGTGGTCCTCGACCTGGGCTGCCGGGACGCCGCCGCGATCAGCGCGATGAAGTTTCCGGTGTGGTCGCGCGCCATCTCCGCCAAGGGCACCGTCAAGGCGAGCCTCGGCTCGGTGAACCTCCCGGTGGTCTGCGCCGGCGTCAGTGTCAAGCCGGGCGACGTCGTCGTGGCGGACGACGACGGCGTCGTGATCGTGCCCCGGCTCGAGGCCGTCCGGGTGGCGAAGGCGGGCGAGGAGCGGGAGAAGAAGGAGGCGGTCAACCGGGCCCGTCTCGAGAAGGGCGAGCTCGGCATCGACCTCTACGACATGCGCAGGAGCCTGGCCGAGAAGGGCCTCAAGTACATCGACGGTCCGCTGGATTGAAGGCGCTCCTCGGGGATTACCCCGTCACGCGGGAATTCAAGCAGCGGTCGCCCCTGGAGTTCGCCGACGTCAAGCTTCCCAACACCGCGTTCAAGCGGGTCGTGCGCGACCTCGAGTTCGACGTCGCCGAGCTGGCGCTGATGACCTTTCTGCTCGCGCGGGCGCACGGCAAGCCGTACCGTCTCCTGCCCGCGGTGCTGACGGCGCGCTTCCAGCACGCGACGCTCGCCTATAATCCCGAGCGCGGCCCGCTCTCGCCGGAGCGGCTCGCCGGGAAGACGGTCGGCATGCGCTCCTACTCGGTGACCACCGCGACCTGGGTGCGCGGCATCCTCGCCGACGACTACGGCGTCGACCTCGGCCGGGTGCGCTGGGTGACCGTCGAGGATCCCCATGTCGCGGAGTTCCACGATCCGCCGAACGTCACGCGCATGCCCGCCGGGACGGACCTGACCGCGATGCTCCTCGGCGGGGAGATCGACGCCGCCGTCCTCGCCGCGCCTCCGACGGACGGCCCGCTCCGGACGCTGATCCCCGATCCGGCGGCCGCCGCGGCGGCCTGGAAGGCGAAGCACGGCGCGATCCAGATCAACCACATGGTCACGGTCAAGAGCACGGTGTCCGACTCGGCCGCGCAGGCCATCTATGCCGAGCTCAAGCGCAGCCGGGAAGCGGCGGGGAGCCCCGAGATGAACCCGTTCGGCCTCGAGGAGAACCGTCGCAACCTCGAGGTGGCGATCGACTGCATGGCCCGACAGCGGATGATCCCGCGGCGCTTCACGGTGGAGGAGCTCTTCCGATGATCGTCGATTGCCACGGCCACTACACGACCGCGCCGCAGGCCCTCTGGGACTGGCGGAAGCGGCAGGTGTCCGAGCAGCACGTCTCGGAGCGCGAGCTGCGGATCGGGGACGACGACATCCGCGCCAGCCTGGAGGGGGCGCAGCTGAAGCTGCAACGAGCGCGGGGGAGCGACATCACGTTCTTCTCGCCCCGGGCGGGCTCGATGGAGCATCACGTCGGCGACGCCGCGATCAGCGCCCAGTGGGCGCGCGTGCAGAACGACCTCATCCACCGGGTCTGCGCCCTCTACCCGAAGAACTTCGCCCCGGTGTGCATGCTGCCGCAGTCGCCGGGCGTCTCGCCGGCCAATTGCATCGAGGAGCTCGACCGCTGCGTCCGGCAGCTGGGCTTCATCGGCTGCAACCTGAATCCCGATCCCTCGGGCGGCTGGTGGAACGAGGCGGCGCTCACCGACCGGTGGTGGTATCCGATCTACGAGAAGATGGTCGAGCTGGACGTGCCGGCAATGGTGCACGTCAGCTCGTCGTGCAATCCGGCGTTCCACTTCACCGGCGCGCACTACATCAACGCGGACACCACCGCGTTCATGCAGCTCATCCAGGGTGACCTGTTCAAGGATTTCCCGACGCTCAAGCTGATCATCCCGCACGGCGGCGGCGCGGTGCCGTACCACTGGGGACGCTACCGCGGGCTGGCGCAGGACATGAAGCGGCCCCCGCTCCGGGACCACCTGCTGCGGAACGTCTACTTCGACACCTGCGTCTACCACCAGCCGGGCATCGACCTCCTGCTGAGGGTGATTCCGGTGGACAACATCCTGTTCGCCTCGGAGATGGTCGGTGCGGTGCGGGGGATCGACCCGGAGACCGGCCACTACTTCGACGACACCAAGCGCTACGTCGACGCGAGCAGCCTCGGCGCGGCGGACAAGCAGCGGGTCTTCGAAGGCAATGCGCGGAAGGTCTACTCGAGATGGAGGGCATGAGAGCGCCCTAGCCCAGGTCCCGCCTCCGGCGTTCGAGGCGCCGACCCGACCTCCGTTCCCCGCGTCAGATCGCGCGCGGTCCCGTCCGGCCCGGCCGCGTCCGGTACGATGAACGATGGCCGATGCCTCCGCGAGACCGGTCCGGAAGCCGATGAGGGTCGCCGACGCCGCCCTCGCTCGCTGGGTGCCGAGCACCGCCGGCATCCTGCTCACGATCGCGGGCTACTTCCTGTTCTCGCTGCAGGACGCGACCGTCAAGTGGCTGGTCGCCGGCCACCCGGTGACCCAGATCCTGTTCATGCGGAGCATCACCATCGCGGCCGTCTGCCTGCTGGTCGGGCGGGAGCGGCTGGTTCGCCGCTGCATCGACTCGCCGAACAAGCTCGCCCTGCTGCTGCGCGGCGCGCTCATCCTGGTCGCCTGGTCCTGCTACTACACGGCCGCGCGGTCTCTCCAGCTCGCTCAGCTGGTCACAATCTACTTCGCGGCGCCGCTGATCGTGACGGTGCTGTCGGTCCTGATCCTGCGGGAGCGGGTGCGCTGGCCGCGGTGGATCGGCGTCGTGCTGGGCTTCGTGGGCGTCGCCATCGCCAGCAATGCCGACCGAGTCGGGGTCGGGCTCCCGGCCGCCCTGGTGCTCCTCGCCGCGGGCCTCTGGGCCTACGCCAACGTCCTGGTGCGCCAGATCAGCCGCACGGAAGGGACGCTGACGCAGATGCTGTTCTCGAACGCGACGTTCACGCTCGTCTGCGGCCTCACGCTCCCATGGCTCTGGGCCCCGACCAGCCCGCGGCAGTTTGCCCTGATGCTGACGCTCGGGCTGATCGGGGCCGGGGCGCAGTACCTCCTGTTCGAGGGCTTCCGGCTGGCTGACGCGTCGCTGGTCGCCCCCTTCGAGTACACGGCGCTCGTCTGGGCCTTCTGCCTCTCCTATCTCGTGTGGGGCGACATTCCGAATCGCCCGGTCTTCGTCGGAGCCGGGCTGATCCTCGCCAGCGGGCTGCTCGTCATCGGTGGCGAATGGGATCGGGCCCGGCGCGCGCGCCGCACGCCGGCCCGTCGCGCCGGCGCGGTGTGATTCCAGGGCCCCGCCGCCCCGCGCGCGACCCTGTCGGGGCGAGCCCCGACAGGGTCGGCGTTCCTGGGAGGATGGCAGGTCGGGCTTGATTGTTGCGCGGATCACGCCATACTCGGCCTGACGAGCCGTCGGTTCCACCGCGGTACCGGCCAACGAGCCCACCTCGACAACCAACAAGGAGCGCAACATGCACGAAGACGCCGTTCACGCCGCCCCGAAGATGTACAAGGTCCTGCTGGAGAATGACCGGGTTCGGGTGCTGGAGGCCCGGATCAAGGCGGGCGTCACCGCGCCGATGCATTCCCATCCGGGCAGCGTGGTGTACTTCCTCGGCGACACGAAGGCGAAGTTCACCTTCCCCGACGGCAAGACTCAGATCGTCGATGGGAAGAAGGGCGAGGTGATGTGGCACGATCACTTTGCGCACGCGGTGGAGGATGTGGCCGATCACGAGGCTCACGTGCTCATCGTCGAGTTGAAGCGCTAGGCGGCCATACCCGCCCGAGCCGGTCGCAGTCGTCTTCGCGGTTTCCCTCCCGGCGCGCTCGAGGAGCATGCGGGAGGGACCGCGCGGCGCGGTGGCTGACCTCGACCGCTTCTACATCGCCCAGGAGGGGGAGGGAGCCGGGAGTGGCGTCGCGACCGCGCTAGGAGAGCTTCGCGCCGGCCGCAAGACGAGCCACTGGATCTGGTACGTCTTCCCCCAGCTCGCCGGGCTGGGACGGTCGCGGACGGCGCGTCACTTCGGAATCGCCGATGTCGCCGAGGCGATGGCCTACCTGCGCGATCCGACGCTGGGGCCGCGCCTCGCCGAGGCAGTCTCGGCCGTGCACGCGCACGTCACGGCGTCTCGACCCATTCCGATCGAGACGCTCATGGGCTCTCGCATCGACGCGGTCAAGCTGGTCTCGTGCCTGACCCTGTTCGGTCACGTGGCCCAGAAGCTCGCGGCCGATGAGCCCCGGCCCGAGTGGATGGCGCTGGCGACCGAGGCCCGGGCCATCCTCGGAGCCGCCTCGGCTCAGGGCTTGCCACCGTGCGGATTCACCGAGGAGCAGTGCCGGTCCACCTGACGCTGACCCGAACGGGGCCGTGTCGGATCGGGAGCGGTGGGACCGCAGGGCGCCCGACGATGGCGAGGCCGTCTTCGTTCGCCCGCTCGATGTCAGCGTCGGCGGTCCAGGGCGAGGATCGACAGCCCGGCGGCGACGAAGGTCAGTCCGGCCCCGATGTTCGCCGCGGCGGCTACCCGGGGTTTGCTTGAGAGCCAGCCCGAGAGCTGCGCCGAGAAGCAGCCGAACACCGTGAACAGGGCGGTCGTGAGGACCGCGAAGATCGTCCCGTAAACCAGCATCTGGACGGGGACCGGGCCCCGCGCGACCGACACGAACTGGGGGATGAACGCCACGACGAAGAGACCGGGCTTCGGGTTCAGGACGTTGGACAGGAGCCCCGTGGCGAACACGCGGGACAGCGGCTGGCGGGTGGCCGGTGAGAGCGCGATGAGGCTCCGCGACGTGAGGGCGCGGTAGCCCAGCCACAGGAGATAGGCGGCGCCGACGGCCTTCACGATCCAGAACGCCACCGGAGACGTCTGGAGGACGACCGCCACGCCGAGCGTCGCGGCGATCGTGTGCACCATGATGCCCAGGCCGGCGCCGAGCGAGGACATCGCCGCGGCCGCGCGGCCCTGACCCAAACCCCGGCTGATCGCGAGGATGTTGTCGGGACCTGGCGCCACCACCACGATGAGCGCCGCCACGAGAGACGTGGCCAGAACCTCCGTCGGGAACATCGGGGCTCTCCTGTGCGTCGAGCCGCCGCCATCGGCAATCACGCCGTGGTGCGCGCGGTCAGCGCTCCGGCCGGTACGGGGCCTCGAGCATGTCACCGACGAAATCGGGCAAGTCTCGGTGGCCGAGCATCTGCCGGACCGCGGCGGCCTCGCCCGCGTGGAACCAGTAGTGGTAGATGTTGCGGAGCAGGAGCGTGCCGACGCTCTCGTCAAGCGACGCGCCGTCACGCCGGAGATGCGTCTCGAGGAGCGCGGGGGTCAGGGTGTCGAGGTAGGGGTCGGCGGCAGCCGTCACCGTTCGCCAGATCGCCCACATGTCCGCGAGTGACGGCGTGCTGGCCGGCTTGCCGTAGCCGACCCGCTCGTGGAGCGCGGGCGCCACATCCTTCTGCTGGGCCCACACGACCCAGTAGCGATGCTCTTGGTTGGCCAGGTGCCCGACCATCCAACCGATCGAATTCATCGGCGCGAGACGGGTCATCCCGTCGGCCTCCGAGATGTTCTCCAGGCCGCGGAGGAATTCGCTCCGCGCGAAGCGGAGCTGGGTGACGAGCAGGTGAGGTGGGCGCCCGGCGCTCATCACGACGCGCGGCCCTAGCCGGTGACCGGCGCGTGCGCCTTGAGGAACCGCCGCGCGTGCTCCACGACCTGGTCGATGTGCTCCGGGGAATCCTTCCAGGGATACATGGTCACCTCGGCGTTCGGGGCGAGGCTCGCGACCTCCATGGCGACCTTGTAAGGATGCGCCGGCACGTCGTCGGGCGCGATGAGGAGCGGGGTCCGGATCGAGCGCACGAAGTCGCGGGGCACCGTGAAGACGAAGTCGGCGCGGTTCGTGTACATGTGCGTGAGGAAGTCGTGGACCATGGCCATCGTCACGTCAGGGCGCCGCTTGCAGAGCTCGGGCCCCCAGCCGGTGATGTTGTTCCGGTAAAAGAGGTCGGGGACCTCGGGGCGGAAGCCGCTCGGCTGCATCATCGCGGCCGCGACGACGCGGTCCGGCGCCCGCCGGATCAGGTTGTGGATCATCGGTCCGCCGATGCAGAAGCCCATGACCAGGAACGTCCGGATGCCGAGGTGGTCCATCAGGCCGAGCTGGTCGTCGGTGTAGGCGTCCCAGGGACGCTCGATCTCGAGTGGCCCGGCGGATCGGCCGGGGTTCGCGTTGCGCAGGTCGGCCGAGATGCAGCGGAAGTCGTTCCGGTACCGCTCCCTCGGGTCGAAGGGCGAGGCGGTTTGCCAGGACGAGAGCGCCGAGTTCAGGCCGCCGCCCGGGATGAGCAGCAGCGGAAAGCCGGCGCCGGCCTCCTCGTAGTGGATACGGACCGGGCCTCGCTCGTAGAACGGCATGGGGCTGTCTCCTTCCTCGACTTCGAGGGGTGTCGGTACTCTACCTCGGCGCCGTCGGCCCGTGCACCCCGAGGGGACGGCGCGGGGACCGGCCATCCGGGCCGTGATGCAATGTTAGAATCCGCGGCGTGACCGGGTGGCCGCGGGCGTGAGCGGCAATGGCCGGTTGCCGTGGCCGCCGGTGGGAAATCGTCGGGCGCCCGCGCGCCGGAAGGAGACTCTGAACGTGTCACCGAGCTCGGACGGGACGCCGATCGGACGGCGGGACCTTCTCCACACGGCAGCGGCCGGGGCCGTCGCGCTCGGCCTCGGGCTGGTCGCGACCGGCGGCGTCCCCCGCGCCGCCCGCGCGCAGTCGACGAAGACTCCAGATGAAGCGCTCAAGGAGCTCATGGACGGGAACGCGCGCTTCACCGCGAACCGCCTGACGTCCTTCGCGGAGGATCTGACGATCCTGGCCCAGAAAACGGCGGAGAAGCAGGAGCCGTTCGCCTCCGTCCTCGCCTGCGCGGACTCGCGCGTCCCGGTGGAGATCGTGTTCGATCAGAACATCGGCCAGGTGTTCGTGACCCGCGTCGCCGGGAACATCGCGACCCCCGAGATCATCGCGAGTCTCGAGTACGGGGCGGCCGTGCTGGGCTCGCGGCTCATCATGGTGCTCGGGCACGGCTCGTGCGGCGCCGTCAGCGCCGCGATCGCGGGCAAGGCCGTCCCCGGGCAGATCAGCGCGCTCTACGCGCCCCTCCGGCCGGCGGTGGACCAGGCGGGTTCGGACGTCGAGGCGGCGATCCGCGCGAACGCGCGGATCCAGGCGAGCATCGTGCGGAACGCCTCGCCGGTCGTCGCCGACCTGGCAGCGCGGAACGCGATCAAGGTGGTCGCCGCCTACTACGACCTCGCCAGCGGAACGGTCTCGCTGCTGCCCTGAGGACCAGGCGCCAGGCCGAAACCGCCACCGCGTCAGCGGAGCGTGGACAACGATGCGCCCCGCGACGAGATCAGCGCACCTCGCGAGCAGGTCGACGGGCACCCTGAGCGTTGCGCCGGATCTCGAACGGCGGCGCGCTACAGGTACGCGGCGTTGGCCTGGTAGCCGAGACGGAACGAGACGCGGGCGGCGGCCTCGATGACACGGGGGAGGACCCGGCGACGAAGCGACTCCGTCATCCGGGTCTTGCTGCCGCTGACGCTGATCGCGGCGACGACCTCCCCCGCGCGGTCGCGGATCGGGGCCGCCATGCACACGACGTCGATGCGCCGCTCCTCACGATCGATGGCGTAGCCCTGGGCGCGGACGGCGGCCAGCTCCGTCTCGAGGCGCGCGAAGTCGGCGATGGAGTGCCGCGTGTAGGGACGCCAGCCGTGGCGCTCGATTGCGGCCCGCGTCTCAGCCCACGGGCGGTCCGCCAGAAGGGCCTTGCCGAGCGACGTGCAGTGGGCGACGGCGCGACGGCCGAGGGCGGTGTACATGCGGGGTACGCTCTTCGGCGCCGAGTGGGCGAGGTGGAGCACGTCGCCGTCCAGAAGCACCGCGAGGTTCGTGAGCAGGTTCACCTGGTCGCGCAGGCGGTCCATCTCATCCAGAGCGTGCTTCCGAACCTCGATCTGGTTGAGCGCGATGCCGGCCAGCTCGATCACGCGGAGGCCGAGGCGATAGCCGCCACGCTGGTTGCGGACGAGGAGGCCCGCGTCCTCCAGCGTCGCGACGTACCGGTAGACGGTGCTCGGGTTCAGGTCGAGCCGTGTCGCCAGCTCGGCCAGCCCGAGCTGGGGCTCTTCGGCGCTGAAGCAGGTGAGCACGAGCGCCGCGCGCTCGATCGTCTGGCTGCGGGCGCGCCGTCCCGTTCCCCCCGTGCCGTTCGTGGCTGCTACGTCGCCCCGTCGCTTCATGGGTCGTCACGGTAGTCGAGAGTTGCGATATGCGCAAGTTCGGATTCGACATTGACAAGCACGGCGAGCGAGTGGGAGACTCCGGCCGTCCGAGCCATGGCTGCCTCGACACCGCCTGAGACACGTGCCGCGATTCGCGATCCGAAGCAGATGCGTGGCGTCTTCACGATCCCCGTCACGCCCTTCGATCGGGACGGCGCCCTCGATGAGGCCGCGCTCCGCCGGTGCGCCGAGTTCTGCGTCCACGCGGGCGCCCACGGTCTCGTCGCGCCCGTCAACGCGAGCGAGTTCACGAGCCTGACCGACGCCGAGCGGCTGCGCGTCGCCGCCGTCGTGGTCGAGACGGTGGGCCGGCGGCGGCCGGTGGTCATCGGCGTCTCGGGGACGAGCGGGCGCCACGCGGCGACGTTCGCGCGCGACGCCCGCCGGATCGGCGCCGACGCGGTGATTGCCATGCCCCCCTACGTCCGGAAGGCCGCCGGCGACGAGATTCTCGAGTACTTCCGCGTGGTGGCGGGCGCCGCCGAGCTGCCGGTGTTCATCCAGAACTACCAGGCGCCGGTCGGCACCCCGCTGAGCGCCGCCGTCCTCGGACGGATCGTCCGCGAGGTCGACGGCGTCGAGTACGTCAAAGAGGAAACGCTCCCCGCGGGCCACGTGATCACCGAGGTCCTCCGCCAGGCCGGGCCGCGTCTCCGCGGGGTCATGGGCGGCATGGCCGGCCGGTTCCTCCTGGACGAGCACCGGCGCGGGATCTGCGGCACGATGCCGGCCTGCGAGGTGACCGACGTCCACGTCCAGCTCTGGGACGCGCTCGAGGCCGGAGACGACAAGCGCGCGCGGGCGATCTACCAGCGGCTTCTCCCGCTGCTCACGATCGAGTGGCTCTACGGCGCCTCCGTCTACAAGGAGGTGCTGCGCCGCCGCGGCGTGATCCAGTCGACGGTGACCCGTGACGCCGGCCTCCACCGGCTCGATGAGTTCGACCACAAGGAGCTCGACGCGATCCTGGCCGACGTGAGCGAGCTGTTCACGGCGAGCGCGCCGTGACCGCCGCACGGTGACGGGCGCGTTGTGAAGGTCACCGATCTCCGCACGGTCGTCGTCGGGAACCCCTGGAAGAACTGGCTCTTCGTCGTCCTCGAGACCGACGAGGGGCTCACGGGGCTCGGGGAGGGGACGCTCGGACTCAGCACCCAGCCGGTGCTGGGCGCGCTGGCCGAGCTGAAGCGCTTCGTGGTCGGCCAGGACCCACTCCGCATCGGCGCCCTGTGGGACGCGATGGCCCGCGGCTGGTACCTGCCCACCGATGCCGTCCATGTGACGGCGATGAGCGCGGTCGAGATCGCGTGTTGGGATCTCCTCGGCAAGAGCCTCGGTGTGCCCCTCCACCGCCTACTGGGTGGCGCGGCGCGCGACCAGGTCCCCGTGTATGCGAACGGCTGGTACCGCGGCCGCCGGACGCCGGGGGACTTCGCCGCGCGGGCGCACGACGTGGCGCGACAGGGGTTCCGCGGGCTCAAGTTCGATCCCTTCGGCGCGGCCCACGGGGGGCTCGACGCGCGCGAGGAGGCGTTGTCCCTCGAGATCGTCGCCGCGGTCCGCGAGGCGGTGGGTCCCGGTGTCGAGCTGATGATCGAGGCCCACGACCGCTTTGACGTGCCCACTGCGATCCGCATCGGGCGCGCGCTGGAGCCCTACCGGATCGCGTGGTACGAGGCGCCAGTCCACTCGACCGATCTCGAGGCCTTGGCCCGCGTGGCATCCGCGGTGCCCGTGCCCGTCGCGGCGGGCGAGCGGCTCAGTCAGCCCGCCGACTTCGCGCGGCTCGGCCAGAGCCGAACGGTGCTGATCTGGCAGCCGGAGACGCTTTCGATCGGCGGCGTGACCGGCATCCAGCAGGTCTCCGCCATCGCGGCCGCGTACGGCGCGACGATCGCGCCCCACAACGCGCGCGGCCCGGTCTGCACGGCCGTCAACGCCCACCTGGCCGCGTGGCTGCCGAATCTCCGGGTCCAGGAGTACTTCGTGGAGGGCGCGGTACCGATGGCGTTCGAGATCCTCCGCGGCGCGCCGCGCGCGGTCGACGGCGTGCTGACCGTGCCCGACGGGCCGGGACTCGGCGTGGAGCTGGACGAGGCGGCGGCCGCCCGCTACCCGTACCGGGCCGATCACTTCATGCACTTCTTCGAGCCAGGCTGGGAGCGGCGCTTCGACGACGGCGCGCCCGGCGGGACGGGACGGCCATGACGACGATCCGCCTCCCCTGGGGCGCGTGGTACGGCGACGAGACGCGCGAGCTCGACGTTCCCGACCGCTGGCGCGTCACGGTGGCGCCGGCGCCCACCGCGCCGGCGCTCTCGGACGCGGCCCTGCGCCGAGCCCTCGCGGCGCCCATCGGGAGCCCGCCGCTTCGCGAGCTGGCGCGCGGCAAGCGATCGGCGGCGATCGTCGTCGACGACTTCACGCGACCGACGCCGGCGAGCGTGATCCTGCCGCTCGTGCTCGACGAGCTTCGGGCGGGCGGGATCGAGGCCGCCGCGGTCCGCATCCTGCTCGGGTTCGGCGGCCACCGAGCGCTCGGGCGGCCCGAGCTGCTCCACAAGCTCGGGCCCCTCGCGGACGACCTCACCGTTATCAACCACACGCCGTACGAGCATCTCGTCGCGTTCGGGACCACGACGGCCGGCACGCCGGTGTTCGTGAGTCGCTGGTACGCCGAGTCCGAGCTGCGCCTCACCATCGGCTGCGTGGAGCCCCACCCGGCGCTCGGCTGGAGCGGGGGGGCCAAGCTGGTCGTCCCCGGGCTGGCCGGGATCGAGACGATCGCCGCCAACCACCGCCCCGGCCACCTCCCGCGCGGGATCCTCGCCCCGGACGACAACGCGATGCGCCGCGACGTCGAGGAGGCGGTGCGGCGGGTCGGTCTCGACCACATTGTCAACGTGGTCATCGCCGGCCGGCGCGAGGTCGTCGGGCTCTTCGCGGGCGACATGGTGGAGGCCCACCGCGCGGCCGCCCGCTTCGCGGAGCGGCTCTACCAGACGCCGGTTGGGGCGCCGGCCGACGTCGCGCTGTTCAACGCCTATCCGAAGGACACGGAGCTGCTCCAGGCGAACAACGCGCTCAACGCGGCGCTCTCGGCGCGGACCGCGCTGCTCCGCGAGGGCGGCGTCGCCGTCGTCGCGACGGCCGCGTCCGAGGGCCCGGGCTACCACGCGCTCTACCAGCCCGGGGCGCGCTACTACGAGCGGCCCGCCCACCGCTACGTCGCGGACCGGCCCGTCACGGTGTACTGCCCGCATGGGCGCGCGGTCGATCTGCCGCCCTCGTTCCCGGCCGGGACGGCGCTCCACCGCGGGTGGCCGGACGTCGTCCGCTGGGTCGAGGCGCGCGTCGGACGCGAGCCATCGCTGACCGTGTTCACCGAGGGCCCGCTCCAGATCCCCGTCGCCGCTGGCCGCCACGAGCGTGTCGGCGCGGAGGGGAGCGTCCCGTTCGTCGACAGCCACACTCGGTAGGCCGAGACGCTCGACAAGGAGTCGAACCACGACGACGTGGCCTGGCAACGGTCGTGATTGACGAGCTGCCCTCGAGGCGGGCCCGCGTGCTCGGTCATGGGACCCCGGCACGACGCTGACGCGCCAGCGGCCAGCTGCGCTCCTGGCCGGTTCGACCTCACCGGCCGGATCGCGCTGGTGACCGGCGCCAGCCGTGGGATCGGGCGCGCGATCGCGGTCGGCCTGGCCGAAGCCGGCGCCGACGTCGTAGTTCACTACGCGAGCGCCGCCGAGGCGGCCGCGGACTGCGCCCGCGCGATCGAGTCCCTCGGCCGCCGGGCCTGGACGGCCGCCGCGGAGTTCTCCCGCCCCGGCAGCGGCGCCGCGCTGGCCCGCGAGGTGCTGGGCTCGGTGGCGCAGCTCGACATCCTGGTGCTGAACGCCGGGGGCGGGCGGCGCCAGGCCTTCGTCGACGTGACCGCCGAGGGTTTCCTCGCCCAGGCCCACGCGAATTTCCTGGCGGGGTTCGAGCTGCTCCAGGCGTGCCTGCCGCCGATGGCCGCGCGCGGCTGGGGTCGCGTGGTCACGATCGGCAGCGTGCAGCAGGTGCGGCCCAACCCGGCCCTCGCGGTCTACGCGGCGATGAAGTCGGCGCAGCTCAATCTCGTCGTCAACCTCGCGAAGCAGTACGCGCGTCACGGCGTGACCATCAACAACCTCGCCCCCGGCATGATCGCGACGGACAGCACGGCGCCGCAGCTCGCGCAGGACGCCACGGTCGCGGCGCTACTGGAGGAGATTCCCGCGCGCAGCATCGGCCAGCCCGCCGACTGCGTCGGCCCCGTGCTGATGCTGTGCTCCGAAGCGGGCCGCTACGTCACCGGCGTCGACCTGTTCGTCGACGGCGGCATGCACTTGCCGGGCCGCGCGGCCTTCATCGGCGCCGACGGGCGCGTGGCGCCGTCGTGATCGCCGCCAGCGGCGCCATGGACGCCGCCGCAGTCCCGCGCCGACGGCGGCGCGGGAGCTTCGAGCGCGGGCTGTTCCTGCCTGCGTTCGTGTTCGTTGTCGCGGTCTCGTTCGTCCCGTTCGGCTATGCGCTCGTGCAGAGTCTGTACCGGTCCGAGTTCCTGGACCTGGGGCGCTTCGTCGGCTTTGGCAACTACGTGGAGTTTCTGACCGATCGGCCGGGTATGGGCAAGACGCTGATCTTCGTTGGGGGGAGCCTGGCGGTGGCCGTGCCGCTGGGGGTGCTGCTGGCGCTCTTGCTGAACGAGATCACGCGCGGCCGCGAGGTCA
>CAYXBJ010000114.1:0-87038 GCA_964463175.1 uncultured bacterium
CCACCTGCGCGTCGAACATGTGGAGCGCGAAGAGCCGGCCCTCGCCGGTGATTGCCGAGTCGCCCGGGAACGCATACGGGATCAGCTGGAGCAGCGAGAATCCTGCCAGGAGCGCGTACGTCGACCGGAGCTCGAGGCCTCGCTCGATCCGAGCAAAGCTCGGCCAATCGGCCCCCACCGGCCAGAGACGCGATAGCGGGAAGATCGCGATCAGACAAAACATCAGGCTGGGATAGAAGGACCCGACGATCGGCCACGACATCGCGTGAAAGAGCGCGACCTGGGCCAGAGTCGCCCAGAAGATCCACGCGCGACGCGCAAGCAATCCGAAGACCAGGACGGTCTCCAGAACCACGACGTAAGCACACGCCGCCGGAACGAGCACTTCCGGCAACGGCAGGAAATCCTTTCGGTACAGTGCGGCGCCCGAAAGCCACTCCCGGTTCAGTTTCAACGTGCCCGCCCAGAAGTAGAAAAGGATGATCAGGTACTGGAGCACGCGCCGCTTCGCCGGAAACAGGAGGAACGCCAGCGCGACGAAGAACGCCATGTAGTGCTGATTGAGGCGCAAGCGGTAGTCCTGGGCGATGACGACGATCTTGAGAAGCTCGAGGGCGAGCAGGACGACGTACGCTGCCCCGGTGGTCCAGCGACGCGTGAACAGGAGCAAGGCGGCGATCGCCAGAGTGAAGTACCCCCACAGCAGGGCGTCGATGCCCGTCTGGCCGAGCATCCGGAACCGATAGCACTCCTCGAAGAACGGCCAGCAGATTGGCAGCGTCCCCTGGGCGAGGATGCGCTGGAGCAAGGCGCCCCGGAACCAGTGGACGAACGTCAGGACGTGCACGACGGCGAGCAGCGACCCGTAGACGCGCAGGATCGCGTCCGTCCGGATCTCCTCGATGTTCCGTCGGAAGAAGCCGGCGAGGCCGAACGTCATGCGCAGCTACCGCGCGCCGCCTGCACGGCGCCGGCCTAACTCATGCTGCGGAGCCGCGGCGCGGATCGACGGGGTGGCGACGATCGAGCGCGGGAATCGTCTACATCACGGCGAGCCCCGGCGCAGGACCTCGCGCTCAGCCGAGCATCCAGTGGCCGCCGTCGACGCTGATGGTCTGGCCGGTGACGTAACGGGCGTCATCGCAGGCGAAGAAGACGACGGCGCGGGCAATGTCCTCCGGCTCGCCGAGTCGCCGGAGGGCGATCCCCTCGATGAGGCTCTGCTGGCCCGCCTCGCCCATCGCCTGCCACTGCTTCTCGGTCGACGGGTTCGAGCGGACGAAGCCCGGCGCCACGCAGTTGACGCGGATGCCGTGGGGGCCGAGCTCCCGCGCCGTCTGGCGGGTGAAGCCGATGAGCCCCGCCTTCGCGCTCGCGTAGGCCTGGATCCCCGTCAGGCTGTAGGAGCGCCCGGCGCCCGAGGAGATGTTCACGATGGCGCCGCGGCGACGAGCCTTCATGGCCGGGACGGCGGCGCGAGTGGTGTGGAACGCGCCGTCGAGGTTCACCGCGAAGATCGCCCGCCAGGCCTCCTCGGAGACCTCCTCCACCGGCTTCATGGTCTGACCGACCACGCCGCCCGCGCAGTTCACGAGCACGTCGAGCCGGCGCTCCGCCGCGACCACCTCCTCGACGAACGCGGTGACCCGCCGCGGGTCGGTCACGTCGACCACTCCCACGCGGCACGGCGCATCGGAGCGCTCCCCCACCGCCCGCCGCGTCTCGCCCAGCTCGCGCTCGAGGAGATCGCAGGCCCAGACCGACGCGCCCTCGCGCGCCAGCTCGACGGCGATCGCGCGCCCGATGCCGTGCGCCGCGCCCGTCACCATCGCCACCTCACCGAGCAGTCGCCGCTCTCCCATGTTCGCTACCTCTGGCGCGACGCGCGCGAGCCGAGCGTCCCGCTACTGGCTGAAGGCATCGACGACCCGGGTGGCCTCGTCCAGCGCGTGCACCACCCGGTTGCGCTCCCGGGCGAGCGCGGCCGAGGCGAAGCGGAGCCGGTCGGACGAGGGCTCCATGCCGGAGAGCTCGCGCGCCCGCTGGAGACCCGCCAGGGGCGCCACCGGGATCGCCAGGTCGTGATGGAACCGGTCACCCGTGGTGTAGAGGAGCGGGATCAGCACGCGCGAGAGGTCCACCATGGTCCGGTTGACGGCCTCCGCGCGATGCGGCTCCGAGCGGCCGCCGCCGGCCACGGCATCCACGGCGCGCGCGAACACCCCGACACGCTCGACCAGGTGACGGGCCGCGTCGACGGCGGGGCTCGCGTCCCAGCCTCCCGCCGCGCCGAGCTCCTCCACGGTCGCGAGGATCGTGCGGGCGAAGCGCGCGTAGTCCAGCGGGAGCACCGGCGCGCCGACGAGGCGCAGCGCCGCCGCCACGTAAACCCGCGTGTCGAGCGCCAGGACGTCGGCGTCGATCTTGTCGATGGTGTCCTCGCGCGTGTGCCACCACCACGGGAACCCCGACGTCCCGAACAGCCGCTCCATCCACCGGGAGAGATCGGTGTCCTGCTTCGGGATCCCCGAGAGCGACATCAGCGCCGAGGGGATGCCGATGCCCCAGAAGGACTGGTCGCCCGCGCGCGGGAACCGGCGCGCCCGCGCGGTCTGGCCGGTGACGTCGTGCACGACGCGCTCGACGAAGCTCTGGGCGTCCTCGGTCGCGTGGAGGACCGAGTAGTCCGTGGCGCCGCGGGCGCCCGTCGAGTCGATGTTGAGGTGCACGGCGCACCGCCGGTGGAGCTCGGTCCACGCGTGATCGGCATACCACGCCGACCCGGCATAGCGGCCGTGCGAGTGCCCCGACCAGAAGGCCAGACGGAGCCCGCGCCGAAGCGCACCGCGCTGCGTCGCCAGGAGCCGCGCGACCTCGAGCATCGTCGCGTTCGCCGTCCCGTTGTCCATGGCACCGTGGTGCCAGCCGTCGACGTGCCCCGAGAAGAGGATGAACCGGTCCTCGGTGGTGCCGTCGAGGTGCGCCGTGAGGTGGGGGATCGGCGTCCAGCCCGTCCGCACCCGCGTGATCAGCCGGACTCGGCCGCGGCCCTCGCGAATCAGCCGGCGGATGCGCTCGCCGTCCATCCGCCGGACGGAGAGGCACGGGGTGCGCGGAATCCGCCAGGCGGTCTCCGGCTCGGGCGTCCCCCAGATCGTGGTCACGATCATGTTGTGGAGGTGGTCCATGTTGACGAAGATCTGGCCGACGGTGCCGGCTTCCTGCGCGGCCCAGGCCTTGCCCGGCGTGGCCAGGCTGTCGAAGAGCGCGATCTTGCCGGCAACGCCGGCGCGGGCCAGCTCGGCCGGGCTCGGGTCGCCCACGTCGACCACCTCGGCGTCGAGCCCCTCGGTCGAGGGCGAGAAGGAATGGGTCAGCCCTTCGATCACGCCGCCGTCCGGCAGCGCGACCCGCCCCTCGAGCGGCAGGCTGATCAGCGCCTCGATCTCCCGGCGCTCCACCACGTAGCCGTAGCTCTTGAGTGCCCGCTCGATGTGATCGTAGGACTGGGCTTCGCCCGGGGTCCCTGATTCCCGCTCCCACGCGGCGATCGCGCGGGTGTGCGCCATCAGGGTCTCCGCCGACACCGCCGGCAGGAGCTCGGTCTCGTGGGGATCGCGGTAGTGCCAATGAGGGGTCACGCTGTCACCTCTCGGCTTGCGGGGTCAGCCGGGCGTCCCTGCCGTCAAGGCTCGCGGCCGTGACGCGGGAGGCCGTCACGGCCGGGCCCCGACGAGCTGCGCGAGCTCGTCGAGGTTGTTCCATGTCATCGGACGCCGCCCCGTCTCGATCTCCCCGATCATCGCGAGGAGCCGGCGCGTCAGGGGCGCCGGGAGACCGTGACGCTCCGCGCGCGCGAGCGTCGCGCCGAAGTGGGCCTCGACCTCCGTCTTCCGTTTCCGGACGACGATGTCGCGCCAGATGCCGGTCTTGGTCTTCGTGAGGCCGCGGTAGAACGTGGTGATCGCGGCCATCGCCTGGGCGACGGACGCCCGGTCGCCGGCCCGGCCCCGGCGGTACCACGCCGGATCGAACTCGTCGAACGCCTCGAGCTGGACGCCCTCCGCCTCGGCGACGGCCATGCCCTCCGCGACCAGGAAGACCAGCATGCGCTGGATCTCGGGGCTGCGCTCGACGACCTCGTAGACGTGCGCGTCGACCACCGCGGTGGCCACGAGTAGCGCGGCGAACACGTGCTTCGACCACTTGCAGCCCCAGATGTTCCCGGTCACCTGGGTCGGCGTGACGGCGCTCAGCAGCTCCGCCAGCTCCTTGACGCGGGGGGAGAGCTCCCCGTCCAGCTCGCCGACCGTGAACGCGCCGGGGCCGCCGTGCTGGATGCGCCCGGGCGCGATCCAGTCGGCCGACCAGTTGACGAGGCAGCCGACGGTCCGCGCCGATCCCACCCGCGCCGCGATGAGCGCCTCGTTCAGCCCGTTCTGGACGGACACGACCGTGCCGCGCGCGTGGATTCGGGGGGCGATGCGGTCGAGCGCCGTCTCGGTGTGCTGGGCCTTCACCGCGAGGAGGACGAGGTCGAGGCTCACCGGCATCTCCTCCGGAGTCGCCGCGCGCACCGCCACGGTCCACTCCCGGTCCGGCGTGACGACCGTGAGGCCGCCGGCGTTGATGGCGCGCACGTGGTCGGCGGCCTGGTCCACCAGCAGCACGTCGTGTCCGGCGCGCGCCAGCGACGCTCCGGTGACGCCGCCGATGGCGCCGGCGCCGACGATGGTGACGGCCATGCGCCCCTCTCTATCACAGGGCCCGGAGAGCGTCAACGTAACGGGCTCCGGCCTGTGGGCAACGGGCGTTCGGCTTATAATCGGGACGTCCGGCGCGGCCGGGCCCGATCCACCACTCGAGACCAGGAGAGTCCGATGAAGCTCGTTCGCTACTCCATGCGCGGCTCGTCCCCTCGCCTCGGCGTCCTCGCGGGCGACCGTATCCGCTGCCTCGGCGAGACCTACCACCGCTATCTAGCAGGACGCGGGGTCGTGCGCGCGGGCGAGCTGGCCCACGCGCTCTTCCCGCCGAGCGCGCGCGGGTTCCTCCGGGCCGGCGCCGCCGCCGAGGACGCCCTCCACGCGATGGACGACGCGGTGCGGGCCGGGCGGCTCGAGTGGCACACGCACCCGGTCGCGGAGGCCCATCTCCACGCGCCCATCCACGACCCCGAGAAGTTCATCTGCATCGGGCTGAACTACTTCGATCACGCCGAGGAGACCAAGAACCCCATCCCCAAGGAGCCGCCGCTGTTCGCCAAGTTCCCCAATGCGATCGTCGACGCCGGCGCTCCGATCGTCCGGCCGAAGGGATGCGAGAAGCTCGACTACGAGGTCGAGCTCGGCTTCGTGATGGGGCGCGAGACGCGGAACGTGCCCGCGGAGCGGGCCCTCGACTACGTGTGGGGCTACGTGGTTGTCAACGACGTGAGCGCGCGAGACTTTCAGATGGCCACCTCGCAGTGGACGGCCGGGAAGGCGTGCGACTCGTTCGCACCCATGGGCCCCTGGATCGCCGACCGCGCGGAGGTGCCGGATCCGCACGGCCTCGAGCTGCGCACCTGGGTAAACGGGACCAAGCTCCAGGACGGCAACTCGAAGAACCTCATCTTCAACATCAACTATCTCGTCGCCTTCCTCTCGGCGAAGATGACGCTCCTGCCCGGCGACCTCGTGATTACCGGTACCCCGGCCGGCGTCGGGTTCACGCGAAAGCCCCCGGTGCTCTTGAAGGGCGGCGACCGCGTCCGGATGGAGATCACCGGTCTCGGGACCCTGGACAACCCCGTCGTAGAGGCCTGAGCCACCCACCCGACTGTCAGCTCCTCCCCGCTGGCACGCCACCTGCACCTGCCTCCGGGCGCCATGCGCATCGGTTCGCCCGGGAGCAGGGCGGTTTCGGTAGTCCAGCGGCGGCGGCGCTCCAGAACCTCTTATCATCATTGGCACTTTCCCCTGAGCGGTGAGTCGCCGAGCGGACCAGCACAGCGGTATATGGCAGTTCCCACCCTGTCAGAAGGGGGAGGATCCGCGCCGGAAGCAGCCAAAACGACACGACTGACCGACCGTCATGCTCGCCTTGAGAGACAGTGGCCTCGGAAGGCTGGTCTCCTGGTGCTCGCCTTCTGGGTCGGCCTTCTGATCCCCGGTGCCGCGTCAGCCACCTCGCTCCGGTTCTTCGGGAACGGCGAGAACGGCATCGACCGGGTCAAGATCCAGATCGACCCCGCAGTGCCGGCCGACGTCGGCGCGACCGACTTCACGCTCGAGTGGTGGATGCGGGCGCTCCCCGGCGAGAACGCGTCCGACGACGTCACCTGTGACGCCAACGGGGGCTGGGCGCTCGGCAACGTCGTCTTCGATCGCAACATCTTCAACGTGCCCCCCGCCTCCGCGGCCAACGGGGCCTTCGGGGTGTCGCTCACGGGGGGCCACGTCGCCTTCGGGGTGAGCGCCGGGACCGCGGGGAACACGATCTGCGGTCAGACCGACGTGACGGACGGGGTTTGGCATCACGTCGCCGTGACGCGACACAAGTTAGACGGCACCCTGCGGATCTACGTCGACGGGGCCCTCGATGCGCAAGGGGGCGACAACGTCGGCGCGAACAAGGACGTGAGCTACCTCAACAACCGGGTCACCAGCCATCCGGACACCGATCCGTTCCTGGTCATCGGCGCCGAGAAGCAGGACGTGGGCCCCGCCTACCACGGATGGATCGACGAGGTCCGGCTGTCGACCGTGCAGCGCTACACGTCCGACCGGTTCACGCGCCCGTTCAGCCTGTTCGCCCTCGACGGCCCCACCGCCGCGCTGTATCACCTGGACGAGGGCGCCGGCGACACGATCGGTGACGCCGCGAGCGCCAGCCCGGGGACCCGCGAGTACGGCGGCAGCCCTACCACCGGGCCGGAGTGGTCGAGCAACGGAGCGCCGCTCGACAGCGCGCGCAAGATCAAGCTCGAGCAGGTGGCCTCGGGTCTGTCGTCACCCGTCACGATCGCGAATGCGGGAGACGATCGGCTGTTCGTCGTGGAGCAGGCCGGGCGCATCCAGGCCTTCCGGGTCAATTCCAGCGGGCCCCTGACGCCGCTCGGCCCCTTCCTCGACATCCACAGCATCATCACCTCGGGCGGTGAGCGCGGGCTCCTCGGCCTCGCGTTCCACCCGAACTACGCGAGCAACGGTTTCTTCTTCGTCTACTACACCTCCCTCGCAGGGAACGGCGACGTCGTCGTCGCGCGCTACCACGCGCCGACGCCGTCCGGGAACACCGCCGACGCGCAGTCGGGGGTGACCCTGCTGACGATCGACCATTCGACGTACGGCAACCACAACGCCGGCGGGATCGCGTTTGGGCCCGACGGGTACCTCTACATCCCGGTGGGAGACGGCGGGAGCGGTGGGGATCCCGACGGCAACGGCCAGAACCTCCAGACGCACCTCGGCAAGATCCTGCGCATCGACGTCGACGTTCTCAACGACCCCGCGCCTCACTACCAGATCCCGCCGGACAACCCGTTCAAGGACGGCCCGAGTGGCGCCAAGCCAGAGATCTGGGCGTTCGGCCTCCGCAACCCCTGGCGCATCAGCTTCGACCGGTTCACCGGCGACCTCTTGATCGGCGACGTCGGGCAAGGCGCCCGGGAGGAGGTCGACTTCCAGCTCGCCGGCAGCGTCGGGGGCGCGAACTACGGCTGGTCGCGGATGGAAGGCATCGCCTGCTACCCCCCGGGCTCGAGCTGCCAGACCACGGGCATCACCATGCCGATCCTCGACTACACGCACTCCGACGGCTGCGCGATCACCGGCGGCTATCGCTATCGCGGGTCGGAGATCCCGACTCTCAACGGCGTCTATGTGTTCACCGACTACTGCAGCGGCACCGTCTGGGGCGGCGTGCAGGCGGGCGACGGCACTTGGAGCCGCGTCCAGCTCATGAGCTCGGGGCTCAGCGTCAGCACATTCGGCGAGGACGCGTGGGGAGAGCTCTATGTCGCTCACCTCACCGGCGGGTCCATCCACCGCTTCGCCCGGCTGCGGCCGCGCCTCACTGTCACGCGATCCGGCGTCGGGATCGGCACGGTCAACGGCCCCGGCGGCATCGCATGCGGCGACGCGTGCAGCGCGGACTTCGAGCCGGGCGAGAGCGTCACGCTCACGACCGCCAGCGACCCAAACTCCTGGCTGGCGGGATGGAGCGGAGCCTGCGGGGGCGCCGGAGACTGCACCGTCGTCATGGACGGCGACCGCTCGGTGACCGCGACATTCAATCCGCGCTCGACCTTCCAGTTCAGTGCGGCCAGGTACTCGGTCGGGGAGGGTGGGACGGCGACGATCACCGTCCAGCGCCTGGTGACCACAGCGGGAACGTCCCGGGTCGACTACGCCATCGAGCCCGGCACCGCCACCGCTCCGCCCGCCGCGGACGCCGACTTCTCGGGGCCGGTCTCCGGCACCCTGACGTTCAACTCCGGCGAGTCCGTGAAGACCTTCACGGTGCCGACCATCAACGACTCGCGAGTCGAGGGGCCGGAGACCGTCCTCCTCTCCCTCCACCATCACCCCGCTGACGGCTCGATGCTGGGGAACCAGGCCACCGCCGTGCTGACGATCGTCGACAACGACGCGGGCGGGACGGTCCAGTTCACGCAGACGGCGTACTCGACCAGCGAGTCGAGCGGAAGCTTCGCGGTCCCACTGCAGCGCTCCGGGGGCGGCGCCGACGTCTCGGTCACCTGGACGATCACCGGCGACGGCACCGCGCAGCCGGGCGTCGACTTCGTCAAGCCCGGCGGCCAGCTGACGGGCACGCTGTCGATCCCGGCCAACATGGGCAGCGCGTCCCTCCCGCTGACCCTGCTGCGCCAGAGCGACACGCTGGCCAGCGGCCCGCGGACGATCAAGCTCGTTCTTTCCAATCCGCAGCCTGCCGGATTCGTCACCCTGGGGCCGAACGCCGCGACCACGCTCACGATGACCGACAATGACAGTGCGGGCGCGCTCCAGTTCAACCCAGCCACCCTCACCGTGGCCGAGAACGTCGCCTCCGGGAAGGCGTCCCTCACGGTGACGCGGACTCAGACGGCGAGCGGGGTGGGCGTGAGCTGGGCCATCGTGACGGCGGAGTCGACTGCCGGCCTCGGCACGGACTTCGGTGGCCCGACCAGTGGCACGCTCGCCTTCGGATCCGGCGTTCTGAGCCAGCCGATCGACATTCCCCTCCTCAATCCGGCCGGAGTCCAGGGCACCCGGACGCTTAAGGTCCGGCTCAGCAATCCGACGGGTGGCGCGACTCTCGGGCCACAGAGCACGGCCACCGTGACGATCACCGACAGCCAGATCGGGCTCGAGTTCAACCAGGCGAGCTACACCGCCAGCGAGGGCAGCGGCAGCGCGATGGTCACGGTCACCCGCACCGGCCCATCGCAGACGCCGGTGACCATCAACTTCGCGACGGGCGCCCCGAGCGGGGGGGCGCCCGCCCAAGCGTCCACGTCCTCGAGCACCTGCACTCCGCAGGCGAACTACCGGACGGTCAGCGGCATGCTCACCTTCGGCGCAGGGGAGACGAGCAAGAGCTTTTCGGTCCCGCTCTGCCGAGACGGCGTGGTGGGGCCAGGGCCTCGGGTCATCGGGCTGACCCTCTCCACGCCTCAGCCCACCGGGGTGGCGAGCCTCGGGCACTGGGCGACGGCGGATCTCACGATCAACAACGTCGACGCCGGTGGCGTGCTGAGGTGGAGCTCGTCCGCCTACTCGGTGAGCGAGGGGTCCGGACAGGTTGTGCTCACGGTCAGCCGGTCGGGGGGAAGCGCGGGCGCCGTGACGGTCGACTACGCCATCGCGGGCGGCTCCGCGACTGCGCCGCCCGGCGTCGGTGCCGACTTCGGCGGCCCGCTGCCCAGTGGCAGCCTGATGGGCACCCTCCAATTCGGTGCGGACGTGATGTCCCGGACCCTGACGATTCCCATCGTCAACGACAGCGAGGTCGAGCCGGACGAGCAGTTCACCGTGACGCTCCAGAACCCCCAGGGGGGAGCGAGCGTCGGGGTCCCGGGCGTCGCCACGGTCACAATCGTGGACAACGACCGCACGGGGACCGCGCAGTTCAGCCAGAGCACGATGACGGTCCAGGAGTTCTCGCCGTCGGCCTCGCTGACCGTGACTCGCACCGGCTCGACTGGCGCCCAGGCCACCGTGAGCTACGAGGTGACAGGAAACATCGCCCTCGTGGATCCCGCGTTCCGGGTCGGCACCGTGACCTTCCCCGCCGGCCACGGAAGCAGCCAGCTCGTCCTGCCGCTGGTGGGCAACACCACCGCCGACGGCAACGCTCTGCTCACCGTGACGCTCGAGAGTCCCCTGACCGGCGGCATCGCGCTCGGCACGCCGAACCCCGCAACGGTGACGGTGGTCGACGACGAGGGCACCGTCCAGTTCGCGGGGCCGACCTTCACGGTCAACGAGGGCAGCGGGTCCGCCACGATCACGCTCACCCGGACCGGCGGGACCGCGCGGCCGACGACCGTCCACTTCGCGACCGGCGATCCCGGCGACACCGCGACACCGGCCCTCACGCCCTCGGCATGCTCTGCCGGCGCCGACTACCGGCCGATCGTCGACGGCTCGCTCACGTTCAACCCCGGTGAGACCAGCCGGACCTTCAGCGTGCCGCTCTGCCTGGACAGCCTGGCGGAGGCGTCGAATCCCGAGACCGTCACGCTCAAGCTCGTGAGTGCGAGCGCCCCGGCCAGCATCGGCGCCCAGGACACCGCGGTCCTCCGGATCCAGGACAAGGACGCTGGCGGCGTGCTGAGGTGGAGCGCCAGCAACTACTCGGCGACGGAGAGCAACTCGACCGTCACGCTGACGGCCCTCCGGGCGAGCGGCGCCGCCTCGGGCGTCCAGGTCCATTGGAGCATCAGCGGGACGGCCATCGCCGGTACGGACTTCAGCGGGCCAACCAGCGGCGTGCTCCTGTTTGGCGCGAACCAGACGAGTGCGCCACTCCAGATCCCGATCCTCGACGACTCGGCGGTGGACGGCCCGAAGACTGTGGTCGTGACCCTCGACACCCCGCTGGGAGGCGCCACGCTCGGGAGTCCGAGCGTCGCCACCCTGAGCATCGCCGACAACGAGGCCCACGTCCGGTTCTCGAGCTCGACGTATTCCGTGAACGAGAGCAGCACCGGCGTCGGCATCCAGGTCTGGCGCCAGGGCGTGACCAGCACCACCGTCGACCTCGACGTCCAGCCCACGGGCCCCGGCACCGCAACGGGGGGCGCGGGGCCCTGCGCGGCCGGCGTCGACTTCACGGCCGTGACCCTGCATGTCACGTTCAACCCGGGGGAGACGGTCAAGACCGTCACGCTGCCCCTCTGTCCCGACACCGCGGTCGAGCCGACGGAGACCATCGGCCTGGTGCTCGGCAACGTGACCGGAGCGACGCTGGCGACGCCGAGCACGGCGACCGTCCAGATCCTCAATGACGACGTTGGCGGGATCATCCAGTTCGGCGCATCGGTGAGCAGCCTGAACGAATCCCAGGGCACCGCGAGCCTCCCGCTGGTCCGTACCGGCGGCAACGCCAGCGGGGTCCGCGTCCACTGGACGGTCACCGGCGGGAGCGCCGTCGCGGGGACCGACTACACGGGACCCACGAGCGGATGGCTGCCGTTCGGCTTCCAGCAGATGACGCAGGGCCTTCCGATCCAGGTCCTGGCCCGTTCCGGCGCCCAGGGCCCGCGCTCGATCACCCTCGTGCTCGACAGCGCGGACGGCGGCGGCGCGCTGGGCGCCCAGACCACTTTCACGCTCTGGATCGTCGACGCGGACTGACGGGCGCCACGCGCCCGGGCTCGCGGATCCGAGCGTGCCGGCCGGCTGGCCGGATCTCTACGCGCCCAGCTCGACGAGCAGCCGGGCGGTGGTGCGAATCCCCTGGTAGAGGTGGTCCAGCCGGAGGTGCTCGTTCGGGCTGTGCTGCCGGTTGTTGGCGTTCGCGTACGGCACCACGATCGTCGGCAGCCCGAGGAGATCGGTGAACGCCCAGAGGGGCACGCTGCCCCCCGCGGTGGGCACCACGACCGCCGGCTGACCGTCGTGAGCCCGCTCCACGATCTCCACCACGCGCCGGGAGATCGGCAGGTCGGCGGGGGTCTTGGCGGGATCGTAGCCGTGACGCTCGGTGACCCGGACCGCCCGTCCCCGCAGCTCGTCGGGAAGCGGCGCGTCCGCGGATTCGATGACGGTGAAGCCCTGGCTCCGGATGTGCTCCACCACGCGCCGGTACACGGCCTCGACCCGCTGGTTCTTCACGAGCCGGAGATCCAGCGAGACCGTCGCCCGATGCGGGATGATGGTGTTCGCCTCTTCGCCGACGAAGCCGGACCGGAGGCCACGGATCGTGAGCGTCGGGCGGAACATCACGCGCTCGAGGTAGTCGCCGGCGAGCGGGACGCCGAGCTCGCGCTCCAGCGCGGGCCGGTCGAGCGGGATGCGCGCCATCAGCTCCCGCTCGGCGGCGGTCGGCGGCAGCGCGTCGGCCCCGAGGCCCTCGATGAGCGGCGTGCCGTCGGGTGCCGCCATCGAGGCGAGCAGACCGGTGAGGATCCACGCCGGATTCGGCACGCTGAAGTTCCCCGAGTGGACGTCGCGGCGGGCCGCCTCGAGCTCGAGGGTGAGCGCGAGAATGCCCCGGGCGCCGAACACGACGGTGGGGCGCTCGCTGGCGTCCTTGGGCCCGTCGGTCACGAGCACCAGATCCGCCGCCAGGAGATCGCGGTGGGCGGCGACGAAATCCCCGAAGAACGGGCTCCCGATCTCCTCTTCCCCTTCCAGCACGAGCTTCAGGTTGATCCCGGGCGCGATCCCGAGACTGTCCATCAGCCCGAGCGCCTCGAGGTGAGCCCAGATCGGGCCCTTGTCGTCGGACGCGCCGCGCGCGTAGAGACGGTGGGCGGGCAGCGCATCGTCGGGTACCGCGGCGGCATCGACGATCGGCGCCCCCTCTTCCGCGAGCCCCGGCCGGAGCACGGGCTCGAACGGAGACGGCTGGAGCCATCCCGAGGAGACGGGCGCGGGCTTCGTGTCGAAGTGACAGTAGATCAGGACAGTGCGCGTGGCGCCGGTCGCCCGACGCTCGCCAAAAACCACGGGGTTGCCGCCGGTCTCGAGCACTCGCGCCGACAGTCCGGCGCGCTCCATCGCGCGAGCCAGCCACCCGGCGCCCGCCCGGACGCGCTCGGGCTGCTGGCTGACGGTGTCGACGCGGAGGCACTCGACGAAGCCCTCGAGGATCGGGCGGCGCCGGGCCCGGAGCGCCCGGTCGAACGGAGCCCAGTCCACGCGAATGACGGCCGACCGGGCGCTATCCGCGGCGAGCGCGGACGACCTGGGCGATCAACCGGATGTGCTCCGGCGTGGAGCCGCAGCAGGCGCCGACGATCGTCGCCCCCGCGTCGAGGAGGGCCGGATACTCGCGGGCCATCGCCGGTGGATCCAGCTCGTAGGTCACCTGGTCGCCGGTGGTGACCGGGAGCCCCGCGTTGGGGTACGCGACGAGCGGGACCTCGGTCACGCCGCGCATCTCGCGGATGATCGCGATGGCCCGGTCGGGGCCGCGCCCGCAGTTCATCCCGACCACGTCGGCCCCGGCCGCGAGGAGATTCTTGGCGACCTCGGCGGGACTCTCGCCCCACATCGTCCGGTCGCGGTCGTGGAGCTCCTCGTACTGGAAGAACATCGTCGCCATGACCGGTAGCCCGGTCGTCTGGCAGGCGCGCACCGCCGCCACCGCCTCCTGCGGGAACATCATGGTCTCGACGGCGAAGAGGTCGACGCCGCCCTCGGCCAGGGCCTCGGCCTGCTCCCGGAACGTCTCGAAGTACTCCTCGTCCGTCGTGTCGCCGAGCGGCTCGTACTCGGCCGGCAGCCGGCTCGTGGGACCGACGGATCCGGCGACGTAGCCCTCGGGCGGCGCCGCCGCGCGGACCAGCCGCGCGCCGCGCTCGTTGAGCTCGCGCGTCCGGTCGCCGAGCCCGTACTCGTTCAGCTTGAGCCGAGACCCGCCGAACGTGTTGGTCTCCACGAGGTCGGATCCGGCCTCGTAGTACGCGCGATGAATACCCCGGACGACGTCCGCGTGGGTCTCGTTCCAGAGCTCGGGGCAGGCCCCGTTCGACAGCCCGGCGGCGAAGAGCATCGTGCCGTACCCGCCGTCGAAAACCAGCCGCTCCCCGGCCCGCGCGCGCGCCAGCCACTCCCGGCCCCGCATCCCGCTCATCGGCTACCCCGGCGCCGCCACCGGCGCCGTCGACAGCTCCTTGGCCCGCACGACCGCGAGCGTGGCGTCGCGGGCATGGCCGTCGGCACCGATCTCCTTCGCGAACGCGGGGCTCACCGGCGCCCCGCCGACCATGACCTTCACGCGGTCGCGGAGCCCAGCCCGGACGAGCGCGTCGATCGTCCGCTTCATCGCCGGCATCGTGGTCGTCATGAGCGCCGAGATGCCGACGATGGTGGCGCCGTGCTCCTCCACCGCCGCGCAGAACTTCTCGGGCGAGACGTCGCGGCCGAGGTTGACCACCTTGAAGCCCGCGCCCTCCAGCATCATCGCGACCAGGTTCTTGCCGATGTCGTGGAGGTCGCCCTGGGCGGTGCCGATCACCACGGTGCCGAGGTATTCGTTCGTGGCGGCCGCGGTCAGGAGCGGCTTCAGGAGGTCGAGCCCAGCGTACATCGCCCGCGCCGAGAGCAGCACCTGCGGCACGTAGTACTCGTTGCGGCGAAACTTCTCTCCGACCACGTCCATGCCGGGGATGAGCCCCTTGAAGATGATCTGCTTCGGGTCGAGTCCCACGTCGAGGCCCTCTCTCGTCATCCGGCCGACCGTGTCGCGATCGCCCAGGATGAGGGCGCGGGCGATCCGCGGGTAGTCGTAGTCGCTGTCGTCAGCCGGGGCCATCGCTCCGGGTTGTACCACGGGGCATAGGCGGACACAAGATTCGCGCCCCGTCCCGCGCGGCGCGCGGGACTCGGCAGTCGAGCGCTACTCCTCCGACCGGTGCGCGAGAAGATCCGCGTGGCGCGCGCCATCGACGCACCGGCTGGGGTCGGCGCAATCGGCGGTCGGCTCCGCGTGGACCACGACGTGGGCGCCGGGAATCGTCTCGGCGATCTCCTTCTCGACGTGGTCCACCAGGTCATGCGCCTCGCCGAGCGGCAGGTGCCGGCACGCCACGATGGTGAAGTCGACCTGGCGCTGCGAGCCGGATCGGCGGGTCCGGAGGCTCCGGTGCTCGACGACGAACCGGTGACGGTGGATCACTTCCTCGATGGCCCGCTGCTCGACCTCGGGGAGGGCGGCGTCCATCAGGTCCTGGACGGAGCGCATGAGGAGCCGGTACGCCGAGCCCAGGATGACGGCGGCGACCGCGATCCCGATGAGCGCGTCGAACGCGCCCGATCCCGTCAGCCACAGGAGCAGGAGACCGATCAGCACGCCGCCATTTGTCCAGACGTCGGTCTGGTAATGGAGGGCGTCGGCCATGAGCACCACCGAGTCGGTTTCGCGGCCCACGCGGTGAAGGTGCCGGGTCACCAGCCAGCTCACCACGGTCGCGACGATCATCACCGCAATGCCCCAGCCGGCGTGCTCCGGACGGATCCCCCGGATGAGTCGCCGGACCGCCTCGACGAGGAGGGCGCCGCCCACCACGATGATCACCACCGTCTGGAGGAGTCCCGCCAGGTTCTCCGCCTTGCCGTGACCGAAGGGGTGGCCCTCATCGGCGGGCGAGTCGGCGATGCGGATCGAGAACAGGTTGAAGGCCGAGATGAGGACGTCGAACAGGGAGTCCGCCGCCGTCGAGAGAAGACCGATCGAGTTCGTCAGGACTCCGGTCGCGAGCTTCCCCAGCGCCAGGGCGGCGGCCGCGCCGATGGCCACCCACTCCGCGCGGACCTTCGCCGAGGTCGGCGGCGCCGCCGAGCTCATGAGGGGATCTTAGCAGGAGGACGCGAGAACCCGCGCGAGCCCGGGCGCCGGCCGGCGGACGGGGCGGCCGCGGGAGCGCTCAGTCGCGTGCGTCTCGCCAGAGTTCCAGCAGCTCGGCGAGGTTCGTGACGGTCGCGTCGGCCTGGCCGGGCTCCCGGCCCTCGCCCGAGGCATCGACCCATACCGTCTTCATGCCGGCGGCCCGCCCTCCCGCGATGTCGGTGGTCAGGCTGTCGCCCACCATCACGGCATCAGGCGGGCGGCAGCCGAGACGCTCGAGGGCCATCTCGAAGATCGGCGAGTGCGGCTTTCCCACGACGACCGGCCGGGCGCCCCCGGCGACCGCGACCGCCTCGGTCAACGCGCCGCAGCCCGGGTCGAATTCCCCGGGCGCCACGGGCAGGCGCGCATCGAGATTCACCGTGAAGAGCGTCGCCCCACCCGCGACGGCGCGCGAAGCGGCCCGCAGGCGGGCGAAGTCGAACGCCGGGTCGTTGCCGACCGCCACCACCGTCGCGCGGCGCCAGTCGTCGAATCCGACCACGGCGTGCCCGGCCGCCTCGAGGACCTCGCGCATCTCCGCGGTGCCCAGCGGCAGGACGGTGGCCGGGCCCATGCGGCGCCGGATCGCCTCACCGAGCAGATCCAGGGCGGCGAGGACGTCGGAGGCCTCCGCGGGAATCCCCAGACGCGCGAGGCGGCCCGCGATCTGGCTCGCGCGCTCCCGGGAGCTGTTGGTGACGAAGACGACGCCCCGGTCGGCCTTCCGGAGCGCCTCCACCAGCTCCCGCGCGCCGGGCAAGAGGGTCGAGCCGGCCCAGATGCAGCCGTCGAGGTCGAACGCGACACCACGGACGCCAGAGAGCGGAATCACCGTGGGATCAGGCCCGTGACCGGAGACATCACGGCCGCGGCGCGGTCGGGAGGAAACAGAGCCCCTGGCTCTGGACGCCGAGCGCGGTGTTGAACTTCGCGCGGAAGTGCTCGACGGCGACCGTCCACGCCAGCTCCACGATCTGAGGCGTCGTGAAGTGTCGCTGCAGGGGCTCGAACTCGGCCTCGGTCACCGCGGTCGGCATCCGCGTGGCCGCCTCGGCGAAGGCGAGCGCCGCCCGCTCCGCGTCGCCGAAGAGCGGGCTCTCGCGAAAGCGCTCGACCGCCGAGAGCTTCTCGAAGGTCGCCCCATGGCTCATCCCCCGGGATGAGTTGATGTCCATTCAGAAGGGACACCCGATCAGCTGGGCGACGCGGAGGCAGATGAGGTCGCGGAGCTCGGCCGGCAGCTGGCCCGACTTCTCGAGGGCCACCGAAAGGCCGCCCGCGGCCCGGGCCAGCGGCGGGCAGTGGGCCATCACCAGCGTCGGCGCGAGCGGCGAGCCCCACAGCTCGGTCTGGCGCGAGAAGATCTCCCGCATCTCGGGCGGCGCGCTCGCCGGGTCGACCGGCGGGATGCGGCCGGTCAGCGCGCCGCTCACGGGCGCACGTCCTTCGTGAACCGGCCGACGATGTCCTGGCTCCCCTGCACCACCAGCGAGGCGTCGGAGCCGAGCGTCAGGAACTGGTATCCCTTCTTGTAGAGCTCCAGCGCCTGCTCCCAGCCGCGGGTGATGTTCCCGAGCGCGAGGCCGGCCGCGCGGGTCGCGGTCTCCACCCGCGCGAAGGCGGCCTGGACATCCGGGTGGCCCGGGTTGCCCATGTGTCCGAGCGCGGTCGACAGATCTCCCGGCCCGATGAAGATCACGTCCACGCCCGGCACCCGCACGATCTGGTCGATCTCCTCGACCGCGGTCCGCGTCTCCACCTGGAGCACCACCAGGACCTCCTCGTTCGCGCGCTTCCAGTACTCGGCGGCGTGTCGTCCGTAGCCGCCCGCGCGGTGGCTGCCGGCGATGCCGCGGATGCCGTCCGGCGGGTACTTGGTGGCGCGGACGGCGGCCTCGGCGTCGGCGCGGCCGCCGATCCACGGAACCATGACGCCGTAGGCGCCGATGTCGAGGACGCGCTTGATGATGGCGGGGTCGTTGGCCTGGACGCGGACGACCGGGATCGTGTCGCTCCCCTCGATCGCCTGCAGCTGGCCCAGCAAGGTCTGGAAATCCCCGTGCCCGTGCTCCATGTCGACCAGGAGCCAGTCGAACCCGGCCCGACTCATGATCTCGGCGCTGATCCCGCTGCACATGGAGAGCCACGCGCCGGCGGTGGGCCGCCCCTCGCGGAGCGCACGCTTGACGTGATTGGTCTTGACCCAGCTCACTCGAGCCTCCATGCGAGCGCCGCGAAGACACTCGCCGAACTTGACTTTTCGCGGTGCACTGTGGGATATATCGCCGACACGCGCAGGACATCTCGGCTCGCGCGACGGCGGGCCATCCTCGAGGGGGCGACCACGGCAGTGGTCACTATAAAGCAGGGCCTGAGCGCCTGACAACCGCGAGCCGCATGCTGCTCGAAATCCTCGGTTGCCACGGCGGCAGTGTGCCCAAACGGCGCCTGCCCAGCTTCCTCATCAACGGCCGCGTCCTCCTGGAGGCCGGCTCGGTGACGAGCGCTCTGCCGCTCGGCGCCCAGGCCAGCATCGAGCACGTCCTCGTCTCCCACGCCCACCTCGACCACACCGTGGGGCTCGCGTTCCTGGTGGACAACATCCAGTCCGCGCAGACCGCCGCCGGCCGCAACGCCGCGGTCACTGCGGCCTCGATCGCCCCCGTGGTCGACGACCTTCGCAACTACTGCTTCAACAACCGGCTCTGGCCCGACTTCACGAAGCTGCCGACGCCGGAGGATCCGGCGCTCCGGCTCCAGACGCTGCGCGAGCGGGAGCCCATCGAGTTCGGCTCCCTGACCGTCGTGCCGGTGCCGGTTCAGCACGCGGTCCCCGCCGCCGGCTTCATCATCCACGACGGCAGCTCCGGCCTCGTGTTCTCGGGTGACACCGGGCCGACCGACGAGATCTGGAAGGTGGCCAAGGAGTTCAAGGGCATCCAGGCGATCCTCGTGGAGACCGCGTTCCCGAACCGGCTGGAGGACCTCGCCATCAAGTCGGGCCACTTCACCCCGGCCATGCTCCAGCGCGAGATGGAGAAGATGCCGGACGCGCCGCTCTGGGTCTACCACATCAAGCCCGCCCACTTCGAGGAGACGTCCGAAGAGCTGGAGCGACTCGGCGAGCGCATCCACATCCTCGAGCAGGACCAGACGCACACCTTCTGAGTCCGCCCGCGCGCAGCGGCGCGGCTCTCGACGGCGTCCGGTCGGCCTACCGCCCCCGGTGCGCCAGCTCGGTCTCGATCGCCGGCAGCGCTTCCAGGATCACCGTGCCCGCGATGCGGAGGCTCTCCGCGGACAGCTTGTCCACCGTGTCCTCCGGCGTGTGCCAGTAGGCGTTGCGCCCCGGCGGGCCGCCGTAGTCGAGGTCGATCAGGAGCGTCGCGGCCACGCCGGCATCCAGGAACGGCGCGTGATCGTCCTCGACCGTCTGCGACTGGTCGGGGAAGTGCCGCTCCAGGCCGAGCCGCCGGGCGGTCGCCCACACGATCGCGGTGAGCCAGGGCGTCGACTGTGACTCCCGCGGGATGACCAGATCCCGATCCCCGATCATGTCCGCGACGATCAGGGCCCGCAGACGCACCAGCTCACCCGACGACTGGAGGGCGGCGGCCATCGCGCGGCTCCCGTAGAGACTGTCGCTGGCCGACCACTCGACCTGCGCCTCCTCGCCGTCGAAGAAGACGAGCCATCGCGTCGACGCCGGTGGCTCGGCGCGGAGGCGCGGGGCCAGCGCGCGCCCGAGCTCGATGAGGAGGGCGGTCGAGGAGCCTCCGTCGTTCGCGCCCACGAACCGGAACTTGTCGAAGAGCTTCGTGTCGTAGTGCCCGCCCACCGCGACGATCTCCGGTCCCCGCCCCGGCCACTCCGCGACGAGGTTGGTCACGGTCAGCGGACCCCGGGGCGCGCGCGCCGAGTAGACGAGCTCGCGGACGCGCCATCCCGACTGCCGGAGCTCCGCCGTGATGTAGGCGCGGGCCCGCGCGAGGGCGGCGGAGCCCGCCGGGCGCGGGCCGATGGCGACCAGGCGCTCCACGTCCCGCAGCGCGCGGGCGCCGTCGAAGGCCGAGGCGGCCGTCGCGCTCGCGCGCCGGGGCCGGGCGCCGGACAGCGCCGCCAGCATGGCCACCCGCAGCAGCGCGCGGCGCGACACCGCCCGCCGCGCCGGGGCGCTCATCGCCGCACGCCGGCCGCCCCGTAGTAGTTGAGGCTCATGAAGAAGTCGCCGCGGGCGGCGGCGTCCTCCAGGCTCTCCAGCCACCGTCGCCCTTCCGCGGCCGAGACCAGGCGCCACGCCACCGCGAGCTGGACGCGACGCCCCAGCATGGATCGGACGTAATCGTCGTAGGCGCGATCCACGACGACGAAGGCGCGACTCCGGACGCGCGCGAGGCCCGCGAGGCGCAGCCGGCGCGCGAGCGTGCGGCCACTCCACGGCTCGGCGTAGAAGCGCTCGGCGTGGCCGTCGACGATCCGCCGCGTGAGCGCGCGGTCGGGGACGTCGAGCGCGAGCGTGCCGAAGTCCTGGTCGAGGACCGCCACGCGGCCGCCGGAGCGGGTCACGCGAAGCATCTCATCCAGGATCCGGGCGCTCGCCGGCACGTGGAGCAGCACGGTCACCGCCAGGGTGACGTCGAACGACGCCGACGCGAACGGCAGCGCGAGGCCATCACCCAGGCGAAACGTCGGCGCCGCGCCACCGGCGGAGGCCGCGAGCCGGCGCCGGGCGACCCGGAGGAGCGCGCGACTCGGGTCGACGCCGACCGTCCGGCCTCGCGCGCCGACGCGCGCCGCGACGTCACGGGTGACGACACCCGTCCCGCACCCGACGTCGAGCACCCGCGCGCCCGGCCCGACTCCCGCGAGCGACAGGAATCCCCGGCGCAGCCGGGCTTGGTGCGGCTGACGACCGCGGGCCTCGAGAAGCCGGGCAAACCGTCCCGGGTCGGCTTGCCGATCCATCGCCCGGTAGGGATCGACGGCGTCGCGGCTCCCCGCGCGGCGAGCTCCCCGCGCCGGCGCGGTCACGAGCGAGCGGCGTACCGATCGGCGCAGGCGGCGCTGCAGAAGTACCGGGTGTCGGGGCCACTGCCGCGAGTGATCGCCTTGCGACGAGGGATGTAGGTCTCGCAGACGGGATCCTTGACCAGCTCGTCGGTACCGGCGCGCCGCGCCGGCACCGGACGGCCCGCGCCGCGGAACCCCGCCAGGAAGGCGTTCACGCTCGCCCGAAGGATCAGGTAGACGAGAAGGCCGACGATCGCGAGCGCGAGGACACGGCCCACCGGCGCCTACGCTCGCGGCGGAGGAGCTGCTACCCGCTCTCCGGTCGGATGCGGACCGTGCGCAGGAAATCGCGATCGAGCTTGGTCAGCTCGTACTGGAGGTCGCGCGCCTCCTCGAGATCCTCGTCGCCCGCCTCGTCGGCGTCGGCGCTGCGGTCCCCGTCCGACGCCTCGGGCCCCTCGGCGGCGGCCTCTTCGTCGGCATCAGTGGAGCGGGCGGCGGCGTCGGCGAGGAGGATCAAGCGGGGCTCGAATCCGTTGCGCACTAGCTCGTCGAGGGCCTCACGCACTGCGGGAGAGCTATCGAGCGAGGCCTCGACGGCTTCGATCAGCTTCGCGACCAGATCGCGCACGACATCTCGCTCGTCCATCAGTACTCTGCGGACAGAATAGCCGTCGCTCGGGCCAGTGTCAAACTTGTGGACGCCGCCGCGCCGCGTCCTCCAGACGATGGAAGCGACGCCGGAGGGGCTCCAGCGCCTCCTCGTGCGTGATCACGTAGAGCTCGCCGTCCCGCACCGCCGCGAGCGTCTGCACGGCGACGTCTTCCGGGTCGAGCGTTCGCCCGATGAGCGTGATCTCACTCGCGCCGGCGGCGTGAGAGGCGCTGCGGAGCGCGGCGGGACGGTTACGGCCCGCCTGGCGAATGCGCGTCGCGACGCCCATCGGGCACACCACGGTGACGCCGATATGGTGCGGGCGCAGATCCTTCGCGAGCGTCTCGGAGAGGCCGACGACAGCGTACTTGGTGGTGTTGTAGACCCCGAGGCCCTGCGACGCGATGAGTCCGGCCATGGAGGCCGTGTTCACCACGTGGCCCCCCTGGCCGCCCGCGACCATGCGCGGCACGAACGCCAGCAGACCGTGGATCACGCCCCAGAGGTTCACCCCCATCACCCACTGCCAGTCCTCCCAGGACGCCGCCTCGAGCCCGCCGTGCACGACCACGCCCGCGTTGTTGCACAGGATGTGGGTCGCGCCGAACCGCTCGTACACCCGATCGGCCAGGGCCTCGACCTGGCGCCGGTCGGCGACGTCCGTCCGCACCGCCAGCGCCTCGGCGCCGAGGGTCCCCGCCAGGCGCGCGGTCTCGTGGGCGTCGGTCTCGTCGACGTCGGCCACCACGATGCGCGCGCGCCCGCGGGCCAGGCCCAGCGCCAGCGCCCGGCCAATGCCGCTGCCACCACCCGTGATGACCGCGACCTTCCCGTCGAAGCTCGTCATGGGTCCGCTCCGCTCAGCAAGAGAACTCCGGCACGACGGGCCGACCCGTCTCGAGCGATCGGTAGGCCGCCAGCACCAGGGCGAGGTCGGCCCGCGCCGACTCCGGAGGCAGCGCGGGCGAGCGCCCCTCGCGGACGGCCCCGACGAACTCGGCGAGCTGCGCCACGAGGCCCCGCCGGTCGCGCACGAACGCGCGCACCCGCGGACCGTGGGGGCCGCGGAGCCACAGGGCGCGCCCCCGGTGGTCCACGCCGAGCGAGCCCTCGGTGCCGGTCAGCCAGGCCCACTGCGAGCGGCGGAGCGCCGGGGCCGCAACGGAGTTCATGAACGCCGCCACCGCCCCGCTCCGGAACCGGACGAGGAGGAACACCGTATCCTCTCCCTCAATTCCCGGGAATGCGCTCGGCGGTGCGACCGCGGTGACCTGCTCGACCGGCCCGCCCCAGTCGCGGAGAAGGTGCAGATAGTGGATGCCGCCGTCGATCAGGAGTCCCCCGCCCATCTCGTCACGCCGGCTCCGCCAGCCTGACGGCCGTCGGTAGCCGCGCGCCGCCAGGACGATCTGGCGGATCGCGCCGATCGCGCCGTCCCGCACGTAGCCGCGCGCCGCCACGAATCCCGGCGCGAAGTGCACGTTCTCGGCCACCATCAGGACGATCCCCGCCGCGGTAGCCGCCGCGATGATCGCGTCCGCCTCGTCGAGCGTGCGTGCGATCGGCTTCTCGAGGAGCACCGCCTTGCCGTGCTCCGCCCCGAGGCGCGCGTGCGCCTCGTGGAGGTGATGCGGGGTGCAGACGACGAGGGCGTCGACGCGCGGGTCGGCGGCGGCGGCCTCGTATGACCCGAATGCCGCGAAGCCCCCGAAGCGACGCCGGTACCCCTCCGCCCGCGCCGCATCGCGGCTCGCGAAGGCGAGCCGCACCGCGCCGCCGAGCCGCCGAGCGGCCTGCGCATGGAACGTGGCGAACCGGCCGCATCCGACGAGCGCGACCCCGAGCGGGCCGGAGCCCGTCCACGCGCGGAGCGCCCGGACCGAAGGGTCTCCCGTCGCGCGCGGGACCGACATGCCCGCATCCTACGCACCCTTCCGAGGCCGCGCAACGTCGGATACAATTCAAGTCATGCGACGAGTCGCGGTCATCGGCGTCGGGGTCACCAAGTTCGGCAAGCACGAGCGGACGTGCGCGGAGCTGTTCGCGGAGGCGGGGCTCGACGCTCTGACCGACGCGGGAGTCCGCCCGCGCCAGATCCAGGGTGTGTACGTCGGCAACGTCGTCGGAGAGGCCGGTGAGCATCAGCTTCACCTCGGCCCGCAGGTGACCTCGGCGCTCGGCATCCCGGAGGTGGCGGCGACCCGGTTCGAGACGGCCTGCGCGTCGAGCCATGCCGCCTTCCGGCACGCGCTCTTCGAGATCGCGTCGGGCGCCTCCGACGTCCTCCTGGTCGGCGGCACCGAGCGGGTCCTGACCATGCCCACCGAGCGCTCGACCGAGGTCTTCGCCTACGCCTCGGATGCGGTCTTCGAGCAGCCCGCGGGGCTCACCTTCCCCGGCGTCTTCGCGCTGATCGCCCGCGCGCACATGACGAAGCACGGCACGACCGAGGAGCAGATGGCGCACGTGGCGGTGAAGAACCACCGGCACGGCGTCCGCAATCCCAAGGCCCAGTTCCAGAAGGAGATCACGCTCGAGCAGGTGATGCGGAGCGCCAAGGTCGCCGATCCCCTGAAGCTCTACGACTGCTGCCCGTTCTCCGACGGCGCCGCCGCGGTCGTCCTCGCTTCCGAGGAGGTCGCGCGCAAGAGCCGGAGGCCGGTGTGGGTGCTCGGCTCGGCGCAGGCGGGCGACTCCATGTGCCTGCACGACAAGCGGGATCTATCGCGCGCGGTGGCCACGGAACGCGCCGCCCGGTCGGCGTACCGGCAGGCGGGACTGGGACCGCAGGACGTGAACGTCGTCGAGCTCCACGACTGCTTCACGATTGCCGAGATCGTCGCGACCGAGGGCCTGGGCCTCTGCGAGCCCGGCACAGGCGGCATCGCCGCCGAGAAGGGCGAGACGAGCCTCGGAGGCCGCATTCCCGTCAACGTGTCCGGCGGGCTCAAGGCCAAGGGCCACCCGATCGGCGCAACCGGTGCGGCTCAGGTCGCCGAGATCACGACCCAGCTGCGCGGGGAGGCCGGGCCGCGCCAGGTGGACAGCGCCGCGGTGGGACTCACCCACACGCTGGGCGGGAACACGGCGACCGTGCTGGTCAGCCTGTTCGGCCGAGAGCCCCGATGAGCGCGCCGGCTGCCCCGGTCGAGACGGCGCGCGGCATGACGACGCGGGAGTTCTTCGACGGCGTGCGGGCCGGACGCGCGGTCGTCCAGCGCTGCGCAGCCTGCGACGCGCTCGCCGTGCCCCCGAAGGCGGTCTGCCCGGCGTGCGAGGGCATCCGCTGGGACCGGGCGACGCTCGGCGGCGACGGCGAGATCGCGTCCTACACGGTGATCCGCGTTCCTCCGGGGCAGCTCGCCGCCGAAGCGCCCTACGTCATCGTCGTCGCCCGCATGGCCGAGGGCGTCTCGCTCCTGGGCCGGCTGACCGGCGTGCCGATCGACGCCGTGGAGGTCGGCATGCCCGTGCGATTCGCCGGCGCGCTCCGGGACGGCGAGCCCGTCGTCATCGCCTTTCATCCCCGCTAGGCCCTGACCGTCCGGCCGCGCGTGCCGGCCGATGCGGCGGATGGCGCGGGGAACTTGCCTCTGTCGGGTCCCGTTGCATAGTGGAGAGAGAGACCTGCCGAGTCGGGTAATGCCCGACGCCGGTTCTCGGGGAGGCTAGCGCGTGCAAACACCCCGCATCGTCGCCATCGGCACCGCGGTGCCGCCGTGGCGCTTCGCGCAGGAGCACATTGCCGATCTGTTCGGATACGAGGAAGGGCTGCGCCGCAGCTTCTTCTTCAACAGCGGGATCGATGCGCGTCACCTCCACATGCCCGTCACCCCGACGCGGCCCGAGACGATCGACGAGCTGTCCGCCCGCTTCGCCGAGGGGAGCGTGCGGCTCGGCGTCGAGGCCGTCGAGACCTGCCTCGCGCGGGCCGGCCTCGGCGTGACCGACGTGGACTTCCTGGTGACCACGACGTGCACCGGGCGACTCGTCCCGAGCCTCGACGCGCACCTGATCGGCGCGCTCGGTCTTCGCAACGACGTCCAGCGCGTCCACGTGGGAGACACCGGCTGCGCGAGCGCGATGGTCGTCCTCCAGCAGGCGTGGAACTACCTGCGGGCGTTCCCGGAGCGGCGCGCGCTCGCAGTGTCCGTCGAGCTGTGCTCCACCACCTACTACCTGGACGACGAGGCGGAGACCGCGGTGGCGAACGCGATCTTCGCCGACGGCGCGGCCGCCGTGCTGCTGACCACCACGGGTGACGGCCCCGAGATCCTCGGCCACCGCACGCTGATCCGGCCGGAGTACCTGGACCGCATGGGCTTCACCTTCCCGGACGGCCGCTACCGCATCCGCCTGTCCCCCGAGGTTCGGCGAATCGCCCCGGCCATGATGGAGGAGCTTGCCGGCACCATGCTCAAGGACCACGGGATCGGGAAGGAGGACGTCCGGTTCTGGGTCCTCCATTCGGCTGGTCGCCGGGTGATCGAGAACGCGCAGGCGCTGCTCGGCCTCTCCGACGACGATCTCGTCTACTCCCGCGACGTCCTGCGCCGCTTCGGGAATCTCTCCTCGGCCACCGTGCTCTTCGTCCTCGACGCGGTCCTCCAGAGCGGCCGGGCGCAGGCGGGCGACGTCGGTCTGATGGTGGCGCTTGGGCCGGGCTTCGCCGCCGAGGGCGCGCTCCTTCGGTTTTAGCGCCGTGCTGGCGCCGCCCCCGCGCGAGGCCGAGCGCACCGAGCTGATGGATCGCCTCGATGCGTCACCCGCCGACCTCGGCCAGAACCTGGCCGACATCGCGCGCCTCAACCGAATCGGCGCCACGCGGACCATCCAGCGACATCTCGAGCCGTTTCTGACGCGGCTCCGGGCGGGCGAGACACTGCGCGTCGTCGACGTCGGAACGGGCGCCGCCGATATCCCGCTGACGCTTGCTCGATGGGCGCGCACGCGCGGTCACCGCCTGCGGATCGTGGCCCTCGAGCTCCATCCCACCATCCTTGCGTATGCGGCTCGCGCGACGAGCGGGGTCCCCGAGGTACGGCTCGTCGGCGGCGACGCCCTCGAGGCGCCGATCCGGCCGGGCTCGGTCGACGTGGCACTCTGCTCCCTCGTGCTCCATCACCTGCCCGAGGATGCGGTCGTCAGCCTCCTCCGCCGGCTCGCGGGCCTCGTGCGCCTCGGGTTCATCGTCAGCGACTTCCGTCGGGGGCGGCTGGCGTGGGCCGCGGTCTGGCTCGCGACGCACATGACCGGATGCGGCGTCATGGCGCGGCACGACGGGCCGCTGTCGGTGCAGCGGGCGTACACGCCCCAGGAGCTCACCGGGCTGTCGTCGCGCGCCGGGCTCCCCGAGATCCGGTGGCAGCGCGCCCCCGCGTTCCGTCAGATCGGCGTGTGGGTGCGTCCGGCCGATGCGGCCGCTCATGCCAGCTGACGCTCTGATCGTCGGCGCCGGGCCCGCCGGCGCGGCGACGGCCATCCTCCTCGCGGAGCGGGGGCTCTCCGTCGTCCTGCTGGACCGCGCGCGCTTTCCACGGGACAAGATCTGCGGCGAGTACCTGTCGCCGGAGGGCGCCCGGATCCTGGACCGCCTGGGCGTCCTCGCGACGGTCGAGGCCCGCGGAGCGCGGCCGCTTCGAGGCATGCGCATCCTCGCGCCCGACGGGACGCTCCTCGTCGGCGACTACCCCACCGATGGGCCCTGGCAGGGCTATCGGCCGCACGCGCTCGCCGTGCGCCGCCGGGTCCTGGATCAGGCGCTCGTCGAGCGGGCGCGCGACGTTGGCGTCTCGGTCCGCGAGGGCGTGCGCGTGATCGACCTCCTCCGGGACGGCCGGCGAGTCGCCGGTGTCGTGACCGCGCCCGTGGGTCAGACCGCGCGCGGGACCGACGCGGAGCGGCTTCCGGCGCGTCTCGTCGTCGCGGCCGACGGTCGAGCCTCGGTGGTGGGCGAGCGACTGGGTCTCCGGCGGCCGCATCGGTGGCTCCATCGACTCGCGCTGGTCGCCGACATGGAAGGCGTCTCCAGCGATCCAGAGCGCGGGGAGATCGTCCTCGCGCCCCCGGCCTACTCGATCCTGAATCCGGTCGCACCCGGCGTCGGCAACCTGAGCCTGGTGGTCCCGCTCGAGGAAGGGCGCCGGCACAAGGCGGATCTCGCGGGATACTTCGATCGCGCGACGCGGGCCCTCCCCGGATTCCGCGATCGGCTCCGCGATGCCCGGCGCATCGGGCCCGTGCACGCGCTGGGACCGCTCGCGTACGACGTCCTTCCTCCGCGTGACGGCGGGGTCGTCCTGGTCGGAGACGCCGCCGGCTTCCTCGATCCCTTCACCGGCGAGGGCATCTACGCCGCCCTCCGGTCGGCCGAGCTCGCCGCGGAGGTGGGCGCGGGGGCCCTGAAGGCCGACGACCTCTCCGCGGCCGCGCTCTCGCGCGCCCATGACGGGCTCGCCGCGGAGTTCACCGCGAAGGCCCGGGTGACCCTCATCCTCCAGCGCGTGATCGCCCGCCGCGCCCTCTCGGTGGCGGCGGCGCGGCTCCTGGCGAGCCGGCCTGATCACCTGGCGCGACTGATGGGCGTCCTCGGCGACTTCGTGCCGGCACGGGCCCTGCTCGCGCCGGCCTTCCTCGCCGGGCTCCTGCCCCGGCCCTGGCCCCGCCTGGTGCGCTCGCCCGAGATTCGCTAGGCTCCCAGGCGTCGTGGATCCGCGGAGCCGGCTCGTGGCGCTGGCAGGCACGACCGAGGCACGCTCGCTCGCCGAGGGCGCGCTGTGGATCGCCGCCGAGGCCCATCCGGGCCTCGACGTCCCGCAGTGGCTCGGACGACTCGACGCGCTCGGGTATCGCGCGGCGGAGCGGCTCACCCCGGACATGGACGTCGACCGGGCGGCGTCCGCCGTCGCCCGCCTCCTGTTCGAGGAGGAGGGCTTCCGGGGCAACGGCGAGGACTACTACGATCCACGCAACAGCTTTCTCGACGACGTCCTCGAGCGCCGCCTCGGCATCCCGATCACGCTGTCCGTGGTGTACGTGGCCGTCGCGGCCCGGGCCGGGCTCGACGCCGCGGGCGTGGGACTCCCGGGCCACTTCGTCGTGCGGGCCGAGCGGCACGGCCGCCACCGCCTGCTCGACCCCTTCCACGGCGGAGCGCTACTCGATCGGGCCGGCTGCGAGGCGCTCGTCGCCCGGATGCGCCCGGGTGGCAGCCCCCTCGATCCGCGGTGGCTCGCGCCAGTCACGACGCGTCAGATCTTCGTCCGGATGCTGAGCAATCTGAAGGCGGTCTACTCGACTCTCGGGGACTGGGCGCGCGCGCTCGCGGCGTCGGAGCGCATCGTCCTGCTCGTCCCCGACGCGCTCGAGGAGGTGCGCGATCGCGGCACGCTCCACGCGCGCCTCGGGCAGGGACTCGCCGCGGTCCGCGACTGGGAGACCTACCTTCAGGGCGCGCCGGACGCCTCCGACGCTCAGCAGGTGAAGCGCCGGCTTCGGATGCTCCGCCAGGCGCTGGCGTCGTCCAACTAGACGGCGCGACGGACCATATCGGCCCGTGCGTTCCGGTTGGCGCGGACCGCGTGCCCGGCCACGTCCACCCGCGCCGCTCAAGCGTGCCCCGACGAGGGCCCCGCGACCGGGTCGTCCGGCTAGCGGTAGCTGACGAAGCGGCGGAGGTTTTTCAGGTAGTACGCCAGCGCGACCGTGATCACGGCCGTGATGATGGCGATGACGAGGTGGGTCAGCTCGCCCGTCTCGCGATACGCGAGCGCCTCCCACCCCGTGTAGAAGACGCCGAAGCAGACCGCCGTCCCGATCAGGATCCGGTGCGCGATGATGATGATCATCGGCCGTTCGCCCTCCCTCATCCGATCACCCACCCGCCGTCGACGTGCAGCACCTGCCCCGTGACGTAGTTCGACGCCGGCGACGCCAGGAAGAGGACGGCCTCGGCGATGTCCTCGGGTCGGCCCATCCGGGGAATGGGCAGGCCTTCCGCCTCGTAGGCGTACCCGCGCGTCATCTCCGTGTCCACGGCGCCCGGCGCGACGCTGTTGACGTAGATGCCGCTCTGACCCACGTCCTTGGCGATCCAGCGCGTGAGCGCGATCACGCCGCCCTTGGCCGCCGCGTAGGCGGGCCCGGACCGTCCCCGGCGGACCTCGGGCTCCTCGGCCTTCCGTGACACCGCGCCCCCGATGACCCCCGAGATCGACGAGATCGTCACGATCTTGCCGTAGCCCCGGGCCCGCATCACGGGCACGGCCGCCTGGATCGCGTGGAACGTCCCCGTCAGCACGACCTCGACGACGTGACGCCACACCGCCACGGTCGTCTCCTCGAGGGTGTCGCGGTGCAGGATGCCCGCCGCGGTCACCAGGACGTCCAGGCGTCCGAAGGCGGCCGCGACGCCCTCGACCGCCGCGCGAACCGCCTCGGCATCGGTCACGTCCAGCTTCATGCCCAGGGCGCGCCGTCCGGTGGCGGCGATCGCCGCCTCGACGTCGGTCGTCGGCAGAAGGTCCGCCACCGCGACGTCGGCGCCGGCCCGGGCCAGCGCGAGGGCGGACGCGCGCCCGATTCCGCGGGCGGCGCCGGTCACCAGTGCCGCCTGCCCACGAAGATCGATCGGACCGCTCGGCCGGGGGCCAGACATCCCCTACCCCCCCTCCCGCGACGTCGCGAACGCACCGGGGGCGAACCCGAGCGCCGCCGTGAGAGGGGCGAGCACGTCACGATCGGCCGCGGCGCCATCGCGCCACAGGCAGGCGACCGCGTTCTGAGACGCCCAGAGATCCAGTGGCGGTGAGAGCGTCGCTCCCAGGGCCAGGAGGTCGAGGCCGTCGGCCACGGCGGCCGGCGTGGGTCCGCCCCCCAGTCGCTCGAGCACGCGCCCGAGGGCCGACTCGATCCGCGACGCGGCGTCTCGGGGCTCGAGCTCGAGGGCGACGCCGAGCCGACTGGCCCGGGCCGCGAGGTCGCGGAGTCCCTGCGCGGCCGCCGTGACGGGGCCACCCGCCTCGAGCGCGGCCAGGTGCGCCCGCGCCGCCCGTGTCAGCGCGCGACTGGCCTCGGCGGCGAGCGTCGGCGACAGGGAGCCGCCGCCTGATCGAAGCGCGTCCAGGAGATCCGCGCCTTCGACCGCCGCCTGCTCGGGCGCGCCCGTCGGCGATGCCAGCCAGCGCTCGGCGAGACGCGCCAGGAGGCGGCGCCGCTCGTCGGGGAACACGTCATCGACGGCGCAGGCCCGGCCGCCGAAGTGCGCGGCGAGCGCGTCCGGCCACTTCCCCGGCCCGGCGCGAGAAACATCCCGGAAGAGCAAGCCACGGACGGAGGCGAGCGCGGCCGCCTCGCCGTCCGCCCGGACCCGGCACACGATCTCACCGTCGTGCCCGTGCAGCACCGCGACGTCGGCCTCCTGATGCTCCGTCGTGACCCGCGCCGTGACGCGTACCCGGCCGACGGCGAGCGACGCGGATCCGGCGGTCACGCTCGCCCAGTGGACCCGCTCGACCCGGTAGGCGTGCACGTCGGCCGGATCTCCGTACCCCTCGGAGGGTCCGGCCATCGCGTAGTGGGCCGCAACCCGGGGAAGATCCGCGACCGACGGCGCCACGTGCCGCCGCCACACCCCGGCGCCGTCTCGGAGGTCCGGGATGTTCGACGGCGCGGCGGCCAGGCGTCGGACGAAGTCCGCCTCGAGCCCCGCATCGCCGCCGAGCGTCCGCGCCAGCTGAAGCACCCGCGCGGCATAGCGAAGGACCTGGACGGTCTCGATGCCCGAGATCTCGTCGAAGAACCAGCCGCACGACGTGTACATGGAGAGCCGGTGACGCTGGAGCTCGAGGCAGCGGAGCGCCTGGATGCGGCTCCCCTCGTCCACCGGACGCAGCGCGTGGCGCTCGAGGAACGACGCCACCGACGCCGGTCGACGGTCGAGGAGCACCTCCACGTAGGCGTCGCGCGCGGCCCAGGGGTCCTTCACGAGCGCGGCCATCCGCGCCTCGTAGAGCGCATCCACCGCATCGCGCAGCCAGTCGAGTGCCTCCCGGAGCGGCCCGCGCCAGCCCTGCGTCCAGCCCGCGTGACGTCCGGCGCGGCACCCGCAGTCGCTCCGCCACCGCTCGACGCCGTGCGCGCAGCTCCACGACGACCCGTCGACCACCCGCGCCTCTCTCGTCGGGGCGTGAGCCGCGAGGAAGGCCGCGTGGTTGGTCAGCGTCGCGGCGCCGCTCGCCTGGATCCTGGCGCAGGCCGCCGCCAGCGCCATCTCGCCGAAGCGGTGGTGGTGGCCGTAGGTCTCGCCGTCGGTCGCGACCTGGATCAGCTGGGGGCGCGGGCCCCCCTCGAACCCGGCAACGAGGCGGGACGCGAGCGTCTCGCCCGACCGGAGCAAACCGTCGAACGCGATCGCCTGGGAGATCCCGCCGTCGTAGAAGAAGAGGGCGAGGGAGCGGCCGGACCCGCCGTCCCAGCGGTAGGCCTGGCGGGAGTCCAGCCGATCGGCGCCGGGCTCCCAGTCACCGCCGCGCTCGCGCACGGAGGCCGCCTGGTCGGGAGCCAGGAGCGTGAAGCGAACGCCCTCCTCGGCGAGCACCTCCAGCGTCTCTCGATCCACCGCCGTCTCGGGCAGCCACAGCCCCTCGGCGTCGCGCCCGAAGCGGCGCCGGAAGTCGGCGAGACCCCACCGGACCTGGGTGACCTTGTCGCGCCGGCTGCAGAGCGGCAGGATCGCGTGGCCGTAGGCCTGCGCGATCGCATTGCCGTGGCCGCGCGTGGCCCGGCTCGTCCGGTCTGCCGCCAGGATCGCCTCGTAGACGTCCGGACGCTCGCGCTCGAGCCAGGTCATGAGGGTCGGACCCACGTCGAAGGACAGCGCCGCGAAGTTGTCGACAATGTCGAGGATCCGGCCCTGCTCGTCCACGCGCCGGGCCGCGATGTTGGGCGCGTAGCACTCCGCGGTCACGCGCGCGTTCCAGTCGTGGTAGGGGGCGGCGGAGTCCTGGATCTCGATCGACTCGAGCCAGGGACTCTCACGCGGAGGCTGGTAGAAGTGACCGTGGATCGCGACGAATCGGGTGTGGCTCACGATGGCCCAGGTCCCTCAGCGCCCGCTCGGGCATGCCCCAGCGACCGCCGCCGGGCGAACCGGCGCCCGTGCGAGCGTGCGCAACAAGAGGGCGGGAACCGCGCCGATCCCGCCAGGATGGCCGAGAGCGAAACGGCCGGCGCTACCAGCGAGGGGGCCGGCCCGAACCTCCGCGTCCGCCGCCGCCCATGCCGGATCCGCCGCGGCCACCGCCGCCGCCGCCGGCTCCCTGCGGGTTGGCCACCTCAACCTTGATGGTGCGACCGTCGAGCCGCTGGCCGTTGAGCATGCTGACGGCCTTCTGGGCATCCTCGTTGGTCGCCATCTCGACGAAGCCGAATCCCCGCGACTGCCCGGAGTACCGGTCGGTGATGACCGTGGCCGACTCCACCGTCCCGCACTGGACAAAGTGCTCGCGCAGGGCCTCGGAGGTAGTCGAGTACGAGAGACCGCCCACATACAGCTTGACCGCCATGGGACCTCCTTTGGGTGACCGGTCGGTGAGTTTCTTAGCCCCGGAGCATAGCACGGTCACGGGCCGCCCGGTCCTGCCACCTGGGGACCGGGCGGGGCCCGGGCCGCCGAGGGCAGTATCCCCGAAACCCGCGCGATCGGCCCCCGGTTCCCCCGCCCGGATGTCACCGAGAGCGTCGCCCCCCGCGGCCCGGAGCCCGCGCTGGGTGCGTGGGTCGACGGCGGATCGTTTCGCAGGGGCGCCCAGCCTCGCGGGCTCGGACGGGACGGTGAGCGGCGGTCAGAGCTCCGTCCGGATGGGGACGGCAGGCCGCGGGGCGCCCGCCGACTGCGGGCGGAACGGGCCCGCGCCGGCGCGGATTCGCCGACGCGCGGGCCGAGGGTCTTAGCCGAACGGCAGGAGCAGCTTCGTCAGAGTCGAGCGAACCTCATCCGGAGTCGTGACCCCGACGGCCCGCACGATGCCCTTCTTGTCGACCACGATGTTGTGGGGAACGCCACGGAGACCGAGACGATTGATGTACTCCCCGGTCTCGTCGATGAGGACCGTGCCGTCGATGTTGTGGATCTTGCAGAAATGGAGGGCCTCACGTCGCGGATCCACGTGTTCCCACACGTTGACCATGACGATCTCGAGCCCGTACTTCGCAGCTCGCTTGCGCACTTCCTCGAGTAGCGGAGCCTCCGCGTTGCAGGGCCCTCACCAGCTGGCGAAGAAGTTCAGGATGTACTTCTTGCCCCTGAACTCCTCCGTCGTCCTCGGCCGGCCCGTCACCATGTCCGGAAGACTGAACGACGGCAGCGGCTTGCCGACGAGCGGGTGGCGCCACTCGGTGGGAAGCTCGGCAGGCTGGCCCTCCAGCCGGTCCTGGAACACGCTGACCGTGCTGGTCCCCGCATCCGAGACGTAGACCGTGCCCGACTGCTGGTCGACGGCGAGGTCCCCGGGGGCCTTGCCGACCGGGACACGCGCCCACTCGCGTCCCGTCTGGCGGTCGATCACGCTGATGCGCCCGGTGCCCCGGTTGGCCGCGTAGATGCGGTCACCCGCGCGCCCGAGGCCCATCCCGACCGGCGCCCGCTCGACGGTGAGGGTGTCGACGACCTCCTGCTTGTCCAGGTCGACGACCGCCACCGTGCTGACCAGCGAGTTCGCGACGTAGGCGCGGCCCCGAGCGGCGTCGACGGCGATCTTGCACGGCGCGTAGTCGAGCTTGATCTCGCCGATGGCCTCGTTCGTCCGCCCGTCGATCATCGTCATCGAGGCGTCCCCGAAGTTCACGCAGTAGACGCGGTCCCGAACCGGGTCGGCGCCCAGGCTTCCCGCCGCGGTCTTGGCGGGCACGGTCGCGATCACCTCGAGCCGATCGGCGTCGATGACGCTCACCGTGCCGTCGGCGGTGTTGCCGACGTACATCTTGCGGCGCTCGGGATAGAAGCCGGCGCCCGCCGGATAGTGCTGGACGGGGATCTGCTTGATGGTCTTGAGACTCGCGGTGTCGATCACCGAGACGCTGTCCGAGCGCGCGTCCGTCGTGAAGACGTGCCCGCCTTCCTTGTCGAGCACCAGCCCGATGGGCTCCCGCCCGACCGGGATCTGGGTCACGACCTCCCGCGAGTCGAGGTCGAACACGGCGACGCTGTTGCTCCGCGCGCACGCCACGTACCCGCGCCGGCGATCGCCGTCGACCGCGAGGCCCTCGGGGCCCAGGCCGACAGGTATTGCGCCCTGCGAAGGGAAGCTCTCTGACGTCGCCACGTACTCTCCTCGCGGCCGGAGCCGCGGGTCCAGGGTGCTGGGGAAGCTACCGATCCGGGCGGAAGGCCCGGGACACTATGCCCGATCGCCCCCTGCGCTGCAAGGTTTCCCCCTATCGGGGAGCCGAGGCCGGCTCGGTGCCCCCCCCCGGCGGGTCCGGGCTGGCGGAGCGGGAGCGGCGGCCGACCAGGGCCCGGAGACGCGCGGCCGCCTCGACCAGGCCCCCCGGCAGGAGCAGGACGATCGCGATGAAGAGCACCCCGAAGATCAGGAGGTGCAGGTCCACCCAGCGCAGCGCCAGGTATTCGCGGAGGAAGACGAAGAGCGCCGCACCCAGAACCGGGCCGTGGATTGTCCCCACCCCGCCGATGAAGGTGATCAGCACCGGATCGAACGTCCACGACGGATTGAACGCGTGCTGCGGGTAGTAGCTGATGTGGTAGAAGGCAAAGAGCCCGCCGGCCAGCCCGGCCAGGCCGGTCGACACGGCGACCGCGGCCAGCTTGACGCGGAAGGCGCCGACCCCCGCCGCCTCGGCCGCCGTCTCATCCTCACGGACGGCCTCCATCGCGAGCCCGAGCCGCGAAGCGGCCAAGGCCGTCACCGCGAGGGTCGTGACCACCGCCAGGGCCGCCGCGGCATAGTAGCGGATCGACAGCCGGTAGGCGGCGATGGTCGCCGCCGGCAGCGTCGAGATCTGGGGCAGCAGGTTCCCCACCGCGATCCGGAGCACCTCCGCCAGCGCGAGCGTCCCGATGGCGAAGTAGGCGCCGCGGAGCCGGAACGCGGCGAGGCCCACGGCGACGCCGGCCACCGCGGCCAGCGCGGTCCCCGCGGCGATCGCCAGCGAGATCGGGACGCCTCCGGTCCACAGCTGGCGGGTCACCAGGGCACTGATGCCGAAAAACGCGGCATGACCGAGGTTCACCTGCCCGGCGAGCCCGCCCATCACGTTCCAGCTCTGGGCCAGCGCCACGAGGAGGAAGAAGATCACGCCGAGGTTGAGCCAGTCCTCCCGCGTCACGACGAGGGGCGCCAACCCCAGGACGGCGAGCGCGGCCGCCGTCGCGACCGCGCGACGCATCCCGACACGGCGCCGCGCCGAGCTCATCGAGCGATTCTCGGCCCGCGACCCGATGGGCCGCTTCGAGCGGACGACCAGCGGCGGGCGGCGACCGTTGGGATCACGAGCGCCCGAACAGGCCCTGCGGACGGGCCACCAGGACACAGAAGAAGAGCAGGAGGCCGATCACCTCGCGGTACGCGCCGCCGAACGCGACGGCGCTCATCGCCTCCGCGCAGCCGAGGACCACGCCGCCCACGAACGTGCCGAAGGCGGAGCCGAGTCCCGCCAGCACGATCACGATCAGCGCCTTGAGGGTCCACTCGAGACCGATCGACGGGCTGATCGAGTAGCCGAGGCTCACCAGCGTCCCGGCCGCGCCGGCCAGCGCAGTGCCGATCGCGAAGGCGAGCCCGTAAGCGCGGCGCACGTCGATGCCGAGGAGACTCGCGGCCTCCCAGTCCTCGGCGGTGGCGCGGATGGCCTGGCCCCAGCGATTCCGCCGGAGAAACAGATGGAGGAGGGTGATCAGCCCGAGGGCGACCACGAGGTTTAGGAGGCGTCCGAGCGGCAGCACCACACCGCCCACGATGAGCGCCCGCCCGCGATACGCGGTGGTGATCGACCGCTCGTCGGCGGTGAACAGCCGGACGGCCAGCGCCTGGAGCGTGAGGGCCAGGCCGAACCCCACCAGGAGCGAGTTCTTGATCCGCGTCTCCTCGCCGTGGCGGACGATGAAGCGGAAGAGGGACCCGTAGAGGAGAGCACCGAACGCGCCGGCGAGCGGGATGACCAGGAGCAGCGCGACGAAGGGGTCCAGTCCAAGGATCGCGACGAGCCAGAAGGCAGCGTAGCCGCCCAGCATGATCAACTCGCCGTGGGCGACGTTGAGCACCTTGAGCACCCCGAACACGAGCGAGAGCCCCGCCGCGGCCAGTCCGTAGAGGCTGCCGAGGAGGACGCCGAGAACCAGCTGCTGGACGAGTCCGGTCACGTCCGGCGCGCGCTCACGACTCGACCGCCAGCGGCCCGAGATACGCGCGGCGCACCTCGGGATCGGCGAGGATCTCCGCGCTCCGCCCCTGCCCCACGATCCGGCCCTGCTCGAGCACGTAGGCGCGATGGGCGAGGCCCAGCGCCGCGCGGACGTTCTGCTCGACGAGGAAGACGCCGACTCCCGCGCGGCTGATCTCCTCCAGCACCGTGAGCATCGCCTCGACGATGCGCGGCGCCAGCCCGAGCGAGGGCTCGTCGAGCATGAGGAGACGCGGCCGGGTCATGAGCGCTCGGCCGATGGCGACCATCTGCTGCTCGCCACCCGACAGGGCCCCCGCTGGCTGGCGGCGCCGCTCGGCGAGCCGCGGAAAGATCTCGTAGATGCGGCGGAGCGTCGCCTGGCGCTCGGGATGGGCCCGGGCGCTGAACGCGCCGAGCGCCAGGTTCTCCGCCACGGTCATGTGGCCGAACAGCCGCCGGCCCTCGGGCACCATCGCCACGCCCCGCTCCACCACGCGGTGCGGAGGAACCCCGGTCAGGTCCTCGCCCTGCCAGAGGACGCGCCCGGCGCGCGGCCGGGTCAGGCCGGCGATGCAGCGGAGGAGCGTGGTCTTCCCGGCGCCGTTGGACCCGACGAGCGCCACGATCTCGTCGGTCCCGACGGCGACCGAGACGCCGACCAGCGCCCGGAGCTCTCCGTAGACTGCGTCGAGGGCCTGGACCTCAAGCACGGGCCCGGTCCCTCGCGCTCCCCCCACTCCCCTCGCGGCCCAGGTACGCGTCGACGACGGCGGGATCCACGGCGACCGCGGCCGGCGCTCCGTCGGCGATCTTCTCGCCCGCGCTCAGCACCACGATACGGTCCGAGAGGTCGAGGAGCGCCCACACGATGTGCTCCACCAGCATGAGGGTCATCCCTTCGCCGTGGACGCGCCGGATCACCGCCATCGCCTCCGCGGTCTCCGTCGCGGTCAAACCCGCCATGAACTCGTCGAGCAGGAGGAGGTCGGGGCTGGTGGCGAGCGCCCGCGCCAGCTCGAGGCGCCGCCGCTCGAGCAAGCTCAAGCGCGCCGCGGGTACGTGGGCTTTCCGCTCGAGCCCCACCAGGGCGAGATAGCGCGTGGCGGCGTCATCCGGGTCGCCGCTCGTCCCCGGCCGGCGGCCGTGCAGGAGGCCCACGAGGACGTTGTCGATGGCCGTCAGAGAGGGGAACGGCCGCACGTGCTGGAAGGTGCGCGCGACGCCGCCCGCGCACCGGCGGTGAGACGGCTGCGCGGTGACGTCGCGGCCGCGCAGGCGGATACGTCCCTGGTCCGGGCGCAGGGCGCCGGCGATCAGGTTGAAGAGCGTCGTCTTGCCGGAACCGTTCGGCCCCATGATCCCGACGACGGCGCCCGCGGGAATCTCGAGGCTGACGCTCCGAACCGCCTGCACGCCCGCGAAGGCCTTCGACACGCCTTCGAGGGCGAGCAGGGGCGCGGTCGACGTCACAGGACGCAGGAGGGCGAGGCCAGAGCCTCCCGGTGCCGCCTCACCGCTTGCTGAACGGCGGCGCCGGGTACGCGAGCGGCTTGGTGGCGAACTCCTTCGGCCAGACCAGCTCCTGCTGGCCGTCGCGCCACTGGAGGAAGGCGCCGAGCACGATCCCGGTGCCGTCCGGCCGAAACTTGACCGGCCCGATCACGGTCATCATGTCGGTCGCGGCGATCGCGTCACGGACCTTTTCCCGGTCCGCCGCCCCCGCCTTGTTGAGCGCGGCGGCCAGGATCTGCACGCACGCGTACGCGGGACCGGTGATCGGATCGGCGGGACGACCGACCTTCTTCACGTGCGCCGCGTTCAGCTCGGGCACGCCCGGGAACTTGAACGCGTGGTGCCAGCCCGGCGCAAAGAGAGTGTAGTCGCCGTCCTTCCCGAGGTTCTTCGACCAGACCGGCGGATCCGGCGCCCGGATCATGAAGAGGATCTTCGGGTTGAGGTCCAGCTCGTGCATCTGCTTGACGATGGCCATCCCGTCCGGAGGCGTCGGCAGCGCGAACACGGCATCGGCATTCTCCGCCTTGGCCTTCAGGATCAGGTCCGAGAAGTCCTTGGCGCCCGGCGCGTACTCGCCGTGAGCCACGACGGCGTAGCCCGCGTCCTTGCCGGCGGCGGTGAAGGCGGCTGCCATCTCGATGCCCCAGTCGGTCTTCTCCTGAAAGATCGCGACCCGCTTGGGTCGCTCGGCCGCCGGGATCGAGGTCAGCAGGGGCACCATTTGCTGGGCGATGTCAGGCGACTTCCAGAACGGGGAGAAGAGGTAGCGGAATCCCTGCTCGTGGATCTTGTGGAGGGCGAAGGCGACGCCGAGGTACGGGATCTTGTTCTTCTCGGCGACCGACGCCGCGGCGGCGTGGAGATCCGAGCCGAAGCCTCCGAGGTAGGCCACGACACCCTGGGTGGCGAGGCTCTCGAAACGCGCGACGGTTTTCGTGGCGTCGGACTCGTCGTCCAGGATGACCAGCTCGAGCGGCATCTTCTTGCCGCCCACGGTCACGCCGCCCTCGCGGTTCACGTCCTCCACGGCGATCTCGTAGCCGGCCCGGACCTGAGCACCGCCGGCTGCGTAGCGCCCGGTCAGCGGCACGACCGTCCCGACCTTGATGGTCTGGGCGTCCGCCGCTGCCGGCCAGGCCAGCCAGCCGGCCACCACGACCGCCGCAAGTCCACTCAGGACCCATCCTCGTCGCGTCATTGCGCCCCTCCCTTTCGATGAAGAACCCGAGTCGGCCGGCGTGGCGTCGAGCGTCCGTGCGGTGAGCTCGCCCGCGGGGCGATCTCCTCCGGCTCTCCGGGACGCGCCTCGTAGAACGTGACGTTCAGGAAGCCCGGCGGTGTCCGGGCCACGAGCAGCCGGGCCACCTCGGGGCCGTGGTTCTCGATCCGATGGGGCACGCTCCCATCCCAGTGGAAGCTGTCCCCGCGCGCCAGCACGAAGCGTTGATCGCCCTGGATGGCGGTGATCGTGCCCTCGAGCACCCAGTGACACTCCTCACCCTCGTGAGAATGCGTCCGGCCTCCCGCCGTGTACCCCGAGGGAATCTCGAGCAGCACCATCTCGAGGCTCCGGTTCGGCGCCGACAGAAAGTACACCAGCTTGTCCGGGTCCCCGAAGGACACCGCCCGCCGCTCGGCCCGGCGGGTCACGTGACACCCGAACGCCTCCTCGAGGAACAGGTAGGTCAAGGGCACGCCCAGCGCCTGGGCCAGCTTCTGGACAGTCCCGAGCGACGGCGACGCCTTGCCGGTTTCCACCTGACTGATGTAGGGCTTGGAGAGTCCGCTCTTGCGGGCGAGGTCCTCGATGACGAGGCCCCGGCGGAGCCTGAGCTCCCGCACCCTGCGTCCAACGTCCACGGTTCGTCCCCGAGCCTTCCTCCGGTCCCACGGTGCCGAGCGGAACGGCGGCGCGTCCGCTTGACAGACCCGACCAGGGGGTTTGACACTAGCGAACCAAGCTTGTTGCTGTCAACACACCCCGAACGCTCGGTTGACGAGCTCGGGAGGCGACGGCCGGATCGCTCTTCCGGCCGGACCCAGGGAGGATCGCGAGCATGTCGTCGCCGGAGCCCCGCGGATCGCTTCCCCCGCGCGCGATGCCGGACACGGAGCTGGCCGCGCTGCGCGCCCCGTACGAGACGCTGATCGGCTTCGTCCCACCCCGGATCATGGCCCGCACCGACCTCCTGGCCCGCCTCGACCCGGAGCTCCTCCGGCTGGAGGAGGCCGCGAGGCTCCGCGCGATGAACCCCGCCTGCTTCGACGTGAAGACCTCGCAGCTCATGCTGTTCGGCATCCTGCTCGCGCTGATGGGCGACGCCGCCCGGCTCCACGCGATCGCCGCGCGGCGCGCGGGCGCGACCTGGGAGGAGCTGTCGGCCGTCGTCAGCCTCGCGTTCCTCTTCCGGGGCCTGCCGGCCGCGAACCTCGGCGCCGAGATCATCCAGAAGCTGGCGGAGGCCGAGAGCGGCGCGCCCTCCGCAAAACCGTGACGAGCCGCGCCCGCCCGGGAACACCCGCGGCCGCGCGCCGGCAGGAGGTCTCGCAATGACCGCGCCGTATCGCGCCGATCAAGTCGGCAGCTTTCTCCGCCCCGCAGTGATCCTCGCGGCGCGCCACGATGGCTCGACGCCGCCGGCCCGGCTCCGCGAGCTCGAGGACACGGCGATCCTCGAATGCCTCGCGCGTCAACGCGAGCTCGGGTTCGAGATCTTCACCGACGGGGAGCTCCGGCGCTCGAATTTCATGAGCGACTTCTGGGACGCGGTGGCGGGCCTCGACCACGGGGACGCCGTGGCCCGGACGTGGCAGGGCGCGCCCGCCGCCAACGTCAGCCGGGTCACCGGCATCGTGACCCAGAAGCTCCGGCAGCTCCGCCCGCTCACCGGGCACGAGCTCCCGTTCATGAAGCAGCACAGCCCCGGCGCGATCAAGATCACCCTCCCCAGCGCGACCCAGTTCCCGGCCATCGCGTACAAGCGCGGGATCTCCGATCGCGTCTACCCGAGCCCCTCCGAGTTCCTGTGGGATGTCGTCAAGATCCTCCGCGCCGAGGTGCAGACCCTCGTCGCCGAGGGCGTGTCGTACGTGCAGATCGACGCGCCCCGCTACAGCTACTACATGGACCCGAAGTGGCGCGACTGGATCCGGACCGAGATGGGACAGGATCCCGAGGCGGCGCTGGACGAGGCGGTCCGCGCGGACAACGCGTGCCTCGAGGGGGCGCGGCGGCCGGGCGTGACGCTCGCCATCCACCTCTGCCGCGGGAACAACCGGAGCAACTGGTACGCCGAGGGCGGCTACGACGCCATCGCGGAGAAGCTCTTCGCCACGCTCGAGGTGGACCGCTTCCTCCTGGAGTACGACGACGCACGCTCCGGGACGTTCGAGCCGCTCCGGTTCGTGCCGCGCGGCAAGACGGTCGTCCTCGGCCTCGTGTCGAGCAAGCTGCCCGAGCTCGAGTCGGCCGCGGACCTCCGGCGGCGCATCGAGGAGGCGGCGCGCTTCGTCTCGCTCGACGATCTCGCGCTCTCGCCCCAGTGCGGATTCGCCTCGACCATGGAGGGCAACCTTCTCACCGAGGCCGACCAGTGGGCAAAGCTCGGGCTGATCGTGCGGACGGCCCGCGAGGTCTGGCGCTGAGTCGCGACTTCCGCTACGCGGCTACGCCGAACGTGACCGGAAAGAGCTCGATCGCGTTCCGAAGACTCTATGAGCCGCGCTGGCCGAAACGCCGGGCTCGTGCACCCATCGCCGTTCCTCTTCGACGACGAGGTTAGTCGAGGGGGGGCAGGTACTCTCTCGATTTTTGGGTCACTCGAAGCTCGCGTTCGTCGGCTCGACGCGGGCGATTCGGCTGCACTCCTCGAAGCGGTGACCCTGCAGGTCCCCGAAGGGGGCGGCGAAAAACGCCCGGGATGCCTCTGGTGGCACGCTCCCCGTAAGCGGCCCCTCGCTGCCCGTGCCCTGGAAGGAATCGATCCCCACGGCCGCAATCGCACTGCCGGTAAGATCGAACCCGGTCACGCCGAGCGCCGTCAGGGTCTTATCGGTCTCGTTCCGAACGGTCCCACTCAAGTCGCACTCTCGGCCATCCTGGCTGTCGAGCGTTTCCACCCGAGTGTTCGTCAGCGTGATGCCCTGCCCGGTGTCCGTTGCGGCTACCGGGTTGTTCTTGTCTCGCATGCAGCCCGCCTCCAGCAGGAGGGCAATTGCCGTCGTCAGGATCGGCGAACGGGCCCAGCCTATCGAATGGCATTCCATGAAGCCCTCCTCACAACGATGCCAATCAAGCTAGGACACGGTCCTGTCGTGGTCAAGCTTGACCGCCCGCCCCCGGCTCTCCCACACTGGGGACGCGATGATCCTCCACGTCAATCACATCGCGCCGGGCGGCCCCGAGCAGACCGTGCTCGCCAACCGCAGCGCGGACATCGTCCGGATGCTGCTCGGCCTGGTCGCCGAGGGCGCCATCGACCAGCGTCTGGCCCCGAGTCTCCGGGTCCACCTCGACTGGATCCAGTACAAGGCCAACTTCCGCGAGCCGGTCCTCGTCCGGCGCGCGGCCGACCGGTCCGGCGGCCCCCTCGCCCTCGCCGAGCTGGCCATCGACCTCCGGCGCGTCGAGCCCTCGGCGCTCGGCGACGCGCTCGCCCGGGCGCTCGCCGGCGCATCCGATCCGCCCGAAGAGGCGCCGGATGGCACGGCCGTGCTGGAGGCGTGGACGCCCGTCCGCGACAGTGTGATCTGGCGATTCAACCGGCTCTTCTGGCAGCGGGTCGCCGACTGGGAGGCCGCATCCGGTCGCCGCTTCGAGGAGGCGCTCCCGAGCGGGCGCTCGGACGCGAGCCAGCCGGACGCGGTGGCAGACGCTGTCGCCGATTTCTGGACGCTCCTCCGCGACCTCGAGAAGAAGGGGCAGCTTCCCGCCGAGATCTTCGCGCTCGAGATCGGCGTGGGCTCCGGCCACCGCGCGGCGCTCTGGCTCGATCGGTTCCGGGCCCTCGACGAGGAGCGCGGGACGAGCTACTATCCGCGACTCCGATTCCTGCTCGGGGACTATTCCCTGGCCACCCTCGATCGCGCGATGGTCGCGGTGGCCGCGCACCGGGACCTCGTGAGCGTCATCTCGCTCGACGCGCTGAATCCGCTGAAGACGCTCTCGTTCCTGCGATACAAGATCCTCTCCGTCCATCTCACCAACGTCTACGACAATCTCCCGCACGACGAGGTGGTGCGCCGGGACGGCCGGCTCTACCTCGTCGAGACGCGCGCCTATCTCCCCGCGGATGCCGCGGCGCGGGTCGCGGCCATCGCCGGATGCGCGGCCGGGGACCTTCCGCGGACCATCGACCAGCTGCTCCTGGTCGGTCCCGAGGCGCTCGGACACCGCGCGCGCGGCGTGGAGTTCTGGCGCGCCGTGTGGGATGCGCTCCGTCTCGAAGAGCGGCTGGTCGGACTGGAGGACGTGTCCCAGGTGCCCCTTCCTCCGGGACTCGACCAGACTCACCTCGAGGACCTGCTCGCCGACGCGCCGGACGACGTCCGCTTCCATCTCTCCCGCGGAGCGGCGGAGAGCTTCGTCCACACCGTGCCGCTCCTCCACCCGCGGGGGTATCTCCAGGTGCAGGACATCTTCGTCGCGGACATGCGCGAGTACCGTCACGGCTTCCGGGGGCCGGGAAAGCTGGACGGCTCGGTGGTGAACTGGGTGAACGGCGCCCTGCTGCGCGCCATCGGCGCCCGCACCGGCTTCGACGTGCACTTCGCGCCGTTCCGCTATCGCGCGGGCTCGCGGACGTCCATCCTCTACACGACACCGAAGGAATAGGGGGCCAGGCTGTGACGGTGCGCTCGAGTGAACTCCGACCGGGCCAGCGCGATGCCGCAGTCGAGGCCTGATCCCGTGCTGCTCACCGCGGTGGTCGGCAGCTACTCGATGCCGGGGTGGCTCGAGCGGGCCAAGAACGACTACCTCCACCGTCGCATCTCGCGCCACGACCTCGAGGAGATGCACGACGCGGCGGTCAAGGCGGCGATCAAGGACCAGGAGGCCGCCGGGGTCGACGTGGTCTCCGACGGCGAGCTCCGCCGGGACAACATGATCGACCACTTCACGACCCGCCTGCCCGGCGTGCAGATCGACCAGACGTCCAAGAAGTTCTACTACGACTTCTACGACTGCGTGGTGCGGGGCCGCCTGCCGACCGGCTCGCTCGGCCTCGTCGAGGAGTACCGGTTCCTCCGGCGCTTCACCGAGCGCCGCACCAAGGTCTCGGTGACCGGGCCGCTCTCGCTGGTCAAGCGCATCCGGAACGAGTACTACCCGAGCGAGGAGGCCCTCGCCCTCGACATCGCGCGGGTCATGAACGTCGAGCTGCGGGAGCTGGTGCGAGCGGGAGCGACCGATCTCCAGGTCGACGAGCCCTACTACTCGGGCTTCCCCGAGGATCTCCCGTGGGCGGTGCGCGCGCTCAACGCCCTCGTCGAGGGCGTGGGGGCCCGGCTGTCGCTTCACGTCTGCTACGGCAACCGCTACGGGAAGCCCTCGTGGGAGGGCAGCTACCGGTACCTGTTCCCGGCGATCCTCGACGCCCGCATCCACCAGTTGACGCTCGAGTTCGCCCGCCGCGGCGAGGACGACGTCCGGCTGTTCAAGGACTTCGACCCCCAGTTCACACTCGGGCTCGGCGTCGTCGACGTCAAGAGCCACGACATCGAGACGCCCGCGGTCGTGGCCGAGCGGATCCGCGCCGCGCTCGAGCTCGTGCCAGCCAAGAGCCTCGCGATCAACCCGGACTGCGGCCTGATGCACCTCCCCCGCGACGTCGCCTTCGCCAAGCTCTGCGCGATGGTGGAAGGCGCCCGGCTCGTGCGGGCCGAGCTCGGCGGCTGACCTCCGGGCCGGAGCGGCCCGTGCCCGCGAATCCCCTCGCCGAGGCGCTCGGCGCCGGCCGGTTCTGCTACGTCGTGGAGCTGGTCGCCTCGGGCCTCCAGCGCGAGGCCAAGCTCCTCGAGGTCGCCTCCCGGCTGGCGCGGGTGCCGGACGTGGTCGCCGGCAGCATCACGAGCTATGCCGGCGGCGCGATGGGCCACGATCCGATCCGCGTCGGCACCGCCGCGCGGGCGCGAGGGCTCACGCCGAACGTGCACGTCACCTGCGTCGGCCAGGACCGGGCGGCCCTCCGAAAGACCGCCGAGGACCTCCAGGCGCTCGGCATCGAGAACGTCTTCGCGCTGACCGGCGACTGGCCGCGCCCGCGGGACGGCGGTCCCCCGCCCGAGTCTCCCGTCTTCGATCTCGACTCGGTTCACCTCGTCCGGCTGCTCGACGAGCTCCGGCGAGCCGGCCGGCCGCTCCACGTCGCGGTCGCGGTGTCGCCGTTCAAGTACGTCGAGGGCGATTGCGTCTGGCAGTACTGGAAGCTCGAGAAGAAGGTGGCCGCGGGCGCCGACTACGCGATCACCCAGGTCGGATGGGACTCGGAGAAGTTCCGAGAGCTCAAGCGCTACGTCGACGAGCGCGGGCTCCGCACTCCCCTCCTCGGCAACGTCTACGTCCTCGGCCCCCGCGCCGCCGAACGGATGGCGCGCGGCGAACCGCCGGGGTGCTGGGTCTCGCCGGCGCTCCTCGAGATCGTGCGCCAGGAGGCGCGAGCGAAGGACGGCGGGCTCCGGGCCCGGCTCGAGCGCGCCGCGCGCACGGTCGCCATGCTGCGCGGCCTCGGTTACGCCGGCGCCTATCTCGGCGGCACTCACGACGCCGATCACGTCGCGTGGATCATCCGGCGCGCGCGCGAGCTGGCGCCTCGCTGGGAGGACCTGGCCCGGGAGCTGCGCTACGGTCTGCCGGGCGGGTTCTATCTCTACGGCCGGCCGGCCGGCCCCGCCGCGATCCCGATGGCCGGCGCCGGCGTCCCGGGCCCGGAGCCGGTCCCGGGCCAGCCGCGCCTCGCGGTGCCGACCGACGAGGAGTCGCGCTGGCGCCGCGGCATCGCCGGGCTGCTCGACGCGCTGGGCCGCCTGTTCCCCGTCACCCGGGATACGCGACTCCGGCGCGCACTGGCGCGGCTCGCGGGCTGGGCCGATCGGCGGCCGGCGCTGGCGGGCGCGATCGAGCGGGTCGAGCTCGGCATCAAGCGGCCGCTCTTCGGATGCCGGGCGTGCGGCAACTGCGTGCTCGGGCATCTCGAGTACGTGTGTCCCGAGACTTGCCCGAAGCACCTCCGGAACGGTCCGTGCGGCGGCACCCATCTCGGGCGCTGCGAGGTCGCCGATCAGCCGTGCGTATGGGTGGACGTCCACGCGCGCGCGCGGGCCGCCGGACGGGAGCGCGAGCTCCTGATCCACATCCCGCCGCCCGATCGCGCGCTCCGGAACACGAGCTCCTGGATCAACTACTTCCTCGATCGCGACCGCCGGCCCCGGGGACCCGATCCCCGCGACGCCTCGACCCTTCGCCCGTGATCCGGCTGGGAGAAGCCCGCGAAGGCGCCCGGCTGCTCGCGAGCCTGCCGCGGTTCTTGCAGAACCCGATCACGCTCGACGAAGCGCGGCGGACGCTCCAGGATCGGCTCGAGCACCGCGAGGACAGCTTTCTCAGGCTCGCGCAGGAATCCATCTTCCGGCATCCCTCGAGCTTGTATCACCGGCTCCTCGCCGTCGCCGGCTGCGAATTCGGAGACCTAGCCTCGCTGGTGCGCCGGGACGGCGTGGACGCCGCGCTCGCCACCCTGGTGCGGCACGGTGTCTATCTCACGGTCGACGAGCTCAAGGGCCGGCGCCCGATCGTTCGCGGGGGCGCGGCCATCGTCTCCCGGCCCGGTGAGCCACGCGACGCTGCGGCCTCGACTCACCTGTCGATCGCCACCGGCGGCAGCCGAGGAACGCCGGCATCCGTACCCGTCGACCTCGCCTACATACGGGATCGCGCCGTCGACACCTACCTGGCCCTCCACGCGGTCGGAGGCGACCAGTGGGACCACGCGGTCTGGGGAGTGCCCGGCGGCACCAGCGTGGTGGTGCTGCTGGAATACGCCGCATTCGGGGGGCGAGTCTCCCGGTGGTTCTCGCAGATCGACCCGAGGCTCCCGGACCTCCCGTTTCGCTACCGCTGGAGCGCCCAGGCGATGCGGTGGGGCAGCATCGTCACGCCGACCCGGTTGCCCACCCTCGAGCACGCGCCACTCTCGGACCCCGCGCCGATCCTGCGCTGGCTCACCGGCACGCAGGGAGCCGGTCGGACGCCGCATCTCCACACTCATGCGAGCTCCGCAGTGCGGCTCTGCCAGGCCGCCGAGCGCGCCGGGATTCGGCTCGACGGCGTGCGCCTGACCTCGGGCAGCGAGCCCACCACGGCGGCCCGGCTGGCCACGATCCGCCGAACGGGCGCCATCTGCGAGCCGCTGTACGCGAGCGCAGAGGCCGGCCTTGTCGGGCGGGGCTGTCTTCGACCCGACGTGCCCGATGAGGTGCACGTGTTCGAGGATCGTCTCGCCGTGGTCCAGGTCGATCGACGTCATGTTCCGTCCGGCCTGACCGCCGGCACGCTCTTCGTCACGTCTCTTCACCGGACGGCGACGGCGTTGCCTCTCCTGAACGTCTCGATGGGCGACGTCGGGGAGCTCGACCGGCGGCGGTGCGAGTGTCCCCTCGAGGGGCTTGGCTGGACGCTCCACCTCCACGACATCAGAAGCATCGAAAAGCTCACGGCAGGCGGGATGACCTTCCTCGACACCGACATCATCCGCGTTCTGGAGGAAGTCCTGCCGGGCCGGTTCGGAGGCGGGCCGACGGACTATCAGGTGGTGGAGGAGGAAGGCGTCGATGGAAGGTCAGCATTGCGCCTTCTCGTCAATCCGGCGGTGGGTCCAATCGCCTCCGAGGCGGTCGCCGAAGCGTTCCTCGTGGCTCTCGGCAGCGGGCGGGGACCGCAGCAGGTGATGGGTCTCGCCTGGCGGGATCCGGGACTGCTCCGGGTCGAGCGGCGGCCTCCGCTCGTGACCCCCGCCGGAAAGATCCTGCACCTCCACGTCAACGGACCGGCGCCGGCTGCTCCGGTCCGCGTTGCGGGCGTGCCTACCCTCGTACCTCGCCCATGATCCGGCCGGAGGATGCCCTCGAAGGCCTCCGACTGTTGGGCAGCCTGCCGTGGTTCCTGCGGAAGCCGGTCACGCTCCACGAGGCCCGGCGGACGCTCCAGCACCGGTTCGAGCACCGCGAGGACAACTTCCTCAGGCTGGCGCATGACTCCATCTTCGAGCGTCCGTCGAGCCTGTATCACCGGCTCCTGGCCCTCGCCGGCTGCGAATTCGGAGATCTGGTCGCGATGGTCCGCCGGGACGGCGTGGACGCCACGCTCGCGGCCCTGGTCCGGCACGGCGTCTATCTCACGGTCGATGAATTCAAGGGCCGGCGCCCGATCGTTCGGGGCAGCACGACTATCGCCTCGCGGCCCGGCCAGACGCGGGACACGGCGGCACCGACCCACCTGTCGGTCCAAACGGGTGGCAGCCGGGGCGCTGCCGCGGTGGTTCCCATCGATCTCGCCTACGTCCGCGACCGCGCGATCGACTCGTGCTTGGCGTTCCACGCCGTCGGAGGCGATCACTGGGAGCACGCGGTTTGGGGCGTGCCTGGGGGCGCCAACATGGTCGTGCTGCTGGAAGGCGTCGCGTTCGGGGCGCGCGTCTCGCGGTGGTTCTCACAGATCGATCCCCAGATCCCGGACCTGCCCCGTCGTTACCGCTGGAGCGCGCGGGCCATGCGCTGGAGCAGTCTCGGAGCGCCCACACGCCTGCCGGCCCTCGAGTACGCGCCGCTCACGGACCCCGCTCCGATCCTGCGATGGATCGCCGAGACGCGACGGGCGGGCGGAACCCCGCACCTCCACACCCACGCGAGCTCCGCGGTGCGGCTCTGCCAGGCCGCCGAGCGCGCCGGGGTCAGGCTCGACGGGGTGTGGCTCACCGCAGCCAGCGAGCCCACCACGGCCGCCCGACTGGCCACGATGCGCCGGACGGGCGCCGTCGGCTGGCCCCAGTACGCGAGCGTCGAGGCGGGCGTGGTCGGGCGCGGCTGCGTCAGAGCCGAGGCTCCCGACGAGGTGCATGTTTTCGAGGACCGGCTTGCCGTCATCCAGACGAGTCTCCACGCCGTCCCCGCGGGCCTCGTGCCCGGTGCTCTCCTCACCACGTCGCTGAGCCGGACGGCGACGGCGCTGCTCCTTCTCAATGTCTCGATGGGAGACGTCGCCGAGCTCGACCGGCGGCGGTGCGGGTGCCCCCTCGAGCGGTTCGGTTGGACACTCCATCTGCGCGACATCCGGAGCGTGGAAAAGCTCACGGCCGGCGGGATGACGTTCCTCGACATCGACATCATTCGCGTCCTGGAGGAGGTCTTGCCCGGCCGGTTCGGAGGTGGGCCGACGGACTACCAGCTGGTCGAGGAGGAAGGCGCCGATGGTATGCCGGGTTTGAGCCTTCTCGTCGATCCGAGGGTGGGGCCGGTGCCGTCCAATGCGGTCATCGAAACGTTCCTGTCCGCCATCGGCGCCACGCGGGGGGCCGAGAAGGTGATGGGCCTCGCGTGGCGCGATGCGAAGCTCCTCCGGGTCGAGCGGCGGCCTCCGCTCGTGACCCCCGCCGGAAAGATCCTGCACCTCCACGTCAACGGATCCGCGCGGGCGTCCTCCATCCGCGGTCACGGGGCGGCTACCTTGGGTTCTCCTCCTGCTCGCGGATGAACGCGTCGCGCTGGGCGAGGACCTCCGCGGGGACGTCACCGTAGACGTTGTCGAACATGTCGAGGGGCTGCGCCGCCTGCATCCGCGACTCGGCGCGCTCGATGGCGGCCCGGACCTCGGCGTCGACCTCGGCCTCGAACCGCGCGTGAAGCGCGTCGTCCACCAGTCCCTTGCCCTCGAGATACCGGCGCAGTCGGGGGAGCGGCTCTCGTGCCTCCCACGCCTTGACCTCGGCGTCCTCGCGATACTTCTTGGGATCGTCGGCCGTCGAATGCGGCGCCAGCCGGTAGGTCACGGCCTCGATGAGGGTGGGCCCGCGGCCCTGGCGCGCCCGGTCCACCGCCTCCCGCGTGGCGACGATCATCGCCAGGAGGTCGTTGCCGTCCACCTGGACCCCCGGGAACCCGTAGGCGAGCGCGCGGTGCGCGAGGGTCTTCGCCCGCGTCTGCCGTGAGCGCGGCATCGAGATCGCCCACTGGTTGTTGATACACACGAAGACGATCGGGGCCTGGAAGACGCCCGCGAAGTTCATCGACTCCTGAGCGATCCCCTCGGAGCTCGCGCCGTCGCCGAAGTAGCAGAGCGCGACGCTGTCCTCCCGGCGGGCCCGCGCCGCGCAGGCCAGCCCGACCGCATGCGGCACGTGGGTGCCCATCGGCACGCAGACCGGAAGGTCGCGGATGCCCGCCGGAACGGACGTGCCCTCGGAGAAGCCGGCGTAGAGAAGGATCAGATTGTCGAGCGGCCAGCCGCGCCAGACGTACGCGGCCCACTCGCGCCAGACCGGAATGAGCCAGTCCGTCGGGCGCAAGGGATAGACGCTCCCAAGGACCGCCGCCTCGTGCCCGCGCGCCGGCAGATAGGTGCCGATCCGTCCCTGTCGCTGGAGCGCGAGCATGCGTTCGTCGAACCGGCGGGACAGGAGAAAGATCCGGTAGAGGCGGCGCAGGTCGTCGGCGGGAATCGAGGGCTCGAGCGACTGATCGAGGCGCCCGTGCTCGTCCAGGATCGAGAGGGCGTCGATCGGATCGAGGTCGATTCGCTGGCGCGGCATGCGCTAGGGCTCGATGGGCACGTCGTCCCGGCCGCCCCACTCGGTCCAGGACCCGTCGTAGACGGCGACGTCCGCGCGGCCGACCACGTCGAGCCCGAGAGCGAGGACACAGGCCGTCACCCCGGAGCCGCACGTCGTCACGATGGGCTGATGCAGGTCCACGCGGGCCCCCTCGAAGGCGCGGCGAAGGTCGTCGCGGCCGAGGAGCATCCCGTCCTGACGGAAGAGCCGGTCGTACGGCAGGTTCAGGCTGCCGGGAATGTGGCCGCCGCGGAGGCCCTCGCGGGGCTCGGGCTCGGTCCCCGCGAAGCGTCCGGCTGAGCGCGCGTCCACGACCTGCGTCCGTCGGGTCGTGAGGTTCTGGCGCACCGCCTCCAGGTTGGTCACCAGCTCGGGATGCATGCGCGGCGTGAAGTGGCGGCGCGCCGGGCTCGGCTCCTCGGTCTCGAGGGGCCGTCCCTCCTCGCGCCAGCGCGGGAACCCGCCGTCCAGGACGGCGATCCGGTCGTGCCCGAACGCGCGAAAGGTCCACCAGACCCGCGCCGAGGCGACGAGGTACTTTCCGGCGTAGACGACGACCTGGTCTCCGTCCCCCACCCCCAGGGCGCCGACCGCCTCGGCGAACGTCGTCGGATCGGGCAGCATGTGCGGGAGCCCGCGATGATGATCGGCGATGGCGTCGATGTCGAAGTAAGCGGCGCCCGGGATGTGCGCCTCGCGAAACTCCGCGCGCGCGTTCCGGCGGAGGTGGGGCAGGTACCACGTCGCATCGAGGATGCGGAGGTCTGGATCGCCGAGGCGATCGGCGAGCCACGCGGTGCTCACCAGCGGACCGAGGGCCGCGCCCGTCATGCTGGCCCGATTATGACACGGGGGGCGATGCGGGGACCGCCGACAGCCCGGCGCGTCGATCTAGCTGGAGGCGACGGGGCGGAGCAGATCGCCGAACATCCGCCGGGCGAGCTCGAACGCCTCGGCGAGGACGAGTCCCGCGCCGTCGCCGTCCGGTGTCCCGCGCCGCCAGGCCTCGAGGTCTTCTTCCCCCCGGAAGAAGTTGAGGCGGGTTCAGAGGAAGCCCGAGAGCCGGTCGCCGCCCCAGCGACCGCGCTCGACCCACGCGAGACACCCGGGCGGCGCGCGGCGCGGGCCGGCGATGGGATCGACGTCGAAGATCAGCGGCGCGCCGCTCTGATGGCAGCGGGATCTGACGGTGACGGGGAGCCCGACCATCGGCGCCACGCCCAGCGCGTCGATCGCGCAGCACGCGTAGCGGGAGCGGCTCCCGGGCAGGATCACCTCGAAATCGTTCGGTCCGGTGGTGAACGGATACGCGAGTCGGACGCGGTCGCCATCGGACTCGATGAGGTCGGCGGCGTCGAGGGCCGCCGCGCGCGCCCGCACATCGTCGTGGGCGAGGTCCGACAGCCCGCGCGCCGCGGTGGCCAGCGCGACCGGCCCGCCGGCGGCGACGAACTCCCACCAGATCGCCCGGAGCACGGGATCGTCGCGCTGCGCGCGGCGAGCGGCCCACTCCCCGGCCCGCTCCGGGGTGACGAGCTCCGCCGCGGTCCGGATCTCGACGCTCACGCCTCCGAGCTTCGCACGACCCCGGCCGTCTGGGCGAGACGCCACGCGAGCGCGCCGGCGCCGAGGCAGGCGACGACGAGGCGAACGGCGCCGCCCAGCCCGGGGACCGCGGACGCGAGCGTGACCAGCACCAGCCCGACGATGAGCGCGCGCAGCGCATCGCGGCGCGGGTTGCCGCGCGGCCGGACCAGGGCCCGCCCGAGCGCGAGGCCCACCACGATCTTGGCGGCATAGAGCCCGAGCAGGTAGACACCGAGCGTCGCCAGCGCGAGCGGAATGCCGACGATGGTCACGGCAAGGAGCAGGATCGCCACCGGCCCGCCCGCCAGGGTCACCACGCCCCAGCCGAGCGAGCGTCCCCAGCTTCGCACGCGGTCGGCGCTCCCCACGACCAGCGCCGGCGCCAGCACGAGACCCACCCAGCCGAGCAGCGCGGCTCCGAAAAAGCGGGTCCCGACCCAGAACCAGACGCGCGGCTCTCCGTACCAGCCGGCGGCCCGCGAGACCACGCGGGTCAGCACGGGCCCCGTCACCGAGGCGCCGCCGTCCACGATCACCGCGGACGCCCGCCGGACATCGGCGTGGATCGCTCCCTGGACGCGAGCGGGCGCCTTCACCTGGAGTCGGTCCCCGCGGAAGCGAACGTCCCGCCCGACGCGACCGCCCAGCTCCGCGTCATGGGCCAGGATGGATGCGCTGCGCTCCACGTCGCCGCCGAGCGTGACGCTCCGTCCGGCCAGCGCGAGATCGCCCCCGATCTCCGATCCGGACTCGATGGCCGTCGAGCGATTCGCCGCGTAGAGGCCGCGGCCCACGTGGCCCCGGAGGGTGAGCGACCCGGCCGCGGCGTACACGCTCCCCTCGACCGTCCCGCTCACCTCCACGGCCCGGGCCGCGACCACGAGATCGCCGCGCACCGTCCCCCGCACGTCGACGTGGGCTGCCGCGACGATCAGGTCGCCGCGGATCGTCCCCTCCACGCGGACGTTCTCTCCGGCGGCCATGAGCGTGCCGTCGAGCGTCTCGGCGGCCCCGACCACAACCTCACGGCCGCGCCGCGTCTCGAGCGCCTCGGCGGGCGGCGCAGCCACCGCCACGGCAGCTCCGATGGTCAGCGCGAGCAGCGCGACCGTCCGCGCGGGAGTGCGCCCCAGGTAGAGGCCGCCGGCCAGGGCCAGGCCGGCCATCGTCGCGACCGCCACCAGGGCGAGCGTCCACTCCAGCGTCGAGACATTCAGGAGCACGAAGAGCCCGGTCTCGACGCCGAGGCCGATCCAGTCCCCCGCCGGCGACCCCCCGGCATCTCCCCAGCCCGTGAGGGTGGCGGCGCCGGCGAGGCCCGCCGCGATCGACAGGGGGGCCACCATCAGGCGCCACGCGCCGGTCGGCCGGCCGTTCGTCGCCACCCGTACCGGCGCCGGCCGCGTCCCGGGCGCGCTCGACGGCGTGAGCGCCGCCAGCTCGTCGAGCGCCACGGTGACGGCGCGGCTCTCTCCTTGCAACGCCGCGACCAGCTCCTGGCACCGCGCGCACTCCCCGAGGTGTCGCTCGGCGTCGCGCGCCTCCTCCGGGGACAGCTCCCCGTCCACGTACACCGCCCAGGTGAGCTCGCTCAGGCACGTCATCGTCCTTCCCTCTCGTCGAGATCCGCGAGCAGCCGGCGCAGCGCCTGCTTGCCGCGGAAGATGAGGATCGCCACGTGGTTGCGCGTCAGGCCGAGCTGCCCGGCGATCTCGTCGTAACCCAGCTCGCCGTAGTAGCGAAGCGCGAGGGCAACGCGATATCGCTCGGGCAGCCGGAGGAGCGCGTCACGGACTCGTCGTCGGGCCTCGTCGGTGAGCACGGCGCCCAGCGGTGACGGGCCCGGCTCGTTCGCGCTCGACCGCTCGTCCGATTCTTCCGTCTCCCCCGCGAATAGCCGGGCCTCGAGGCGCCGGCGCCTCAGGAGATCGAGGCACCGGTGGCTCGTCACGCGCAGGAGCCACCGGTCGAACGGGAGCGCCGGATCGTACCGGTCGATCACTTGGGGCAGGCGGGAGAACACGTCGCTCCGGGCGTCCTCGGCCGCCTCTCGTGAGCCCAGGATGTGGCGGCAGAGACCGAGAACCCGCGGGCCGCATACCCGGTAGAGCTCGGCGAAGCCCTCCCGGTCTCCGTGCCGGGCCCGCTCCACGGCGTCCGTCAGCTCGGTCGCGTTCATGGTCCTCCAACCGGGTCTACGAAGGAGGGGGCCCTGGAGTTACGGCGCGCCCCGGCCAGCCGGGCCGCAGATCCGGCCGTCCACCTCCGTAACGGAGACGGGCGCCATCCGTATCACACCATGGAGGTGTCAATCATGACGAACGAGTCAGCCGCTCATCCCGTTGCGCCACACCCGTCCACCCCGACCGATGACCACCCGGGGGTCATCGCTCGGCCGCCCCGCATCGCCTATCTTCTGCTCGTCATCGGCGCGATCCTCGAGCGCCTGTCGCCCTGGCCGCTCTTTCCCGCCGGATCGATCGCCGTGTCGCGGTACGGCCTCGCTGGCGGGCTGGCCGCGATCGGCCTGCTCCTCATGACCCACGCGCTGCGCGCCTTCCGGAAGGCGGGCACGAACGTCGAGACGCCGAAGCCAGCCACGGCGCTCGTGACCGGCGGGATCTACGCGCGGTCTCGGAATCCCATGTACGTCTCCCTGCTGCTCCTGTTCGCCGCCGTCGCCGTCCTCGCCGACAGCGCCTGGTTCGGGCTCCTGCTCGTCATCTACGTTCTCATGCTCCGGTTCGGGGTGATCGCGCGCGAGGAGCGCTACCTCGAGCGGAAGTTCGGCGGCGCCTACGGCGACTACCGGGCGCACGTGCGGCGGTGGCTCTGACCCGGGCCGGCGGGACTAGAATGAAGGCGCCATGCGCGAGTATCGGTACCGGGTCGATGCGGAGGGCCGCGTCTTCCACGACGGGAGCGAGGTCGTCGATCCCCTGACCCTCCGCTTCTTTCTGCTGGCCATGACCCGCACATCGGAGGGCCGCTGGCTGGCCGTGTGCCAGGGAGAGCAGAACTGGTTCGAGCCCGACCAGACTCCGTTCGTCGTTCAGCGGGTGCGGCCGCTCGCCCGAGCCGGCCGCCTCGAGAGCCTCGATCTCGTCCTGGCTGGCGACTATCGCGAGCCCCTCGACCCGGCGACGATGGAGAGCGCGGGCGGGCGTCTCTACTGCCGGGTGCGGCGGGGGGCGTTTCCCGCGCGCTTCGGCCGCCTGGCGCTCCAGCAGCTCGGACCGCATCTCCTTGACCAGGACGGCCGGCCCTCCCTCACGCTGGCCGGTCGCCGCTACCCCATCCTCGAACGCGAAAGGATCCCCGAGCTCACATGACGGACGGACCGACGGATTCCGGCACTCCAGGCGTTCCCGAGCACGGCAAGAAGGCGCGAACGGTCGTGGAGCCGCCGCCGCCCGCTCGCGCGATGAGCATCCACGCCCACCCCGACGACCAGGAGTTCACCGTGGGCGGCACGCTCGCCAAGTGGGCGCGGGCAGGCAGCACCATCGTGACCGTGTGCATCACGCGCGGCGCGGGCGGGTCGAACAAGTTCACCCCGCCCGACATGACCCGCGAGGCGCTCACTCCCGTCCGCGAGGCGGAGCAGCGCAGCGCCTGCCGGGTGCTGGGGGTCGCGGAGACTTGGTTCCTCGACTATCCCGACGGGATGCTCGAGGCGACCATCGCGCTGCGCCGTGACCTGACGCGTCTGATCCGCCGGTTCCGGCCCGACGCGGTGCTGTGCGGCGATCCGACGGTGCGCTACTACGGGTCGAGCTACCTGAACCATCCCGACCACCGGGCGGCCGCCGACGCCGCGCTCGACGCGGTCTTTCCCTCCGCGGGCACGCGCCTCATCTTCCCGGAGCTCCTCGCCGAGGGGCTCGAGCCCCACGAGGTGCGCGAGGTCTACATCCACGGCGCGGACCGGTCGGACACCTACGTGGACATCGCCTCCACCATGGACGTGAAGCTCGCGGCCCTCCGCGAGCACCGGAGTCAGATGGGCGAGTGGGATCCCAAGGAGTTCCTGGTGGAGTGGGCGCGCGAGCAGGGCGTGCGGGCCGGCCTCGAGGCGGCCGAGGCCTACCGGCGGATGGTGCTGGAAGGCCCCTAGCTCCGGCTCGGGGCTCCGTGCTGGGGCGATCGCGGGACTCGCGTCCCCGAGGGACATGACGCCGCCGCTCAGGCGGTCGCGGAGCCCTCCAGTACCAGCACCGCGTCGCGGGGGAAGCTCACTGTCACCGGCTGCCCCGGCTGCGGCGGCACCGCCGCCGGGTTGTTGAAGGTGTCGAGCGACACCATGTTCTCCCCGAAGCGGACGCGGATCCGCACGATCGATCCGAGGAAGTTGACGTCCTCGACCGTGCCGCGCATCCGGTTCCCGTCGCCGCTCCCCTCGTGGAGGGACACGATCTCGGGGCGGAGCGCCACCGCCCGCGACTCACCGGCCCGCGCCTCCTCGAGCCCGCGCGCGGCCACGATCTCCTGCCCGTCGACCACGATCGCCCCGCGGCCGGGATCCGCCACCTGTCCCCGCAGGATGCTCAGGGTACCGACGAAGGACGCCACGAAGGTCGTCCGCGGGAAATTGTAGATCTCGAACGGCGTGCCGATCTGCTCGACCCGTCCGTCCCGCATCACGACGATCCGGTCCGAGAGGGACAGAGCTTCCTCCTGATCGTGCGTGACGTAGATGGTCGTGATCCCGAGCTTCCGCTGGATGGCCCGGATCTCGTTGCGGAGCGATACCCGGATCTTGGCGTCGAGGGCCGACAGCGGCTCGTCCAGAAGCAGGACCTTCGGCTGGATCGCCAGGGCCCGGGCCAGCGCCACGCGCTGCTGCTGGCCACCGGACAGCTGATACGGATAGCGGCCCCCGAGCGCCGGCAGGTGGATGAGCTCGAGCATCTCCTTGACCCGGTTCGCGATCTCCGCGCTCGGCCGCTTCGCGATCTTCAGGCCGAAGCCCACGTTGTCGGCGACCGTCATGTTCGGGAACAGCGCGTAGGACTGGAAGACCATCCCAACGTTGCGCCGGTTGGGCGGTCGCCGGGTGATGTCCGCGCCCTCGATCCGGATGCTGCCCGCCGACGGGCTCTCGAAGCCGGCGATCATCCGGAGCGTCGTCGTCTTCCCGCAGCCGCTCGGGCCCAGGAACGACACGAACTCGCCCCGCGCGACGTCGAGCTCGAAGTGCTCGACCGCGGTGGACATCGCGAACTTCTTCTGCAATCCGTGGATCTCGAGCAAGCCCATACGCGTCCTCAGTGTGCCCCGGCGGCCTGAGTGTGACGGCGACGGCCCAGCAGCTGGATCAGCGTCATGCATCCCCACGTGATCGCGAACGTGAGGATCGCCAGGGCCGACGGCTCGTAGGCGCGGTTCGCGCCAATGAGCTGGAGATACGGGCCGAACGCCGGGCGATCCAGCAGACTCGCCATCGTGAACTCGCCGATGACGATCGCGAACGTGAGGAACGCGCCGCTCAGCACCGCGACGCTGACGTTCGGGAGGATGACCTTCAGCAGGATCGTCCCCCACCCCGCCCCGAGGCTCTGGGCCGCTTCGGTCAGGGTGCGCACGTCGATCGCCCGCAACCCGGCGTCGACGGCCCGGTACATGTACGGCATCGCCAGCGTGACGTAGCTGAACATCAGCAGGAGGTCGGTCGTCCGGGCGGTGCGCGTCAAGGGCAGGATCGACGAGCTGTTGTAGATCCGGAGGTAGCCGAACACGAGCACGATCGCCGGGATGACCAGGGGGAGCAGCGTGATGAACTCGACCACCGGCCGGAGCCTCGGCAGGCGGAGCTGGATCCAGTAGGCGGTGGGCACGACCAGGAGGATGCCGAACACGATTGTCGCGAGGGCCAGCGCCGTCGAGTAGAGGAACGTCGCGTGGAACCGCGGGTCGGTCAGGACGATCCGGTAGGCCTCGAAGCTGTACACCCCCCGCCGGTAGCGCAGCGAGAACTCGAACGTGCCGAGCAGCGGCACGAAGAAGTAGAGCGCGCCGAACAGCAGCATCAGCCAGGAGCCGAGGACCCGTCGGGTCATCGGAGCCACCGGTCGCTGCGGGCCCGGAGCCAGATGTAGGCGGTGTTCGACAGGCCGGTGATCGCGATCATCCCGAGCGCCAGCGCGTACCCCAGGTTCTGGTTGTGCAGCACATCGCCCCGGATCTGCGCGAACAGGAGGATGGTGACGATGTTGAGGGAGCTGCCGGTCAGCGCGTAGGCGGTGGCCACCGCGCCGAACGCGTTGGCGAACAGCAGCAGCGTCGTCCCGATCAGGGTCGGCCAGAGGACGGGCAGCGCGATGTAGCGCCAGTAGTCGACCGCGCTCCCCCCGAGGTTCTGCGCCGCCTCGCGCCACTCGCGCTTCAACCCGTCGATCGCCGGGGCCATGATCAGGACCATCAGCGGGATCTGGAAGTACAGGTAGGTCAGGGCGAGGCCCCAGAAGCTCAGGAGGTTGAACCCGGTCTGGTAGATGTTGAAGTCGAACAGGCTCACCAGGAGCACCGTCACCAGGCCCGTGCGCCCCAGCGTGGCGAGGAACGCGAACGCGAGGGGCACGCCGGCGAAGTTCGACGCCACCCCCGAGAACGTCAGCAGGGTGGGCCTCACCCACTTGGGCAGCCCGCCGGCGATCGCGACGTAGGCGAGGAAGAAGCCGATGATCCCGCCGCCGATCGCCGAGGCGGCGCTCACCTGGATGCTGATCCAGTACGCCTTGAGGATGGTGGGGTGGGCCAGGTCCCGGAGGTTGCCGAGCGTGAACTGGCCGTTACCGTCCTGGAACGCTCCGACGATGAGGTAGCTCGTCGGCAGGATCAGGAAGAGCACCGCGAAGATGAAGAACGGCAGGAGGCCGAGGAACTCCCACGACCATCGCCCCGGTCGCGGGGCGGCGGGATTCGCCGCGGGGATCGCGCGGCTCATGGCGCGGCCCCGACCCCGCTCCCCCTCGCCCCGAGCAGCCGGGCGAGAGGGAGAGGGTCACGGCGACGGGGGTACCGGATGCGCGACGACTCGGTCACCCGCGTCTCGGCGCGATCCCGGTGCACCCGACGTGAACCTATTTGACGTTGGCTCCGACGACGCTATCCCACTGCTTCGTGATGATTTCCTTCGCCTTGGCCTGCTGCTCGAGCGTCGGGAAGACCGCCTTGTCGTAGGACTCGGCGGGAGGCAGCTTGGCCAGCAGGTCGGCGGGGACCTTCTTGCTCTTCGCGAGATCCAGGAAGCGGATCGGATGGCAGTAGCCCTTCAGCCACGCGATCTGCCCCTCGTCCGAGTAGAGGTGCTCCATCCACAGCTTCGCCGCGTTCGGATGCGGCGCGAAGGCGCTGATCGCCTGGACGTACACGCCGGCGACGACGCCGCTCTTCGGCACCACCACCGCCACCTTCGGATTGCCCTTCAGTGTGTCGCGGTCGGCCAGCGCGTTGTAGTCCCAGCGGATGATGATGGGCGTCGCGCCCTGCGCCAGCGAGGCGACCTTCCCGATCACCGGGACGAAGTTCCCCGCCTTGTTCAGGTCCGCGAAGAACTTGAGGCCCGCCTCGGCGGCCTGGTCCATGTTCCCGTTGGTCATCGCGAGCCCGGCCGCCAGGACGCCCTGGATGGCCTGGTTCGAGGTGCGCGGGTCACCGGCGAGCGCAACCGAGTTCTTGAACTGGGGCTTGAGCAGATCCGCCCAGTCCTGCGGCGGGTCCTTCACGATGTCCTGGTTGACCTCGAAGGCGAGCACGCCGTAGTAGTCGCCGAACCAGTTGCCCGCGGCGTCCTTCGCGTCGTTGGGGATCGAGGCCCACGTCGCAACCTTGTGCGGCATGAGCAGGCCTTCCTTCATGGCGGACGGGCCGAACGACAGGCCGACGTCGATCACGTCCGGCGCCTGCGGACCCTTGTTGCCCTTGTTGGCCTTGATGGCCTCGATCTCGTCCCCGGAGCCGGCATCGGGATTGAGCTCGTTCACCTTCAGGCCGTACTTCGCCTTGAAGCTGTCGATGAGCTCCCCGTAGCCACACCAGTCGCGCGGCAGGGCGATGACGGTGAGCTCGCCTTCCTGCTTGGCGGCGCTCACCATCTGGGCCATCCCGGTCTGGCCGACGGCCACGCTGATGGCCGCCAGGACGACCACGGCAGTGAGCGAGAGTGTGCGCACCCACGGATGCTTCATGTATCCCTCCTCGTGTTGGAAAGCGGAACCCCTCGGGGCGACGGCCTACGATCGTCCACCGGCTGCAACGTTGTCAAGGGCACGCCCCTGGCCTCGCCACATCACCCGGGCCGGGTCGCGCGCGGCCGCCGGACGGCCTCGAGCCAGCCGGAGAAGTCGGCGGAGTCCATGGCGGCCTCGGCGCGGGTCCAGCGGGCCGCGCCGTAGGCCGGGAAGTCGAAGGCGATCCGGGAGATGGCGGTCTGGATCGCGGCCCAGAGCGCCCAGCCCACGTCGGAGACGATCATGTGGAGGCGGACTCTGGCCACGAGCGGCGGGGCCGCGTCGCCGAAGTACGCCCGGCAGAGCTCCTCGATTCGCGGGCCGTCGTAGTCCAGCTCGCGGCACGTGTTGCCCAGCTCGAACGCGGGGTCGCCGTTGCCGCTGTACTCCCAGTCGACGAGCCGGAGCCGTCCGGCCTGCTCGATGTAGTTGTCGGCCAGGAGATCGTTGTGGCAGGGCACGCCGGGCAGCGGGTGCGCCGCCAGCGCCACGCCGATGGCCTGAACCACGGATCTCCGCGCCGGATAGCCGGTCGGCACCGGGAATCCGCGCTGCGCGATCACCGTCCGGTACCGCTCGGCGAGGGCGAGCATGTCGAAGTCCCGCAGGAACCGCGGTCCGCCGTGGAGCGTGCGCAGCGTCTGGGCGATCCGCCCCGGCATGCCGGGCTCGCCGAGCGTGTCGTTGGTCATCGGCCGGCCGTGGAGGAACTCGATGACCGTGACGCCGGAGTCCGGAAAGTGGTGGAGCACCGCCGGGCCGATGCCGAGGGCGGCGGCCACCCGCGCGCTGTGCAGCTCGTTCGCGCGGTCGATCGCCAGGAGCTCCGTCGACGCCCCGGGGATCCGCACCACGAACGCCTGGTCGTCGACGTCGACGCGGTAGTTCGCGTTGGTGAGCCCGTTGGTGAGCGGCCGGATCGACACCGGTCGGCCACGCCAGGCGTCGATGCGGTCGATGACGGCCTCGACGGTGACCGGGTCTCTGTGGCTCATGGGGCCGCGCCGATGGCGTCCTCGGCGGGATTCTAGCGCAAGCCCCGAGCACTCACCAGTCGCCGGAGCTCGCAGGGACCATGCCATCGCTGGACCGATCGCACGCTAGCAGCGCAGCTCGGCCCCCGTCATCGCATCCCGGTGACATGACCATGACGCCACCGTTGCGCCCGCCGGCCGTCCCGGCGATGATCGCGACGGGAGAACGCACCGGTGAGCCCAGCCAGCCCCCATCTGACTCGGTCGCGGAATGGCGGGATGCCAGGCGCCGGAAGAACCGGTCCCGCGAGCGACGCGCCAGGAGTGACGCGCCATGAGTGACGTGAAGGTCGAGACCGTCCGGTCCCGCTCGAGCGGCGTCGTGGGCCGGGCCATCAGCAACGCCCGGAACCATCACTTTGTCCTGGACTCCTCCACCGCGCCGGAGGCCGTCAGCAACAGCGAGGCGTTCCTCGCCGGGGTCTCCTCGTGCGGCGTGACGCTCGTCGAGGGTCATGCACGCGACACGGGCGTGCCGCTCCAGCGGATGGAGGTGACCATCGAGGGCGCGCGCGCCGCCGCCGAGCCCAACCGCTTCCAGCGGGTCACGATGCGATTCGTCCTCCACGGGGTGGATCAGGCGACGGCGGAGGCCCTGATCGAGACGTACAAGGGCCGGTGACCCCTCTATCGCACGGTCGCGGCAGCGACCGCCGTGACGATCGAAGTCTCCGCCCGGCCGGCGTGACGCCCGCGAGAGTCGACGGGACTCCGCTCGCGCGCCGAGCGCTCTGTCGGTGGATGGTGCGCGTGTGGCCGGACTCACCCAGATCGGGAGTTTGCCCGACAGGCTGGGGCTTTCACCGCTAGGTGGCGTCCGAGCCCCGGACGTACGCTGATTCGATGACGCGCGCCGACCACGACGCCGCCTCCGAACCCGGCGCGCTGACCGGGCTGTCCCGACCGATCCGGCGCATGCGACGCGGCTTCTGGATCGCGCTCGCGGGTGGGCTCCTCGGCGTCGTGTTCCTCGCCCTCCGCTACCGTCTCGCCGTCACCCCCTTCCTCGCCGACACCTACTACGACGAGGCGCTGACCGGGCTGATGGCCATCGCGATCCTCCGCGGCCACCCGCAGGTGTTCTACTGGGGCGAGCCCTACGGTGGCGCGATCGGCGACGCCTATCCGGCCGCGATCGGATTCTGGCTCTTCGGTCCGTCGACGCTGGCGCTCCGGATGGCCGCGGCCGTCATCGCGGTCCTGTGGGCGTGGTCGCTCTGGTTCGTGGCCTATCGAGTCGGCGCGCGGCGGTTCGCCATCCTCGCCGGGCTCCTGGTGGCCGTCCCGCCGATCTTCCTCAGCTATGCCCAGCTGTCGACGCACGGCGAGAGCTCCGCGCTGGCGTTCGCAACGGTCGCCTTCGCGAGCGCGGTGGCCCTCGTCGAGCCGCGGTCCACGCACGGCCGCGCCTGGGCCTGGGTGCTCCTCGGGGTCGCCTCCGGCCTCAGCTGGTGGTCGAGCCAGATCGGTGCCGTGCTGCTCCTGGCCTCGGTCCTCACGCTGCTCGTCGCGCGGCCCACGGTTCTGCGCGGGCCCGGGCCCTACGCGGCGGCCGCGCTGTTCTTCGCGGCGAGCTGGCCGTTCTGGACCTGGAACGCGAGTCATGACTGGGCGACGTTCCGGCACCTCGCGACCTGGGGCGGACCCCTGCCGCCGTGGAGCGTCCGCCCGAAGATCGTCCTGATGACGCTCGTCGACACCCTGCACGGCGCGTTCTGGGACAGCCGCGCGGTGCGGCTGCGGCGCTGGGCGGACATCCTGGGCTGGGTCGTGGTGTGGGGCGTGTACGTGCCGGGCGTGCTGGTGGCCGCCGCCCGCGTCGTCACGTGGGTCCGGCGCCTCCGCCAGCGTGAGCGGCCGTGGCAAGACCCGCTGGACGTCGTGGCGGTCGCGTTCTGGGGAACGGTGGCCGCCCATCTCGTCACGTGGTTCGGCACGTCAACAGTCCTCCGCTACGAGATCACCTTCCAGGGCGTCCTGCCGGTCCTCTGCGCGGTCGCGCTGGCCCGCGTGGCCGGTGCGGGATGGATGCCGGTCGCGGGCGCGCTCGCCGCCGCCATCCTCGGCTTCAACTTGATGACGCACGTCCAGTTCGTGCGGGACAGCGCCGGGGCGCCCTGGCGTCCGGTCGACGCTGCCATCGCGCGGCTCGCCGCGGACGGCATCCGCTATTGCTACGCGGACACGCGCGTCGCACAGGTGATCGCCTTCGAGTCCGCAGAGCGCGTGCTGTGCTCCGACTTCGTCGGGTTCCGGAATTACGCCTTCCTCCAGACGGTGGATCGGGCGGACGATCCGGCGAGCGTGGCGATCGTGACCCATGGCGGGCTGAGGCGCCCCCATCCCGACGTCATGGCCCAGACGCTCGACCTCGCCGGCGCGAGGTACCAGCGGGACGACGTCGGCGACTTCTCGATCTTCCACCACTTCGTGGCACCGGGCCCGGTCAAGCCGATCGAGCCGGCCACGTGGATCACGCGCGCCTCGGCGGGTACCGAAGAGGCGCCGCTCGCGATCGACCGGCGCGTATGGACGCGGTGGTCCGCCCCGCAGAGACCCGGCACGTGGTTCGAGGTCGATCTCGGGCGGATCCATCCGGTCGCCCAGGTGACGCTCGTCGCCGCGCCCTGGGTGGCCGATGCGCCCGACGGACTACGAGTGGAAACCTCCGCCGACGGCTCGACCTGGCGCCGGGTGGCGTCCGTCGACGAGGTGTTTCCGGGGATTCACTGGTGGAAGGGACATCCCCGGTTCGACGACACCGGCCAGGTGACGATCCGCATGGACCCCGAGCCCGCCCGGTTCGTGCGCCTCACCCAGCTCGCCGCAGGGGACGCCGCCGATCTCTGGAGCATCGCCGAGCTCTTCGTCTACGAGGCGACCGCGACGCCCTGGGCGCCGCCGCCGGCCGCGGTCATGGCCGAGACCGTCGCGAGTCGCGAGCTGGACCACTGGATGGACGACCCGGAGGGGCCGAATCCGATCCGGGCTCCCGTCACGTACGCGCATCGGCGGGCGCAAGTGCCATGGGCCACGGCCTTGGCCGAGGCGGCCCGCGCCCTGGCGCTGGCGCCCGAGTGGGAAGACGCGCACAACCTCTACGGCCAGGCGCTGGCGCGATCGGGCTGGTCCGAGACGTTCGACGTGGACGTCGAATGGGCGGCGGCCGACGGGGCCTGGGAGGAGGTCGTCCGGTGGGCCGAGGCGGCGGACGCCGTGCCGGAGGGTCTGTGGCGTCGTCGCCGTCTCGCCTGGTGGGCCCGGGCGCTCGACGAGCTCGGCCATCCCGACGAGGCCGCCGCGGTCCGGCAGCGGCCAGCCCCGGCGCCCGAGATCCCGACCAAGATCCGATTCGGTGAGGCGCTCGAGCTGCTCGGCGTCGACATCCCGCGGGAAGTCCGGGCCGGTGACACCATCACCGTGCGCTATCACTGGCGGCTGGTGCAGTCGCTCCGCTACAACTACTGGGCCTTCCTTCACATCCGGGGCCTGCACAATCTCCCGAATCAGGATCAGCCGATCGGGGCCTGGGACTTCGGCACCTCGCAGTGGACGCCGGGGGAAGAGGTCCGGCAGAGCGTGACGTTCCGGCTGCCGCCCGATACGGCCCCCGGCGACTATCCGCTCCACACCGGGGTCTGGCTGCCGTGGACCGGCAAGCAGCTCCACGCGGTCACGAAGCTCCCGGTCGTGCGCCGGGCGGTGGTGGTCGGCAGCCTCAGCGTCATCCGCTGACGACGCGTCCGGCCGGGCCGTTCGGGCCCGACCGGCTCGCTCTCGATCCGGAATCGCTGCGGCGCGGGCCGCTCTAGCGGTGCCCGTTCCCCTGCTTGGCGACGAGGGCCAGCGCGATCCGCTCCGGCGTGATCGGTAGCTCGGTGATCCGCGCCCCGGTCGCGTCGAACACCGCGTTCGCGATGGCAGCCGGCGCCGGGACGATCGGGGGCTCGCCGACGCCGCGGGCCCCGAAGGGACCGGCCGGCGAGGGCACCTCGACGATGATCGTCTCGATGTTCGGGAGGTCGGCCGCGGTCAGCTTCCGGTAGTCGAGGAGGCTCGGATTGGTCAGGCGCCCCTTCTCGTCGAAGAGGAGCGCCTCGGTCAGCGCGAATCCGAGACTCTGGACGGCCCCCCCCTGCATCTGGCCCTCGACCCCGATCGGGTTGATGGCCTTGCCGGCGTCCTGGACCACCACGAACTCGTTGAGCGTGAGCTCGCCCGTATCCGGGTCCACCTCGACCCGGGCCAGCTGGGCGGCAAACGCCGGCGCCTGCACCGCGAACGCGATGTGGCTCGCGCCGAGCACCGGCGGGACCTTCGACATGTAGAGGTTGCCCTTCTTCCCGATCTGGGCGAGCGTGATCGACCGGCTGGGCACGCCGCGGACGGTGACCTTGCCGTCCTCGATCTCGAGATCCTGGACCGCCGCCTCCATCTCCGAGGCGGCGATCTCGAGCGTCTGACGACGCGCATCCTGGGCCGCTTCCATCACGGCGGCGCCCACCGTGTAGATCGTCTTGCTCCCCGCGCTGAGCCCGGTGAGCGGCGCGGTGTCGGTGTCGCCCGTCGTGATGCGCACCTGGTCGATGTCCACCCCGAAGGCGGTCGCGGCGATCTGCGCCAGCGCGATGTTCGTGCCCGCGATGTCGACCTGGCCGGTCAGGACCTGGAGCGAGCCATCCGGGTTGAGCCGGACCGTCGCGGCGGTGGGCTGGAGACCCGGGATCCAGCCTCCGACCGCCAGCCCCGTTCCGCGCTTTCCGTGTCCATTCTTCCCGCCGCTCTTCGCCCACTCGTCGCGGGTCTTCCAGAGCGGGTGCTCGCTCAGGCGACGGAGCACCTCCTTCGCCCCGTTGCTCTGCCACGGCTGGCCGTTAGCCATGGCATCGCCCTCCTGCATGAGGTGCCGGAGCCGGAAGTCGACCGGATCGAGCTTCAGCCGGCGGGCGATCTCCTCCATGTGGGAGTCGATGGCGAAGATGGTCTGGGGCGCGGTGGGCGCCCGGTACGCGGCGACGCTCGGCTTGTGCGTCAGCACCTCGAAGCCGCGGACGTCGAAGCTCGGCCACTTGTAGAGACTCCCGAGGAACACCAAGCTCATCGTCAGGACGGCGCCCGAGATCGAGCCGGAATCCAGGATGGTCTCTGCTTCCAGCGCCATGAGGGTGCCGTCCCGCTTGACCCCGGTCTTGAGCCGGATGATGACCTGGGGCGCGGGCATGCCGGCCTCGAGCTCCTCCCGCCGCGTCATGACGTAGCGGACCGGCCGGCCGGTGGCGCGGGCCAGGAGCGCGGTGATCGGCTCGCACAGTGCGCGGATCTTGCCGCCGAATCCGCCGCCGCACTCCATCGGGATCACCTTGATCCGGTTCTCCGGGATGTGGAGGACGTCGGCCACCTCGGAGCGCGTGTTGAACGATCCCTGGGTGCTCGCCCAGATGGTGAGGAGTCCATTGCTGTCCCACTGCGCCAGCACGGCATGGGCCTCCAGGTAGCCCTGGTGGACCATGGGCACCCGGTAGGTGTGCTCGAGCACGAGGTCGGACTCGGCAAAGCCCTTGGCCACGTCACCTCGATGCAGATGCGCCTGCTGGGCGATGTTGACGGCCTTGGCCGGCTCGGCGTCGCCCTTGGCGGCGGCCACCCCGGAGTGCGCCAGCGCCTCGCTGGTGTCCGCCTCGGTTCCCGCGTCCGCCACTGGCGGCGCGCCCGGCTTCATCGATAGCAGCGGATCGATCGCCACCGGCAAAACCTCGTAGGTGACCTCGATCAGGTCGAGGGCCTCCTCGGCGATCGCGAGCTCGTCGGCTGCCACGGCCGCCACCGGCTGGCCGGAGAAGACCGCGCGGTCGATGGCCAGCACCGCGTGCGCGCGCGTCGGCGCCTTCTTCTTGAGCTCCGGGATGTCCGCCGCGGTGAGGACCGCGCGCACGCCCGGGAGCGCGCGGGCGCGGCTCGTGTCGATCCGGAGGATGCGCGCGTGGGCGTGGGGGCTCCGCAGGAGCTTCGCGTGCAGCATGCCCTTCGGCTTGAGGTCCGCCACGTACGGGACCTGGCCCGTCACCTTCTCCGGCCCGTCCGGCCTGGGGATGGACAGCCCGACGCCCTTCACCTCACGCGTGGTCTTCATCGCCATGACAGTGCTCCCCTCGATGTCGGGTTAGGCGCGGACGGCGCCGGCAGCCTCGCTGATTGCGGTCATCATCTTCGTGTAGCCGGTGCAGCGGCACAGGTTGCCGGCGATCCCGTAGCGGATCTCCTCCTCGGTGGGCCGAGGCGTCTCGGCCAGGAGCGCCGCCGCAGCCATCAGGACGCCCGGAATGCAGAAACCGCACTGGGGCACCCCGTGGCGAACGAAGGCGTCCTGGAGCGGGTGGAGGACTCCGTTCTTCGCGAGCCCCTCGATGGTCAGGACCGAGCGACCCCGCGCCTGGAACGCCAGCACGAGGCAGCTCGCCACCGGCTGGCCGTCCAGATGGACGGTGCAGGCGCCGCAGTCGCCCGTGCCACACCCTTCCTTGGGCCCCGTCAGCTCCATCCGCTCGCGAAGCGCGTCCAGCAAGGTCTCGTACGGCTGGACGAGCACTTCCATCGACTCCCCGTTCACCGTGCAGCTCAGGACCTGCTTCGGCACGTGCTGGCTCCTCCCAGGATCGTCAGGCGCTCGCGCGGGCGAGCGCCGTGGTGAGCGTGCGACTGGTCAGGACCCGGACGAGATGGCGGCGGAAGTCGGCCGAGCCGCGCTGATCGCTGATGGGCCGTGCGGCCTCGATCGCCACCGTCGCCGCCCGCTCGATCAGCTCCGGCGTGACGGCGTGGCCCTCGAGCACCTTCTCGGCCTGCGTCGCGCGGAGTGGCGTGGGCGCCACCGCTGCGAGCGCGATCCGCGCCTTCGTGCAGACGCCCTTCGACAGCGTCAGCTGGGAGGCCACGCCAACGACCGCGATGTCGAGCTCCCGGCGAGGGGTGTGCCGCCGGTAGTTGCCGCCGCTGTGGGGACCCGGATTGGGCACCACGATCTCCACGAGCAGCTCGCCCGGCTCGAGCACGGTACGGCGGACTCCCAAGAAGAACGAAGCGAAGGAGACGCGACGGTGGCCCTTGGGCCCCGCGATCACCGCCTCGGCGTCCATCGCCAGGAGCGGAGGCGCCATGTCGGCGGACGGCGCGGCGTTGCAGAGGTTCCCGCCGAGCGTCGCCAGGTTCCGGACCTGCACCGATCCGACCAGCGCCCCGCCCTCGGCGATGGACGGATAGGCTTTCTGGACCCCCGGATCGCGCTCGAGCGCGCGCGCAGTGACCGCGGCCCCGATGCGGAGGCCTGACCCGTTGGCATGGGTCAGCTGCCGGAGGGAGGCCACACCGGACAGGTCGATCACGCAGGTCGGCCGCAGCATGCCGTTCTTCATCTGGGGCAGGAGGTCCGTCCCGCCCGCCACCACCTTCGCATCCGGCCCGCGCTCGGCGAGCGCGCGGATGCACTCCTCCACGCTCTTGGGCATCACGAGGTCAAACCGTCGCACGCGTCTCCCCCTGTGGCATGCCGTCTTGGCGCGGCCCGCCGCGAGAAGATCCTACCAGATGGCAGCCCGGCGAGGCACTCGCCCTCGGCGCGCGCGCCCCGTTCGGTCCGCCGGCGAGCCAGATTATGCTTGACGCAGCTTACATAACGGTCGCGACGCCGGCAAGGCGCGGTGGTCGCGGGTGCCTCGGCTTGCGGGAGTAGAGAGGCGGGGAGGCGGCCGATTCAGGGCGGCCGCCCACGCTGCCCAAGCCGATTTCGAGAAAGCGGCCCCTTGTCGGAGCCTGCGCGTCGGCGGTAAGCTCCTCGCCATGCCGACCCACTACACGCTGATCAATCCGGCGACCGAGGCCCCGCTCCGCGAGATCGCCTACACGAGCCCGGCGGAGCTCGACGTGATCGTCGCTCGCGCCCGGGTGGCCCAGCGCGAGTGGCGCCGGGTCCCGGTCGCCGATCGCGTGCGGGTGGTCGAGCAGATGGTGCCCGCCTTCCGCGCGATGGCGGATCAGGTCGCGCTCGACATCACCCGCCAGATGGGTAAGCCCCTCCAGCAGTCGAAGAACGAGATCGCCGGCATGATCGACCGCGCGGAGACCATGTGCCGGCTGGCCCCGGTGTCCCTCGCCGACGAGCCGCTCCCGCCCAAGGCCGGATTCGAGCGGTTCATCCGCCGCGAGCCGCTGGGCGTCGTGCTCGACATCGCCGCCTGGAACTACCCCCTGCTGATCGCCGTCAACGTGATCGTCCCGGCGCTCCTCGCCGGCAACGCGGTCCTGGTCAAGCACGCCCGCCTCACGCCGCTCTGCGCCAACCACTTCGCGGACGCCTTCGCGCGCACGAGCGTGCCTGCAGGCCTGATCGCGGCGGTGACGCTCGATCACGAGACGACGGCGGCGCTGATCCGCTCGGGCCGGGTCGACTACGTCTCGTTCACCGGCTCCGTGGAGGGCGGGCGCCAGGTCTACGGCGAGGTCGCCCATCGCTTCATCGACGCGGGACTCGAGCTCGGCGGAAAGGATCCCGCCTACGTCCTGGAAGACGCGAACTTCGACTTCGCGGTGGAGAACGTCGTCGACGGCGCCTTCTACAACGCGGGGCAGAGCTGCTGCGGCATCGAGCGCGTCTACGTGGCGCGGCCGATCTTCACGCGCTTCGTCGACGCGGCGGTGGATCTCGTCCGCCAGTACCGGATGGGCGACCCGGAGGACCCGGCGACGACCCTCGGGCCCCTGGCCCACCGGAAGGGCGTCACGCTGGCAGCAGAGCACGTCGCCGACGCGCGCGCCGCCGGCGCCCGCGTCCTCACCGGCGGCAATCCCTGGCGCGGCCGCGGCTACTTCTGCGAGCCGACGGTGCTGACCGACGTCGACCATCGCATGAAGGTGATGTCGGAAGAGACCTTCGGACCGGTGGTCGGGATCATGCCCGTCCGCGACGACGCCGAGGCGGTACGCCTCATGAACGACAGCCCCTACGGCCTCACCGCTTCGGTGTGGACCGAGGACATGGATCGCGCGGCGCGCCTGATGGCCGAGCTCGACGCCGGAACCGTGTACGCCAACCGCTGCGACTACCTCGATCCGATGCTCCCCTGGGTCGGCGTCAAGGACAGCGGCAAGGGCTGCTCCCTGTCCCATCTCGGGTTCGATCACCTCACTCGGCCCAAGAGCTTCCACCTGCGAACCCGCACGCGCCCGGCCTGACTGCGCTTGCGCGGGCCGGGCTCACGCCCGGTTCCGAGCCAGGGCGCTGCGGCCGTCCCTTGCGGATGGCAAATCCCCACGGCCCGCCCACCCTCAGTCTCGATCGGAGGTGCTCGATGTCGCGACCGGTGACGCTCACCATCAGCCGTCTCGCCACGGGGCCCACGCCGCCGGCCCCGGCTTCTGTCGCCTCGACGCCGACCTGGCCGAACGCCCTCCACACGCGCATCCCCGACGTGGTGGCGACGATGGGACCCGCGCCGTGGGGCAAGCGGCTCATCCAGGACGAGCGCCAGCTGGTGACGCTCATCGCCGCCCCGCCCGGAGGCGGGAACCGGCCCCACTGGCACGCCGACTTCGACGAGTGGTGGGTCATCTTCGCCGGTCTGCTCGAGTGGGAGCTCACCGGCGGCGTGGTGGTGCGCGCCCGGAAGGACGACATCGTCTGGGTGCCGCGCGGTGCGGTCCATCACATCCGGAACGTCGGGGACGACGTGGCGCTCCGCATGGCAGTCGCGATGCCCCCGGGGACGCACCACTACAGCCCGTGCGGTGCCTGCGGGTACGAGGAAGACGGGCCGAGCGTGTGGAACGGGTGAGGCGGACGCGCCCGCGCGCGCCCGCTCCGCGGCGCTGGGCCGCAGGCTCCTTGACCGGCCTCCGCGGCCCCGCCTAGACTCGGCGTATCGACTCCCCGCCCGTCACGGACGACACGAGGAGGCCGCCATGATCGATCGCCGTCTCCGCAGCGACGCCGAGAAGCTCGACGCCGGCCGGATCGCCCGCCGGGAGTTCCTCCGGCGCGCCGCCATCGTGACCGGCGGCACCGCGGCGGGACTGGAAGTCCTCCGCTCGGTGGCCAGCGCCCAGGCCAAGCCGAAGCTTCGCGTCTGGCTCTTCAAGAGCTTCGTCACCGCCGCGAACGACGTCCTCGCCCGACACATCGAGCTCTGGGCGAAGGAGCGGAGCGTCGACGTGGAGCTCGACTGGGCGACGTTCGGCGACCGTGAGCAGAAGTTCGTCGCGGCGATCGAGGCCGGCAACCCGCCGGACCTCGCCGAGATGAACGTCTACGGACCCATGCGCTACCGGCCGGCGCTGCGCGACGTCAGCAAGCTCGCCAGCGACATCGCCGGGGCGCGCGGTGGGCTCCTTCCGTTCGCCGAGCGCCTGATGAAGTTCGAGGGCAGGCACCTGGCGGTGGCCCGTTATTCCATGACGACGGTGTTCTTCGTCCGCAAGGACATCATGGAGTCCAAGGGACTCAAGCCGCCCAAGGTGTACGACCCCGACGTGGTCGAGTTCGCGAAGAAGACGCAGGACGCGGCAAAGGACCTCTGGGGGTTCGGGCAGACGCTGAACCGCTCCGACGACGGGGACGGCTTCATGCAGAACATCCTGTGGGACTACGGCGGCGGCGTCTTCGACAAGGACGGCAAGCCGGCGCTCGCCACGGCGTTCCTCAAGGAGAACACCGCCGCGCTCCAGTTCGCGGTGGACACCATCCAGAAGCACAAGATCCAGCCGCCGGGCGTCATGGGCTGGACCGACGTGTCGAACAACGAGGCGTACCTCGCCGGCAAGCTCGTGACGACGAACAACGGCGCCAGCCTCTACTACGCGATGGTGAGCAAGAAGCACGAGCTGGCCTCGAAGACGCTCTGCATCCTGACGCCGGGCGGGCCCGCCGGCTCGTTCGTCGGGTCTTCCTGCTACAACTGGGCGATCTTCCAGAAGAGCCAGCGGGCCGAGCTCGCCGAGGACCTCGTCCGCTGGGTCGAGGACGAGAAGCGCTTCGCGGAGTACGTCGACGTGTCCGTCGGCCAGGCCGGCCCGGTGTACAAGGGGCGCGTCGACAGTCCGTACTGGAAATCCGACCCCAACTTCGACGCGATCCTCCAGAACATCCTCCGCTGCGTGAACATCGGCCATCCCGGCCCCATGACGCCGGCCGCCGCCGAGGTCCAGGGGCAGAAGATCCTGACCGACATGGCCGGCCGCGTGGTGGTCGGCGGGCTGTCCGCCGAGGCCGCGATCAAGGAGGCCCACGCGCGCGTGGAGGAGATCTACAAGATCCGCAGCAAGGGCTAGGCGGCGAAGGTCCAGCGCCCCATGTCCACCACCGCGGCGCAGCTCCCCTCCGAGGGCGCGTCGCTCGGGCGGACGGCCCGATCGCGGCGGGTCCGCATCGAGTCGTGGCTCGGCCCCGACTACCGCCTCGGTTTCCTCTTCGTCGCCCCGATCGTCGTCCTCGTCCACGCCCTGGTCGCCTATCCGTTCGGCTACGCGGTGTACCTCAGCCTGACCCGGAAGTACGTGGGTCTCCCGCCGGTGTTCGTGGGCATGGAGAACTACGTCCGCCTGACCTTCGACGGCTTCTTCCGGCGCGCGGTCGCGAACAGCCTCGTCTTCACCGGCGCGTCCGTCGCGGTCAAGCTGGTGCTCGGCATGGTCATGGCGCTCGTCCTGACCTCCCGGATCCGCTGGCGCGGCTTCTGGACCGGCGTGCTCCTCATCCCGTGGGTGGCGCCCACCGTGGTGTCGGCCCTCAACTTCCTGTGGATCTACGACTACAGCCTCGGCGTGCTGAACTACCTCCTCGTGCGAGTGTTCCGCGTGCTGCCGCAAGGCGTCGGCTGGCTCAGCGAGCCGGGCACGGCGATGGCGTCGGTCATCGCGGTGAACGTGTGGCGCGGCTTCCCGTTCTTCGGGATCAGCTTCCTCGCCGGGATGAAGGCGGTGCCCGCCGAGCTCTACGAGGCGGCGGCGGTGGACGGCGCGACCAGCGTCCAGCGCTTCCGGCACGTCACGCTGCCCGGGATCCGGAACATCGTCATCATCGTCGTGCTGCTCTCGACGATCTGGACGTTCAACGACTTCGCGATCGTCTACATCCTCACCAAGGGCGGACCGGGCGGCGCCACGCAGGTGCTGCCCGTGCTGACCTACGAGATCGCGTTCGGCGCGCAGCGGCTGGGCGAGGCGATCGCGGTCGCCCTCTACCTCCTGCCTGCGCTCGCGTTCGTGATCGTGGTGCTCGCCCGCTACATGCGGCGGGGGCGACGGACCCGATGAGGACCCGCGCGACGACGACGGTGGCCCGCGGACCCCGGCGCGTGGCCCGCGAGCGCGCGCAGTCCGCGGTGGCCTATGCGATCCTGCTCGCGCTCCTCCTGGTCGTCCTCTTTCCCTTCTACTGGATGACGATCACGTCTTTCAAGGACGAGACCCAGATGCGGAGCCTCGCATCGATGTTCTGGCCCCGCCCGTTCGTGGCCGACAACTACGCGCACCTCGTCGGGAAGACCGAGTTCCTCGGCTGGTACCGGAACAGTGTCGTGGTGTCGGTGAGCAGCACGCTGCTGGCCACCGCGATCGGCACGATCGGCGCCTACGCGCTCGCCCGTCTGAGCTTCCTCGGGCGCGCGTTCTTGGCGAGCGCGGTCCTGATCACCTACCTGGTGCCGCCCTCCATCCTCTTCATCCCGCTGTACGCGCAGATCCGCAACCTCGGGCTGGCCGACAGCCTCACCGGGCTGATCGTCACGTACCCGAGCTTCACCGTCCCCTTCGTGACGTGGCTCCTCATGGGCTACTTCGAGTCCATCCCCGAGGAGCTGGAGGAGGCGGCGATGATCGATGGCGCCACGCGGTTCGGCGCGTTCTGGCGGGTCGTGCTGCCCTTGGCGGCGCCGGGGCTCCTGGCCGCCGCGCTCTACGCCTTCACCCAGGCCTGGAACGAGTTCCTCTACGCCCTCGTGTTCATCACCAACGTCAAGCTCCGGACGCTTCCCGTCGGGCTGTCCACGTTCATCACCGGTGACGTGTACGGCTGGGGGTACCTCATGGCAGGCGCTGTCCTCACGACCCTGCCGGTCATCGCGGCCTACGTCTACCTCCAGCGCTACATGGTCGAAGGCCTCACCGCCGGCAGCGTGAAAGGGTAGCCTCCGCCCCTCCCTCGCCCGTCTCTTTACGGCGCATTGATCCGCCGGCCCCCGGTCTTTGCCGCCTCTTGACGCGCTCGCCCGCTATGCTCGTCGGCGGCATACGAGAGCCGTCGTCACGATGCGGGGGACACCATGAGCCAGAGCGAGCGAGGCGCGGTGTGGTTCGTCATCGGGGTCGGGATGGCCGTCGGCCTGGGCATGGCCCTCGTGCCGCTGCGCGCGAGCGTGTCGGCGTCGAATCTCGCGTTCGTGTTCATCGCCTTCACGATCGTGGTGGCCGAGATGGGCGGCCGCGGGCCGGGCCTGGCGACGGCGGTCGTGTCGGCGCTCAGCCTCAACTTCTTCCTGACCGAGCCGTATCTCTCCCTCGAGATCGACAAGCCCGGAGACATCGCCACGTTCGTCGCCCTGGCCGCCTGCGGCCTCATCGCCGCGGCCTTCGGTAAGCGGCGCGTGCGGACCGCCGAGCAGGCGAGCCGGACCCGGAGCGATCTGGAGGTGCTGGGGCGGACCGCCACCCGGCTCGCGGCCCGCGCCGCGATGGACGACGTGCTGGAGGACCTTCGCCGGTCCTTCGGGCTCGGCGGCCTCGTGCTGCGGCGCGCCGATGAGCGTCTCATCGCGGCGGCGCCACCCAGCCACGCCTCCATGCCGCCACCCTCGACCGAGCTCGAGGCGTCCACGCTGGCCGCGGCGCACGCGCGCGTGCACGAGCTAGGCCGGACGGGGTTCCGGCTCCCGCCGGGAGGCGGACGGCTCCCCCTCCAAGGGCGCGAGCCCCTGGTGCTCGATCTCTGGGAGGGCAACACGGAAGGCCTCACCCTGGACGAGCGCCGGGCCCTCGGTGTCGCGGCCCTCATGATCGCGGTCGCCGCGCCCACGAGCTGAGCGGCGACTCCGGGGAGATCGGGCGGCCGAACACCTCGGCTCCCCCGCGTCGCAGCGGCGACTCCCGGAAGCCGTCCCGCGAGGGGAAACTCGCCTAAGCCCCCGTTTCTTTACGGGCCCTTGATCCTTCCCGCCTCAGTCTCTAGCGCGCCTTTACGCCGGTGCTCGCTATGTTTCTCCGCATGAGGCTGCGAGTCCTCGGGTGCGACGAGACGATCGCCGGCCTCGCCGAGCTGGACGGTCGAGTCCGCGTTCTCGGCGACGGCGACGTTCACGCTCCGTGATGCCGCCCATGGGCGGCGCCGCGCAGCGAGAGGAGGCCTGACATGCAGGACGTCCTTTTCCTCGGCTACATCATCGGCTTCCTCGCCTTGTCGTGGGGGCTGGTCGAGCTCTGTGATCGCCTGTAACGCGGGAGGCTGACATGACCGTGCTGTATCTGATCGGCGGGATCGTCTCGATCGGGCTGCTCGTCTACCTCGTCGTGGCGCTCCTGAAGCCGGAGGTGTTCTCGTGACCGGCAACGGCTTCGCCCAGCTGGCCCTCTACGTCGTCGTCCTGCTCCTCTTGGCGAAGCCGCTCGGACTCTACATGGCCCGGGTCTACCAGGGACAGGGGATCGGCCTCGACCGCGTCCTCGGCAGGCTCGAGCGATTGATCTACCGACTGGCCGGTGTCCGGCCCGACGCCGAGCAGGGCTGGAAGGCCTACACCGTCGCGATGCTCCTGTTCAATTTCGTGGGCATCGTGGTCGTCTACCTGCTCCAGCGTCTTCAGGGCGTCCTGCCCCTGAACCCGCAGGGTCTCGCCGCGGTGTCGCCGGACTCGTCGTTCAACACCGCGGTCAGCTTCGGGACCAACACGAACTGGCAGGGGTATGGCGGCGAGACGACCATGAGCTACCTCACCCAGATGCTGGGGCTCACCGTCCAGAACTTCGTCTCCGCCGCAGCCGGTATGGCGACCCTCACCGCGTTCATCCGCGGTCTGGCGCGGCGCTCGGCCGAGACGATCGGCAACTTCTGGGTGGATCTCACGCGCACCACCCTCTACATCCTGCTCCCCCTGTCCCTCGTGCTCGCCGTGTTCCTCGTGTCCCAAGGGGTGGTCCAGACCTTCGGCCCGTCCGCGAAGGTGGCGGTCCTTCAGCCCACCGAGTACGACAACCCGCTCGCCGACGCCAGCGGGGCTCCGCTGCTCGACGCGAAGGGCCAGCCCAAGACCGAGAAGGCGACCCTCAAGGAGCAAGTCATCGCGGTCGGTCCCGCGGCCTCCCAGGTCGCCATCAAGCAGCTCGGGACCAACGGCGGTGGATTCTTCAACGTGAATTCCGCGCATCCGTTCGAGAACGCCACCCCCCTCTCGAACGTCTTCGAAGCGCTCGCCATCCTGCTGATCCCGGCCGCCCTCTGCTACACGTTCGGCGTCATGGTTGGCGACACTCGTCAAGGCTGGGCGGTCCTGGCCGCCATGACGGTCATGTTCCTCGTCCTCCTCGCCGTCTGCGTGGTGGCCGAGCAGCGCGGCAACACCCTCGCATGGCTCGGGGTCGATCACCAGGCGAGCGCGCTCCAGGCCGGCGGGAACATGGAGGGCAAGGAAGTCCGCTTCGGCATCGTCAACTCGGCCCTGTGGGCGGCCGCCACGACGGGAGCGTCCAACGGCTCGGTCAACGCGATGCACGACTCCTTCACGCCGATCGGCGGCCTGGTCCCGATGTGGCTCATCCAGCTGGGCGAGGTGGTGTACGGCGGGGTCGGCTCGGGCCTCTACGGCATGCTCGTCTTCGCGATCATCGCGGTCTTCGTCGCCGGGCTCATGGTCGGGCGCACCCCCGAGTATCTCGGCAAGAAGATCGAGGTCTACGAGATGAAGATGGCCGCCCTCGTGATCCTGATCCCGCCGGCGGTGGTGACCATCGGCACCGCGATCGCGGTGGTGAGCCCGGGCGGCACCGCGACGATCTTCAATCCCGGTCCCCACGGCTTCAGCGAGGTCCTCTACGCATTCTCCTCCGCCGGCAACAACAACGGCAGCGCGTTTGCCGGACTGGGAGCCAACACGCCCTTCTACAACACGGCGCTGGGATTCGCGATGCTCTTCGCCCGGTACTGGCTGGCCATCCCGACCCTCGCGATCGCGGGCTCGCTGGGGCGCAAGAAGGCGGTACCGGCCGGTCCGGGTACCCTGCCGACGCACACGCCGCTCTTCGTGACCCTCCTCGTCGGCGTGGTGGTGCTGGTCGGAGCCCTCACGTTCATTCCCGCGCTGGCGCTGGGGCCGATCGTGGAGCACCTCCTCATGACGGCTGCCAAGTGAGGAGAGACTGAACATGCCGACGCATTCGAAGTCGCGGCCGCTCTTCGAGGGACCCATTCTTCGCCGGGCCGTCCTCGATTCGTTCCGGAAGCTCACGCCCGGCATCCAGGTGCGGAACCCGGTGATGTTCGTCGTGTACGTGGGAAGCATCCTGACCACCGGCCTGTTCGTCCAGGCCCTCGTGGGCGCCGGCGAAGCGCCCGCCGGGTTCATTTTCTGGGTCAGTCTGTGGCTCTGGTTCACCGTGCTCTTCGCAAACTTCGCGGAGGCGATGGCGGAGGGACGCGGGAAGGCCCAGGCCGAAGCGCTCCGCCGGACCCGCCAGGACGTCCAGGCGAAGAAGCTCCTCGGTCCGGAGCGGAGCGCCGGGGTGACGGTCGCCTCGGGCAGCGCGCTGCGCAAGGGCGATGCCGTCCTGGTGGAGGCCGGCGACGTGATTCCCGGCGACGGCGAGGTCGTCGAGGGTGTCGCGTCGGTCGACGAGAGCGCGATCACCGGCGAGAGCGCGCCGGTCATCCGGGAGAGCGGCGGCGACCGGAGCGCGGTCACCGGTGGCACGCGGGTCCTGTCGGACTGGCTGGTCGTGCGAATCAGCGCCAACCCGGGCGAGGCCTTCCTGGATCGCATGATCGCCATGGTCGAGGGGGCCAAGCGCCAGAAGACCCCGAACGAGATCGCGCTCAACATCCTGCTCGCGGGGTTCACCATCATCTTCTTGCTGGCGACCGCGACGCTCCTGCCGTACTCCATCTACAGCGTGACGGTCGCCGGCCACGGCACACCGGTGACGGTGACCGTGCTGGTCGCCCTGCTCGTCTGTCTCATCCCGACCACGATCGGCGGTCTCCTGTCGGCGATCGGCATCGCCGGCATGGACCGCATGGCGCAGGCGAACGTAATCGCCATGTCCGGCCGCGCCGTCGAGGCCGCCGGTGACGTCGACGTCCTGCTCCTCGACAAGACGGGAACGATCACCCTCGGCAACCGTCAGGCGACCGCGTTCCTTCCGGCCGCCGGTGTCGCCGAGCGCGACCTGGCCGACGCAGCCCAGCTCGCGTCGCTCGCCGACGAGACGCCCGAAGGCCGAAGCATCGTCGTCCTCGCCAAGCAGAAGTACGCGATCCGCGAGCGGGACGTCCACGGGATGGGCGCCACCTTCGTGGCGTTCACCGCCCAGACCCGCATGAGCGGAGTGAACCTCAACGGCCGGCAGGTCCGGAAGGGCGCCGCCGATGCGATCGAGGCTCACGTGCGCGGCGCGGGGGGCCAGCTCTCCGCCGACGTTCGCAGCACCGTGGATCAGGTCGCGAAGCAGGGCGCGACGCCTCTCGTCGTGGCGGACGGGCCTCGCATCCTGGGCGTCATCCAGCTGAAGGACATCGTCAAGGGCGGCATCCGCGAACGGTTTGGCGAGCTCCGCCGCATGGGCATCAAGACGGTGATGATCACTGGGGACAACCCGCTCACCGCGGCGGCGATCGCGGCGGAAGCGGGGGTCGACGACTTCCTGGCCCAAGCCACGCCGGAGACGAAGCTCGCGCTGATCCGCGAGTACCAGGCAGGCGGGCGGCTCGTGGCGATGACCGGCGACGGCACGAACGACGCGCCGGCGCTCGCGCAAGCCGACGTCGCGGTCGCCATGAACTCCGGCACGCAGGCCGCGAAGGAAGCCGGCAACATGGTCGACCTCGATTCGAATCCGACCAAGCTGATCGAGGTCGTGGAGACCGGCAAGCAGATGCTGATGACGCGGGGGGCGCTGACCACCTTCAGCATCGCCAACGACGTGGCGAAGTACTTCGCCATCATCCCGGCGGCGTTCGCGACGACCTATCCGGCGCTCAACGCCCTCAATGTCATGGGGCTCGCCACGCCTCAGAGCGCCATCCTCTCGGCGGTCATCTTCAACGCGCTCATCATCATCGCGCTCGTCCCGCTGGCGCTTCGCGGAGTCCGCTACCGGCCGATGGGCGCCTCCGCGGTGCTGCGCCGGTTCCTCTGGGTTTACGGCGTCGGCGGAATCATCGTGCCTTTCCTCGGCATCAAGGTCATCGACCTGATCCTGGTCGCGCTCGGCTGGGCGTGACGGGGCGGGACGAAGGAGCCGCGCACATGGACCAGATCAAGCCCGCGATCATCATCCTGACGCTGCTCACGCTGCTCACGGGCGTGATCTATCCCCTCGTGGTAACCGGTGTCGCCCAGGCGGTGTTCCCCGGACCGGCCAACGGCAGCCTGGTCGTGCGGGACGGCAAGCCGGTGGGCTCGAGCCTCATCGGCCAGCCATTCGACGATCCGAGGTACTTCTGGGGCCGGCTCTCCGCGACGGCGCCGTTCGCCTACAACGCCGCGGCCTCCACCGGCTCGAACTACGGTCCCCTGAACCCCGCGTTCCACGCCGCCTCGAAGGCGCGAATCGACGCGCTCCGGGAGGCCGACCGAGACAACACGTCCCCGATCCCCGTCGATCTCGTGACGGCGTCGGGAAGCGGGCTGGACCCGCACATCAGTCCAGCGGCCGCCTTCTACCAGGTATCGCGGGTCGCCAAGGCGCGGAAGCTCGACGAGGCACAGCTGCGGCGGCTGGTGGAGTCCAGGATCGAGGCCCGGCAGCTCGGCGTCCTGGGCGAGCCGCGCGTCAACGTCCTCGCGCTGAACCTCGCGCTCGACGCCCTCTCGCGAGGAGCCCCGTGACGCGACCCGCTCCCGGAGCGATCTCGCACCCGACCCTCGAGCCCGGCCGGCCGCGTCGCCGGCCGGTCTGGTAGAGGAGCACGTCCGTGTCCGTACAGGCGGTCAAGCGCGCGCTGCTGGGTCACCCGATCCCCACGTCCCACGAGATGCACGAGCGCCTCGGGCGCGCGACGGGCCTGTCGGTGTTCGCATCGGACGCGCTCTCGTCGAGCGCGTACGCGACAGAGGAGATCCTTCTGATCCTCGCGCTCGCCGGCACCGGGGCGCTCCACGTCGGGATGCCGATCTCGGTGGGCATCGCGGTCCTCATCGCGATCGTCGTGAGCTCCTACCGGCAGACGATCATCGCCTACCCCAGCGCGGGCGGCGCCTACATTGTGAGCCGGGAGAACCTCGGGACGTATCCGAGCCTCGTGGCGGGAGCAGCCCTGCTCACGGACTACGTGCTCACCGTCTCGGTGAGCGTCGCGGCGGGGATCGCCGCCGTCACGTCCGCGGTGCCGGCGCTCTATCCCTATCGCGTGGAGCTCTGCGTCCTCGGCGTGCTGGGAATCACCGTGGCGAACCTGCGCGGCGTGCGCGAGTCCGGGCGCCTGTTCGCCGTCCCGACCTACGCGTTCATCGCCTCGTACGTGGTCATGATCTGCTGGGGCGCTCTCGTCTGGGCGAGAGGGGGCGCGGAGGCAGCCGCCCCCGGGCCGGCGACCAGCACCATGGCCGGCGTTCAGACCCTGACGGTCTTCCTGATCCTCCGCGCGTTCGCCTCCGGCTGCGTCGCCCTCACCGGGATCGAGGCGGTGTCGAACGGGGTACCCGCCTTCCGGCCGCCGGAGGCCAAGAACGCCCGGCAGGTGCTCGTGGCGCTCGGCGCCGTGCTGATCACGCTCTTCGTCGGCATCACGTTTCTCGCGAACGCCTTCGGATTGATGCCGACCGAGCAGGAGACGATCAACTCCCAGCTCGCGCGTCGCGTGTTCGGCGACGGCAGCGCGCTCTACTACCTCGTCCAGGCGCTGACCATGCTGATCCTGGTGCTCGCGGCGAACACGAGCTTCGCCGACTTTCCCCGGCTCTCGTCGTTCATGGCGCGGGATCGATTCATGCCGCGGCAGTTCGCGAGCCGCGGAGACCGGCTGGCGTTCTCCAACGGGATCATCATCCTGGCGGTGCTGAGCGCGCTCCTGCTCGTCGTCTTCCGCGCGGAGACGCATGCCCTGATCCCCCTCTACGCCATCGGCGTGTTCGTCTCCTTCACCCTGTCCCAGCTGGGGATGGTGCGGTTCTGGTTTCGCGAGCGCGGGCCGCGCTGGCCGATGCGGGCGACGCTGAACGCCACCGGCGCGGTGACGACCGGCGTCGTCGCGCTGGTCATCGCCGTCACGAAGTTCACCCACGGCGCCTGGCTCGTGATCCTCCTGATCCCGATCGTGGTGCTCCTGCTTCTCACCATCCGGCGCCACTACGACGACGTGGCGGTCCAGCTCTCGCTCGACGGGCTGACGCCGGAGGACTCCCTGCCCGCGGACCATCACGTCCTGGTCTTGATCGGCGACGTTCACCGCGGGGTGCTGGGGGCCATCCGCTACGCGCGGGCCATCTCGCCGACCGCGCGGGCCGTCTACATCGAGGTCGACGCCGAGAGCCGGCGGCGGCTCGAGCAGCGCTGGGCGAAGTGGGCGGGCGGCATGCCGCTGGTCGTGCTGCGCTCGCCGTATCGCTCGGTGGTCGGCCCCCTACTCGAGTACGTCGACCGGCTCCTGCAGGAGGCTCCGGACTCGCTGGTCACGATCGTGCTGCCCGAGTTCCTGCCCGGCCGCTGGTGGCAGCAGCTGCTTCACAACCAGACGGCGCTCCTGATCAAGGGCGCCCTGCTGTTCCGCCGTGGCGTCATCGTCACGGACGTGCCCTACCACCTGGCGGCGAAGGTCCGGGCGATCGACACTCGGCGCCCCGCCCCACCCGCCATCACCCCGCGCTGAGCCCGCGAGGGCGCGGTCGGCTAGACTGCAGGCGTGAAGGACCGCGTCGCCGACGCCCGTCCTGACCCCGACGCCCTGCTGGCGCGGGTCCGGGAGGAGCAGGCCCGAGCGCAGCGGGGCAAGCTCAAGGTCTTCTTCGGCGCCGCCGCCGGCGTCGGCAAGACCTATGCGATGCTGGAAGCGGCACGCGCCCAGCAACACGCGGGCGTCGACGTCTTGATCGGCTGGGTCGAGACTCACGGGCGGGCCGAGACGGAAGCCCTCCTCCCCGGGCTCGAGCGGCTGCCGCCACGCACGATCGAGTACCGCGGCACGACGCTTCGCGAGCTCGACCTCGACGCGGCGCTCGCCCGCCGGCCCACCCTCATCCTGGTCGACGAGCTCGCCCACACCAACGCCCCGGGCTCCCGCCACGCCAAGCGCTGGCAGGACGTCACGGAGCTCCTCGACGCCGGCATCGACGTGTACACCACGCTGAACGTCCAGCACCTCGAGAGCCTGAACGACATCGTGGCGCGGGTGACCGAGGTGCCCACGCGGGAGACCGTGCCGGACTCGATCCTCGAGGAGGCCGTCGAGGTCGAACTCGTGGACCTGCCCCCCGACGACCTGATCCGCCGCCTGAAGGAGGGCAAGGTCTACGTCCCCGAGCAGGCGGGCGAGGCCGTCCGCCGCTTCTTCCGCAAGGGCAACCTCATCGCGCTCAGGGAGCTCGCGCTCCGGACCACCGCGGCGCGTGTGGACGCCCAGATGGAAGTCTACCGGCGCGAGCACGCCGTGCCCGGGACCTGGCCGGTCGCCGAGCGCATTCTGGTGTGCGTCAGCCCGAGCCCTTTTGCGGCCCGCGTCGTCCGCGCGGCCCGGAGGATGGCTGCCGGCCTGCGCGCCGAGTGGGTGGTCGTCAACGTCGAGACGCCTGCCACGGCGCGCATTCCGACCGCGGACCGGGACCGGGTCGTCCAGACCCTCCGCCTGGCCGAGCAGCTCGGGGCGGAGACCGCCACGTTGACCGGACACGACGTGGCGACCGAGGTCCTCGCCTACGCGAGCCGCCGCAACGTCACGCGCATCATCCTGGGCAAGCCGGCACGCCCCCGGTGGCGCGAGGCGCTGGTCGGCTCCGTCGTCAACGAGCTCGTGCGGCGGAGCGGCGACATCGACGTCTACGTGATCACCGGGGAGCGCGCGGGGCCGCAGCTGCCCGCCGCCGAGCGTCCGGCCCCGCCGGTCGACTGGGTGGGGTACGGTCAGGCCGTCGGAGTCGTGGCGGTCTGCTCGGCCGTGGCGTGGCTCATGTTCCGCCACTTCGCGCCCGCCAACCTCATCATGGTGTACCTGCTGGGCACGGTGCTCGCGGCCTCACGCCTGGGGCGAGGGCCCTCCATCCTCGTCTCCATCCTGAGCGTCGCGGCGTTCGACTTCTTCTTCGTCACGCCCTACCTGACCTTCGCGGTCTCCGATACTCAGTACCTCGTCACCTTCGCGGTCATGCTGGCGGTCGCGATCGTGATCAGCACGCTCACCACGCGAGTCCGCGCCCAGGCGGAGGCCTCGCGCCAGCGCGAGCGGCGGACCGCCGCCCTCTACTCCATGACCCAGGAGCTGGCCCGGCAGCAGGAGCTCGCCGAGCTGCTCCGCGCCACGACGCGCCAGGTCGCCGAGGTGTTCGGAAGCCGGGTCGCGGTGTTCCTGCCTGGCCCCGACGGCCAGCTGACCCGGCGGGCGGGCGAGCTGGGTCCGGGGCCCGACGACGCGAGCGAGCTCGGCGTCGTCCGCTGGGTTCATGAGCACGGGCAGATGGCCGGCCGCGGCAGCGCGACCCTCCCCGGCGCACGAGCCCTGTACCTCCCGCTGACCGCGGCGCGGGGCACCGTGGGAGTCCTCGGCGTCGTCCCCCCGTCGGACGAGGCGCTGGCGACGCCGGAGCAGCTCCACCTCCTCGAGACCTTCGCGGCCCAGACCGCGCTCGCCATCGAGCGCGTGGCGCTGGTGGACGAGGCCCAGCAGGCCCGCCTGCGCTCCGAGACGGAGCGGCTCCGGAACTCCCTCCTGAGCGCCGTGTCCCACGATCTCCGCACGCCGCTCGCCACCATCACCGGATCGGCGAGCGCCCTCGTCGAGCAGGAGGCGGAGCTCGACGCGTCCGAGCGACGGGAGCTCGCGCAGGCGATCCAGGAGGAAGCGGATCGCCTCAACCGACTGGTCCAGAATCTCCTCGAGATGACGCGGCTCGAGTCCGGCGGGGTCCGGGTGCGCAAGGACTGGCACCCGCTCGAGGAGGTGGTCGGGAGCGCGCTCGCCCGCGTCGAGAAGTATCTCGGCCGCCGGCGGGTCGACATCCGACTGCCGCCCGACCTGCCACTGGTGCCGCTGGACCCGCTCCTCGTCGAGCAGGTGCTGATCAATCTCTTCGACAACGCCGTGAAGTACACGCCGGACGACACGCCGATCGAGATCTCGGCGACCGCCGAGGATCGCGCCGTACGGGTCGTCGTGGCCGACCGCGGCCCGGGGTTCGCGCCGGGCGAAGAGGCGCGGGTCTTCGACAAGTTCTACCGGGGCCAGGAGGCCGGCACCCGCAGCGGGGCGGGTCTCGGCCTCGCGATCGCGCGCGGCATCGTGGAGGCGCACGGCGGGCGGATCGCCGCCGAGCCGCGTCCCGGCGGGGGCGCCGTGTTCCACTTCACGCTGCCGCTGGCCGCGGATCCCCCGGAGGTTCACGCCGACGATGACTGAGCCCGGGCCCCCCGGCGAGACCGAGCGCGAACGGCCGTCGACGACGGGGCCCGTCGTCCTGGTCATCGAGGACGAGCCGCCGATCCGCCGCTTTCTCCGACCCACGCTCGCGAGCCAGGGGTACAGGCTCGTGGAGTCCGAGACCGGCGAGGACGGTCTGCTCCAGGCGGCAACCCGCCAGCCGGATCTCGTCATCCTCGATCTCGGGTTGCCCGACATGGACGGGCTCCAGGTCATCCGGCGACTGCGCGAGTGGACCGCGGTGCCGATGATCGTGCTCTCCGCCCGCGGGGCGGAGTCCGACAAGGTGGCCGCCCTCGATGCCGGCGCGGACGATTACGTGGCCAAGCCGTTCGCGGTGGGCGAGCTGCTCGCGCGCACCCGCGTCGCCCTCCGCCACGCGGCGCGCGCCCACGAGCCCGGCGAGTCCACCTTCGAGGTGGGGAGCCTACGCGTCGATCTCGGTCGGCGGCGGGTGTGGCTCGGCGAGACGGAGGTGCGGCTCACGCCGATCGAGTACCGCCTCCTCGCGGTCCTGGTCCGCCACGCGGGGAAGGTCCTGACACACCGCCAGCTCCTGCAGGAGGTCTGGGGGCCGGGTCAAGTGGAGCAGACGCACTATCTCCGCATCTACATGGCCAACCTTCGCCGGAAGCTCGAGACGGACCCGGCGCGCCCGCGGTTCCTCCGGACCGAGCCGGGCGTGGGCTACCGGCTGCTCGCCGAGTGACGCCAGCCCCGCGGGCGATCGGCGCCCACGGCGAGCCCGCGGTCCACCGACGGCTCCGCGATCTCCGTCAGCCCAGACCCCCGAAGGCCTGGGCCCGCACCCGGAGGATCGCGTAGACAATGTCGTAGACGGGCGTCGTCACGCCGAGGCGTCGCCCCAGCCGGACCACGGCCCCGGTGAGGTCCTCGAGCTCCACGCGACGGCGGCGCTCGAAG
>CAYXBJ010000115.1:0-2984 GCA_964463175.1 uncultured bacterium
CTTCCGGCTCTCCCAGTAGTCCCAGTCGACGCCGACGAAGAACTCGTGCCAGTCGCCGTAGTATTGGCCCTCGATCAGGTAGCAGGGTCCCTTCCAGCCCTTCGGCGTGTACGTCGGGTTGCCCCACGGCGTGCACGGGTACTCGCGGAGGCCGGCGGCGAACTGCAGGAAGAGCGGCGTCGACGAGATCTTCCGATAGCGCTTCGCGAGCTCGACGATCCGGCGGAACTTCTGATGGGTCTCCTCCAGGAAGAGGAAGTGGTCGTCGCCGGGGATCGCTTCGTAGTGATAGCCGGGCGAGAGGAGGATGCCGTCGACGTCGAGGTCGGTGAGGAACGCGCACATCTCCTCGATCTCGTCGACCTCCGTCTCGCGGTACACGGTGGTGTTGGTGCAGACGTAGTAGCCGAGCCGCTTGCCCTCCCTGATCATCGCGACCGCCTTGTCGAAGACGCCCGCGCGGTCGACGACGAAGTCGTGCGTCTTCTTCATGCCGTCCAGATGTACGTTCACCGAGAGCCGCTTGTGCGGGCGGGCCTTCTGGTAGAAGCGGTCCAGCAGGATCGCGTTGGTGCACATGATGACGTGCTTCCGCCGCGCGATGATGCCGTCGATCAGCTCGACGATCTCGGGGTAGACGGTCGGTTCGCCGCCGCAGACCGACACGACGGGCGCGCCACACTGGTCGACCGCCTCGAAGCACTTCGAGAGCGGCAGCCGATCCCGCAGGTCGCCCGTGTAGCGCTCGGGGGAGCACCCGATGCAGGCGAGGTTGCAGGTGTGGAGCGGCTCGAGCATCAGCACGACCGGGACGCGCCGGTTGCCGGCCCACCAGTTCTTCGCCTGCCAGCGGATCATGTCGGTCGCGATGTGCAGCGGAAACCTCATCAGAGACCCTCCCCGGCACCCGCGGCGACCGGGACCGGCCTGCCGGCGAGCACCTCCATGCCGCCGTCGCGGAGGAGCGCGGCCATGAACGTGCCGAGCGCCTGGGCCGCCACGCGTTGCTGGCGCGCGAGCCGCCCGAGCGCGGGCCAGACCCACGGCCGGAGCGCCAGCCCGGCGACGGCCCGACCCGTGCGCACCTCGCCCGTCTCCTCGTCGACGACGCCGGCGGGAAGCGGGACCGCCTGCGCCGCGAGATCGAGCACCACCCGGAGCCCGACGAACGGGATTCCGCGCGCCCGGGCCTCCGTCGCGAGGGCCGCGCTCTCCATCTCGACGACGAGCGCCCCCCCTGCCCCGGCGGCGGCCTTCGCCTCCGCGGTGTCGAGCACGCCGAGCGTCGAGGCGACGGACCCCTCGTGCACCTGGAACCCGCGGCTCGCGGCCCACGCGGTCAGCGCCGGAGCGTGGGCGGCGATGCGCTCGGCCACCCGGCCGCCGGCGGCGACCGCGTCGATTCTGTCCGCCACGACGAGATCGCCCGCCCGGAGCTGGTCCGTGAGCGCCCCTGCACAGCCGCAGGCGAGGAAGAGCCGGACCGGAGGCACGGCCGACGCGGCCACCCGGGCGCGCTCCCGGCCGACGCCCGTCTGCACCACGATGCAGGAGCTTCCGTCCCCGAGGCGGCCCGACCAGGTGCCCGGCGCGACCCCGTCCCGCCTTCCCGGCAGGGAGTCCGTGACGGCTCGGCGCTCCCACCCGAGCGCGGCGAAGATGGCGAGATCGAACATGAAGTGAGGCCGGCTCGTACTACGAACCGATCGGTCAGGCAATCGCTGGCCGAGCGGTCAGGCGACCTGGCTCGGCGACACCGGCCGTCGCTGCCGCTCGGGACGGACCGGAACCGCCCGCAGCGCCACCCGCTCCACCCCCGCCAGCTCCCGGAGCTCCTCGAAGCCCGTCTCGAGGAGCTCGGTCAGGCGCTCGACGTCGGGGACGAGCGCGGGATCGGCCGTGATGCCGATCGTCAGCGTGTCGGCGTAGCTGAGGATCGCGAAGGCGAGCCCCACCCCCTGCGCCAGCGGGACCATCGGGACGAGCGTCTCGAGCCGCAGCCCCTGGACGTAGAGCGACACGGGAGGCCCCGGGACGTTCGTGCAGATCGTGTTCACCGGAGCGGCCTGGACCTGGAGCCAGCCGAGCGGCCTCTGGAGCGGCGCGGGCAGCAGCTCGAGGAGGTCGAGCATCCGGGTCATCTGGGCCGCCTGACCCTGCTCCTTCAACTGGGCGGTCGCCGTCCGGATCTGTCGCAGCCGCTCGAGGGGGTCGAAGATGCCGACGGGGAGCGGCGCCACCAGCATCGACACCCGGTTGCCGAGGTGCAGGTGCTCGTCGGCGCGGCGGACGTTCACCGGCAGCATGGCGCGGAGCTCGGTGCGGTCGGGCCGGAGACCGCGGCGCTCGAGGAAGCGGCGCAGCGCCGAGGTGATCGTCGCGAGCACCACGTCGTTCACCGTCCCGCCGAGCCGGTTCTTGATCGCCTTCGTCTCGTTCAACGAGAAGGACACCCAGACGACGCGCCGGAGCGTGCTCACGTGGCCGTTGAACGGCGTCCCCGGCGTGCCCGCGAGGACGATGCGGGCGAGCGCCCCGATCGCCTCGCCCGCCTTGCCGAGCTCCGCGAACGCGACAGCCGGGCGGCGCGCCAGCTCGGCGAGCGCCCGCACGCGGTCGACCCCCGCCTCGACGCCCTCGCGCACCGCCCGCACGAGCTGGCTCGCCGGCGACGGAAGCGGCGGTGGCTCGGCCGTCCGCTCGGGGGGCGGGACCGGCTGCGGCCGCGGGCTCGGGTCGAAGATGACGCCGAGGAGCTGCACGCCGCTCACGCCGTCGATCATGCAGTGATGGACCTTCGTGAAGAGCGCGCTCCGGTCTCCGCGATGACCGTCGATCTGGTGGATCTCCCAGAGCGGCCGGCCTCGGTGCAGCGGCTGCGCGAAGAGACGGCTCACGAGGGTCACGAGCTGGGCGTCGTCGCCGGGCGCGCGGAGCGTGTGGCGCACCACGTGATGGCGGATGTCGAAGTGCGGGTCCGGCTC
>CAYXBJ010000116.1:0-27343 GCA_964463175.1 uncultured bacterium
CAGGACCGGAAGCGTGTCGTCCCAGGCGAGGCACGCGTCGGTGACGCTCTGGCCGTACGTGAGCGCCTCGCCGGTCCGGACGTCCTGCCGTCCGCCGATCAGGTGACTCTCGATCATGATCCCGAAGATGTAGCGCGACCCATCGGCGATCTGGGCGGCGAGGTCGCGGGCCACCGCCGGCTGGCGCGTGTGGTCCTTGCCGCTGTTCCCGTGCGAGCAGTCGACCATGATCCGAGTCGGCAGGTTGGCGCGGGTGAGGACCTTCGCGGTCTGCTCCACGTCCTCGGAGTGGTAATTCGCCCGCCGCGCGCCGCCCCGCAGGATCACGTGGCAGGCGGCGTTGCCGCGCGTGACAACGATGGCGGCCAGCCCCTGCTTCGTGACGGAGAGGAACTGGTGCGGATGCATGGCCGCCCGGATGGCGTCCACCGCAATCTGGACGTTGCCGTCGGTACCGTTCTTGAACCCGACCGGCATGGAAAGTCCCGAGGCCAGCTCGCGGTGCACCTGGCTCTCGGTCGTGCGCGCGCCGATCGCGCCCCACGAGACGAGATCCGCGATGAACTGGGGCGTGATGGTGTCCAGGAACTCGCAGCCCGCGGGCAGCCCCATCTTGGCAAGGTCGAGGAGGAGGCTTCGCGCCAGGCCGAGCCCGTCGTTGATGGCGAAGCTCCCGTCCAGCCGGGGATCGTTGATGAGCCCCTTCCATCCCACCGTCGTCCGGGGCTTCTCGAAGTACACCCGCATCACGAGCAGGAGGTCGTCGGCGACCCGGTCGGCGGCGGCCCGGAGACGGGCCGCATAGTCGCGGGCCGCCTCCACGTCGTGGATGGAGCAGGGCCCGACGACCACCACCAGCCGGTCGTCCTCCCCCCGGAGCACGCGATTGATCGCCTCGCGCCCCTCGGCGATCGTGTTGGACGCCGCCTCGGTGATCTCGAACTGCTCCATCAGGATCGCAGGCGGGATCAACGGCCGAAGCCGCTCGATTCGGAGGTCGTCGGTCGGGCGCAGTATCGGCTCGTGGTCCGCCTTGCTTGACACGGGTTTACGCCTCCAGGTCTTCCTCGGCGGGTGAAGTCTGCCGATGGCATCGGCCCGACACACCGGTCGAGCCGTCATCAGACTATAGGGGCAGGCCCCTCCTCCCGCAAGCTCCGTGGGATCGTGGAAATCGCCCCACGCCGGAGCGCCCCACTCGACTTTCGTTGCCGGAGACCCTACCGGGAGGGAACATGGGGCCGTGAGTCTCTTCCGGAGGGCCGGCCAGGGGTCGTGGGGCAAGACCCCGGGCGCCCCCGAGGAGATCGAGTTCCTCCGGGGCCCGCAGCCCCGGCGCTTCGAGCTGTGGCGGGCCGTCCGGATCTTCGCGGAGTTCATGCGGGGCTTCCGGGCGCTCCATTTCGTGGGGCCGTGCGTCACCGTGTTCGGCTCGGCGCGCTTCCCCGAGACGCATCCCTACTACGTCGTGGCCCGTCAGCTCGGCGCGCGGCTGGCCCGCTCGGGGTTCACCGTCATGACCGGCGGCGGCCCCGGCATCATGGAGGCGGCGAACCGGGGCGCCCGGGAGGTCGGCGGCCGCTCGGTCGGCTGCAACATCGAGCTGCCCCTGGAGCAGCAGCCGAATCCGTACCTCGACCGCTGGATCACCTTCCGGCACTTCTACGTGCGCAAGGTCATGCTGGTGAAGTACTCGTACGCGTTCGTCGCGCTGCCGGGCGGGTTCGGCACGCTCGACGAGATCTTCGAGCTGGCGGTCCTGATCCAGACCGGGAAGATCCGCGACTTCCCGCTGGTCCTGATGGGCCAGGAATACTGGCAGCCGCTCCTGGACTTCTTCGAGACCCGCCTGGTTCGCGAGGGGACCGTCGACCCCGCCGATCCCAAGCGCTTCACGGTGACGGACTCGGTCGATGAGGCCGTGGCGGTCATCGTCGACGCCGCGACGCGCCGCTTCGGGCTGAGCTACAAGCCGCCCGTCAAGCGCCGCTGGTTCCTCGGGGAATGACCGCCGCGCGCGGCCGACCGTCCGGCCCGCGCGGTCCCGTCAGTCGAGCGTGACCACCTCGCGGTAGTCCGGCACCACAGCGTCCCAGCCCAGCTCGGTCCGGATCCGTCCCGCCAGCGTGTCGGCGGGGCCGGCCTCCCCGTGCACGACGAAGGCGCGCCGCGGCCGTCCGGAGGCGGTGCGGAGCCAGCGGAGCAGGCCGTTGGCGTCGGAGTGCGCGGACAGCCCGTGGATGACCTCCACGTGGGCGTTCACGGGAACGTCGTCGCCGAAGATGCGGATCGTGCGCGCGCCCTCCTGGATGAGGCGGCCACGCGTCCCGGGCGCCTGGAAGCCGACCAGGAGGACCGTCGTCTTCGGATCGGGAAGACGGCGCTGGAGATGATGCAAGATGCGCCCGCCGGTCGCCATCCCGCTCGCGGCGATGATGATCGCCGTCCCCCGGACGTCGTTGATCTTCCGCGAGTCCTCGACCGAGCGCGCCAGCGTGAACCGGCCGGTGTGGAGCGGGCACGTGCCGGCGATCACCGGTCCGGCGGTGTCCGGATCCAGGTCCTCGGGATGCTCGCAGTAGAGCGCCGTCGCCTCGATCGCCATCGGGCTGTCGACGAAGGTGGGCAGCCGCGGCATGCGGCCCGCGTCCTCGAGGGCCCGGAGGTGATAGATGAGCTCCTGCGTTCGCCCCACGGCGAAGGCCGGCACCACGAGCGCGCCGCCGCGGTCGATGGCGGCCCGCACGACGCGCTCGATCTGATCGGGGATGGGCGTGGTGTCGTGCAGCCGGTCGCCGTACGTCGACTCCACGAAGACGTAGTCGGCGTCGCCCAGGGGCTCCGGGTCCAGGAGGATGGGCGCCGCGTAGCGGCCGATGTCCCCCGAGAAGACGAGACGGCGCATGCTCGCGCCCGCCCCGAGCTCGAGATGGATCGAGGACGAGCCCAGGATGTGGCCGGCCCGGCGGAACGTCGCGGGGAGCCCTGGCAGGAGCTGCACCGGCTTGTCGTACTCGACGCCGGTGATCTTCTCGGCCGCCTGGGCGCCCTCCTCCGCGGTGTACAGCGGAAGGGCGGGCGTGTGCTTGGAGGTCCCCCGCTTGTTGTGGTAGGCCGCCTCTTCTTCCTGGAGATGGCCGGAGTCGGGCAGCAGGATCCGCGCGAGATCGCGGGTCCCGTTCGTCGCGGTCACCCGTCCGGCGAAGCCGTCCTTGATGAGCCGCGGCAGGTATCCGGTGTGATCGATGTGAGCGTGGGTCAAGCCGACGGCATCGATCCGGGCGACGTCGACCGGAAGCGGATCCCAGTTGCGGAGACGGAGGGCCTTCAGTCCCTGATAGAGTCCGCAGTCGACCAGGAGCCGACGCCCGTCGGTCTCGACGAGGAACTTGGATCCGGTGACCGTCCGGGAGGCGCCCAGGCACTGGATGGTGGCGAGGGGCGGCATGAGAATACTGACCTTCCTCTCCGGGCTCCGCCGCGCCGCCGGTCGAGCCGCGCGAGCCCGGCACCCTCGAGGAGGGTATGCCCGCGCGGACGGCGCGTCAAACGCGTCGCCTGCCATGGCCCGCCACATGCTCGGCAGAGCCGTGACTTGACGGAACAGCGCCACGATGCGATAACCCCGAGCGAGCGATGACCGCGCGTCGGGTTCTCATCACCGTGCCTCACACCTACCAGCGAGAGGCGCCCTACCTCCAGCGTCTCGAGGCGGCCGGGCTCGAGGTGGAGCGGCGCATCGGCCGGCACGGGAAGATGACCGAGGACGAGCTCAAGGCGGCCTTGCCGGGCGTCTTCGCGACGCTCGCCAGCAGCGAGCCCTACACCGAGCGCGTGTTCCGCGACGCGCCGGATCTCCGGATCGTCGCCCGCTGGGGCGTGGGCTTCGACGCGATCGACGTGAACGCCGCGACGCGACACGGTGTAGTGGTGTGCACGGCGGTGGGCGCCAATCACGAGGCGGTGGCGGACTACGCGTTCGCCCTCATGTGCGCGCTCCAGCGCGGCCTCGTCCGGAACCACCGCCTCATCACCGGAGGGCAGTGGAAGACGGAGTTCCATCCGGGACTCTGGCGCGCGACGGTGGGCATCGTCGGCCTCGGCCGGATCGGCCAGGCGGTCGCCCGCCGGTGCCGCGGCTTCGACATGACGATCCTGGCTTATGAGCCCTATCCCGACGAGGGCTTCGTCCGCGCGCACGGCGTGGAGCTGGTGTCGCTGGAGGAGCTCCTCCGCCGCTCGGACCTCGTGACCCTCCACTGTCCCGCGACCGCGGAGAACCGGCACCTGATCAACCGGGAGCGGCTGGCGCTGATGAAGCCCACCGCCCACCTGGTCAACACCGCGCGCGGGACGCTCGTCGACGAGAGCGCCCTCCACGAGGCGCTGGTCACCGGCCGGATCGCCGGCGCCGGCCTAGATGTCTTCGAGAAGGAGCCGCTGTTCGACTCGGCGCTCTTCGGTCTCGACAACGTCGTCCTCGCCCCGCACGTCGCGGGAATCGACGAGACATCCGAGGCGGCGATGGCGAACCGAGCCATCGACGGCATCCTCGCCGTCTGGCGGGGCGAGGCTCCGCCCCGCGAGTGCGTGGTCAACCCCGAGGCGTTGCGCCCGCGCTGACCGAAAGGCCCAGCGGCCTGCGACAGAGGCCCGCGGGCGCCGGTCGTCGGCCTCCGGCGCGAGCGCGGGGCTCGCGGGAATTCAGGGGATCAGCAGCACCTTCCCGGTGGTCCGGCGCCCCTCGAGGTCACGGTGCGCCTGGGCGGCCTCGGCGAGCGGGAACGTCGCCCCGACCCGGAGTTTCAGCTCGCCCTTCTGGATCCACGACAGGACGTCGCCGGCGCGCTTCACGAGTTCGTCCCGCGACGCGCTGTAATGGAACAGGCTCGGCCGCGTGAGGAAGAGCGAGCCCTTGGCGTTCAGCACCTGGGGATCGAGCGTGCCGACCGGCCCGCTCGACGCGCCGTACAGCACCATGTAGCCGCGCGGCGCGAGGCAGTCGAAGCCCTTCTCGAAGGTGTCCTTGCCGACCGAGTCATACACGACCTGGAGCTTCTTTCCGCCGGTCAGCCGGTTCACCTCTGCGACGAAGTCCTGGCGCGTGTAGAAGATGACGTCGTGGGCGCCGGCCTCGCGCGCGAGCTTGGCCTTGTCCTCCGTGGACACGGTGCCGATCACGCGCGCGCCCGCCCGGCGCGCCATCTGACAGAGGAGGAGCCCGACCCCACCGGCAGCGGCGTGGACCAGGCACGTGTCGCCGGGCTTGAGGGGGTAGGTCGAGTGCGCGAGGTAGTGGGCCGTCATCCCCTGGAGCATGACAGACGCGCCCGCCCGGGCATCCACCCCCGCGGGCAGCGTGACGAGCCGGTCGGCGGGCACGACGTTGTGGGTCGCGTAGGAGCCCGGCACGCCGGTCCAGGCAACGCGGTCGCCGGTGTGAACCGTCGTCACGCCGTGCCCCACCGCCTCCACGACGCCCGCCCCCTCGAGCCCGAGGGGAACCGGAAGCTGCCCCTTGTACAGACCCGAGCGCTGGTAGACGTCGATGAAGTTCACCCCGGCGGCCTCGAGCCGGACGAGGGCCTGACCGTCGCCGGGCTTCGGGGTCGACAGCTCCTCGAGCTGCATGGCCTCCGGGCCGCCGTACTGGTGAATGCGGATCGCACGCATGCGGGCACCCTCCCTTAAAGTCGTTCGATGGTCAGCCCGGCCCCGCCGGACTCCCACCGCACCACGCAACCAGGACGCTCATGACTGCTCAATCCGGATGCGGTCGATAGACCAGCGCTACCCGGCCTTCGGACCGATGTAGACCACCTCGAACAGAATGTTATCGGGAGACGCGAACATCACCTGGTAGTAGGTCTGTCCCTCGCCCTCGGAGAACTCGGGCCGGTGGCGCGGCGTGTCGAAGCGTGCCGGCACCCCCTTGCCGCCGAGGAACTTCGCGACAGCGTCCACGTCGCGCTGCTCCTCGGCCCGGACGGCGACGTGGTTCACGCCCAGCTGGTCGTAGTCGGTCTGCCGCTTGCCGGGCGCCGCCGCGAACCAGAACGAGCCCTTGCCCTCGACGCCCATGCCGAGCATCTTGTCGTCCTCGTGCCAGGGCTGCCACCCGAGCAGCACGAAGAGATCCTTGTAGAAGGCGCGATTCGCCGGCTCGATGTTGAACTGGAGATGGTTCCACGACGATTTCATCGCCTCCGCCTCCCTGGCCTAGCGTCGAGCCGATCGACGCGGGCGCCCCCGTCGCCCGCGCGCGCGGGCCTTGCCAACCGTCGCGCGGCGCTCCGCCGGTATCGACGCCAGGACGCGCCTGGCCTGACGGCGTCCGAGCCGGCGGAGGCCGACGAGCGCCGCACGATTGCGCCCGGCCGGCGTCGCGCGACCCTGTTCCCACTGCACGACGGCCCCGGGGCTCACGCCCACCAAGCGGGCCACCGCTGCCTGGCTGAGCGCGAGACGCACCCTCAGCTTCCGGATCAGTCCGGGCGACAACCTGGCGGACCGCGCCTCCTCCTCCGATATGCCGGGCTGGAATCCGCGGGCCGCGCTCGACTCCGTCCACCGGGTTGCCACGTCGCGAAGGGCTGCGACCTGGGCGCGAAGCTCCCGCACCGCCTGGCGCAGCCGACGGACATCACGTCGAAGAGGCGTCGCCGCGCTGCGCACGTGTTTCCGCGCGCCTCGTGTGATCGCATCCTTTATCGCCATCTCGATCTTGGCCAAACTGGAGCCCTCCGGGATGATCGCGTTGTGTCGAGCGATGCATTCGCGCTCGTCAGATCGACGCTAGCAGCGGGGGTATGCCTTGTCAAACCACGGGCCGGCACGATGTGGTCGATCTCGGACGGTCTGAGCCGATGCGGGCTAGAATTGTCGGCGAGAGGAGGCGCGACGACATGCGCGTGACGGTGATGGGCACCGGTGGAACGGGCGGGTACTTCGGCGGGCTCCTGGCGCGAGCGGGCGAGGACGTGACCTTCGTCGCGCGCGGCGCGCACCTGGAGGCCATCCGCTCGAAGGGACTGATGGTCCGCTCTCGCCTGGTCGGTGACTTCAGGGTCCCGGCACGCGCGACCGACGATCCGGGCACGGCAGGCCCGGCAGAGCTGATTCTCTTCTGCGTGAAGGCGTACGACACCGAGCAAGCGGCCGCCCGTCTGGGGTCCGCGGTGGGGCCCGACACCGTCATCCTCCCCGTCCAGAACGGGATCGATAGCGCCGAGCGGATCGGTCGCGTCGTCCCCGGCCACCACGTCATCGGCGGCCTCGCCGGGGTGTCGTCGGTCATCGCCGCGCCCGGCGTCATCGAGCACCGCGCGGGCCCGGACCTGATCCAGCTCGGCGAGCTGGACGGGCGGACGACCGCCCGGACGGCACGCATCGCGGAAGTTCTCGGCCATGCCGGGATGAAGACCCAGGTTCGCCCCGACATCCGGGTGGCGCTCTGGGAGAAATTCGTGCTGATCTGTGGGCTCAGTGGGCTGACGGCGCTGACGCGCCTGCCGATCGGCGCGGTCCTCGCCTGCGCGGACACCCGGGCGCTTCTGCGACAGGTCATGGAGGAAACGGCGGCGGTCGGCCGGGCGGAGGCGCCGGCGCTGGGGACCGGCATCGTAGACAATCTCCTCAAGTTCTTCACGGCCGCGGACCCCGCGATTCGCGGCTCCCTCTACTACGACCTCGCCGCAGGCCGGCGGCTCGAGATCGAGACGCTCAACGGGACGGTCGTGCGCATCGGCCAGGAGCGAGGTATTCCCACCCCGGCGAACTTCGCCGTCTACGCGTCACTGAAGCCGTATGCGGACGGCGCCCCGGCGAGCGCCGCCCCGCCCGCCTGAAACTGCTCGTGCCGTCCGGAGCCCACGGGCGCCCCCTGTCGGGCGCGTGCTACGATGTTGGTCCGCGCGAGTGCGCGGAGCCCCGCGGCGCGTGAGGCCGGTTTCAGGCCCGCCCCGTCAGGTCAGCCGCTTCAGGAAGGAGTCGCGCATGTCCGGTCGGCCGTTCCTGCAGATCCCCGGCCCCACCCTCGTCCCCGAGCGGATCGTGCGTGCGATGTCGCAGTCCATCATCGACCACCGGGGCCCGAAGTTCGCGGCGCTGGTCGAGGAGATCCTCGTCGGGCTCAAGACCGTGTTCCAGACCGAGCGCGGCCAGGCGATCGTGTATCCGGGCTCGGGCACCGGCGGATGGGAGGCGGCCGTCGTCAACACCCTGTCTCCCGGCGACCGCGTCCTGGGCGTCGTCAACGGCCACTTCTCGAATCACTTCTGCCGGACGGCCACCGCCCACGGCATCGAGGTGGATCGTCTCGAGGTGCCGTACGGGGAAGGCGTGCCCGCGGGCCGGGTCGTCGAACGGCTGCGCGGAGACGCGACCCACCAGATCCGCGCCGTCCTCGTGGTCCACAACGAGACCTCGACCGGTGTGACCAGCGACATCGGGGCGGTGCGCCGGGCGCTCGACGAGGCACGCCACCCGGCGCTCCTCCTGGTCGACGTCGTCTCCTCGCTCGCCTCGATCGACTTCCGGTTCGACGAGTGGGGCGTGGACGTCGCCCTCACCGGTCCGCAGAAGGGTCTGATGCTGCCGCCCGGGCTCACGATCCTGGCGGCGAGCGAGCGGGCGCTGCGCGCGAGCCAGGCGGCGAAGTGCCCGCGGGCCTACTGGGACTGGGGTCCCGTGCTCGAGCGGAACAAGCGCGGCGAGTTCCCCTACACGCCCGCCACCGCGCTCCTGTTCGGCCTTCGCGAGTCGATCGTGATGCTTCAGGAGGAGGGCCTGTCCCAGGTCTTTCGACGCCACGCGCGGCTCGCCGAGGCGTGCCGCCGCGCCGTCCGCGGGCTCGGGCTCGGGATCCTCTGCAAGGAGCCCCGCGAGCACTCGAACACGCTCACGGCCGTGGTCATGCCATCCGGCTTCGACTCGGACGCGTACATCGCCCACGCCAACCGAACGCTCGATCTTTCGCTCGGCGTCGGGCTCGGCGACGTCAAGGGCAAGGTGTTCCGGATCGGCCACCTCGGCAGCCTGAACGAGCTGGAGCTCCTCGCCGGGCTCGCCGGCGTCGAGATGACCCTCAAGAGCTTCGGCGTGCCGGTGACCCTCGGCGCCGGGATCGTCGCCGCCCAGTCGTCTCTCATGGAGAGCTGAACCAGCAGGTCGACCAGCCGCCAACAAGGAGACTCCGCGCATGAAAGGCCGTCTCGCCGTCATGACGAAGTTCAGCGCCGATTTCGACATCCGGGAATACACCGTCCCGGAGGTCGAGCCGGACGCCGCCCTGGTACGGATCACCCGCGGTGGAATCTGTGGCTCCGATCTCCACATCTGGCGGGGCGAGCTCCAGGACCTCATCGGGGCGCCGGACCGGGGCCAGACCTTCGGCCACGAGATGTGCGGGGTCATCGAGCGGCTCGGGCGGAACGTGACGACCGACTCGACCGGCGCGCCGCTCAAGGAAGGCGACCGGGTCACCTACTGCTACTTCTACCCGTGTGGCCGCTGCCCCGCCTGCCTGGACGGGCACCGGGCGGCTTGCCCCAACAAGCGGCGCGGGACGCGGTACGCCGACGACGCCCCGCACTTCGTGGGCTCGTACGGGGAATACTACTACCTCCGCCCGGGCCACTTCGTGTACCGGGTGCCCGACAGCATCTCGGACGACGTGGCGACCCCGGTGAACTGCGCGCTGGCCCAGGTGCTCTACGGTCTCGAGCGCGTGCGCGTCCGGGTCGGAGACAGCGTCGTCCTCCAGGGAGCGGGCGGCCTTGGGCTCAACGCCGCCGCCGTCGCCAAGGAGATGGGCGCGGCCCAGGTCATCGTGATCGACCAGATCCCGGAGCGGCTCGAGCTGGCCCGGCGGTTCGGCGCCGACCACACCCTGAGCCTCCAGGAGCTGCCGCGTCCCGAGGATCGCGTCGCCGCCGTCAAGGAGCTCACGCGCGGCTGGGGTGCCGACGTCGTCTGCGACTTCGTCGGATTCCCGAGCGTCATCCCCGAGGGCCTCCAGATGCTGAAGAGCGGCGGCACCTATCTGGAGATCGGCCACATCAGCCCGGGGCACAAGTTCGAGTTCCACCCGGCGTCCATCGTCTGGCGCTCCCAGACGATCGTCGGAATGATCCAGTACGAGCCGTGGGCCATCCAGCGCGGGCTGACGTTCCTCGAGAAGAACCAGCGGAAGTACCCGTTCACCGAGGTGATCTCGCACGTCTATCCCCTGGAGCGGATCAGCGAGGCGTTCCGCGAGGCGGAGTGGCTGGGGCGCCAGCACAGCCCGCACAAGATCAGCCGCGCCGCGATCGCGCCCTGGGGCAAGTGAGGGCGGCGACTGCGGCAACGGCCGCCGGGGGAACGGCCATGGCACTGCAGGGAGAGAAGATCGAGCCCTGGATGATGGACGAGGTGAAGAAGTTCATCGAGGGCGAGTTCCTGGAGGCGACGGTCGACTACTTCCCGCGCGGAAACGGATCGGCCGTGCTCTTCCGGGTGGAGGGGCGGCCGTCCCACACCGAGCCGCGGAAGCTCCTCCACCAGCTCTGGCTCGACAAGAGCTTCTTCGTGCGGTGCTACGACCGCACCTCGCTCGTGAACGCGCTGGAGGGGGCCGACCTCGTGACGTCCATGAAGAGGGCAGGTGACAAGATCGTGGAGCTCCATTGAAGAAGCCCAGCCGGAAGACCGCGCCGTCTCCCCGTCGGCACACGTCCAGATCGCGCCCGGCGCGCGGCGCCGCGGCGAAGCCGGCGTACGGCCGCGTCGTGCTGCGCCCGGCCACCCGGTCGGACGTGGCGACGATCCTCGGTCTCATCCGGGGCATCGCCGAGTACGAGCGCCTGGCGCACGAGGTCGAGAACACCGAGGCCCGCCTCCGGGAGCACGGCTTCGGGACACGCCCGATCTTCGAGGCGGTCCTGGCCGAGCGCGACGGCCGGGCGGTGGGATTCGCCCTCTACTTCTTCACCTTCTCGACCTTCACGGGTCGCCCGACGCTCTACCTGGAGGACCTGTTCGTCATCCCGGAGGAACGCCGCGGGGGGATCGGGAGCCAGCTCCTCGCGCGACTCGCGCGGATCGCGGTCGAGCGGAAGTGCGGTCGGATGGAGTGGTCGGTCCTCGACTGGAACACGCCGGCCCGCGACCTCTATTTCAAGCTGGGCGCCAAGGCCATGGACGCCTGGACGGTGTTCCGCATGACGCCCGACGCCTTCGGCCGCCTCGCGCAGGAAGGCGTTCCCGGCAAGCCACGGCCGTAACGGGGTTCGGGCCCGCCACCCGACGGGCCGAATTCACCTCTCGTGGGCAGGGCCCCGCGTCACGCAGCGCGACGCGGCGGGCCAGGCTGGACGGCGACAACGCCTCTCCGGAGGGCGCGAGAACACGCCTCGCCGGCACAAAGCGAACGCGCCCCAGTGACGGGAGAATGAGATGGCCGAACTATTTTCAGACGCTCTCGCCTACGAAGGCGTGATGGGCCGTTGGAGCGCGCGCCTGGCTCCGCTCTTCGCGACCTTCGCGCAAGTCGCGGACGGTGGCACGGTGCTCGATGTTGGGTGTGGTACGGGCTCGCTCGTCAAAACCCTGGCTGACATGACCCATCGATCCGAGATCAAGGGCATCGATCCCGTTCGGCCGTTCATCGAGTACTGCCGGACGCGCTTTGCCGATCCGCGGATCACTTTCGATTGTGGCGATGCTCTGAACCTCCCCTACCCGCCGGGGGTGTTCGACCATACTCTCTCGCAGCTCGTGCTCACGTTCATCCCGGAGCCTGAGAAGGCGGCGAGCGAGATGCGTCGCGTGACGCGCCCGGGCGGCACCGTCTCGGCGTGCACATGGGACCGCGATGGCATGGAGATGACCTCCGTGTTCTGGGAAGAGGCCATCAGAATGGATCCAGACGCCGAGGCGCAATCGCAAAGGCCGCGGCATTCCAACCGAGAGGGGCAGCTCGCCGCGACGTGGCACACCGCGGGACTTCAGCAGATCGAGGAAACCACACTCGAGATCCGCATGGATTTCGGCTCTTTTGGCGATTACTGGCAGCCGTACCTGACGGGCGTTGGCCCGCAAGGCGTCTACGTCGCTGGCTTGCCGCCGGAGCGCCGCGAAGCTCTGCGACGCGCGCTTCAGAAGCGGCTGGTCGCCGACAGGTCGAACGATCCGTTTCGCCTCCGCGCAAAAGCCTTGGCCGTGCGAGGCACCGTGCCGAATCGGCCTTGAGAAGTGCGCGGAGGGGGCAAGCGCGCTGGCGGCTGGCCTGCCGGGCGCGGCGTCCGCTGCCCGTGACCGCCAGGCCCGCGAAGTAGCGCGCTGGGCCGGCGCGGGCTGCCGTCCGGTGGCGGCTACCGGACCGCCAGCAGCGCCAGCAGCACGGTCAGCGTCACCACGCTGACCACGGTCGACAGCACCACCGCTGCCGAGACCAGCGCCGGGCGCGCGTCGAACTCGAGCGCCCAGAGGGCTGACGTGATCGCTGTCGGCGTGCTCGCCTGGATCACCGCCACCGCGAACGCCATGCCCTCGAGCCCGACCAGCCGCCCCGCGGCCCAGGCCACGGGCGGGGCGACGAGGAGGCGGATGGTGGTGGCGAGCGCCGCCCCCGGCGCCTCCTGTCTCACGGTCAGTCGGGCCAGCTGGAGGCCGAGGAGCAGCAGCATGAGCGCGACGGCACCGCCGGCCAGGAGCCGGCTCGCGTTCGCGACGGGGCCAGGCAGGGTGAAGCCGCCGAGGTTCACGATCACTCCGGCCGCCACCGCGTAGATGATCGGCTGCCGCATCACCCGGAGGAGAGCTCCCCCGACGCCAAGCCGCGCCCGGGCCGCCAGATAGGGCCCGATCGTGCTCGACGCGATCGCCATGACCGCGAACCAGCCGCCAGCTACGGCCAGGCCGTCGGGCCCGAACGCGAACAGCGCCAGTGGCAGCCCGACGTTCCCGGAGTTGGAGAAGAGGGTCGCCAGGAGCATGCCGCCTTCGTCCGGACCTCGCCAGCCCGCCGCCCGCGCGATCAGCACCGTCAGCACCCAGATCGCCGCGAGCTGGAGCCCGACGTGCAGCACGAGGCGCGACAGGAGCTCCCGAGGCAGAGTGGCCCGTGCCAGCGAATCGAAAACGATCGCCGGAATGAGGACCAGGACTGTCAGGCCAGTGATCGGCGCGAGATCCAGAGCGCGCGCCCGACCAACCAGGTATCCGAGGCCGCCGATCAGGAGAACCGGCAGGACGCTCTGGACGAAGGCGCTGCCGACCCCGGCGATCACCGGCATGGCACGTCGGTGCGGCTACGTCTCGTCCATCGAGAGCTGGAGGCGGTGGCTGCCGAGCACCGCGTCGCCCGCGACACCGTGCTCCGCGAGGTCGGCCGGCTTGAGGTAGCGCGAGGCGATCGCCTCCGAGAAGTCCGCGCCGCCCGTTTCGACGAGAAGCACCCACGGCCAGGGCTCCTCGCCCTTCTGCACCTCGCCGCCCTTCAGCTTGCCCTCGGCGGTCTTCACCTGGGTCATCTCGGGAACGGTGCGCAGGAGATGCACGCCCACCACGCCCGTCTGGTCGAGCAGCGCGGCCGGAAGCAGCTCGCCGAGCCAGCGCTCGACCGTCGCGTCGCGCCCCGGCGCGGCCCGCGCCCGGAGGGTCAGCACCCCGCCACCCTGGCCGCGCCCGGTCGTGAGCACGACGCGGCAGCCGAAGCGGACCGTGTCCCGGTAGTGCGGCAGGATCCGCTGCGTCCACTCGGTCGGAAAGTTGAGGCGCAGCACGTACGGGGCGCTCCGGATCGCCTCGACGCTCTCGGTCTCGTAGATGTTGAGGTATCCGCGCGGGCTGCCGACGATGTCGTAGCGCCGGCCCCGCAGGAATCCCGGGATGCCGACCCGCTCCGCGACGTGCTGCTTGTCGTGCCAGCGGACCATCTCGAGGTCGCCCTCGGGGGTCATGGTGTACCAGATGATGAGGACGCCCTGCCCGATCAACGCCATCTTCGATCTCCTCGTCGGGGGCCGGCGCCGGCCGGCGCCCGGGGGAGCCCGGTGGCGCGGGGCGCGTTGCCCCCATCCAGTGTCACGACACCACGGCCTCGAGCGTGCCGCGCGCGTGCGCCGATTCCGGCGGCCCGATCGGCCGGATGACGGGCAAGGTCACCCCCGCGGCCCGGTACGCGTCGACCTCGGCCCTGGCGCGGCGCGCGTCCCCGATCGCGCCGAGCGCGTCGAGCAGCGTCGCCGGCACCGCGTCCGCGTCGCGGCCGGGAGCTCGAGCGCGGTCGAAGGCCGCCACCGCCTCGCCGAAGCCGCTCGCGCGGAACATGGTCCGGTAGTACGGGAGCGAGAGGTAGCGCACGAGCTCCTCGCGAAAGACTCGCGCCGCGCCGCTGTGATCGTCGGTGACGGCGAGCGGAACCGCCGCCGCGATCTCGAAGCCCTCGAGAGCCTTGCCGGCCCGGGCCCGGCCACGCGCGAGAGCGGGCACCGCGACGTCGCGCACGTAGGCGGGAGACGCGAGCCACAGCACCACGCCGTCCGCCAGCTCGCCCGCGAGCTCGAGCATGGGCGGGGCGAGGCCCGCGAGGAGAATCGGCGGCGCCGGCGCCCGGAACGCGCCCGTCCACCTCACCCGGTAGTACCGCCCCTCGAAGATCGCCTCGCCGTGGAGGGCCGGCCGGAGCACCGCCATGTACTCGCGCATCACCGCCAGGGGCTCGCCCATGTCGAGGCCGAGGGCCCCGACCATCGCCGGCCGGTGGCTCAGACCGATCCCGAGCCGGAATCGGCCGCCCGACAGCTCCATGAGGGTGGACGCCTCTTGCGCCATCGCGACCGGATGTCGCGGATAGATGGGCACGACGCCGGTGCCGAGGCCGATGCGCTCCGTGCGGTGCGCGTACGCCGCCAGCACGAGAAATCCGTCTCGTCCGACGCCGTGGGTCAGCCAGACGCTGTCGTAGCCGAGCGCCTCCGCGCGATGGGCGAGGTCGACTCCGGTGGCGAGACGGTCGCGCGGAGACAGGTACGCGCCGAGTCGTGGCGAGGATCCGGTCACGGCCGCCTAGCATAGCAGACTCGATCCGAGGGCTCGCGAGCGCCACCGGTTGCGCCGTCTCGGAAAGGTTCGGTACCATCGCGCCGTGCCAGCGGGCTCGCGACTGCCAGCAATCCAATGAGCTCCGTCGCCTGGGTTCTGTCGTGGCTCGCGGCCGGGGCGGCGACGCTGTTCGCGGGGGGCGCGCTCTACGTGAGCCTGGTCGAGCACCCGGCGCGGCTCCTCACCGGGCCGCCGATGGCGGTCGCCCAGTTCCGCACGAGCTATCCTCGCGGGGCGCGGCTCCAGGGCGGCCTCGCCGTACTGGGCGCGCTCGCCGCGATCGGCGCGTGGCTGGGCGGCGGCCGGATCGGCTGGCTCGGCGCCGGAATCCTCCTGGGCCTGGTGGTGCCGTACACCCTGGTCGTCATCCTGCCGACCAACAAGCGGATCCTCGACCCCTCGCTGTCGCCCGACGCGCCCGAGGCGCGACTGCTCCTGCGGCGCTGGACGACGCTCCACGCGGCACGCACCGTGGTCGGCCTGATCGCCGCCGCGGCGATGGCGCATCTCCTGGCTCACGGATGAAGACGGCCGCGCGAACGGCGGCGGCCGTCCGCATCTTTCTCGGAGGCTAACCCATGTCAGATCGGTCCGATCGGCATCGCGTGCTCTACTGGAACCGCGCCACCCCCGAGCTGTACGCGATCATCCGCGAGCAGGCGCCTCCCGAGCTCGAGACCGTGTTCCTCGAGTCGGAGGCGGCGAGCGAAGCGCGGGAGAAGCTGGCCCGGGCGGAGTTCCTCATCGTCGCGGACTGGGCCCTCACCGCGGCCGATCTCGAAGGCGCGCCGCGGCTCCGCATGGTCCAGCACCAGGGCGTCGGCTACGAGCGGATCGACACGCGTGCCCTCGACGCCCGGAAGATCCCGCTCTGTCTCTGTCCCGCGGGCACCGCGACGGGAGTCGGCGAGCACACGATGACGCTGATCCTCGCCGTCCTGAAGCAGGTGGTGCTGGCCCACAACGCCATGGTCCAGGGCAAGTGGCTCCAGTGGGCCCTCCGACCCCTCACGCGCGATCTCGAGGGGAAGACCCTCGGTCTCTTCGGGTTCGGGCGGACCGGCCGCGCCACCGCCCAGCGGGCGCTCGGCTTCGGCGTGCGCCTCCTCGCCTGCGACCCCTACATCACCCTCACGCCCGAGGAGCGCGCCCGGTTCGGAGGGATCGAGCTGGTCTCGCGCGAGCGGCTCCTCCGGGAGTCGGACGTGGTGGTGTGCCACGTCCCGCTGACCGACGAGACGCGACACCTCGTCAACCGCGCGTTCCTTGCCCTGATGAAGCCGAGCGCATACCTGATCAACATCTCGCGCGGCGGGGTCGTCGACCAGGACGCTCTGGTCGAAGCCCTCCGCGAGCGCCGGATCGCCGGAGCCGGTCTGGACGTCTTCACGCCAGAGCCGCTCACGCCCGGGCACCCGCTCACGACCCTCGACAACGTCGTGCTCACCCCGCACGTCGGCGCCGGCACCCTCGACGCCTTCCGCACGAAGATGCGGTTCGCGCTCGGCAACATCCAGCGCGTCGTCGAGGGAGACCCGCCGCTCGAGCGCGTGCCCGGCACCTGACGCCGGGAGGGAGGGCGAGCGTCGTCGTGCCCTCGCTGGCCGGCGTGCTGGTGCTGCTGGCGGCGGCGTTCCCTGCCGCGGTGGTCGGAGGGGCCCTCGGCTTCGGCACGGGGCTCGTCATGCTGCCCCTGGTCGTCTGGGTGGTGGGCGTGCGCGCCAGCGTGCCGGTCCTCACCATCGCGCTGATCGTGGGCAACCTCTCGCGCGCGTGGTGGAGCCGCGACGAGCTCGACTGGCGCGTCATCGGCGCCTACCTCGCCGGCGCGGCGCCGCTGGCCGCGCTCGGATCCGTGCTCTACACGGCGACGCCCGCCGAGTGGCTGTCCCGGCTGATGGGACTCGTGCTGCTCTCCGCCCTCCCGCTCCGGCGGTGGCTCGAGCGAGGCCCGCGGCGGATGCAGCTCCACCACTTCCCGCTACTGGGCGCGGTGACCGGGCTCCTGTCGGCGCTGGTGGCCGCGACGGGCCCGATCAGCATGCCCTTCTTCCTCGGCTACGGCCTCCGCCGCGGCGCGTACGTGGGGACGGATGCCCTGTGCGCGGCCGGCGTGCACATCGTGAAGACCCTGGTGTACGGGCGCTACGCGCTCCTGACCCCCGAGACGAGCGCGCTCGGGCTCGTCACCGGCAGCGTCATGTTCGCGGGCGCGTTCGTGGGCCGCCGCATCCTCGACCGGATGAGCGATCGCTCGTTCGTCGTGGCGCTGGAGCTGCTGGTCGCGAGCCTCGGCGTGCTGTTCCTCGTCCATCCGCCGCACTGAAGAGGAGAATGTCGATGGCGATCGAGCCCGGGCTCGTGGGAGTGGTCGAGGTGGTGGTCCAGGCGGCCGACACGGCGGATGCGCTCGGGAACAAGGGCGTTCACGTCCTGGCGACGCCCCGCCTGGTCGCGCTCCTCGAGCTGGCGGCGATCCGTGCCGTCGAGGCCCACCTGCCGCCCGGCGCCGGCACGGTGGGGACCCGCATCGACGTCCGCCACCTGGCGGCCACGCCGGTCGGGATGCGGGCCACGATCCGGGCGACGCTGCGCGAGGTCGACGGCCGCCGGTTCGTCTTCGACATCGAGGGCCGCGACGAGGCCGACCGGATCGTCGAAGGGACGCACGAGCGCTTCCAGATCGATCAGGCGAAGTTCCTCGCCCGGATCGCTGCCAAGAGCCGCGACCGAGCCTGATCCGGCCGCTGGTCCGCCGCAGGTGGCGTCCGGGGCGAGCCGGCGCCAGGCCCTGCGGCGGCCCCGCGTCTCGGTCGGCGGGCGGTCAGTCGGCCAGGACGACCTGGTCGCGGCCTTCGCGTTTCGCGCGATAGAGGGCCGCGTCGGCAGCCCGAAGGAGCGATCCGCCCAGACCTCCGTGCTCCGGGAACGCGGCGACGCCCATGGAGCACCGCACCGCCTCGAGGGGGCGACCGCCGTGGGTCACCCGGAGCCCGCGAATCGCCTCCCGGATCTCCTCGGCGCGCCGCAGCGCGTCCGCCAGCGACGCCGCCGGCAGGATGAGCACGAACTCCTCGCCGCCGTACCGGCAGGCCACGTCTCCCGCCCGCGACGCGCTGCGGAGGAGCGCGCCCAGGCTCGACAGGACGATGTCGCCCGCCTCGTGACCGAAGCTGTCGTTGAAGTGCTTGAACCGGTCGATGTCGAGCAGGATCAGCGACAGCGGGCGGTGCTCCCGCTCCGAGCGGCTCAGCTCCCGGTCGAGCGTCTCTTCCATGTACCGACGGTTGAACAGCCCGGTGAGCGGGTCGCGAATCGACTGGCCGCGCAGCGTCTCGCGGAGGCGGACGTTCGCGAGGGCCAGCGCGAATTGCTCGGCAACGGTCACCGCGAGTCGCACCCGAGCATCCCCCAGGCCACCCTCCGCGGCCGAGCCCGGTGGCGCCGCGAGGGTGAACAGACCCAGGGTCTCGCCCTGCGCGGCGAGCGGCACGCACACGAACGCCGGGGGGTTGGGGGGGCCGAGATGGAGACACACCGGGCTGGCGCTCACGTCGTCGACCCGGTAGACGCGGCCCCGGCGGAGCGCCCAGCAGTCATCGAGCTGGAACCGCTCCCGGCCGCCGGCGAGCGGCGGGCCCCACACCGCGACGGCCCAGAGCCCGTCGCGCGACGCGGGCGTCACCAGGACCTGGCCCGCGGCGTCCGGGAAGAGCCGGCTGCAGAGCTGGCCCATCACGGCATGCGCCTCGTCCGGGGTGGCGCAGGCCTGGAGGAGCTCGCTCAGCTGCCGCAGGAGCTCGACCTCGCGGGTGCGCTCGGCGACGAGCGTGTCCACCCGCCCGGCGAGCGCGTGGCGCGCCTCGCGCTCGGCGGCCAGCATCGCGCTGACCCGCGCCGCCATGCCGTTCAGACCCCACGCGAGCGCACCGATCTCGTCGCTGCCGGCCACCTCCGCGCGCGCCTCGAGGTCGCCGGTGGCGAATCGGGCAGTGGCGTCGGTCAGCGTCTTGACACGCCGAACGACGAGCCACTCGCTCCCCCACCACGCGGCCATGATCGCCACCGCGGTGACGAGGGCGAGGCCGAAGAGGTTCCAGAGGAACGTGCGCTCGGCCGCCGCGAAGGCCGCATCCCGCGGGAGGGCCACGCTGAGGAACGCGCGTCGCGTGCCCGCCGGCCCCGGAACGGGCGCGAAGCCGAGCAGCCGGACGACCCCGTCGGCGCCCGCGACCTCCGCCGTCCCCTCGCCCTTCTCCGCGACGGCGGCGGAGATCAGGGACGCCTCTGGCAAACGCTGGCCCACCCATTTCCACGGGTCTGGATGGCGGGCGAGAACCGTCCCGCGGTCGTCCGAGAGCGCCACCGCCCAGTCGGGAGGCAGCTCGGCCGCCGCGGCGAAGCGCCCGACCCAGTCGAGGTCCAGCGCCCCGAAGACAACCTGCTGGGTCCCTCCGCCCGGATAGGGCACCGGGTACGCGGCGACCAGCTGCGGCTTGCGGGTGACGGGGTCGATCTCGTGGTCGCCGGTCGTGAAGGCGCGAGTGCGGACCGCCCGGTCGAACCAGGCGCGGTCCGTCACGTTCACCGACTGGGACATCGGGGCGCTGCACGTCACCTCGCCGCTCGCGGCCGCGACCCCGAGGGCCGTCATGTCGGGGAACTCGCGGAGGACCGCCGCGTAGCGCGCGCCGCACGCCGTGCCGTCCGCCATGCGGGTCTCGGGCATCGCGGCGAGCGTCACGAGGAGGCGCCGCGTCTCGCCGAGCCGCTGCTCGTGGGCGCGCACGAGGTCGCGCGCCACGCGGAGGGCGGCCTCGCGTCCCTCTTGGGTTGCCGCTCGTCGCTGCCCGACGTAGGCGTAGATCGCGAGGCCAAGGGTCGGGAGGGCGGCCAGCACGATCAAGGCCACGAGGCGGGCTCGGAGGCTGCCGAATCGCATCGACACCATGGTCCGCGCGGGTCTCTTCTTCCTGTATCACGACTCCCGGGTACAATCTAGCCCGTGCGCCCGTCGCGGGACGCCCTGCTGCTGGTCCTGCTCGCCGGGCTCCTCCTCCTGGTCGGCCTGGGATCCGTGGCGCTCACGGATCGGGACGAGGGCGCCAACGCAGAGGCGGCCCGCGAGATGCTGACCCGAGGCTCCTGGATCACGCCGACCCTCGGGGACCTGCCGCGCTTCGCGAAGCCCGCGCTCGTCTACTGGCTCATGTCGGCGAGCTACGCCGTCCTCGGTGTCGGCGAGACCGCGGCGCGTCTGCCGTCGGCCGTGGCGGCCCTCCTGCTGGTGCTCGTCCAGTACGCCTTCGCGCGGTGGGCCTTCGGCCGGGCCGCGGCCTGGCGGGCCGGGCTGATGCTGCTCCTCTCGCTCGAGTACGTGGCGCTCGGCCGGATGGCGCTCACGGATGCCACGCTCGCGCTCTGGACGACCGTCGCGGGCTACGCCTTCCTCCGGGGCTGGTGGGGTGCCCCACCGCGGGGTCGGTGGTATGCCCTCGCGTGGAGCGCCGCGGGGCTTGCGGCGCTCACGAAGGGTCCGGTGGGCCTCTTGATCCCGCTCAGCGGCGTGGTCGCCTATCTGCTCCTCGCGGGCGGGCTCCGTCAGGCCTGGCGCGAGGCCTGGCCGCTCCGGGGACTCGGTCTCTTCGTCCTCGTTGCCGTCCCGTGGTACGCCGCGATGTTCTGGCTCCACGGCTGGGACTACGCCGCGCGAGCGCGCGGGGAGACGATCGGCCGCGTCGTGCGGCCGGTGACGGGGCCGGGCGGGACCGCGCTCTTCTACGTCCCCGTGCTCCTGCTCGGGTTCTTCCCGTGGAGCGCGTTCCTGCCGGACGCGATCGTCGCCGCACTCCGCCAGGCGCGGGCGCGCGCGCGACGGGGCCGGGCGGACGGGGTGACCGTGTTCGCGGCCGCCTGGCTGCTCGCGGGCTTGGCGCTGTTCTCGCTGGCGCAGACGCGGCTTCCCCACTACGTGCTGCCGCTGTTCCCCGCGGCCGCCCTTCTCGTGGCTGCCGCCTGGCCGGAGGCTCCCTCGCGTCTGTCGCGCGCGCTCCTGGGCGGCACCGGCGTGGCCCTCGGAGCGCTCCTGACGTTCGCGTGGATCCGATCGGAGCAAGTCGTGCGGCTCCTCGCGCCGGCCTATCCCGCAGCGGGAGGCACGGAGTTCCCCGCGACCGCGCTCGTGATCGCGGCCCTCCTGGCGACCGCAGCCGGGCTGGCTCTCGTGAGGGACGGCGCCCGGCTCTTCAACGCGCTCGCCATCCTGAGCGCCGTCGTCCTCGCCATCGGCCTCCACATCATCCTGCCGGCGTTCAGCGCGGCGTTCGTGGCTCCCGCCGGCGAGCTCGCGGCTCACGCGGCCCGCACTGCCCGCCCCTGCGACACGCTGGTGGCCCTCGGACCCTACCGGCCGAGCCTGCTCTTCTACGCGCGGCGCCCCGTGGTCTTCGTCAGCCAGGCGGAACGGCAACGCGATCCGGGCCTCGCGGAGCTCTCGGCGCGGCCCGGCCGGCTCTTCGTGATCGCGCCGGCGGCCCTCGCGCCCGCGCTGCCCCCGCCCGTGGGACCACTCTCCCTCCTCGACGCGCGGGGCGGGTACGTGCTCCTGGCCAGCGACCCCGGACGGGAATGCGCAGCGTGAGCGATCGCGGACCAGCCGGCCGATTGCTGCTCGTCCTCGCATTCGGCGCGCTCCTGTACCTGCCCGGTCTCGGACACGAGATCCTGCGCCACCCGCTCGAGGCGAAGTACGCCCTCGCCGCACGGGAGATGGTGCAGGGCGGGCCGTGGCTGGTGGCTCATCTCTTCGGCGAGATCTATCCCGACAAGCCTCCGCTCTACTTCTGGGCGACCGCGGGGATCGCCGAGATGCGGGGCGGACGTCTCGACGAGGTGACGGCCCGGCTGCCGGCGGTGATCGGCGGGCTGGCGAGCCTCGCCTTCACGCTCCTGCTCGGCGAGTCGCTGTTCGGCGCGCGCGCGGGAGTCGTCAGCGCGGCGGTCCTGGCGACGAGCGGGCTCTTCTTCTGGTACGCGCGCCAGGGACATCCCGACCAGTTCCTGATCGCCGGGGTGACGCTCGCCTGCCTCGGCCTCTGGCGGAGCTTCGCGGCCGCCGGATCGCGCCGAGCGGTCTGGATCGCAGTCGCGTACGCGGCGATGGCGCTCGCGGTGATGAGCAAGGGCCTCCTCGGCCTGGTGCTCCCGCTCCTGGCGGGCGCGCTCTATCTCGCGGTGACCGGGCCGCTCCGCGCGACTCCTCGGCGACTCGGCCTCTGGCCCGGCCTCCCGATCTTCCTCGCGATCGTGCTGGCGTGGTACGGACCCGCCGTCGCGCACTACGGGATCGGCTATCTGCGCGAGACCATCGTGCACCAGCAGATGGAGCGCTACGCGCGGAGCTGGGTGCACCGCGAGCCCTGGTACCAGTACTTCCCCGACTTCACGACCGCGTTTCTCCCCTGGAGCCTCTTCGTGCCGGGCGCCATCGTGCTCGCGTGGCAGGCCTGGCGTGACACGACGGGCGACCTGCGAGAGACCGGCCCGCCCGGCCTGGCGGACTCCGGAACTCGGGCGCCCTTCCTCTTCCCCCTGTGCTGGTTCGTGGCCGGCTTCGTCTTCTTCAGCCTGTCTCCCGGGAAGCGGACGGCATACCTCCTTCCTCTCTACCCTGCGGCGGCGCTCCTCGTCGGCTGGATGTGGACCCAGGCGATCGTCACGGGCCGGCGCTCGCGCTGGCTCGCAGCGCCGGTCGCCCTGCTCGCGGCCGTCGCCGCCATGCTGGCGCTCGGCGTCCTGCTGCTGCCGCGCCGCCTCATCCCGGGTCGCATGGTGGATACCCTGGTGCCGGCGGATCCCGTCTGGCAGATCGCGGCCGCACTGGTGCTGCTCGCCGGCGCGGCGGCAATCTGGCTGACGTGGCGACGCGGGCGTCCTGGGGCGACATTCGTCGCCGTCGTCCTCGCGGCGGCAGTGAGCCTCCTGAGCGCCACCCTCGTCCGTGCCCCGCAGTACGAGGCCCGCTACGGCGCGCGCGACCTGGCCGCCCGCATCGCGGCCGAGGTACCGCCGGGCGAGCCACTGTTCTCGTTGCTGGACGACTACGACTATCTGCTGGCCTTCTACCTCGACCGACGGATCACGCCCCTGCTCGGGCCCTCGGAGCTTTTGGCCACGCTGCGCGACGGCCCGCACCTGGCGCTCCTCGACAACAACGACCGGACCCTCCTCGCCCAGCCCGGCGTGACCGTGCTCACCGAGGGACGCCTCGGCCCGAAGCGGGTCGTCCTCGTTCGGCTCGACCGGCGCCCCTGAGCTCGGCGCTCGCCTCGGCGGTCACGGACGTCGAGCCGGGGCCCCCGGACCGCGCGCGTAGAACCAATTGGCTCGCGAACGTCGGGGGAAGGCCGCTTGCTTCCGGTGTCGAGATGCGCATTCTTTGAGGATGCTCCGCCGCCGAACGTCGATGGTCTCGGTGCTCGGATCCGCGGGAATCCGCGACGTCCAATCGAACGGGAGACAGAGTCCATGTTCAAAGACGTCGATCACGGTCGCCGTCGCTTTCTTGGCACGCTAGCCCTGGCTGTTGCCGCCGCGCCTCTTGACATGGCGCGCGCCGCCGCCGCGCAATCCGGCCCGCCAAGCCGCGCCGTCGTGCCTCCAATCGCGGTGGGGACCCACACGTCGCTGGGTGCTCTCACGCAATTGGACGCGGGGGTCCTCAACGTGGGCTATGCCGAGGCCGGGCCGAGCGGGGGGCCGCCGGTGATTCTCCTCCACGGCTGGCCCTACGACATTCACAGCTACGCCGACGTCGCCCCCCTGCTGGGATCGGCTGGATACCGGGTGATCGTGCCGTTTCTTCGCGGTTACGGGACGACGCGGTTCCGCTCGGACACCGCCTTCCGGAACGGTCAGCCGTCGGCGCTGGCGGTCGACGTCATCGCCCTCATGGACGCGCTCCAGATCCAGAAGGCCATCGTCGCGGGCTTCGACTGGGGCGCGCGCTCGGCTGACATCACCGCCGCGCTGTGGCCCGAACGCTGCAAAGCGCTCGTCTCCGTGAGCGGCTACCTGATCGGCAGCCAGGACGCCGGCAAGGCGCCGTTGCCGCCCAAGGCTGAGCTCGAATGGTGGTACCAGTTCTACTTCGCCACCGAGCGCGGCCGGGCGGGCTACGAGAGATACCGGCGTGACTTCGCGAAGCTCATCTGGCAGCTGGCCTCGCCGAAATGGTCCTTCGATGACGCCACGTTTGATCGCAGCGCCGCCTCGTTCAACAACCCGGACCACGTCGCCATCGTCATACACAACTATCGCTGGCGGCTCGGGCTGGCTCAGGGCGAGTCGACGTATGACAATCTGGAGCAGCGGCTCGCCAAGGGCCCGGTCATCACCGTGCCTACCATCACCCTCGAGGGTGATGCCAATGGGGCGCCGCACCCCGACGCCAGCTCGTACGCCAGCAAGTTCTCCGGCCGATACGAGCACCGGGTCGTCACCGGGGGCATCGGGCACAATCTGCCCCAAGAGGCGCCGCAGGCCTTCGCCCAGGCCGTGGTCGACGTCGACGGATACTGATCGTCGTGACGACGGCCGTCGAACCCATCGCGTCGGCGCGCGACGCACGCCGCGTGCCGCCACTGCCGGCCATCGCGAGGGCAACGCAGTGACGGCCGCGCGGCCAATGCCCTCCCGGTACGCCTGGAATCGACGAGTTGTCGCGGTAACGGACAGAAGGTAGATTTGTGGCCAGGGTCCCTGCACGGTAGAACACGCAATCAACCGATCCAAGGAGAGACGACAGATGTCAACCGAAGCAAAATGCCCTGTCATGCATTCGAGTGCGGCCGGCACATCGAACCGGGACTGGTGGCCCAACCAGCTGAGACTGGACATCCTGCACCAGCACTCCGCGAAGTCCGATCCGATGGGCGCCGACTTCGACTACGCCAAGGAATTCAAGCGTCTCGACTTCGCGGCCCTGAAGAAGGATCTCGCCAAGCTGATGACCGCCTCCCAGGACTGGTGGCCCGCAGACTTCGGTCACTACGGGCCGTTGATGATTCGCATGGCGTGGCACAGCGCCGGCACCTACCGCATCGCTGATGGCCGCGGCGGCGGCGGCCGGGGCCAGCAGCGCTTCGCGCCGCTGAACAGCTGGCCGGACAACGCCAGCCTGGACAAGGCGCGCCGGCTGCTCTGGCCGATCAAGCACAAGTACGGCCGCCGGATCTCCTGGGCCGACCTGATGATCCTCGCCGGCAACGTCGCCCTGGAGACGATGGGATTCAAGACCTTCGGCTTCGGCGGCGGGCGGCCGGACGTGTGGGAGCCGGATCAGGACGTCTCCTGGGGCACCGAGACGACCTGGCTGGGTGCTGACAAGCGCTACTCGGGCGAACGGGATCTCGCCAATCCGTTCGGCGCCGTGCAGATGGGGCTGATCTACGTCAATCCGGAGGGTCCCAACGGCAACCCGGACCCGATCGCGGCGGCCAGGGACATCCGCGAGACCTTCGCGCGCATGGCGATGAACGATGAAGAGACCGTCGCGCTGATCGCCGGCGGCCACAGCTTCGGCAAGACCCACGGCGCCGCCCCCGCGGCCTCGCACGTGGGGCTCGATCCGGAAGCGGCCGACATCACGGCGCAGGGCCTCGGCTGGCATAGCACCTTCGCCTCGGGCAAGGGGGGCGACGCCATCACCAGCGGTCTGGACGTCACCTGGACCCGCACGCCGACGAAGTGGAGCAACAACTTCTTCGAGAACCTGTTCGGTTTCGAGTGGGAGCTCACCAAGAGCCCGGCTGGCGCGAACCAGTGGCGACCGAAAGGCGGCGCGGGCGCCGGCCTGATTCCGGATGCGCACGATCCGTCGAAGCGTCGCGGGCCGACCATGCTGACCACGGACCTGTCGCTGCGGCTCGACCCGGCCTACGAGAAGATCTCCCGGCGCTTCCTCAAGAACCCGGACCAGTTCGCGGACGCGTTCGCCCGGGCCTGGTTCAAGCTGACGCACCGGGACATGGGGCCGCGCGCGCGGTATCTCGGTCCGGAGGTGCCCACCGAGGAGCTCATCTGGCAGGATCCGGTTCCCGCGGTCAATCACAAGCTGGTCGGCGCCAAGGAGATCGCCGCGCTCAAGGCCAAGATCCTGGCTTCGGGGCTCTCGGTCTCGCAGCTGGTGTCGACCGCCTGGGCGTCGGCGTCGACCTTCCGCGGGTCCGACAAGCGAGGCGGCGCGAACGGCGCGCGCATTCGCCTGGCGCCGCAGAAGGACTGGGAAGTCAACCAGCCGGCCCAGCTGGCGAAGGTGCTCAAGACGCTCACGGGTATCCAGACCGAGTTCAACGGCACGAAGTCCGGCGGCAAGAAGGTCTCGCTCGCCGACCTGATCGTCCTGGGCGGCTGCGCCGGCGTGGAGCAGGCGGCGAAGAATGCCGGCCTCAAGGTGACGGTTCCCTTCTCACCGGGACGCACGGACGCCTCGCAGGCGCAGACGGACGTGGAGTCCTTCGCGGTGCTCGAGCCGGTCGCCGACGGCTTCCGCAACTACGTCAAGGGCGAGCTCGCCGTGCCCGCCGAGGAGCTACTGATCGACAAGGCGCAGCTGCTGACGCTGACCGCGCCGGAGATGACGGTGCTCGTCGGCGGCCTGCGCGCGCTGAACGCCAACGTCGGAGGGTCCAAGCAGGGTGTGTTCACCAAGCGACCGGGGACGCTCACCAACGACTTCTTCACGAACCTGCTCGACATGGGCACGGAGTGGAAGGCGATGGCGGACGCCAAGGGTGTGTTCGAAGGTCGCGATCGCAAGACGGGCAAGGTCAAGTGCACCGGCACCCGCGTCGATCTGATCTTTGGCTCGAACTCCCAGCTCCGGGCGCTGGCCGAGGTCTACGGCAGCGCCGACGCGCAGGAGAAGTTCGTCCATGACTTCGTCGCGGCCTGGAACAAGGTGATGAATCTGGATCGCTTCGACCTGGCGTAGTCGCGACCGGCGCGGGTGGCCCGAGCGGCCGCCCGCGCCGCTTCCTACCGGCCCAAGCGCAGAGCAACGCTCCGCACGAACTTCAGGTTCAGCCCGGGCCTATCCCCTGAGCCTCGCTCTCCTCGGGTAGATCCGGTACGATCCGGCCCGTGCGAGTGCACCTCATCACGGCCGAGTCGCCGGAGTCGCGCCGGCTCCGCCAGGGCCGACTCATCCAGTTTCCTCAGCTCACGATGCCGCTGATCGCGGCCCTCACGCCGCGGG
>CAYXBJ010000117.1:0-36948 GCA_964463175.1 uncultured bacterium
GATCGACGGCTACGAGGCGACCCGGCGGATCAAGGCGAATCCGGCACTCCGCGCCGTCCCGCTCATCGTCGTGACCTCGTACGCGCTCTCCGGCGACGACGTGAAGGCCTTCGAGGCGGGCTGCGACGCCTACGTGACCAAACCCTTCGTGCCGCGGCAGCTCCTTGCCAAGATCCGCCAGTATCTAGGCTAGAGACGGAGGAGCGCCCCCGGTGCGAACGCCGCCACGGATCCTCGTCGTGGACGACACGCCGGCGAACGTTCACATCCTGCAGCTCCGACTGAAGGCCCATGGTTACGACGTCCTGACCGCGGCCGACGGCGAGGCGGCTCTGGCTGCGGCCCGGGAGTCGCAGCCCGACCTGATCCTGCTCGACGTCATGATGCCCAAGGTGGACGGGCTCGAGGTGTGCCGGCGACTCCGGGCCGATCCGTCCTTCCCGTTCACGCCGATCATCATGGTCACCGCGAAGGCGGACCCGAAGGATGTCGTCGCGGGCCTCGAGGCCGGGGGCGACGAGTACCTGACGAAGCCCGTTGATCAAGTTGCGCTGGTCGCTCGGGTCAAGTCGATGCTGCGCATCAAGGAGCTCCACGACTCCGTGGAGACGATGGCCCGGAAGCTCGCCGAGTGGAATCGGACGCTCGAGCAGCGGGTCGAAGCCCAGGTCAGCCAGCTCGACCGGCTCTCACGCCTCAAGCGCTTCTTCTCCCCCCAGCTCGCCGAGCTGATCGTGGACGGAAGCGCCGGGGACCCTCTCCAGACCCACCGGCGGGAGGTCACCGTCGTCTTCCTGGATCTCCGGGGCTTCACGGCGTTTGCCGAGACGGCCGAGCCGGAGGAGGTCATGGGCGTGCTCCGCGAGTATCACGCCGCGATGGGCGCCCTGATCGTCGCTCACGAGGGCACGCTCGAGCGCTTCGCCGGGGACGGCATGATGATCTTCTTCAACGATCCGGTGCCGATCCCCGATGCGCCGGAGCGCGCCGTTCGAATGGCGCTCGCGATGCAAGACCGGGCCACCGAGCTCGGCGCCCGCTGGCGCAAGCGCGGCCACGACCTCGACATCGGGATCGGCATCGCGCAGGGCTTCGCCACCATCGGCGCCATCGGCTTCGAGGGGCGTCTGGACTACGGTGCGATCGGGACAGTCACCAATCTGGCCGCGCGCCTGTGCGGCGCGGCCCAACCCGGTCAGATCCTGGTCTCGCAGCGCCTCCTGAGCGCGGTGGAAGCCCTCGCGGAGGCGGAGCCGTTGGGCGAGCTTCCCTTCAAGGGGTTCTCGAGGCCGGTGCCCACGTTCAACGTCGTGGGGCTGAAGGCGCCAGAGGCCGGAGGTGCGTCGGGCCCCTGAACGTGGCCACTCCGTTGCGCGGCTCCGGATCGCGGACCGTCCGGTGGAGATCCCCTGCCCGGATCTACATGGAACCGCGCAGGCGGGGGTCCAGGGCGTCGCGCAGGCCGTCCCCGAACTGATTGAACGCCAGCACCGCGATGACGATGGCAATCCCCGGGAAGACCACGAGGTGCCACTTCGGGATCAGCGCGGACGCCGCATCGCCCAGCATGTTGCCCCAGGTCGGGGTGGGTGGCGGAATGCCGGCGCCGAGGAAGCCCAGAGTCGCTTCCAGCACGATCGCGATGCCGAGGGACGTCGTGATGAGCACCAGGTACGGCCCGATGCACTGAGGCGCGATGTGCCGGAAGATGATGCGCAAAGAGGAGGAACCGAGGCCCCGGGCGGCCTCGACATACTGCGCCTCCTTCACCACCAGCGCTTGCGACCGGATGATCCGGGTGCCGTACGCCACCCGGGTGATGGCGATCGACAAGATGACCGTCCAGGTGCTCGCGCCAAGAGCCGAGGCGAGCAGGAGCGCCAGGAGAATCGGCGGAAAGGACAGCAGCACCTCGACCAGGCGCTGACCCAGGAGATCGAAGGTTCCGCTGAAGAAGGCGCTGGCCACCGCCCACACCGCTCCCACGGTGCTGCCCAGCACGACCGACGTGACGGCGACGAACAGGGACCACTTCGCGCCGTGCACGATGCGACTCAGCACGTCCCGGCCGATGAAGTCCGTCCCCAGCCAGTGCTGCCGGCTCGGCTCCTGGGCCCGGGTCAGGACGTTCGGCCGGAGCGGGTCATCCGGCGACACCCAGGGCGCCAGCAGGCCCAGCAGGACCAGAAGAAGGGCCACGATACCGTACGCGGCGGGCACGGGGTAGCGGCGAGCGAACATCCTCAGAATCCCCCGGGGAGTCTTCGCCACGCGTGCGTCCCGGCCGGCGCCGACCGGCCGAGACCCGTCTCGAGGGAGATCGGGTGCTCGTCGCTCGGCCACGCGTCCGCCGGTCTGGTCCGTCACGCTACCGGGATGTCCTGAGCGTCCCTGCCGGGCGCTCTAGTTGTACCGGATCCTGGGATCCAGCCAGGCATAGCTGAGATCGGTGATCAGGTTGATCACCACGAACACCACCGTGTAGAGGAGCACGAGGTTCTGGACCACCGGCAAGTCGCGATCCAGGATCGCGTCGATCATGGTCAGTCCCAGGCCGGGGACGCCGAACGCCTTCTCCACGGCGACCGACCCCCCGAGGGCGACGCCGAAGAACAGGCTGCTCCACGTGACCACGGGAAGCAGCGCATTGCGAAGCCCGTGGCGCACGACGACTCGTTGCTCGCGCACGCCCTTGGCCCGGGCCGTCCGGACGTAATCCTCCTGCATCACCTCGAGGAGGGAGGAGCGAACCATGCGCGCCACGAACCCCCCGAAGCCCAGGCCCAGGACCAGCGCGGGACCGGCGACCATCTGCAGATTCTTCCACGCGTTTTCCCAGGGGTACACGGGAAGAATCGGCGCCTTGTAGCCGAACCAGAGAATCAGCGCCAGCACGATCACCAGGCCGAGCCAGAAGCCGGGGATCGCGACGAAGAGCATCGAGAACATCCGGCCGGTGTGATCCAGCCACGAGTTCGGTCGTACGACGCTCACGATCCCCGCCGGAAAGCCCACCAGCCACGACATCACGGTCGCGAGCAGGGCGATCTCGACCGTGATGGGGCCCCGGCGCAGCACGAACTCGGTGACGCTGTCCCCGCGCAAGAGCGACTTGCCGAACTGACCGGTGCCGATGTCCCGGAGCCACTTGCCGTACTGGACCACATAGGGGTCGTGAAGCCCGAGCGCCTGCTCCAGGTTCGCCCGCTGCTCGACGGTCATGCGCCTCGCGCCCTCGAGGCCGAAGATGGCCACCAGCGGGTCGCCCGGCAGGAGGCGCATGGCGACAAAGATGATCATGCTGACGCCGAGCAGAGTCGGAACGACGAGCAGCAGCCGTCGGCCCACGTACGTCCGCACGGTGGCGTCTCCTCAGGCGATCCGGCGAGCGGGGGCGGCGCCGGGGCGTCGCCCCCGCTGGCGGCTACTTATCAAGCCAGACGAAGTCCCACTGGTAGGTGTTGTAATCGGAGTTGCCGCCCGTCGAGGGCAATCCCTTCACGTAGTTGTGCCAGCCGTAGGCGCGGCCTCCGCTGAGCAGCGCGGTGGCGGGCATCTCGGTGTTGAGGATCTGGTTCAGCTGCCGGCCCAGCTGAATCTTCTTCTGGAGATCGACCTCGACGGAGTACCGGTCGAGGACCTTGTCGAACTCGGCGTTCCTGAAGTTGGTGAAGTTGCTGTCGGCCTTCTTGCCCGTGGTCTTGTTGATGCTGTAGCACGAGCGGATGGTGGCGCTCAGGTCGGCTCCGCCCAGGCACACGGCGTGGGAGATGACGTCGAACGTGCCGGCGACCTGTCGGTCCACCATCGCGGAGACCTGCACGACCTCGAGCTGGGTCTTGATCCCCAGGAGCCGCTCCCACTCGGCCTGCGCGTACGCCGCCAGCTGACGATTCTGGGGGGATTCCCGGACCACGAAGTTGAAGGTCTTGGGGATGCCGCTCCCGTATCCGGCGTCGGCCATGAGCTTCTTCGCCTCGGCGATCGCCTTCTCCCGCGTCGCCGACGCGTAGGGATACTCCTTGATCAGCTCTTCGTAAGTCCTCCCGTACGGCGGCGGCAGGTAGTCCATCAGCTGGACGGTCGGGTCGAACTGCTGCACGAGCTTGCCGATGGCGTCCTGGTCGAGGGCCAGGTGCATGGCGCGACGCACCCGGGCGTCGCTGAACGGCTCGCGCTCGTTGTTGAACCCGATCCAGGCGGCCAGGTTGGGCGCCTGCCAGATGAGCCCGGACATGCTGGCGGTGGCCTTCACCTTCTGGTATGCGCTGGGGTCCAGCCACATCGCCCAGTCGACCTGGTTGCCCAGCAGCGCCGCGCCCAGCTCGGGCGTCCAGGCCTTCAGCCACACCTGGATGATGCGGTCCACGTACGGCACGTTGGGATTCCAGTAGTTGGGGTTCTTGACCATCTCCCAGGACTCGGTCGTCCGGGTCTTGTACATGAACGGGCCGGTGCCCGGGAAGTTGTCCACCTGCCTCAGGTCCCCCTTGTACTTGTCGAGGGCCTTCTTGCTGGTGATGACGTTCCAGCCCCCGGCGAGCGACGCCAGGAAGGTGTACGAGTCCCGGGGCTCGGAGAGCTTCATCACCACCGTGTAGCGATCACGCACCACCGTCTCCTTGATGGGCAGGATCCGGAGGCTGATCAGGCCGGGCGGAGGGAATACGATGCGGTCGAACGTCGCCTTCACGTCTTCCGCGGTGAAGTCCGTCCCGTCGTGGAACTTGACGCCCTTCCGCAGGTTGAAGGTGTAGGTCATCCCGTCGGGGGAGATCGTCCAGCTGGTGGCGAGGCTCGGGATGATGGGGAGCTTCGGGTCCCGCGGGTCCATCCGGACGAGCAGGTCGTACATCGGCGCCTGGGCGCCCACGTTGGCGATGGTCCCCGACGCGTAGATGTCGAACATGGAGGGTGGGCCGTGCGCCGCCAGCCTCAGCGTACCGCCGCGCTTGGCCTTGTCGTGGTCGATGGCCTTCAGGTAGAGCGACTCACCCGGCGCGGCCGCGGACGTCTGGGCCGTGGCGAGTCTCGCCCCGATCAGCGGGATGGACGGCGCTCCCGCCGGACCGTACGCGAAGGTGAAAACGACGAAGACGATGCCGACGAGGCCGAGAATCCCCGACACTCCGGAAAGCCACCGATGCATGTCTCACCTCCAGCCAGGGGTGATGGGACCCATCGCGCCCAACGGCAGGGCGCGCGCGTCTGCCTTCACGGAGGCCCCGCGGAGATCGATGCCCCGGGGCCGGCGCGGTCTAGGTCGGCTCGACGGCCTGGGCCTCCTCGTAGACCGTGAAGTAGCGGTTGCCGAGCGTGCGTTGATTCTCGTAGATCGAGCCGGCGAAGGACGCGGCGGGCAACGGGATGCGCACCGGCACCGGAGTCATTCGCGCATCCATGGTCGGCTTGCCGGTCACGATGGAGGCATTGAACTGCTCCCAGTCGGAGACCCCCATGAGCGGGAACGCGTCGACCGCGGTGTACTGGAACAGCAGCAGCCGGCGCGGTCGGCCCGAGGTGTTCAACGCCGAGCCGTGGACCATCCGCACGTGGTGAATGGTCATGCTGCCGGCCTTCCCGGTCAGGGCCACCGCCTTCGAGAAGTCGACGTCGGCGGTCGACGGATCGATCGCGCCGCAGAACATCCCGCCGGAGTGATGGTCGAGGATCGGCCAGGTGTGGCTGCCCGGGATGACCATGAGCGGCCCGTTGTCCAGCCCGCAATCGTCGAGGTAGAGACCGATGGCGAGCAGGTCGTCGTTGGTGTGCGGGTAGAAGGCCCAGTCCTGGTGCCACTCCACCGCCGCCCCGTGGCCCGCCGACTTCATGTTGAGCTTGCCCGTCTGATAGCGGATGCCCGAGGTCGTGCCGATCAGCGGGGTCAGGATCTCGGCGATCTTCTCGCTGAAGGCGATGTCGCGGAAGACCGGATGCACGTTGTGCGGCTCCTTGATCCGCCGCACGCGAGGCTCCTCGGGCGTGTGAGTCGGCTCGAGGTCGTAGACGGAGTCGTGCGTGGTGACCGAGCGGGACGCCTCGACCAGTCCGTCGACCACCCGGCGCACGTTCTCGAGCTCCGTCGCCGTCAGGACACTGTCGATCACGAGGTAGCCGTCTCTCCGGTAGGACTGGACCTGATCCCGAGTGAGCATGCCAGAAGCCTCCGCGCCGTGGGGGAACGTTCGGGTGTGGCTATCGTAATCCAACCGTCCCCCGGGTAGAAGGGCGGCCGAGCGGGCGACCGGGCGGGACCGGCGCGTGGAGGACGGGCCAGTCGCGCGGGGCCTACGGCAGCGTGGTGATCCTATGCTCGATGCACGTGCGGTCGATGGTGTCCCAGTCGAGCTCCACGCCGACGCCGGGCGCCTGTGGAACGTGCGCGATGCCGCGGCCGTCGATCGGATACCGGTCCTTCATCGGGAACCGGAACGTCTCCTCGGGAATCAGCAGCTCGAAGTATTCGCAGTTCCGGATGGCGCAGCTGACGTGAAGGTTCGCGATGTCCATGAAGCCCATCGTCGTGCAGTGGATCTCGCAGCGCAGGCCGTGCGCCTCGGCGAGATGAGCGATCTTGAGCGTGCCGGTCACACCCCCCTTCCACGAGACGTCCGCGCGAACGATGTCGACGGCGTTGAAGGCGATGGCCTGCGCGGCTCCCCACGGCCCGCCGTAGGTCGTCTCGGTGCCGGCAACCGGGATGTCCAGCGCGGCACAGAGCTTCTGATACTTGGCGAGCTCGAAGTCTCGGAACGGCTCTTCGAACCAGTGGAAGCCCAGCTTCTCCAGGTCCCGCCCGACGCGGATCGCGTCCTCGAGCGCGTACTCCGCAACGGGGTCGGTCATCAGCACATACCCGTCGCCGGCGGCATCGCGGAGGGCGCGGTGGACCTCGATGTCATGGCGCCAGGGGCCGGGCGGGTGCGCCTTGTACGCCGGAAAGCCCCGCGCCCGGTACTCGCCCAGCTGCTTCACGTAGTCCTCGGCCCCGGGCAGGAAGAGACTGCTGGCATACGTCGGGAGGCTGGTACGGCACGCGCCGATGAATTGATACAGCGGCAAGCCCGCGTCCTGCGCGGCGAGGTCCCACAGCGCGACGTCCACCGGACCCGGCAGATAGATCGGGAAGAACGTCAGGTGCCGGTCGATCATCCACAGCTCGTGCCAGATGGCCTCTCGCTCCACCGGCGACCGGCCCATGACGACCGGCGCGATGGTCTCCTGCAGGTACGCCTGGGTGACGGTGCTGGAGCGCGCCGCAAGGGCCGTGGCGTGTCCGCTGAGCCCGGTGTCCGTGGTCAGCCGCAGCACGACCACGTCCCAGTTCATCGGGCTCCCGCCGGTCCGGGACGCGTCGAAGAGCGATTCCCTCCGCTGACACCGCCAGGTCTCGAATCTCGTGATCTTCATGCTCGGTGTAGTGGAGCCCGGAGGAGACCGAGCGCTGTCGAGACGCCGGCCATGCAGCCACGCTGCTGCATCACGTCACCCGGTGCCGTGGAGGAGCGCGAGCGCCTCGTCGTGAAGGCGCCCGTTCGTGGCGAGCGCGTCGCCGGAGTAGATCGTCGGCCGGCCGGCCAGGTCGGTGAACCGGCCCCCGGCCTCCTCGAACAGGATCTTGAAGGGCGCGATGTCCCACGGCTTCACGTCGGCCTCCAGCATGATCTCCGCCTGGCCACGCAGGACGAACGTGTAGCCGAAGTAGTCGCCGAAGCCTCGCTGTCGGTCGGTTCGGTCGACGAGGCGGACGAAGCCATCCCAGAGACGGCCGCCGTCGAGCGCGCGCAGGAGATTGAGGCTCGAGTGCGTCACCATCGCATCCCGTAGCCGCTCGACGGGCGAGACGCGCAGCGGGGCGCCGTCCAGCCATGCCCCCTGCCCGCGGCGGGCCCAGTAGAGCTCGCCCGTCGCCGGCGAGTGGACGACGCCCAGTGTGATCTCGCCGTCTTCCTCCAGCGCGAGCAGCGTCGCCCAGTACGGAATCCCCCGGACGAAGTTCTTCGTGCCGTCAATGGGATCGACGATCCAGCGCCGCGATTGACCGCCCTGCGCGCCGAACTCCTCGCCCAGGAAGCCGATGTCCGGGAAGGCCGCCCGCAGCCGCTCCGCGATGGCGGTCTCCGCCTCCTGGTCCGCCTGGGTCACCGGGGTATGATCGGCCTTCTGCATGACCCGCACGTCGCGCCGGAAATAGCGGAGCGCGATCGCGCCGGCGGTGCGGGCCGCGTCGAGAGCGGCCTCCAGAAGGCGGTCGGTCACGACCGGGGGAGCCCCAGAACGCGGTCGCCGACGATGTTGCGCTGGACCTCGGACGTCCCGCCCGCGATCGCAAATCGCCGCGCGAACACGGTCTGGAAGGCCCACCGGCCCCCGTCCGGCGCCCGCGGCGTCCCCCGCCACAGTTGCCCCGGAAGGCCGAGGAGCGCGCTCGCCGTGTCCGCCATCCTCACGTAGGCCTCGCTGAAGGCGAGCTTCAGCACCGAGCTCTCCGGTCCGGGCGGCTCTCCGCGAAGCCGTCGCGTCACGGACCGGAGGCTCGTCAGCCGGAGCACCTCGGTCTCGATCCAGCACTGGGCCAGGGCCTGCCGGGTGACCGGATCCTTCGACGCCGGCCCGTCGCCGTGCGGCGTCCTCCGGGCGAGGTCGAGCAGGCAGCGCGTGAAGTGGTGGAGGTTGGTCTGGTTGCCGAGACCCGTCCGCTCGAACATGAGAACGGTCATCGCAACCTTCCAGCCGCCGTGGAGCGGCCCGAGGAGGTGGTCGCGCGGCACCCGGACGTCGTCGAAGAAGACCTCGTTGAACTCGGCGTCGCCGGTGAGCTGCACGAGCGGCCTGACCGTGATGCCCGGGCTCCGCATGTCCACCAGGAGACACGAGATCCCCTCGTGCTTCGGGGCCGCCGGCTCGGTGCGGACGAGCAGGATGCACCACTGGCTCCGGTGGGCGTTGGACGTCCACACCTTCTGGCCCGAGACCCGGAACGTGTCACCCTCGAGCACCGCGCGGGTGCGGAGCGCCGCGAGGTCGGACCCCGCGCCCGGCTCCGAGAAGCCCTGACACCAGATCTCCTCGGCGGCGAGGATCGGCGGGAGGAAGCGGCGTCGCTGCGCCTCGGTCCCCCACTCCATGATCCCGGGACCCGCCAGCATGAGGCCGATCGTGTTGACCCCCGGCGGCGCCCCGGCGCGCACCATCTCCTCCTGGAAGATCATCTGCTCGACCAGGCCGGCCCCGCGCCCGCCGTACGCCCTAGGCCAGGCGATGCCGATCCATCCGCCGTGGTGGAGTCGCCGGTGCCACGCGAGGCACGCGTCGAACGACCGGTCGGGGTGGAGCGTGAACTCGTCGTCGGTGGCCGGCCAGTCCGCGCGGTGCGCCGGCAGCTCGCGGTCGAGCCACTCGCGAAGCTCGGCGCGGAACGTCTCCTCGCCCGGCGAGAACGCGAAGTCCATGGTCAGGCCGTGTGGTAACACACGCATCGGGAGTGGTCAAGGATTCAGGACGGCTCCTCATCGTGGAGGTCAACCGTGAGGAGCGTCCACCAGGCGGGCTGCGCCGAGGATTTCACCCGGGAGGCGCGCCGGCCGAACGCGGTGAGGCCCGCGGTCTTCCGCGGGGTCGAACTTGCCCTCCGGGCCATTCTGCCCGAGAATCGGCGCGCACCGGTTGCGCCGCCACCCTCACCCGGAGGTTCCCATGCCCAAGCAACGATACTGCGCGAAGACCGTCTTCGATTCCCCCTCCTACAGCCAGGGCGTCAAGGTCACCGGACCGGGCACCTTCCTCTACATCTCCGGCCAGATCTCGCAGGACGCCAAGGGCCACATCGTCGGCCGCGGCGACTTCGTGGCCCAGGCCCGCCAGGTGCTGAAGAACCTGAAGGCGATGGTCGAGGCCGGCGGTGGGAAGCTGAGCGACGTGGTGAAGCTCACCTTCTACCTCACCGACGTACGCTACCGGCAGGACCTGGTCCCGGTCCGCGAGGAGTTCTTCGGGCCGAAGCTCCCGGCCTCCACGCTGATCACCACGCCGGCCCTCGCCCACCCCGACTATCTGGTCGAGATCGAGGCGGTGGCGTTCGTGGAGGGCCGCTGATGCGGCTCCAGGGCAAGGTCGCGATCGTCACCGGCGCGGCGCGGGGAATCGGGCTCGCCATCGCCCAGCGATTCGTCAAGGAGGGCGCCCACGTCGCACTCGCCGACCGCCTCGCGGCGGAGGTGACGACGGAGGCCGGGCGGCTGGGCCCCTCGGCGCTCGCCATCCCGACCGACGTCGGGGACGCCGCGGAGGTGCGCCGCATGGTCGCGCGCGCCGTCGAGCGCTTTGGCCGGCTCGACTGCATGGTGTCCAACGCCGCTGTCCAGGCCGAGATCCCCTTCCTCGACCTGACCGAGGAGGAGTTCGACCGGGTGATCCGGGTCAACCTCAAGGGGACGTTCCTGTGCGGCCAGACCGCCGCGCGCCACATGGTGCAGACCGGCACCCGCGGCACCATCATCAACATGAGCTCCGTCAACGCGGTGGTCGCCCATCCGGTGCTCGTCCACTACGCCGCGTCGAAGGGCGGCATCGGGATGCTGACCAAGGGAATGGCCGTGTCGCTGGCGCCGCACGGGATCCGCGTCAACGGAATCGGGCCCGGCACCGTGAACACGCCGATCAACGCCAACTTCTTCAGCATGCCCGGAATGATCGACCGGTTCCTCATGCGGACCCCGCTGGGGCGCATCGCCGAGTCGGACGAGATCGCGAGCGTCGCCGTCTTCCTGGCTTCCGACGAGGCATCCTACGTGACCGGGACGACCATCTATGCTGACGGCGGCCGGCTCGCGCTCAACGGCGTCATGGCGCGCCCGCAGTAGGTCGCGAGCGGTCGATGGCGGTCCTCGATCGCTTCCGCCTCAACGGCAAGCGCTGCTTCGTGACCGGAGCCAGCCGCGGTCTCGGCCGCGAGATGGCGCTGGCGATCGCCGAGGCAGGCGCGGACCTCATTCTCGTCGGCCGCGACCGCCCGGCCCTGGAGGCGACCAGTGCGGACGTCCAGCGCCGCGGCCGCTCCGCGGTGCTCATCCAGGCCGACGTGAGCCAGCCCCTCGAGGCAGAGCGCGCGTGCCGCACCGCCCTCGAGCAGCACGGGCCGATCCACATCCTGATCAACAACGTCGGCGGGCGCCGGATCGACGTCCCGACCGAGAGCCTCGCGCTCGACCAGTGGCAGGAGATCGTCGATCTGAACCTCACCAGCACGTTCATCTGCACGAAGCTGATCGGCGGGGCCATGGTTCGGCGCGGCCAGGGCGGCCGGATCGTCAACGTGGCCTCGGTGGCCGGGCTGGTCGCGGCCCGGGGCATCGGCGGACGCAGCTACGAGACGAGCAAGGCGGCGGTGATCCAGTTCACGCGAGCGGTCGCCGCTGACTGGGCGCCCCATCGCGTCACGGTCAACGCGATCGCGCCCGGCGTCTTCCTCACGGAGCCGAACGTGCGCTGGGGCCGGCTCAATCCCGCCGTCATGGAGACGGCCAAGGCCCAGATCCCGATGGGCGAGTTCGGCCGCCCCGAGGACGTCGGACCCCTCGCGGTTTACCTCGCGAGCGATGCGTCGCGCTACATGACGGGATCGGTCCTCGTCATCGACGGAGGCTACACCGTCTGGTAGCCACTTGGAGGAAGCGACCGTCACACCGGAGGTCGCTCTTTTCGCGCCGCCGCCGCGGCGAGGCCACGACGGTGGAGTGGCCAGCGCCCCCCCGACATCCGCGTGGAACCGGTGGGCGATCTCGATACTCTTCCCGGGCGCGATGGCTGCGGCTCCGTCGCGGCTGGTGGTAGGCTCCTACCCGGTGCGAAGCAACGGCGCTGACCGCTTGCAGGATGGCACGCCCGGAAAGCTCCGGGCGAGTCTCGCGCTCGTCGCACTCATGGCGATCGTGGTCCTGGCACCCATCTCGGACTGGCGCGTGCTCCGGGAGATGCTCGTCATGCGGTACTACACGGGCGAGGCGTACGGCGTGAGCCAGTACGAGCGGCGCTTCGACGGCATCCGACCGCTCCTGCCGAAGCGGGGCGAGGTGGGCTACCTCTCCGATCGGATGGAGGTCAACGAGCAATACTACCTCGCCCAGTACACGCTCGCTCCACTGACGCTCAAGCTCTCTCCGGATCGCGACATCGTCGTCGGAAACTTCTTCGACCCGCGGGTCGGCCCGGCGCTGGCGCGTCAGCACGGCCTGGTCGTCGTGCGGGACTTTGGCAAGGGCCTCCTCCTCCTGCGGCGAGGGCCGGAGTGATCGTCGGGCTCGTCGTCATCCTGCTGGTCGCGTGGCTGGTGGGCTGGCTGGTCGTATCCGCGGCCTGGCCCGGTCCCGGCCCCGCGAGAGCGGCCAGCGCGATGCGCGGCGCCCTGGCCGCAGGGCTCGGTCTTGGTCTCTGCTCCACGGCCTTCGCCGTCGCCATCGACGTCTGGCGCCCCTCCCGGCTCGCGGTGCTGCTCGCCGACCTCGCGTTGCTGGTGGTGGCGCTGTGGATGTGGTCACGACGGCCGGCCCGCGCGCCGGCAGCCGACCGCGCCCCCGCCGCCCGCTGGGAGTGGATCGACTGGATCCTGGGAGCCAGCATCCTGCTGAGCGCATTGTTGGCGGTGACGATCACGACGGTCCGGACCATCGCATTCCCCCACGGGGACTGGGACGGGTGGGTCATCTGGAACATGAAGGCGCGCTTCATGACTCGTGGGGGGGACACCTGGCGGGCGGGACTCGTGTACCCGACGCCTGCGCCCGATTACCCGCTCCTGGTCCCCGGCGCCGTCGCGCGAGCATGGATCTACCTCAAGCAAGAGACGCCACTGGCGCCGGCGGCCATCGCCGCCATCTACACCGCCGCTACCGTGGTCCTCACGAGCTCCGTCGTCTCCCTCCAGCGAGGGCGGCGTCTCGGGTTCGTGGCCGCCATCCTGCTCCTGGGAAGTCCGTACCTGATCAGCTTCGGGACATCACAGTGCGCCGATGTGCCGGTCGGGTTCTTCATGCTGGCCGCTCTTGCGCTCCTGGCGACTGCAGATCATCCGGGGTGGATTCCCCGCCGGGGCGCATTGCTCCTGGCGGGACTGGCGCTCGGCCTGGGGACCTGGAGCAAGAACGAGGGCATCCTCTATCTGCTGTGCGTGGTCGGGGCCCATGGCCTCGTGACGGTCGCTCGGCGCGGGCTCTGGGCCACGGTGGTCGAGGTGGCGACTCTTGGCGTCGGCGCGTCCCCCCTGCTCGCCGTCCTCACCCATCATCGCGCCGTGGCGCCGCTCGGCTGGACGCTGAGGCGCCTCACCCAAAGCACGCTCCCGACGCGCGTCATGGATCCCGCGCGGTACCGGACCATCGGCGCGGGATTCCTTCACTTCGGCGCCGAGCTCGGCGGCTGGTCGATCAGCGTGCTCTTCCTCCTCGCCCTGTGCGCGCTGGCGTGGCGGCTCGGCATCCAGCGAGAGGATCGGGCCAGCGCGGGACGCACCGCGCTGGCGCTCGGCTTCGCGGTATCCGGAGTTTTCCTCGTCTACGTGACCGCGTCCTCCGAGGACCTTGCGTGGCAGATCCCGACCTCCCTACCACGGCTGCTCATTCAGCTCTGGCCGAGCGCCGTCCTGCTCTTCGCCCTCGGGGTGCGGGTACCAGTCGTGCCGGGCGACGCTCGCCTTCCGGCGCCCCCTGCGCCCGCGGCTGGCTGAAGCAGCCGGTCGCGGCCACTCCCGATCGCGCTGCCGCGGCACGGGGAGGCCCGAGCCCGTACCGGATCAGCGACATCACCGCCCGGCCGCGCGACCTCCGCCCCAGGGACGCGCTATCCTGGAAGTGACGCCGGCGCGAGCGGGGGGCTTCCTGCCTTCGTCGCCGGGTGGAAGGAGACGAAGACGCCATGGCATGTCGGCCGCCGCGGAGCGATGCGGGTCTCATCCGGCCGGGCAACGCCCGCCCTCGGCTGCCCGGTGGCGAGAACCGGCATGGCGACGTGAGGGTCGGCCGTGGATGACCTCTGGTACAAGGACGCCGTCTTCTACGAGGTCCACGTCAAGGCCTTCCAGGACTCGAACGACGACGGCATCGGTGACTTCCCGGGGCTGACCGACCGCCTCGACTACATCCAGGACCTGGGCGTCGATTGCCTGTGGCTCCTGCCGTTCTACCCATCGCCCCTCCGCGACGACGGCTACGACATCGCCGACTACCGGGATGTCTCCCCCAATTACGGCAAGATGGCGGACTTCGAGGTCTTCATCACCGAGGCGCACCGGCGAGGCCTCCACGTCATCGCCGACCTGGTCGTGAACCACACCTCCGACCGCCATCCCTGGTTCCAGTCCGCGCGATCCGGCCCGTCGTCCCCCTACCGCGACTATTACGTCTGGAGCGACACCGATCGCCGGTACCAGGACGCCCGCATCATCTTCGTCGACACCGAGAAGTCCAACTGGACGTGGGACCCGGATGCCAAGGCCTACTACTGGCACCGCTTCTTCAGCCATCAGCCGGACCTGAACTACGACAACCCGGCCGTGCAGGCCGCCATGCTGGACGCGATGCGATTCTGGCTCGACAAGGGCCTCGACGGCTTCCGGTGCGACGCGGTCCCGTACCTCTTCGAGCGCGAGGGCACCAGCTGCGAGAACCTCCCGGAGACCCACCAGTTCCTGAAGCGCCTCCGAGCGAGCCTCGACGCCCAGTACCGGGGGCGCATTCTCCTCGCCGAGGCGAATCAGTGGCCGCGGGACGTGCGCCCCTACTTCGGGGACGGGGACGAGTTCCACATGGCGTTCCACTTCCCGCTCATGCCGCGGATGTACATGGCGGTGTTCAGCGGGGACCGTCGGCCCATCACCGACATGTACAAGCACACGCCGTCCATTCCGGACGGCTGCCAGTGGTGCCTGTTCCTCCGCAACCACGACGAGCTGACGCTCGAGATGGTCACGTCGTCCGAGCGCGACGTCATGTACTACGCGTACGCGCAGGACCCCGGAACCAAGCTCAACGTGGGCATCCGCCGGCGCCTCGCTCCCCTGCTGGAGAACGACCGGGCCCGGATCCACCTCTTGAACAGCCTGCTCTTCACCTTGCCGGGCACGCCGATCATCTACTACGGGGACGAGATCGGCATGGGCGACAACGTGCACCTCGGCGATCGGAACGGGGTCCGCACCCCCATGCAGTGGTCGGCGGACCGCAACGCCGGCTTTTCGCGCGCTGACGCCGAGCGCCTGTACAGCCCGGTCATCGTCGATCCCGTGTACGGGTACCACGCGGTCAACGTCGAGGCCCAGCGCCGCACCGATACCTCCCTGCTCGGATGGACCCGCCGGCTGGTCGCCGCCCGCAAGCGGACGAAGGTCTTCGGGCGGGGAACCGTCCGGTTCCTCGCGCCGCCCAACACCCGCGTTCTCGCGCACCTCCGGGAGTACCGGGGCGAGACGGTGTTGCTCGTCCACAACTTCGCGCCGTCGGCGGAGTCGGTGGAGCTGGACCTCGCGGAGTTCCGCGGCGCCGCGCCCGTGGAGATGCTCGGAGGATCGCGCTTTCCCGCGATCGGGGATCGGCCGTATCCGCTCACGATGGCGCCGCACGGCTTCTACTGGCTTCGTCTCGATCGACCGGGGCGGCCGGCGGATACCTACGGCATCGAGCGGGACTCGGTATGACGCGAGAGGGCGCCCGGGTGATCACCCACGAGGGGCCGTTCGCCTTCGTGGCCTGCATGGAGCTCAAGGAGTTCGTCGGCGTGCGCGCCGAGAACGAGCGGCAGCTCGCGCAGCTCCTCGACGAGGTGCCGCTGGACTCCATCTACTACCACACGCACGGCTTTCTCCTGCGCCATCGGCTCGTCGCCGGCCCGTATCCGAACGACTTCGCGACATGGGTGGACGCGCAGGTCCGCGACCGCATCCTCGGCGAGCGCCTGGCAATGGTCGACCCTGCCGACTTCTCCACGCTCCAGGCGCTCCGGGAAGAGCTCGTCTCGGTGGTGGACGAGCACCTCCGGCGCCTCGGCCTCATCCCCATGATCGTGTCGGGCGAGCCCTTCGAGTTCATCCAGTCGCGAATCGTCGAGATCCCGACGGGCATCGAGGTGCGGACGCTCCAGGAGCTCCGGGATGCCCTGCTCGACGTCGACCAGAGCGCGCTCTACTTCCACCTCGTCGAGGCCCGGCTCCGGCTCGGCCGGGGCCGCAACGACTTCGCGGCGTGGCTGGAAGGCGCGCTCGGGCTGTCCGACCTCGCCGGCCGCGTGCAGACCGTGAACCCCTACGCCGACAGCCTCGAGCAGGCGCGGACTCGCCTCATCGCGCTGCTCGACGAGGCGCTTGCGGCAGGCGCGACTCGATGACCGGCCCCCGGCTCGAGGACTACCGGGAGGTCGCGCCGCGGGGAGCGATCGACCTCCTGCTGAAGCTGGCCGAGCGCCTGCAGGGTCGGCGCTTCGTCCACGTCAACGCGAGCCGCTACGGCAGCGGGTCGTCGGAGATGCTCGCCCGCCTCGTGCCGCTCTTCCAGGACCTCGGCGTCGACACCGCGTGGGAGGTCATCGTCGGGGACCCGGTCTTCTACGACGCCACCCGGTCGCTCGAGACGGCGCTCGACGGCCAGCGGGTGGCCATCACCGAGACCATGCTGGCGTCCTACGAAGACGCCGCCGCGACGAACGCCGCGGCGCTGCGGCTCGACGCGGACCTGGTCATGGTCCATGACCTGCCGGCGCTGTCCCTGATTCGCCACCGGCCGGAGCGAGGCCGCTGGGTCTGGCGCTGCCACGCCGATCTGTCGCGTGCGTGGCGGCGCGCGTGGCACCTCGCCCGTCGAGACCTCGAGCGCTACGACGGCGTCGTCTACTCCCTGCCCAAGTTCGCCCAGCGAGTCCGCGTGCCGATGCTCGTCGTCCACCCGTCGATCGATCCCCTCGGCGAGAAGAACCGCGAGCTCGGGCGGAGCGAGGTGCGCGAGGTCCTGGCTCGGTTCGGCATCGCGCGAGACAAGCCTCTGCTCCTCCAAGTCGCGCCCTACTCGCGCGCAACGGACCCGATGGCGGCCCTCACCGCCTTCCGGCTGGTGCGGAAGTACGTGCCGTGCCGCCTGGTGATGGCGGGCTGGGGCGCGACCGACAACCCGGAGGGCAGCGGCGTCCTGGCCGAGCTCCGGGAAGCCGCCGGCCAGGATCCGGACGTCCACCTCTTGGTGATTCCGCCCGACGCCGCCCGCGAGATCAACGCGCTCCAGCGGGCCGCAACGGTGGTCCTGCACCTGCCGAAGCAGGAGGGATTCGGTCTCGCGGTCGCCGAGGCGATGTGGAAGGGCAAACCCGTCGTCGGGAGCGTCTCGGGCGGCATCCCGACCCAGGTCCTCTCCGAGGTCACCGGCTACACCGTCGGCTCCGTCGAGGGCGCGGCGTTCCGGATCCGCCAGATCCTGCAAAGCCCCGATCTCGCCGCTCGGCTCGGCGGGGCCGCGCGCGAGTACGTGCGTCGCAACTTCCTCCTCCCTCGCCATCTCGGCGATTACCTGGCGCTCCTCGCCCAGATGACCGCCTAGCGGAGCCGGCGTGAGCGACGGGCTCGCCCTCGAGACCCTGCTCCCGCCCGACGGTATCGCGGCCGTCGAGGCCCTGGGGCCGGTCGACGCGCTGGTCGCGGTGACGGCCCTGAACCAGGCCCGGACGGCGCCGGCCGTCGTCGACACGGTCGTGGCCGGCCTCGGCCAGGCGTTCGCGGGACGGAAGGTCGCGGTCCTCTTCGTCGACGGCGGGTCGCAGGACGGGACCGTCGAGGCCGCCGCCCAGCGCGTGTCGCAAGACTCGCCGGTGCCGTTCGCCAGCGCCCGCGTGGCCGGGCGCCCGGGTCGAGGTCGGGCGGTGGCGGTCGCGCTGGCCGCCGCGCGTCACGCCGGCGCGCGGGCTGCGGGGCTGGTCGACGCGGGACTGGTCAGTCTCGACGCCGGATGGGTCGCGCCCCTGCTCGGCCCCGCGCTCGACGGCGACGCCGACTACGTCTCGCCGATCTACAGCCGCGCGCTGACCGAGGGCACGCTGACGACGAATCTGCTCTCACCGCTGGTGAGAGCGCTCTTCGGCCGTCGTCTCCACGAGGTGCTCGGCGGATGCGCGGCCGTCTCGGGGGCGCTTCTGGACGTCTTGCCTCCGACGGAGGACTGGGACGAGGAGCCGACGGGCCAGGGCGCCGAGGCGAAGCTCCTGGCGCACGCTCTCGCGGGCCGGCACACGCTCGTCGAGGTGCATCTCGGGCGGAAGCAGCTCGACCCCGGGGCCTCGCCCGCCGACGTCGCCTACACGCTGGCGGCCGCCGTCGGCCCGCTGTTCCGGCTGATGGAGCGCCTGGTCAGCGACTGGCAGGACGTGCGCGGCAGCACCCCGCTCCCCGCACGGGGCGAGGCGGGCCCCGTCACGTCGCCGCCCGGCGATCTCCGGCCAGACCGGATGGTGCGCGCGTTTCACCTCGGCCTCAAGGATCTCCTCCCGGTCTGGGAGCAGGCCCTGTCCGACGAGACGCTGGGGCACCTCTATGCGCTCGGGCTCCTCGGGCCCGAGGACTTTCGCTTCGCGCCGCTCCTGTGGGCGCGCGTGGTCGGCGAGTTCGCCCTCGCCCATCACGAGCGGCGCCTTCCGCGGGACCATCTCCTGCGAGCGCTCACCCCGCTCTACCTCGGGCGGGTCGCGGCGTTCGTCCTCGAAACCCAGGCCAGCTCCCCGTCCGCGACGATCGGCGTCGTCGAGCGGGTGGGTTTGGCCTTCGAAGCCGAGAAAGCCGCCCTCTCGGCTCGATGGAGGTAAGCGATGCAGCAGGAATGGAGCGACATCGTTCTCGACGCGATGCGGGACGTCGCGCGTCGGATCCTCTTCGTGACCCCGCGCCTTCTGGCCGCCCTGACCCTGATCCTCCTCGCGTGGGCCGTCGCGGCCCTGGTGCGCCGGGTCGTCGTCCGGGTGCTGGGCGCGGCGAACCTCGACGTGCGCTGCGCTCGATGGGGGCTGGGAAGCGTCCTGGGACGCGGCGGGCACCGGCTGTCGCCGACCGACCTGCTCGCCCGTCTGGCCTACTGGGCGATCCTCTTCGTGGGGCTCCTCACCGCCGTCGAGGCCCTGGAGATGCCGGGAACCACCGGCCTCGCCGCCGCGCTCCTCGCGTTCCTCCCGCACGTCATCGTGGCGGCGCTCGTCGTCATCAGCGGGTGGGTGCTCGCGCAGTTCCTGGCCCAGGCGGTCCTGATCACCGCGGTGAACGCGCAGGTGCCGGGGCCGTCGCTGCTGGCGGCCGTGAGCCGCTGGCTCGTGCTCAGCGTCACCGCCGCCGTCGCCCTGACCGAGCTCGGGGTGGCGCGGGAGATGGTGCTGCTCGTCTTCGGGATCGCGTTCGGCGGCGCGGTGCTCGCGCTATCGCTCGCGTTCGGGCTCGGCGCGCGCGATCTGGCCCGCCAGGCGCTCGAGAGCTATCTCGGACGCGCGCGCGAGGACCGCGGGGAGCCCGTCTCGCACGTGTGACGCGGCACGCGCGCTGGACGCGGGCGCTACTTCTTGACCCAGTCTCCGCGCTCGGTCTGGATCCACTGCCCGGCGGCGGCGCGATCGCGATAGGCCTTGGCGAACGACGCCTTCACGCGGCCCACTTCCGTCGGGGCCACGCGGTTCTGGCGCATGAAGGTGTCGATGATGGCCTGCCGGTCCCCGTTCTCCTCGCCGATGAGACGGGCGACGTCGCCGCCACAGCCCTGGCCGGGGCGGGGCTCGACGAATCCCTGATTGTTCTCGCCGATGCAGCCGCGGGCCATCCACTGCTGAAGCGCCCCGAGGCGACGATTCTGCGATTCGGTGAGTCGGCGAAGCTCTTCGGTGTCCGTCCTGGGCGTCTGGGCAACCCGAACCGGCGCCTCTTCGGCGGCGGCCTCGCGCGGCCCGAGCGGCGCGAGCCAGCGCTCGAGGCTCGAGCCCGGCTTGGGCGGGGGGCTGGGAGCTGGCCCGGGCGCCGGCGTCGCGCCCCCGGGCTGGCGACTCATGTTGACGATCTCGCTCGCCGCGTCGTCGAGCTTCTCCTGGGGGAAGTTGATGTTCACGGTCACCGGCACGCAGGCGACGACCAGGGCCAGCACGAGCGCCACCGCCACTCCGGCGTGACGGCCGGACTGCGGAGTCCTCATCGAGCCCGCTCCCCGACGGGGCGGGCTGACGGCGCGATCACTGCCGCTTCACCCATTTGCCATCCTCGAGCTGAATCCAGTCGCCAGGGCGCGACCGATCCTGCCGCGCCTTGGCGAAGGCGCTCCGGACCCGGGGCGTGTCGCTCTCCGGGATGCTGTTGTCCTTCATGAAGGCCTGGTAGATGACCAGGCGATCCGCGTTCTCCGCGCGCATCACCTCGAGGGCCTCGGGCGTGCACCCCTCGCCGGTCCTGGCCTCCAGCAGGCCCTGGTTCGTCTCACCGAGACAGCTTCGTGTCTTCCAGTCCCGGAGCGCGGAACGCCGCTGGCGGCGAGCTTCCGTCGCCTTCACGACCTCCGGCGATCGCGTGTCGATCCGGGGCGTCACCTCCACGGTCCGGCCCTGGGAGGTAGCCGGCGGTGCCGGCCTGGCCGGCGTGGTGGCAGCTGGCGCCGACGGCGTCGCGGTCTGGGCGGTGATGTCCTCGATCTGATTCGCGGCGTTGTCGAGCTTCTCCTGCGGGAACGAGATGTTCACCGTGACGGGGACGCAGGCCGTCGCGGCGGCCATCAGCGCCGCCAGCGCGACGGCACGGGGGCCCGGCTTCCAGGGCATCGATCGAGCGCCTCCTCGCCGATCGCGGTTCATAGACCGGGGAACTGCCGCGCCAGGAATCCGATCGGCATGTCGTGCACGTTGATCTCCTTCACCCGCGGGGGAAAGATCCCGAAGCGCTCTCGGCCCTGGAGACTGAGGCTCACCCGCAGACCATCCGACGCCGTGCGCACCGAGGCCTCGGCACTCTTGTAGTCGAAGGCCCGGAGGTTCCCCAGGGCCTGCTTCACCACGCCGGTCGGATCGGCGTCGGCATACTTCAGGAGGCGATCCAGGAGCTCGATCGTCACGGTCCCCCCCTTCGGAACCAGGAATTGCCCCTCGGCGGCGAGGCGGTCTCCGACCTTCATCTTCAAATCGTACCGCAGGAGTCCCGTCATCGTGCCACCGTGAATCCCGTAGGCAGCCATGAACTCCTCGATGCGCACGCCTTCCCCGCTGAGGTGAGCCACCACGACGGGGCCGTCCTCGCCGAACTCGAGCGTGACCGTGCCCTCGCCCTGCCCCGAGTAGAGACCGTAGCGGAGATCGGTGATCGCGAGGCGACCGTCCTGGGCGGCCGCCCGGCCGGTGAGGTCGTAGAGAACGACGCCAAATCCGATCAGCTCGCCAGCCCGGAGCTGCCCGCCCGTTGGGGGCGATCCACCCCGGGCGAGCGGCACGTCGGCGGAGATGTCCCGCGCGCTCAGCTTCCCGTCCAGGAGCTCGGCCGAGTCGACCCGGAGGGTCACGTGTCCCGCGTAGGTGCTGAATCCGAGGTCCGGGGACTCGAGCTGAGCCGACGCCGAGCCAACCACCTGGCGAGGAACCGACGGCCAGAGTGGCGCCAGCCGCTCGAGTGCGGGCGCCTGGAGCGTCAGCCGCACGGGCCCGGTCAGGCCGGGAGTCGGCCGCCCCAGGTCGGCCTGGAACATGTCATGCCCCTCCGCGTCGCGCGCGACCAAGGCCGCCCGCACAACGCCCGTCCCGCCGCCGTCCCGCACGACGTCGGCGGATCCCTGGACCTGCGAGAGCAGTCCCTGGAAGAAGGGCAGGCCCCCGCGCACCTGCGACGCTTCGAGTCCGACGGTCGCGACGCCGCCCCGGACCGTCCCGCGGAGCTCCGCGCGATCGATTCCGATCTCGCCGGCGGACTGCCGGAAGGCCAGGGCGCCGACCTCTGCGTTGACGCTCCCCTCGCTCCAGCCCCGCGGGTCCAGCCCGATCACCGCCACGCGGACGCTTCCGGCGTGAAGCTCGTCCGAGGGCCCGAGCCAGTCCGCGCCGAGGTCCCGGGCCAGCGCATCGAGGCGCGCCTTGCCCATCTCGACCCGGGCATCCGCGCGGCCGCGGACGAAGTCGTAGGCGAGGGTGCCCTTGACCGGCGAGCCGAGCACCTCGGCCGTCAGCCCGGCCAGCTCGACCCGCGACACCGTCCCGTTCGGATCGACCTCGAGCCGGAGCGGACTCGCCACCGGCGCGAGCGCGAGCCCCGCCACCTCGACCCGGTCGCCGCGAAGGTCGCCGCGGGCGCTCAGGCCCTTGTCGTGGGGCTCGAGCGTGAGTCGCGCCTCGACGCCCTTCGTGCGCACGTCGACCCCGGCCGCCGAGGCCGGGAGCACGGTATCGAGGACGTGCAGCGTGACCTGCGCCTCCGGCCAGCCGCCCCGCTCCGGCATCCAGCTGACCGTGCCGTCCGCGATCTCGGCGCGGCCCTTCACCGCGCCCTGAAGACCGGCCACGGGCGCCGCGAGCGCCAGATCGGTGGTGGCGCGGAGATCGGTGAGACGGAGGGTCCGGTCCTGGAATGAGACGGCGCCTTCGAGCGTGGCCAGGGCGCCCAGACGCGCGCTCACGTGCCCGGCCGCCCGATCACCCGGCGACAGGCCGAGCTGAGCGCGCAGGTCGACGGGCCCGGCCTGGGCCGTCTGCGTGAGGGACGCGGGCAGCCAGGGCGACAGGGCCTCGGGCGCGCCCTGCCCGGCCAGCTCCAGGCGCACGGTGTCGCCCTCGGCCCGCGCGCCGAGCCCCAGCGCGAAGCGAGAGCCCACCGGGCTCCGCAGCACGAGATCGCCGCGGACCTCGCCGCTTCCCTTGTGAAGCGTCGCGTCGAAGGCCACATCCCCCCCGCCCGGCCCGGTCGCGTGGATCACGCCGTCGAGCAGCGCGAGGTCGAGAATCGCCGCGCTCCCCAGGAAGCTCGCCAGGGTCTGGCGAAGCCCCTCGACGTCCACGGCCCCGCCCGCTCCCCCCCCGGTCGTGACCGTCGGGCGGTTCACCACGACCCGCACGGGCGCGGCCGCGCCGGTGGCCGCGCTGACGAGCGGTCCCGCGGCTTCCACCGACTCCACCTTGACGTCCGCCGGCCAGCCGGCCTTCGTGGACAGGCGGAGGCCGTGCAGCACGACGCGCGCGGGACCGAGATCGGTGACGCGCTCGATCTCGACCCCGCGGTGGAGAGCCCGGGTGAGCGCGGCGCTGAGCACCTGCGCCGAGCGTCGCTGGTCGGCGAGGATCAGGTACGCGACGACGGCCGCCGCCGCGAGCGTCAGGAGGGCGCCGGCGGCGAACGCGACCGCGGGGCTGCGGCGAGGGATCCAGGTCCCGAGGCGCCCCATGGCTATGAGACGGCCGCGCGGGCCGCCGTCATCAGTCGCGGCTCACCCGCCGGGTCGCTCCCTGGCCCGCGTCCGGGGCGCGCACCGGTCAGTAGGACTTGGGGAGACCGAGCACGCGCTCGGCGAGGTAGTTGAGCGCCATCTGCTGCGAGACCGGGGCGATCTTGTAGAGCCGCACCTCTCGCCAGAGCCGCTCGACGTCGAACTCCTTGGCGTAGCCGAATCCGCCGAACGTCTGGAGCGCCGCGTCCGCCGCCTCGAAGCCCGCCTCCGCCGCGAGGATCTTGGCCGCGTTTGCCTCGGCCCCGCAGGCTTCGCCCCGGTCGAAGAGCCACGCGGCCCGGAGGGTGAGCTGCCACGCCCCCTCCAGCTTCGCCCACGCGTGCGCCAGCGGGTGCGCGACCGCCTGGTTCTGGCCGATGGGGCGGCCGAACACGATCCGCTCGCGCGCGTACGCCGCCGCGCGCTCGAGCGCCACCCGTCCGATCCCGATCGCCTCTCCGGCGACGAGGGCTCGCTCGGGGTTCAGCGAGTCGAGCAGGTGGTAGAAGCCCCGGCCCACCTGGCCCACGACGTCCTCGTCCCGGATCCGGAGGCCGTCGATGATGACCTCGTTCGAGTCCACCGCCGCCCGGCCGAGCTTCTCGATCTCCCGGATCTCCACCGCGCGCGGATCCATGTCCGCGACGAAGAGCGTCAGGCCGTCGAGCGTCCGCGGGCCCGCCGCGTCGAGCGGCGTGGTCCGCGCGAGCAGCAGCATCTTCGCGGAGTGTCGCGCGTTCGAGGTCCAGACCTTCCGGCCGCTGACCACCCAGCCGGACCCGTCGCGGCGGGCTAGCGTCTGGATTCGACTCGTGTCGGTGCCGGCGTCGGGCTCCGTCACGCCGAACGCGAGGCTGAGCCGCCCGGCGGCGATCTCCGGCAGGATCCGCCGCCGGAGCTCCTCGGTCCCGTGCCGGATGATCGGCATGGGCGGGAACACCGCGAAGTGCACCGGGGACGCGCCGGAAAGCCCCGCGCCGGACGCACAGATCGCCTCCAGCATCAGCACGGCCTCGGTCACCCCGAGACCGGCGCCCCCGTAAGCCTCGGGGATGGCGAGCCCGAGCCAGCCGGCGTCGGCGAAGGCCCGCACGAACTCGATGGGGTACTCCGCCTTCCGGTCCTTCTCGCGCCAGTACTCCCAGCCGAATCCCCGCGCGAGCGCGGCGACCTGGCGGCGGATCTCAGCCTGGGGCTCGGAGAGGGCGAAGTCCATCACGGATCCTCGCGCCAGTATAGCCGGGCGACGTCAGGCGACGGGCCGAGCCGAGCGCGCAGTCAGACGCGAGCCGATCGGGCCGCGTCGCGCCGGGGGCGGCCCGTGGCGCTCAGGGGCAGGCTTTCGCCGTCGCCGACAGGGGGCCCACCTTCGAATCGGCCGACGCCACGGCCTCGACGCAGAGGCTGCCGACGCCCGGCAGGCCGGTGGTGTTCTCGACCAGCTCGACCGAGTCCGCGTTCGCGGCGCACTTCTCCTCGACGCGGTGGGCGATGCCCTTGACGCAGATCCGGTCCACCGCGATCCGCTGCGCGCCGGCCTCGTCGGACGTCGTGAACGCGCGGAACGTGCTGGTCTGCTCGCCCGACGTGCCGCGAGTCTCCACGCTCACGTGTATCCAGGCGGTGTTCTGCGCGGCCGCAACCCCGGTCCACGCGAAAATCAGTCCCGCCGCCACGCCTGCCATCCGTACCCGTCCCATCCCTCGCTCCTCTCGCCGGTCAGCGGCTCTCGGTCGGCTCGTGGGCCAGGACCCCGGCCACGAGTCTCGTCATGTCGTCCACGTTGAATGGCTTGGCCATGAGGTAGTCGATCCCGCGGGCGCGCACCTCGCCGAAGTCGATCTGATCCCCCCAGCCGGTGACCAGCGCGATCGGGACATCAGGCTGGGCGGCCCGGAGGCCCTTGGCCACGTCCCAGCCGGACAGCCCGGGCATCGACAGGTCCACGAGCGCGAGGTCGAACGGCCGGCCACCCACCTGGGCCAGCGCAGACGTGCCGTCCTCACACGCCACGACCTCGTGACCCTGTCCGCCGAGCACGTCGACCAGGACGTCTCGCACCGCGTCCTCGTCCTCCACGACGAGGATGCGCGCGCTGCGACCGGCGCGCGGGGCCGGCAGCTCGGGCGGAGGCGGGGGCGCCTCGGTGCCGACCGGCAGCCGCACGGTGAAGCGGCTGCCCTCTCCGGGCCGGCTCCAGACCTCGATCTCGCCGCCGTGGCGGGTCACGATGCCGTAGGCGATGGACAACCCGAGCCCCGTGCCGTGCTCCGCCTTGGTCGTGAAGAACGGCTCGAAGCAGCGCTGCCGGACCGTCTCGCTCATGCCGACGCCGGTGTCGGCCACCACGCAGACCACGCGGTCGCCCTCGACCCGCGTCGAGAACGTCAGCGAGCCGCCGTGCGGCATCGCGTCGAGCGCGTTGAAGAGGAGGTTCAGGAAGGTCTCGCGGAGCTCGGCGGGGTCTCCCGTCACCGGGGCCATCGGGGCGAGGTCGAGGTGCATCTCGTACGCGACCCCACGGGCCTGAGCGTGATCGCTCCAGCGCGGGCGCGTCGCCTCGACGACCTCGCGGACGACCTCGGTGACGTCCACCTGCTGCCAGGGGCGCGTCCGCCGCATCCGCGCGAACTCCTGGATGCGTCGCACGGTCTGGGCGCCGTCCTGCGCGACGTGCTCGATGATCTTGAGCTGCCGCAAGAGGTCGGGCGCGTCGATCTGGCGCTGCAGGAGCTGAGCGCGGCCAACGACCACGGCGAGGACGTTGTTGAAGTCGTGCGCCACGCCGCCCGCCATCTCGCCGAGGGCCCGGAGCCGCTCGGTCCGGATGATGCGCTGGTGCGACTCCTCGACGGTGGCCAGGGCCGTCCGGAGCTCGGCGTAGAGCCGGCTGTTCTCGAGGGCCACCGCCCCCTGGGCCGCGAGGGCCGTCGCGAGGTCCTGCGAGCGGGCGGAGAACGGGACCGCCTCGCGCGCGATGTCGTCGAGCGACGCGAAGCGCCGGGCGCGCTCGGGTCGCCGGTTCATGAGCTGCAGCACCCCGAGCACCTCGCCCTTCGGAGTCTTCAGGGGCACGACGAGCATCGACTTCGTGCGGTAGGTGGTCTCGCGGTCGATCGCGTGGTCCACGGTGAACGGCGAGCCCGCGGGCGGATCGTACGCGTCGGGGAGATGGATGACCTCGCCGCTCAGGGCCGCGTACCCGGGCACGCTCTGCGGCCCGATCGGCATCGCGTGCTCCTTGACCGCGACCGGCAGGCTGTCGTTCTGGACGAGCGTGGACCGGAGACAGCGCGTCCCGGTCCCGTCGACGTCGACCAGGTAGAGCGAGCCGGCGTCGCTCCAGGTCATCTCGCGGGCGGTCGTGAGGATCAGGTCGAGGAGCGCGTCGGTGTCACGCTCCGCGGCGAGCCGCACGCCGATTCCGATCAGCTCGCGGAGCTCGTGGGTGGCGCGCGCGAGGTCCGCCTTGGTCCGCTCGTGGGCCCGCGAGAGCTCTTCGAACCGCCCGCCGCTCATCACATCTACGGTAGGGAGCGCGCGTCACCGTGTCAACCGGCCCTCGCCTGACGGCCTCGCGACAGACCTCATCGCCACGCCAGCGCGGTGACCCCGAACACCACCAGAACAACCCCGGCCAGCCGGTTCACCCACCGAAGCGCGGACAGGTCCAGGCGCGAGCGGAGGGCGCCGACAGTCCCGCTGAGCAAGAGGTACCAAAGGGCGGAGCCGAGGAACACGCCGGCGACGAAGACGGTCGCCTCCCGCCAGCTTCCCGCGCCCGCGATCCCCAGGCCGGCGAAGACGGCGACGAACGAGAGGATCGTCATCGGGTTCGCCAGCGTGAGCCCGAACGTCGCCGTGAACGCGCCGAGGAGGCCGGCCCCGCCCGCGCGGGCCGCCTGCTCGGCCGGGTGCGCCAGGAACGTGCGCACGCCCAGGTAGCAGAGGAACAGGCCGCCCACGAGGCGCATCACACCCTGCTGCCGCACGAGCAAGGTGGAGACCGCGGTCAGTCCGAACCCCGCGACGGCGCCATAGACCGCGTCCGCCGTCGCCGCGCCGAGACCGACCGCGAGCCCGGCCGCCCGGCCGTGGGCGAGCGTCCGGCGGATGCACAGGACAGCGATTGGGCCGACGGGCGCCGCGATGGAGAAGCCGATGACGAGCCCTCGGAAGAGCGTCTCGAGGCCCATCGGCGCCGCTTCAGGCGGCCGGAGCGGAGACGGGCGTGATCCGGACCAGCACGCTCGCGCCGCCGCGGAGGCCGCGCTTGATGTGCCAGCCCATCCAGAGGGGGACCAGGAGCCAGTACTTCCGCCGGTACGCGCGGAGCAACCCGCTCTCGAGGTCCGGGCGCCCGTCGACCAGCTCCGCGCGCCCCTCGAACGCGGGTCCGTCCCGCGTGCCGACCCGGACGCTGACACGACCCGTGGTCCGGATCCGGCGCGCCTTGAGGCTTTCGCGCCGCGTGGTGAAGTAGGCGGCGCTGCCGTCGTACCAGCACCACACGGGAACGGTCCCCGATTTTCCGGAGGCGCCGTAGGTCGTGACGTAGAGATAGTTGGCCCGACGCAGGGCGGCGTCCAGCGCCGGATCCATGCGAGAATTCTACCCCATGGCCGGTTACGCGCCGGGGAACCGGTACCGCGACGCGACGCTCGCGGCGATGCTCGACGACGTCGCCCGCCGCCACCCCACGCGCGAGGCGCTGGTCTTCCTCGAGCGCCGGCTCTCCTACACCGAGGTCAGCCGCGAGGTGGAGCGCTGCGCCCGCGGGCTCCTGGCCCTCGGCGTCGAGCCGGACGACAAGGTCGCCCTCTGGATGCCGAACCGCCCGGAGTGGCTCCTCGTGCAGCACGCGGCGGCGCGGATCGGCGCGGTCCTGGTGGCGCTCAACACCCGGCACCGGGCCCACGAGCTCGACTACGTCCTCCGCCAGTCCAACGCGACCGTGCTCCTCCTGCAGGATCACTCCGGTCCCGTCGACTACCTGGAGCGGCTGGACGAGGTCCTGCCCCGCCTCCACGCGCGCGATCCCGACCGCCTCGAGTTCGAGACGTTTCCGAGGCTCCGTCACGTCGTTGTCCTCGCGGACGACGTCTACGCGGGCACCCACCGATTCGCGGACGTCCTCGACTCCGGCGACGACCCGGCCATCGAGGCGATGCTCCGCGACCGCCGGGCGCTCGTCACCCCGGACCGGGTCTTCTCCCTTCTCTACACGTCGGGCACGACCGCGTTCCCAAAAGGCGCGATGATCACCCACCGCAACGCGGTGCCGCATGCGTTCGCCGCCGGCGCGCGTCTCGGCCTGTCCGAGCGGGACCGCGTGCTCCACACCCTGCCGTTCTCCGGCACGTGGGGCGGGCTCGTGGCGCCGCTCATGACGTGGAGTCACGGCGCGACACTCGTGCTGACCGACGGCTTCGACGCGGGCGGGGCGCTCCACCTGATGGAGGCGGAGCGGATCACCGTGTGGAACGCCGTCGACGCGATGCTCACCGCGGTCATCGACCATGCCGACCTCCCGCGACGCGACCGCTCCTCGCTCCGCACGGGCGCGGTGGCCATGACCGGGGGCGGCCGGGACGGTCTCTTCGACGAGGTCGTCTCACGCCTGGGCATGTCCGGCGCGGTCCAGCCGTACGGGATGACGGAGGTCAACGCGCTCGCGCTGTGCCCCGCCCCCGGCGACCCGCTCGACCTTCGGCGCCAGGCGGGCGTGCGCCCGGCCGAGGGGATCGAGGCCCGCGTCGTCGACCCGGAGCGCGGGGTGGACTGTCAACCCGGAAGCGCCGGCGAGCTCCTCCTCCGCGGGCCTCAGGTCACGCCGGGCTACTACGACAAGCCCGAGGAGACGCGCGCGGCGATCGATCCAGACGGGTGGCTCCACACCGGAGACCTCGCGGTCAGGGACGAGGCCGGCCACGTGTTCTTCCTCGGCCGACTGAAGGAGACGCTCCGGATCGGCCATCAGATGGTGGCGCCCGCGGAGATCGAGGCCTTCCTGGTGACGCATCCCGATGTCGGCCAGGCCTTCGTGGTCGGCGCGCCCGACCCGCGCCTCGGCGAGGTCCCCGTCGCCTACGTCATCCCCCGCCCGGGCGCCGCGCCGACCGAAGCGGAAGTCATCGCCCACTGCCGCGGACGGCTCGCCAGCTACAAGGTGCCGCACCACGTGTTCGTCGTGCCGGACGTGCCGCGCACCCCGGGGCCTCACGGCGACAAGGTGCAGCGGGCCGAGCTACGCGCGGACGCGCTCCGGCTCCTCGGCAGGAGCGCGGAGGTCAGGAGGACGGGATGAGCGAGACCACCGGCGAGTCGCGGCGCCCGCGGGCACACGCGCCGCTTCGACTCCCCAACCCCGCCGGCGTCGAGCAGGCCCGCGCCCTGCTCCGCGCCCACCTCCCGGAGACGCCGCTGGTCCGCTCGGAGCTGCTCTCGCGCGCCTTCTCGGCGGAGGTCTGGCTGAAGAACGAGACGGTGAGCCCGATCGCGTCGTTCAAGCTCCGGGGCGCGCTGACCGCGCTGCTCCGAGGGCGCGCGGGAGGCGGCCGGGTGGACGCCGTGACCTCGTCGACCGGCAACCACGGCCAGGGCGTCGCGTATGCGGCGCGCGCCACGGGCACCACCGCCCACATCTTCCTCCCGGTCGGCGCGAACCCGGTGAAGCGGCGGATGATCGAGGCCCTCGGAGCCGTCATCCACGAAGGCGGCGCCGATATCGACTACGCCAAGGCGGACGCGCTACGCTTCGCGGCCGAGCGGGGTGGGCTCTTCGTGGACGACGGCGAGAGCCTCGACCTCATGGAGGGCGCGGGGACGGTCGGACTCGAGATCGCCGAGCGCCTCCCGGGCGTCGACGTCCTGTTCGTGCCGATGGGCAGCGGCACGCTCGCGGTGGGCTGCGCGGTCGGCCTCAAGGGCCACCAGCCCGAGGCGCGCGTGGTGGCCGTCCAGTCCTCGGGCTCGTCCGCCATGGTCGAGAGCTTCCACGCCCGCCGCGCCATCGAGCGCGCGATCGACACGGTCGCCGACGGCCTCGTGTGCCGGATCCCCGCCCGTCTCGCCCTCGAGGGCCTCTGGACGTGGGTGGACGACGCGGTCGCCGTCCCCGATTCGGACCTGCTCGGAGCCATCCGCGCGCTGGTCGAGCACGCGCATGTCCTGGTGGAGCCCGCCGGCGCAGCCGCGCTCGCCGCCGCCTGGAAGCGCCGCGCCGAGCTGCGCGGCCGCCGAGTCGTGCTCGTGCTCACCGGCGCCAACGTGACGATGCCGATCCTCGAGACGGCGCTCTCGGCCCCGCCCCTCTTCGATCCAGCCGCGCCCGCCTAGACGACGGCCCTCCGAGTCTCAGGCGCCGGGCTTCCGGCAGATGTACAGCACGTGGGGATACGGCAGGAGATCCACCATGGCGTGCCGGAACACCTGGAACCCCGCGGTCTCGAGCGCCGCCTGGAGGGCCTCGGCCGGCCAGTAGTGCGGCGGGCTCTTCGGGCTCACCAAGAGGTCGAGCGCGTGCGTGAACCAGCGCTTGTACGCCGGTCGGCTGTCGACGTCCTTCACCACGAGACAGCCGCCGGGGGCCAGCGCCGCGTGAAGCTCAGCGAGGAGCGGCCCCACCGCCCCGGGCTCGATGTGGTGGACGATGTCCAGCATGTAGGCGCCGGCGTACTGACGCCGCGCGCGGAACTCCCGCACGTCTCCCGCCGCGTACTCGACGTTCGTGAGCCCGAGCTGCCGCCCGGCCTCCCGGGCGATGCTCACCCGCCGCGCGTCCAGGTCGACGCCGTGAAAGCGCAGGCCCGGTCGTGTCTGGGCGTAGTAGAGCGAGAAGAGGCCAAAGCCGCAACCGAGGTCCAGCACGTCGCCCGTCGGCGGCAGGTACTGGCTGATCTCGTCGAGGAACCGCTGCCGGAGAATGACGAAGCGCACGCGGCAGTAGCTGCGGATCACCCAGTCGTCGTAGGCGTCCACCACCCGGGCGATCGTCGCCCGGTGCGTCCTACCGGCTGACGGCGCGCGCGACATGGAGCCGGTAGCCATCGCCCTCCTCTTCGACCTGATAGTGGTCTCGGAGCCAGCGCTCGAGCTCCGGGAACGCCGCCAGGCGCTCGTAGCCGCCGGCCGGCCATCCGCGCTCGAGCACGACGACCGCGGCCGGGGGGTGGGCCCGGAGGGCGTCCATCAGCTCCGCGCGCAGGCGCTCCACGTAAGGATGGCCCACATCATGGTAGAAGGGGAAGTCATAGAGGAAGCGGCTGGGCGAGCGGGCACGGACACGCAGGAGCGCGTGGATGCCACCCTCCGCCGTGTCCAGCACCTGGACCGTGCCGCCCCCGGCGACGACGGGTCGAAGCACCGTCGAGAGGCGGCCGACCCGAGTGATCTTCTCGTCGATCCACGCCGGGGCGAGGTTTCGCTGCCCCTTCGTCCAGAGCGCGCCCGTCGTCACCACCAGCACGAGCACGAGTAGCCCGGCGAGGACGCGACGGCGGCCGGACACGGCGGCGCCGAGGCCAGCCCCGCCGAGCGCCGTCGCGAACAGGGCCGCGGGGTAGAGATGGTACTCCCATCCCCGACCCTGCACCCAGAAGTGGACCCCGCCGTACGCCAAGCCCGTGACGAGGACACCGAGCTCGGCCCGACGGCGCGTGCCAAGGAGCGCCGCCGCGCCGGCGCCAGCCCACACCGCGAGCCCGACCAGCACCGTGATCCCGTAGTCTCGCGCCACGAGCTCGTGAAGCAGGTCGTCGCTGTGTCCCAGTCGACTGTAGAGCGGGACCAGATAGTGGAGCGTCAGGTCGACGAACGCGCCGAGTCCGCCGACCCGAGCGAGCCACGCGAGCACGACCAGCGCGGGAAGCGCGACACCGATCGCGACGGTAGCGAGCGCGCGAGATCGGGCCGGGCGCCCGTGCCCCCGCCATGCCCAGCCGACGAGAAGCACGGCCAGGATGCCCGTGTGAGGCTTGATCCATGCGGCTGTCCCTAGCGCGAGGGCCGCGACGGCGAGCCAGCGAGCCCGGACAGTCTCACCAGCGTCCATCGAGGCAATGGCCCCCGCCGCCCCCCACGCGAGACAGGCGCAGAGCAGGAGCTCCCGCTGCCCCGCGAGCCACGGACCGCCCGCCAGATGGTAGAGGGCGAAGAGCGCCGCGGCGGCCACCGCGCCCCACCGTCCCGAGCCGCGGAGCGCGACGCACAGGCCCGCGCCGGTCACGAGGAGCGCGCCCAGATCGAACACGCGAAACGCGACGTCTCCGGGCCCGAGCGTGAGGAGGAGCAGGACGTGCGCGGCGTACACCCCCGGGAAGTTCATGTCGAAGAGGTCCCGATAGGGCGCGGCGCCTTCCAGGATCCGCCAGGCGATGTAGTGCATCAGGGGCGCATCGTGGACGAGCGGCCAGCCACGAGACAGCCACGCCAGGCGCAGCGCCGCGAGGGTCGTCAACACCGCGGCCCCGCCCGCGAGCACGGAGAGGCCGCGAGTCCGGACGCTATGGGCCGACATGCTCCGCAGGAGGATGCACGCGTTCCGTGAACACCGTGTCAGGGCGCGGGCGACGGCCGGCGCGGACGGAGTGTCGCCCCCCGGCCCGGGTGTGTCAAGCGAGCGGCACAAGAGGTCACATCGCGGAGCGATCGCAGCGCGCGCCCTGTGGCTACACCGCCCGCTGCGCGGAGGGGCCGCCTGTGAGACCGTAGGACCCGTGGCGACGACGACGTGGCTCAAGCTTGGCCTTGCGCCCGCGCTGATCCTCATCGCGACCCTGGCCGGCCGCCGCTGGGGGCCCGCGGTCGGCGGCTGGCTCGCGGGCCTGCCGCTGACGTCCGGCCCGGTGTCCCTGATCCTCGCCCTCGAGCAGGGCCCCGAGTTCGCCGCGCGGGCGGCGCTCGGCACGCTGTTCGGGCTGGTCTCGCTCGCGTCGTTCTGCCTCGCCTACGGCGCGGCGACCCGGCGCGCGGGCTGGCCGGGGTGCCTCGCCGCCGCGCTGGGCGCGTTCGCCGCGTCGACGCTCGTGTTCCGGGGCGCGGCGCTCCCGCTCGGGCTCGCGTTCGCGGTCGTGTGCGCCGTCCTCGCCGGGGTCGGCGCCCTTCTGGCCGGCGGCTCCCCGTCACGACCTCCGCGTCGCTTGCTCCCCGCCGATCTGGCGTTCCGCATGGCCGTCGCCGCCCTCCTCGTGCTGGTCCTCACCTCGGTGGCCGCGACCCTCGGGCCCGCCCTGGCCGGCAGCCTGTCGCCGATCCCGGTGTTCGGGGCGATCCTCGCCGTGTTCGCGCACCGCGATCAGGGCGGGGCCGCGGCCGCGCAGCTGCTGCGCGGCATGGTGCTGGGCTCCTTCGGCTTCGCCACGTTTCTGCTGGTGGTCGGGAGCCTGCTCGATCGTGTCGCGATCGGGCCCACGTACGCGCTGGCGACCGCCGGCGCGCTCGGCGTCCACGGTCTTTCGCTCGGCGTGATCCGGCGGGTGATCTGACCCGCCGCGGCGGAGGAGCTGCCCCGTGTCGATCCCGGCGTCGCTGCTCTCCCGGCTCGAGACCCAGCTCGAGGCGCTCGATCCGATCCTTCGTCGGGCCACCCCGGCCACGCTCGAGGCGCGGCCGCGGCCGGACGAATGGTCGGCTCGGGAGAACCTCGCCCACCTGGCGCGTCACCACGCCGTCTTCCTGGATCGGCTCCGGCGCCTCTTGACCGAGGAGCGCCCGCCGCTCGGGCGCTATCGCGCCGAGGAGGATCCGGAGTGGCCGGCCTGGGCAGCGCTCCCGGCGGACGACGTCGTCGCCCGCCTCAGGACGCTGCGCGCCGAGCTGGTCGCACTGGTGCGGTCGCTATCACCGGCCCAGAGCGCGCGGACCGGACTCCACCCGACCTTCGGGGAGATGGACGTCGCCGGCTGGCTCCACTTCCTCCTCCTCCACGAAGCCCACCACCTCTACGTCGCGCTCGTGGGGGTGGGCGAGGCCAGCCGGCGGGCGCGCTAGCACGCGCCCCGGCAGTCGCCTCAGGGCATCGTGTGACCGGCGTGGCCCCCGGCCGCGGGCGCCGAGACCGGCGTCGGCCGCAGCTGCTTCAGGTAGGCGACCAGGTCGATCGTCTCCTGGAGCGTGAGCGAGTCGCCGTAGGACGGCATCTTCGAGGACCCGTCGGACGCGGCGTACCCGTGGTTCCGCTCGACGACGGCGCTCGGGTTGATGATCGACTCGGCGAAGAACTCGGCCGGATGCATCGGCGCCATGGTCGACAGCTCGGGTCCGAGCCGCGCCGTGTCACTCGGTCCCGGGAAGCTTTCGCCCCGGACCTCGTGGCAGCTGTAGCACTCGAGCTTCTGGAAGACCTCCCGACCCTTCGCGGGATTGCCCGCCGGCCAGGTGAAGCGCCACCCCTTGGGAGTCCCGTGGACGTGAGGCGGCGCGGGCGACCGGCCCGGCGCCGGAGGGGTGACCTGGGCGACGGCGGGACCGACGTGACCGCCAACGAAGAGGCCAAGGGCGAGCCCGGCCAGCCCGAGCACGATGCTCGGCCCCCGCGCAACGGTCATGAAATCGATTCTACCCGATGCGTAAATAGCGACCCGACTCAGAACCAGTCGGGATCCTCCGGGAGCAGGACACGCTCGCCGCTTGCGTCGCGGACGATCCGGGGACGGATCGATCGGATGTCTCGCCCCGCGGCGGCCGTCATGATGGCGTCCACATCCCCGTGCTCCGCCAGGGACGCGAGGATCCGCTGCGTCGGCAGCGGAAGCGCGAGCTCGCGCGCCTCGTGGTGGGCCAGCGCCTCATCCGGGCGGACCCACCGCGCGGCCACCATCTCGAGCCCGTCCGGCTCCGCGACCTGATCCGCCCAGGCCGCAGCGACGAAGAAGCGCGTGTCGTATCGGATCGGCCGCTCCTCCGGCGTGATCCAGTGCGCCCAGTACCGCACCCGGTCGCACGCGAGCGTCAGGTCACGCTCGGCGAGGAATCGGCCGAACGCCGCGCTGTCCTCGCGGGAGCGGGTCCGCTCGGCGAGTCCGCTCTCCAGCGCCGTCGCGCGGGCCGGCCGCCCATCCGCGCCGTAGGCGAGGAGCAGTCCCGCCTCCTCGAACAGCTCGCGCAGCGCGGTCACCCAGAATCCGATCGCCCGGTCAGGCGGCTGGACGTCCCGCAGGCGCTGCGCCGCCTCGAGCCGCCCGAGTCCCTGGCATCGCGCCTCGATGCCGGGCGCCGCGTCGGCGCGCTCGACGCGTCCGCCCGGAAACGCGAAGGCACCCGGTGAGAAGCGGCTGTTCGGATGCCGCTGGAGGAGGAGCACCTCGAAGCCGGTGGGAGCATCGCGCGCGATGACGATCGCGGCCGCCTCCTGTGGCGTCGGGGGACGAGCGGGCGCGTCCGACACGGCGCCGGTCGTATCACGCGGGTCCGGCGCCGTCAACGGCGCGCACGGCAGGTAGAATGGTCCGGTGCGCGGGCTCATGTTCCTGGTCGCCGCGATCGTCCTGGTGGACACGGTGTTCTTCGCGGTGCTCTCGCCTCTCCTCCCCTCCTACGCGGCGGCGCTCGGCCTGTCGAAGAGCGCGGTCGGCGTCCTCGCCGGCGCGTTCGCCGCCGGGGTGCTGGTGGCGGCGCTCCCCAGCGGACTCCTCGCGTCGCGCCTCGGCCTCCGACCGACGCTGCTGCTCGGCCTCGGGTTCACTGCGGTCACGAGCGTCGTCTTCGGACTCTCCACGACGTGGAGCCTCCTCGTGCTCACGCGCTTCGCGGCCGGCCTCGGCAGCGCGTGCTCGTGGACCGCGGCGGTCGGCTGGCTCGCGCGCACCGCGCCGCCGGAGCGCCGCGGCGAGCTGATCGGCTTCGCCATCTCCGCGGCGGTGGCGGGCGCGTTCCTGGGGCCCGCCCTTGGCGCCGCCGCCGCATGGGTCGGCACGGGACCGGCGTTCGCCGCCATCGCCGCCGCATGCGCCGCGCTGGCCCTCCGGGTGTCGATGCTGCCGGAGCCGGGCGCGGAGGCCGGGACCATCACGATGATCACCGCGCTCGGCATGCCGGCGCTGTGGGCACCCCTCGGCCTGATCTGGCTGGCGCCGCTCCTCGTCGCGGTCCTCGGGTTGCTGGTGCCGCTGTCACTCGCGGCGCGGGGCTGGGATGCCGCGCGGCTGGGGGCGCTCTATGCGGGCTCCGCGGCGCTGGAGGCCCTAGTGCACCCGCTCCTCGGGCGCTGGGCGGACCGTCAGGGGGCACTCGCGCCGATCTCGACAGGACTCGTCGGCTCGCTCGTGGTGCTGGTGGCGCTCGCCGCCGCGGGGCCGTCGTGGCTCGTGGCCGCGCTCGTGGTAGCGGCCGCGATCACGTTCGGCGCCACCCTCGTGCCCGGGATGGCGCTCCTCACGCGGGCCGCCGAGACCGCGGGCCTCGACGCGGTGCTGGCGATGGCACTCGCGAACCTCGCGTGGGCGCTCGGCCACGCCGTCGGCGCGCCCGTCTGCGGGTGGCTGGCCGACCGCGTCGGCGACACGGTCAC
>CAYXBJ010000118.1:0-3975 GCA_964463175.1 uncultured bacterium
GCCGGTGGGAACACCGTCACGGCCGCGCTCCACGTGCGGCCTTACTCGAAGGTCGCCGCGGGAGCCTCCCGCCGCCCTCGCCCCCGCTCAGTCGGAGTTGTCGGGCACCGGGGCGTCGACGGCGTCGCCGGTCGTCGCGGGCGGGGTCTCGACCGCGTTCGTCTCCTCGGGCTCGGCGGCGACCTCCTTCGGCTCCGAGCCCTTCACGAACACCTCGAGCTCCGTCTCGCGGTTGGATGCCGCGCGGAGCCCCGACGGGCGGTCGATCTCGGCGAAGCTCACGCCGTCGGGGACCACGAAGTCGATGACCGGCCGGTCGGCGACCGCCTGCTTCATGAACGCGGTCCAGATGGGTGCGGCGGCGTGGCCGCCGGTCTCCTGCTTGCCGAGAGAGCGGTCGGCGTCGAAGCCGACCCAGACGCCGGCCAGGAGGTCGGGCGTGAAACCGATGAACCAGGCGTCGTGCGTGTCGTTCGTCGTGCCGGTCTTCCCGGCGACGGGGCGTTCGAGCTCCGCCGCCTTGCGACCCGTCCCGTGCTGCACGACCGTCTCGAGCATGTTGGTGATGACGTACGCGGTCGCCGGGGTCATGACGCGCTCGAAGCGCGGCCGCGTGCCGCCGAAGTCGAGCTGGTTGCCCTCGAGGTCGGTCACGCGTGTGATGAAGATGGGGTCGAAGCGCTTGCCGAGCGTCGCGAAGACACCGTACGCGCGCACCAGCTCGAGCGGCGTCACCTCCATGCTGCCGAGGGCGATCGACAGGTTCCGCGGGACCCGCCCCGTGAAGCCGAAGCGGGGAAGCGAGTCGATGACGTCCTTGATCCCGATCGCGTCGACCAGCCGGACCGTCACGGTGTTGAGCGACCGTGCCAGCGCGTACCGGAGCGGCGTCGGCCCGTAGTACTTGTCCTCGTAGTTGCGCGGCATCCACGCGGGCTGGTTGCCGTTCGGCAGCGAGATCGGCGCGTCGAGGACGATCGACGCCGGCGTGTAGCCGTGCTCGATCGCGGAGGCGTAGATGAGCGGCTTGAACGCGGAGCCGGGCTGGCGGCGCGCCTGCAGCGCGCGGTTGAACTGGCTCCGCCGGAAGTCGTAGCCCCCGACCATCGCCTTCACCTGGCCGGTGTACGGATCGATCGCGACGAGCGCTCCCTCGACCTGCGGCTCCTGATCGAGCGCGAAGCGCGCGCTGTGGCCCCCCGCCTCCTCCGTCACCGTGACCGCGATGACGTCGCCCGGCTTGAAGGCGCTCGGGGCGATCCGCTGCGTGCCCCAGGTGAGCGCGGACGCGGGCAGCAGCCCCTGCTCCCAGGCGGTCCGGATGCCGAGGCCCTGCGCGTGGACGTCGGTGACGACGCCGTGGGCATGGCCGGCGTCGAGCGGCTTGGACGCCGCCTCGCGCGCGAGGAGGCCGTCGATCTTCTTCAGGTCGATGTGGTGGACCGGCCCCCGGAATCCCTGGCGCGCGTCGAGCTCGCGCAGGCCGGCGCGGAGCGCGTCCTCGGCGGCCTTCTGCATCTTCACGTCGACCGCCGTGTAGACCTGGAGCCCGAGCTGATACGGCGCCGTCCCGCCGTAGCGGTCCTCGAGCAGCCGACGGACGTGCTCGACGTACCACGGCGCGGCCAGGTAGTTCGCCGGCCGTCGGGGCGCGAACACCAGCTTCTCGGTGCGCGCGGCGTCCTGCTGCTCGGGGGTTATGAATCCCTCCTCCCGCATGCGTTGCAGCACGTAGTGCTGGCGGCCGATCGCCTGCTGAGGATGGCGCAGCGGGTCGTAGAAGCTCGGTGCCTTCGGGAGCCCCGCGAGGAGTGCCGCCTGGGCCAGCGTGAGATCCTCGAGGTCGGCGTCGAAGAACTCGCGCGCCGCCGCCGCCACGCCGTACGCGCCGGCTCCGAAGTATATCTGGTTCAGGTAGAGGTACAGGATGTCGTCCTTGGAGAGCTTCGTCTCCAGCCGCAGCGCCAGCAGGACCTCCTTCAGCTTGCGCTCGTAGCTCCGCTCGGGCGTGAGGAGGAGCGTCTTCACCACCTGCTGCGTGATGGTGCTGCCGCCCTGCACCACCTGGTGCCGAATCACGTTGGTGAAGAGCGCGCGCGCGATGCCGGTCGGGTCGATGCCCCGGTGCCGGTAGAACTCCGCGTCCTCGGCGGCGAGGAACGCGAGCCGCACGTGCGGCGGGATCTGGTCGAGCGGGACGAGGTAGCGACGCTCGACGTAGAACTCACCGATCAGCGTGCCGTCGTCGCCGTAGATCCGGGTCGTGACCGGCGGCTTGTAGTGGAGGATCTGGTCGACCGGCGGCAGCTCCGCGTCGATCTCGCGGTACAGGACGAACCCGGCGATCCCCACCGCCAGCAGGCCCGCCACCGTGCCCCAGATGAGGATCCTCCCCACCACCCCCATGCGCCGCCGCTGCGTCGCCATCGTGCGTCATGCACGTTATCCGGTGGTGGCGAGAGGGTAAAGGACCGCCCACAATCGCGGACCGGGGGCATCCGAAGTGCGCGCGGCGCGGGAGCAGCATGCGACGCAGGCAAGCGAGGGAGGCCGACGGCGAGAGCCGTCGAGCCGGCCGACGGGCCCCCGGAGTCATTTGACTACCTCGCGCCTTTCTCCGTACAGCATGAGCGCCATGCCGCAGGTGTCTCCGCCCGAAAGCGGCGTTCTCCGCTGCTCACGGTGCGGCGCCGCGGTCGAGGGCACGCGTCACACGCGCACGGGGTTCACGGTGGGGCACTACGTGCTGCACACGGGCCCGACCGGCGAGGCCACCGTGCGCCGCGGCGACGACGAGGCCCCGCTCACCTATCGCCGGCTGCTCGAGACGGTCGAGGTGGTGAGCTGCGCCGCCTGCTTCAACCGCCCCGAGGTGCGGCGCCTGTGGCTCTCCTTCGGCGACGAGGAGAGCTCGGCGGCATGAGCGGTCCGGTCCCGTCGGTGAAGGAGCCTCACCTCGCGGGGCGCTGGTACCCCGGTGACGCCGACGCGCTCGCACGCACGGCGCGGGACCTGCTCGCCGCCGGCGGACCGTTGCGGACCGGCGTGATGGCGGTGATCGTGCCGCACGCCGCCTATCAGTACTCGGGCGCCACCGCCGCGCGCGGTCTGGCCGCTGCCGGCCCCGGCTTTCGGCGCGCCGTCGTGCTCGCGCCGAGCCACTTCGCGGGCTTCCGGGGGGCCGCCGTGCTCCCCATGAGCGGGTACCGTACGCCCCTCGGCGTGATGGCGATCGACACGGAGGCGGTGAGCGCGCTCCGCGCGGTCTCCCTCGTGCGGGCGAACCCCGCCGTGTTCATGCGGGAGCACGCGCTCGAGATCGAGCTGCCGCTGCTCCAGAGCCTCGCACCCGGGTGCACGCTCGTGCCGATCCTCGTCGGCTCGCTCGAGCCGGGCGACGCCGCCGTCCTCGCCGCGGCGCTGCGACCGTTCCTCGCACCGCCGACGCTCGTCGTCGTGAGCTCGGACATGACGCACTACGGGCGCCGCTTCGACTTCCTGCCCGTCCCGCCCACCGACGCGGGGACGGTGGCCGCCGCGATCCGCGGCCTCGACGAGGGTGCGCTCGACCGCATCGTCGCGCGCGACGCCGACGGCTTCGTCCGCTACGTCGAGGAGACCGGTGCCACGATCTGCGGCCGCCAGCCCATCGAGGTGCTCCTCCGCGCGCTCCCCGACTCGGCGCGGGGCGAGCGCATCGCCTACGCCACGTCGCTCGACGTCTCCGGCGAATGGGACCACGCCGTCAGCTACGCGGCCGTGGCCTTCACGGCGGCGGCGTCGTGAGCGTCCCGTTCCTCGACCTCGGCGCCCAGGACGCCGCGATCGGCGACGAGATCCGCGCGGCGATCGCGGAGGTGCTGGCCAGCCGGCAGTTCATCCTCGGGCCGCACGTCGAGCGCTTCGAGGCCGCCATGGCGGCCTACTGCGGCGTGCGCCACGCGATCGGCGTCGCGTCCGGGACCGACGCGCTCC
>CAYXBJ010000119.1:0-40646 GCA_964463175.1 uncultured bacterium
GGAGATGGTGATGCCGGGGGACAACGTGGCGATGGCGGTGGAGTTGATCACGCCGATCGCGATGGAGAAGGAGTTGCGGTTCGCGATCCGGGAGGGCGGCCGGACGGTGGGGGCGGGCGTCGTGACGGAGATCGAGGCGTAACCCATGGTTGTCCTGACCGATCAGAAGATCCGGATCCGCCTGCGGGCCTACGACCACCGCCTCCTGGACCGGTCCGTGAAGGAGATCGTCGAGACGGTGCGTCGCACCGGGGCGCGCGTGGCCGGCCCCGTGCTCCTGCCGACGGCGATCAGCCGCTGGACGGTGCTCCGCTCGCCGCACGTGGACAAGAAGTCGCGCGAGCAGTTCGAGATGCGCACGCACAAGCGACTCCTCGACATCCTCGATCCGACGCCGCAGACGGTCGACGCGCTGACGAAGCTCGACCTGCCCTCCGGCGTCGACGTCGAGATCAAGTTCTAGCCAGACGGGACGCTCACCATGGCCAAGGCGATGAAGCAGGGACTGATCGCCCGCAAGCGCGGCATGACGCAGGTGTTCGCCGAGAACGGGAACATCGTCCCGGTGACGGTGCTCGAGGCGGGACCCTGCACCGTGGTGCAGGTGAAGACCCGGGCGACCGACGGGTACGACGCGCTCCAGCTCGGGTTCGAGCCCAAGCGGAAGAAGGTGCGGAAGCCGATGGCCGGCCATTTCAAGAAGGCCGGCGTGGGCGCGGTCCGCGTCCTGCGCGAGGTCCGGCTCGAGTCGGTGGAGGGCTACCAGGTCGGGCAGTCGCTGACCGTGGACGTCTTCAAGCCCGGCGAGCTCGTGGACGTGACCGGCCTGCGGAAGGGTCGCGGCTTCCAGGGGGGCATCAAGCGCCATGGCTGGACCGGCGGTGAGGCGAGCCACGGCTCGATGTTCCACCGGGCCCCGGGCTCGATAGGCGCGTCCTCCGATCCCTCGCGCGTGTTCCCGGGCCACCGGCTGCCCGGACGCATGGGCGCGATCCGGGTCACGACGCCCCATCTCGAGGTGGTGCGGGTGCTGCCCGAGCAGCACCTGCTCGTGATCAAGGGCGCGGTCCCCGGCGCGACCGGCGGGCTCCTGCTCGTGCGGAAGAGCGTCAAGATCTCGAAGGCGCAGCAGCAGGCTGCGAAGAAGGCGTGAGCGGGACCATGGCGGGCACGGTGACGGTCAACGTCGTCGACGCGGGCGGGAAGGCGCGCGGGACCCTCGAGCTCGCCGCCGCGGTGTTCGGCGCTCCGGTGCACGGGGCTCTGCTCCACCAGGCGGTGGTGCGGGAGCTGAACGGCCGGCGAGCCGGCACCCACGACACGAAGGGCCGGAGCGAGGTCTCGGGCGGCGGCAAGAAGCCCTGGAAGCAGAAGGGGACCGGTCGCGCGCGCCAGGGCTCGATCCGGGCGACCCAGTGGAAGGGCGGGGGCAAGCCGTTCGGGCCCACCCCGCGGAGTTACGCGCAGGCGATGCCGCGACAGGCGCGCCGCGGGGCGCTCCGCGCCGCCTGGACGGACAAGGTCGTCGGCGGTCAGCTGACGGTGGTGGAGCGGCTCGAGCTGGCGCAGCCGAAGACCAAGGCGCTCGTCACGCTCCTGGCCGGGCTGGGCGCCGCGGGGACGCGGACGCTGCTGGTCGTGACCGAGCCCAGCGAGGCGCTGGCGCGCGCCTGCCAGAACGTGCCGTGGCTGACCCTCGGGCGGCCGGGCCACGTGTCGGTGGCCGAGCTTCTGCGGAACGACCGGGTGGTGGCGGAGCGGCAGGCGCTCGTGGCGACGCAGGAGGGATTGCTCGCATGAAGGAGTCCCGGCAGGTGGTGCTGCGGCCGCTGGTGACCGAGAAGGCGACGGCGCTCAAGGACGATCGCAACCAGGTGAGCTTCCAGGTGGCGCTGGACGCGAACAAGGTCGACATCCGCCGGGCGGTCGAGGCGATCTTCAAGGTGAAGGTCACCGACGTGCGGACCCAGGTCGTGTTCGGCAAAGAGAAGCGCATGGGCCGGTTCGTGGGCCGGCGGCCGTCCTGGAAGAAGGCGGTCGTCCAGCTCGCGCCCGACAACAAGATCGAGCTCTTCGAGTCGTAGGCGGACGGAGACAGGACGAGACCATGGCAGTCAGGACGCTGAAGCCGACGTCGGCAGGTCGACGGTTCCAGACCGTGCTGTCGTTCGACGAGATCACCAAGACCCGGCCCGAGAAGAGCCTCGTCGTCACCAAGAAGCGGACCGGCGGCCGGAACGCGCTCGGGCGCATCACGACGCGGCACATCGGCGGCGGTCACAAGCGGAAGATCCGCCTGATCGACTTCCGCCGCGAGAAGTTCGGCGTGCCGGCGAGGGTGGCGGCGATCGAGTACGACCCGAACCGGAGCGCGCGGATCGCGCTGCTCCACTACCGGGACGGCGAGAAGCGCTACATCCTGGCGCCGCACGGGCTCGAGGTGGAGGCGACGGTGGTGTCCGGCCCGAGCGCGGACATCCTGCCCGGGAACGCGCTGCCGCTCCGCGCCATCCCGGCGGGCACGACGGTGCACAACGTCGAGCTCCAGCCCGGCAAGGGCGGGCAGCTCTGCCGGAGCGCAGGGACCGGGGCCCAGCTCGTCGCCAAGGAAGGGGAGATGGCGCACGTCAAGCTCCCCTCCGGCGAGACGCGGCTGATTCACCTGAGCTGCCTGGCGACCATCGGCCAGGTGGGCAACCTCGACCACGAGAACGTCTCGGTGGGCAAGGCGGGCCGGAGCCGCTGGAAGGGCATCCGCCCCACGGTGCGCGGCACGGCGATGAACCCCGTGGACCATCCGATGGGCGGCGGCGAGGGCCGGGGCAAGGGCAACCACCCCATGACGCCGTGGGGCAAGCCGACCAAGGGCGCCAAGACGCGGCGGCGCAAGCCGTCGGACCGCTACATCGTGGCGCGCCGGCGCCGGTAGGAGGGGACGTGGGACGCTCGGTCAGCAAGGGCCCGTTCATCGACACGCACCTCATCGAGAAGGTCGAGGCGCTCAACGCGTCCCGGCAGAAGAAGGTCATCAAGACCTGGTCACGGCGCTCGACCATCAGCCCGGACTTCGTCGGGCACACGCTCGCCGTGCACAACGGCAAGAAGTTCATCCCGGTCTACGTGACCGAGAACATGGTCGGCCACAAGCTCGGGGAGTTCTCGCCGACGCGGACCTTCCGGGCCCACGGGTCGCACACCGAGAAGTCGACGGCGCTGAAGTAGGACGAGGATCCCATGCTCACCAAGGCCACTGCCCGTTACATCCGGCTCTCGCCCCGCAAGGCGCGCCTGGTCGCCGACCTCGTGCGCGGCAAGACCGTCGCCGAGGCGCTGGCCATCCTCCAGTACTCGCCGCAGGTGGCGGCCCGGCACATCGAGAAGGTGCTGCGGTCGGCTGTCGCCAACGCCGAGCACAACCATCAGGTGCGGAGCCTGGACGACCTCCGGGTGAACCCCGTGATCGATGGCGGTCCGTCGCTGAAGCGGATCCAGCCGCGGGCGATGGGGCGGGCGTTCTGGATCCGGCATCGACTGGCTCACATCACGGTCTCTCTGGCCGAGGTCGGGGCGGGCACCGGGGCGGCGCGGTCGCGCCGGCCGGCGGCGGCCCCCCGCCCACGGACGAGTGGCGCACGCCGACCGGCGAAGACGACGAGGAGCGCGTAAATGGGGCAGAAGGTCCACCCGATCGGCTTCCGGTTGGGCACGACACGCACGTGGAGCTCGCGCTGGTTCGCCGGGAAGGAGTACGCGAACCTGCTCCACGAGGACGTCAAGATCCGCCGGTACATCAAGGACGCCCTCTACCACGCGGGCATCTCGCGGATCGATGTCGAGCGCTCGGCGACCCGGGCGCGGATCACGGTGCACACCGCCCGGCCGGGGATCATCATCGGCCGGAAGGGCGCCGAGGTCGAGAAGCTCAAGAACGAGCTGCAGACGCGGACCGGGAAGGAGATCCACCTCGACATCCAGGAGGTGGTGCACCCGGAGCTCGACGCGCAGCTCGTCGCCGAGAACATCGCGCTCCAGCTGGAGAAGCGTGTCGCGTTCCGGCGCGCGATGAAGAAGGCCGTGCAGAGCTCGGTGCGACTCGGGGCCGAGGGCGTGCGGATCGCCTGCGCGGGCCGGCTCGGCGGCGCGGAGATCGCCCGGCGCGAGTGGTACCGCGACGGCCGGGTGCCGCTCCAGACGCTACGGGCGGATCTCGACTTCGGGGTGGCCACCGCCCACACGACCTACGGGACGATCGGCGTCAAGGTGTGGATCTTCAAGGGTGAGGTCCTGCCCGCCGCCCGGACCGCCGAGCTGGGCTAGGTCCGCGCGATGCTCCAGCCCAAGCGCGTCAAGTATCGCAAGGCTCAACGGGGGCGGATGAAGGGCACCGCGCACCGCGGCGCCACGCTCGCTTTCGGCGACTTCGGCCTGAAGGCTCTGGAGCCGTGCTGGCTCACGAACCGGCAGATCGAGGCGGGGCGCGTGGCGCTGACGCGGGCGGTCAAGCGTGGGGGCAAGATCTGGATCCGGGTGTTCCCGGACAAGCCCTTCACGAAGAAGCCCGCCGAGACCCGGATGGGCAAGGGCAAGGGCAACCCCGAGTACTGGGTCGCCGTGGTCAAGCCCGGCCGGATCCTCTACGAGATGGAGGGGCTGGCCGAGGACGTCGCGCGCGAGGCGTTCCGTCTGGCCGGCAACAAGCTGCCGATCCGGACGAAGATGGTCAAGCGCGAGCTGGTGTGAGGGCAGGGCGATGAAGGGCAAGACGAACTTCCGTGATCTGAGCGAGGCCGAGCTCGGGCAGAAGGCCCGCGAGCTCCGGGAGGAGGTCTTCAACCTCCGGTTCCAGGTCTCGATGGCGATGGCGAAGAATCCGGCGCGCATCGGCGAGGCCCGGCGCGAGCTGGCCCGTGTCCAGACGCTCTTGCGCGAGCGCGCGCTCGGGCTGCGGCGCGGCTAGACGCGGGGAGACGAGGCGTGCTGAAGACTCGAGTCGGGCTGGTGGTCAGCGACAAGATGAGCAAGACGCGCGTGGTGGTGGTGGAGCGAGCGTACCGCCACCCGCGGTACGAGCGGGTCGTGAAGCGCACGGCGCGGTTCAAGGCCCACGACGAGAAGAACGAGGCGCACGTCGGGGACCGCGTGCTGATCGTGGAGACCCGCCCCCTGTCCAAGGACAAGCGGTGGCGGATCAAGGAGATCCTCGAGCGGGCCTCCTGAGCCCGTCCCGAGGAAGGCACAGCCATGATTCAACCGCGGACGATGCTGGACGTCGCCGACAACTCCGGCGCCCGGAAGGTGCAGTGCATCCGGGTGATGGGCGGCTCGAACAAGAAGTACGCATCGATTGGAGACACGATCATCGTGGCGGTGAAGGAAGCGACCCCCGACGGGTCGGTGAAGAAGGGCGACGTCGCCCGCGCGGTCGTGGTGCGGACCGCCAAGGAGATCCGGCGCCCGGACGGGTCGCACATCAAGTTCGACCGCAACGCCGCCGTGCTCCTGAATCCCCAGAACAACCCCATCGGGACGCGCATCTTCGGGCCCGTGGCGCGCGAGCTGCGCGACCGCCAGTTCCTGAAGATCATCTCGCTCGCGCCCGAGGTCATCTGAGGAGCTTCGAACCATGGCGGCACCGCGGACGTTCGCGATCCGGAAGAACGACACGGTCCTAGTCATCGCGGGCCGGGAGAAGGGCAAGCGCGGCAAGGTGCTCTTCGTCCTGCCGGCCAAGGAGCGGGTCATCGTCGAGCACGTGAACATGGTCAAGCGCCACCAGCGCCCGACGCAGAAGCTCCGCCAGGGCGGGATCATCGAGCGCGAGGCGCCGCTGCACGTGTCGAACCTGATGCTGGTGTGCGGCAAGTGCGACAAGGCGACCCGGATCGGGATGCGGGTGCTGGCGGACGACCGCCGGGCCCGCGTGTGCCGGCGCTGCGGCGAGATCGTCGACAAGAGCTAAAGGCACGAGGGAGACGGGGATGGCGAAGGCAGACAAGCCCGAGGGCGCGCCGGCGAAGGCGGCGGGCGGCAAGCCGCCCGGTGGCGGCGGCAAGCCGGGAGGGCCTCCGCGCAGCGGCAAGGGCGGCGCGGCGGCCGCGGCGAAGGCCGCGCCGGCGGCCGCTCCGACGAAGGCGCGGAGCACGGGCCAGGTTCCGCCGCGGCTGCGCGACCGGTACCGGTCCGCCATCGTGCCGGCCCTCATGCAGGAGCGGGGGTACAAGAACCCGCATCAGGTCCCGCGGCTGGAGAAGATCGTGCTCAACATGGGCCTCGGCGAGGCGAAGGAGAATGCGAAGGCGCTGGATGCCGCCGCCGCGGACATGGTGGCCATCAGCGGCCAGAAGGCCGTGATCACGAAGGCGAAGAAGTCGATCGCCGCGTTCAAGGTCCGCACCGGGATGCCGGTGGGCGCGAAGACGACGCTCCGCGGGGCGCGGATGTACGAGTTCCTCGACCGGCTGGTCAGCATCGCCCTCCCGCGGGTGCGCGACTTCCGGGGCCTGTCGCCCAAGTCGTTCGACGGGCGCGGGAACTACGCGCTCGGGCTGAAGGAGCAGATCATTTTCCCGGAGATCCTTTACGACAAGATCGACAAGGTCCGCGGGATGGACATCATCGTCTGCACCACCGCCGGCACCGACGAGGAAGCGAAGGCTCTCCTGACGCACCTCGGCGTGCCGTTCCGCGAGTAGGGGCGGAGAGCGAGCTCATGGCCAAGACGTCATTGATCAACAAGCAGCGGAGGACTCCGAAGTTCAAGGCGCGCGCCTATACCCGGTGCCGCCTGTGCGGGCGCCCGCGCGGGTATCTCCGCAAGTTCCAGCTGTGCCGTCTCTGCTTCCGGAGCCTGGCCCTCAAGGGCGAGATCCCGGGTGTGGTCAAGGCCTCCTGGTAGCTGCCCCGAGGGAGAGCGATTCATGGCGATGGTGACGGATCCCGTGGCGGACATGCTGACGCGTATCCGCAATGGCAGCCTGGCCGAGCACGAGAAGGTGGACATCCCGTCCTCGAAGCTGAGGGTGCGGCTGGCGGAGATCCTCAAGGAGGAGGGGTTCATCAAGAACTTCCGCCTCATCGAGGACAAGCATCAGGGGGTGCTCCGCATCTACCTGAAGTACGGCCCGGGGCAGGAGCGCGTCATCAGCGGGCTGCGGCGCGTTTCCAAGCCGGGGCGCCGCCTGTACGTCGGCGCGGACCGGATTCCAAGTGTGCTCGGAGGGATGGGCGTGGCGATCCTGTCCACGCCGCGGGGTGTGCTCACGGACCGGGAGTCCCGCAAGGCCAAGGTCGGCGGGGAGGTCCTCTGCTACGTCTGGTAGCGCGGCCCACCGGGCTGCGTCCGGGGCGAGGAACGGGACGATGTCGAGAATAGGCCGGAAGCCGATCACGATCCCCAAGGGTGTGCAGGTGGGCATCCAGGGGCAGCAGGTCGAGGTCAAGGGCCCCAAGGGCCGCCTGGAGCTCCGCGTGCACGAGCTCTGCTCGGTGAAGGTGGCCGACGGGAACGTCGTGGTGGGCCGCGGGGCCGAGAACCGCGCGGCGCGCGCCCTCCATGGGCTGACGCGCGCGCTGGTGGCGAACATGGTCCAGGGCGTCACCGAGGGCTTCGAGCGGAAGCTCGAGATCCAGGGTATCGGCTACCGGGTGCAGCAGGCCGGGAAGAACCTCACGTTCGCCCTGGGCTACTCGCATCCGATCGTGTTCCCGCTGCCGGATGGCGTGACCGCCGAGGTCGACAAGCAGACCGCGATCACGCTGCGCGGCATGGACAAGTACCTCGTGGGTCAGACGGCGGCGCGCCTCCGGGCCCTCCGGCCGCCCGACTCCTACAAGGGCAAGGGCGTCCGGTACGCGGGTGAAGTGGTCCGCAAGAAAGTCGGGAAGACCGGCGCGAAGTAGCCGACCCTTCCCCGAGGAGAGACGACGGTGGGCGCGACAGAGCGTGTAGAAGGTCGGGCGAAGCGGCACCGCCGCATCCGGCGCGTCGTGCGCGGATCGGTGGAGCGGCCGCGCCTGGTGGTGTTCCGGAGCGTGAAGCACATCTACGCCCAGGTGGTGGACGACGACCGGGGCGTGACCGTCGCCGCCGCGGGCAGCCTGTCCCCCGAGCTCAAGGACACGCTGCGCTCGGGCGGCAACGTGGCGGCGGCGAAGGCGGTGGGCGAGCTGATCGCCAAGAAGGCCAAGGCGGGCGGCGTCGCCGCGGTCGTGTTCGACCGGGGCGGGTACAAGTACCACGGTCGAGTGAAGGCCCTGGCGGACGCGGCGCGCGCCGCGGGCCTCGTGTTCTAGCGAACCGGGACGACTGGAGAGGACATGGCGGAGGGGCGGATCGATCCGAGCGGGCTCGAGCTGAAGGACAAGGTGGTCGCCATCAACCGCGTGGCCAAGGTGGTGAAGGGCGGACGTCGGTTCTCCTTCACCGCGCTCGTCGTCGTCGGCGACGGCGGGGGGCACGTGGGCGTGGGCCTCGGCAAGGCGCACGAGGTGCCGGAGGCGATCCGGAAGGCCGTCGAGCACGCGAAGAAGGATCTGCTCTACGTCCCGATGCGCGACACGACGCTCCCCTGCGAGATCACCGGGCACTACGGCTCGGGGCGGGTCTTCCTGCGCCCGGCGACCCAGGGGACGGGCCTGATCGCGGGCGGCGCGGTCCGGGCGGTGCTCGAAGCCGCCGGCGTCCAGGACGTCCTGACCAAGACGCTGGGCTCGCACAATCCGCACAACGTGCTGAAGGCGACGCTCGACGCGCTCCGGCGGATCCGGAAGCTCCAGGATCTGCAGGGCATCCGGCGGAAGGGTCTGCAGGAAGCGGAGGAGGCGGTCCTTGCCAAGCAGGAAGCTTAAGGTCACCCAGACGCGCAGCGCGATCGGGCTGAAGCCGGGGCACGTGCGTACGCTCGAGGCTCTCGGGCTCCGCCGGATCCGCGCGACGGTCGTCCACGACGACACGGCGGTGATCCGCGGCATGATCGCGCGCGTGCCGTACGCCGTCCACGTCGAGTCGGCGGCGCACCACGACGCGCCGGGGGCGCGCCCGACGGCCAAGCCCCCGAAGACCCCCAAGACCAAGGAGCGCTCGGCATGAAGCTCGGCGATCTCCGACCGCCCCGCGGATCCCGCAAGCCGCGCAAGCGCGTGGGGCGCGGCCCGGGGTCGGGTCACGGCAAGACCTCGACGAAGGGCCACAAGGGGCACAAGGCGCGCTCCGGCGGCGGCAAGGGCCCCGGCTTCGAGGGCGGGCAGATGCCGCTCTACCGGCGCATCCCCAAGCGCGGCTTCAAGAACCCGTTCCGCCGCGAGTTCACGGTGGTGAACGTGAGCGACCTCGCGCGCTGCTTCCCGAAGGGCGGCGATGTCGGGCCCGAGGCCTTCGTCGGGGCGGGCCTGCTCAACGCGCGGGCGAGCCGCCTGGTCAAGGTGCTGGCCGACGGCGAGCTCGCCTCCGGGATCGTGCTCACCGTGCACGCCCATGCCTTCTCGAAGGCGGCGGCGGCGAAGATCGAAGCCGCCGGCGGGCGCACCGAGGTGTTGTCGGCGTGATCGAGATCCTCCAGAACCTCCAGAACGTCACGAAGATCCCGGAGCTCAAGCGCCGGATCCTGGTGACGGCGGGACTCCTGGCCGCGTACCGGCTCGGGGCGCACGTCCCCACGCCCGGCGTGGACGCGGCGGCGCTCTCCCGGTTCTTCGACAGCGTCCAGGGGACCCTGCTGGGGCTGGTCGACCTCTTCTCGGGCGGGAACCTCCGCAGCCTGACGGTGTTCGCGCTCGGGATCATGCCCTACATCTCGGCCTCGATCATCCTCCAGCTCCTGACGGTCGTCGTGCCGGCGCTCGAGCGCCTGGCCAAGGAGGGGGAGGCGGGCCGGAAGAAGATCACCCAGTACACCCGCTACGGCACGATCGTGCTGTCGGCGTTCCAGTCCCTGTTCATCGCCATCGGGCTCGAGAGCATGGACGCGGGCGGCGTGACGCTGGTGCCGAACAAGGGCTGGGCCTTCCGGCTGATCACGATGATGACGCTCACATCGGGGACGGCGCTCATCATGTGGCTCGGCGAGCAGATCTCCGAGAAGGGGATCGGGAACGGCATCTCCCTGATCATCTTCGCGGGCATCGTGGTCCGGCTGCCGTCGGCGTTGGAGGGGACCTTCCAGCTCCTGCGGACGGGCGAGCTGAAGCCCCTTGCGCTGCTGGGCGTGCTGGCGCTGATGCTCGGGGTGACTGCGGCGGTCATCGTGATGCAGGAGGGCCAGCGGAAAATCCAGGTCCAGTACGCCAAGCGCGTGGTCGGCCGGCGAGTCTACGGGGGCCAGTCGACGCACATCCCGCTGCGGATCAACACCGCGGGCGTGATCCCGGTCATCTTCGCCTCGTCGCTGATCCTGTTCCCGGCGACGCTGGCGCGGTTCATCCCGACGTGGTGGATGCAGGTGGTGTCGGACGCCCTGTCCCCGGGGCCGCTGCCGCGCCACGGGCTCTACTACGTCCTCTACATGGGCTTCATCATCTTCTTCACGTACTTCTACACCGCGATCATCTTCAATCCGAACGATCTTGCGGACAACATGAAGAAGTACGGCGGCTTCATCCCGGGCGTGCGGCCCGGCAAGAAGACGTCGGAGTTCATCGACCGGGTCCTCACGCGGATCACCCTCCCGGGCGCCGTCTTCCTGGCCCTGATCTCCGTGCTGCCGGACTTCCTGATCCGCGCCTTCAAGGTGCCCTTCTACTTCGGAGGCACGAGCCTCCTCATCGTGGTCGGCGTCGCCCTCGATACCGTGCGACAGATGGAGTCGCACCTCCTGATGCGCCACTACGAGGGCTTCCTGCGCCGGCGCACGAAGGTCCGCGCCTGAGATGCGAGTCGTGCTGCTGGGACCGCCCGGCGCGGGCAAGGGGACGCAGGCGCGCCGGCTCGCCGCGCGCTGGAGCGTGCCGCAGGTCGCGACCGGCGACATGCTGCGCGAGGCCGTCGCGCGCGGCACGACGCTCGGCCTCGAGGCCCGGCGCTACATGGACGCGGGCGAGCTGGTGCCCGACTCGGTGATCATCGGGCTCGTCCGCGAGCGACTCGCCCAGCCGGACGGCCGCAAGGGCTTCGTGCTGGACGGCTTCCCGCGGACCGCCGCGCAGGCGGAGGCCCTCGATCAGCTGCTCGAGGCGGAGGGCACGCCCCTCGACCGCGTGGTGCTGTTCCAGGTGCCCGACGAGGAGCCGGTGGCGCGGCTGAGCGGGCGGCGGGTCTGCCGGGGCTGCGGCCGGAACTACCACCTGACGCTGTCGCCGCCCCGGACGGCGGGGGTGTGCGACCACTGCGGCGGCGAGCTCTACCAGCGGACCGACGACGAGGAAGCGACGGTCCGGCGGCGGCTCGCCGTCTACGCCCGCGACACCCGGCCGCTCGTCGAGTACTACCGGCGGCGCGGGCTCCTGGCGACCATCGCCGGGACGGGCAGCGTGGACGCGGTCCAGGCCGACCTCATCGAGGCGACCGAGAGGCCGCGGTGATCGAGCGATGATCGAGCTGAAGTCGCCCGTCCAGATCGCGCACATGCGGGAGGCCGGCCGCATCCTGGCCGACGCGTTCCGGATGTGCCGCGATCTCGTCAAGCCGGGCGTGTCGACCCTCGAGATCGACCGCGAGGTGGAGAGCCTGATCCGGGAGCGGAAGGCCAAGCCGGCGTTCAAGGGCTACCGGGGATTCCCGGCCACGATCTGCGCCTCGATCAACGAGGAGGTCGTGCACGGGATCCCGGCGGCGCGGCGCCGGCTCCGCGAGGGGGACATCATCGGGCTCGACCTCGGGGCCATCGTGGAGGGGTACTACGCCGACGCGGCGGTCACCCTGCCGGTCGGCGAGGTCACTGACGAGGCGCGCCGGCTGCTCGACGTGACCCGCGAGTCCCTCGAGCTCGGCATCGCCGAGTGCCGGCCCGGCCGGCGCATGGGCGACGTCTCGGTGGCGGTCCAGCGGCACGTGGAGGCCGCGGGCTTCGGGGTGGTGCGCGCCTTCGTCGGACACGGGATCGGGCGGGCGCTCCACGAGGACCCGCAAGTGCCGAACTTCGGCGAGGCCGGCCGGGGACCGCTCCTGCGGGCCGGCATGGTGCTCGCCCTCGAGCCGATGGTCACGATGGGACACTGGGAGGTGCGGGTCTTGGCGGACCGGTGGACGGCGGTGACCGTGGACGGGAGTCTGGCGGCGCACTTCGAGCACACCGTGGCGGTCACCGAGCACGGCCCGGACGTGCTCACCGCGGACGCGAGGGAGGCGGCCTGATGGCGCGGCGACGGCGCGGCCAGTTCCCCGAGGAGCGCGAGGGCAAGAAGCCCAAGGACGACGCGATCGAGGTGGAGGGCAAGGTCGTCGAGCCCCTGCCGAACGCCATGTTCCGCGTGGAGCTGGACAACGGGCACCGCGTGCTGACCCATGTCTCGGGCAAGATGCGCATGCACTTCATCCGGATCCTGCCCGGCGACCGGGTCAAGGTCGAGCTGTCGGCCTACGACCTGACGCGCGGCCGCATCACGTATCGGTTCAAGTAGGCGGAGCCCGGAGAGAGGGAGCGGACGGAGCATTCCATGAAGGTACGACCGTCGATCAGGACGCGATGCGAGAAGTGCAAGATCATCCGGCGCAAGGGCGTCGTGCGGGTCATCTGCACGAACGCGCGCCACAAGCAGCGTCAGGGCTGACGCGCGGCGGGAGAGGATAGGCGTATGGCACGCGTGGCGGGAGTGGATCTACCCCGGGACAAGCGGGGCGAGGTGGCCCTGACGTACATCTTCGGCATTGGCCGCTCGTCGGCGCGCCGCATCCTCACCCGGGCGGCGGTGGACATGAACCGCCGGGTGCGGGAGTGGACGGAGGACGAGACCGCGCGGGTGCGCGAGGTGATCGAGCGCGAGCAGCGCGTCGAGGGCGACCTCCGTCGCGAGGTGTCCATGAACGTCAAGCGCCTCATGGACATCGGGAGCTACCGGGGGATCCGGCACCGCAAGGGACTGCCGGTGCGCGGGCAGCGGACCCACACCAACGCCCGCACCCGGAAGGGGCCGCGGCGAGGTGTCGGCATCCGGAAGAAGGTCACCAGCAAGAACCCGACGACGGGGAAGGCATAGGGCACCATGGCTGAGCCGGGGACCGGTAAGCCGCGCAAGAGCGGCAAGAAGAAGGAACGGCGGGAGGTCCGCACGGGCATCGCGCACGTGCAGGCGACCTTCAACAACACGGTCGTGACGCTCACCGACAAGATGGGCGGGGTCGTGGCGTGGGCCAGCGCGGGGAGCGTGGGCTTCAAGGGCTCGCGCAAGAGCACCCCGTTCGCGGCGCAGATGGCGGCCGAGTCGGCCGCGCGGAAGGCCATGGAGATCGGGCTCAAGCAGGTCGAGGTTTACGTGAAGGGACCCGGCTCGGGCCGGGAGGCTGCGATCCGCTCGCTCCAGGCCGTGGGGCTCGAGATCACGGCGATCCACGACGTCACGCCGATCCCGCACGACGGCTGCCGGCCGCCCAAGCGCCGGCGGGTGTAGCGAGGAGGATGGAAGTTGGCCAGGTATAACGACGCGGTCTGTCGGCTCTGCCGGCGGGAGGGATTGAAGCTCTTCCTGAAGGGCTCGCGCTGCTTCACGGACAAGTGCGCCATCGAGCGCCGCAACTACCCGCCAGGCCAGCACGGCCTGGGGCGCACGAAGCAATCGGCGTACGGGCAGCAGCTGCGCGAGAAGCAGAAGGCGAAGCGGATCTACGGGCTCCTCGAGGGCCAGTTCCGCCGCGCCTTCGCCCAGGCGGAGGGCCAGAAGGGCGTGACGGGCGAGAACCTCCTGCGCCTGCTCGAGCGACGGCTCGACAACGTGGTCTTCCGGCTCGGCTTTGCGGCGTCCCGCGCCGAGGCGCGCCAGATGGTGGCGCACGGGCACTTTCAGGTGACCGGGCGCCGGGTGTCGGTCCCGTCGTTCCTCGTGCGCGTGGGCGACCAGGTCCAGCTCCGGTCGACCTCGAAGCTCCAGGCGCGGGTGACCGACAACCTGTCGGCCGGCCGTGGCCACGTGCCCCAGTGGCTCGAATTGGCGGCCCCCGCGAAGTCGGGGACCGTCCGGAGCCTGCCGCTCCGTGACGACATCCAGATTCCGGTGCAGGAACAGCTCATCGTCGAGCTGTACTCCAAGTAAGAGGGTCGGCCCATGCCGCGGTTGATGTTCCAGCGTCCCCGTCACATCGAGTGGGAGCACCTGACGCCGACCTTCGGCCGGATGGCCGCCGAGCCCTTCGAGAAGGGATACGCGCTCACGGTCGGTGGCTCGCTCCGGCGCGTGCTCCTGTCGGCGATTCCCGGGGCGGCCGCCGTCTGGGTCAAGGTCGCCGGGGCCACGAGCGATCGCGTCGCCGGGATCGAGGAGGATCTCGCCAACCTCCAGCTCAACCTGAAGAAGCTGATCGTGCGGCTGGCCAGCAACGCCGAGACGGCCACCGCGCATCTCGACGTCCGGGGTCCGCGAGCGGCGACCGGCGCCGACGTCACGGGGACGGGCATCGAGGTCGTCACCCCGGAGCTCCACCTGGCGAACGTGACGGCGGGCGGGCGACTCACGCTGGACATCGGCATCCGCGCCGGCCGCGGCTACGTCTCGGCGGACCGGCACGGGGACGAGGTGCCCGCGGGCGCGATCGGCCTCGACGCGGCCTTCTCGCCGATCCGGCGCGTCAACTACCAGGTCGAGATGTCCCGGCTCGGCAACATCACCGACTACGAGAAGCTGATCGTCGAGATCACGACCGACGGCAGCATCGGGCCGGATCACGTCTTCCTCCAGGCGTCCAAGCTCCTGCGCGATCACTTCGACCTGTTCACGCCCGCCGGGGCCGAGGAGGAGGACGACGAGCCCACCCCGGCCGTGGCCTCCGCGGAGACCATGAGGGACGCATGAGGCACAAGCGCGGCGGCTCGAAGCTGGGCCGGCTCACGGCCCACCGCTGGGCCCTGTTCCGGAACCTGCTCACCGGACTGTTCATCCACGAGCGGATCACGACGACCCTGGCGAAGGCCAAGGCGGTGCGGCCGCTGGCCGACCACCTGGTCACGCTCGCGAAGGAGGACAACCTCCACGCGCGCCGGCAGGCGCTGACCCTCGTACCGGACGTGGTGGTCGTGCGCCGGCTCTTCGACACGATCGGCGCCCGCTACGCGGACCGGCGCGGCGGCTACACCCGAATCCTTCAGCTGGGAACGCGCCGGGGCGACGCGGCTCCGGTGGCCATCCTGGAGCTGGTCGACCGGCCGGAGACGCCCAAGGAGAAGGCCGAGAGGGGCAAGAAGGCGCCCGAGCCGAAGGGCAAAGAGGCGAAGAAGGCGCGCAAGGCCGCCGCGGCTGCCGCCGCGCACGGCTAGACCTTCTAACCGGCCGCCGTCCCGGGCGCTGGGTCGCTGACGCTCACTCGCGACCGGGCGCCGGTGCCTTGGGCAGCACGGACACGGCCCGCGGCCACACCGTCGTCATGCCGGCGCCGGATGGGATGATGATGACTCCCTCGCCTCTCCCCGTGTTGATTGCCGAGGACGATCCGGGCTCGCGTCGGCTCCTCGAGGCTGCGCTCCGGCGCTGGGGGCACGACGTCGTGGTGACCGCCGACGGCGACGCGGCCTGGATCGCGCTCCAAGGTCCCGGGGCGCCGTCGATCGCCATTCTCGACTGGATGATGCCGGGGATCGACGGGGTCGAGATCTGTCGCCGGCTCGCCGCGCAGGACAGCCCGACGCCGCCCTACGTGATTCTGCTCACCGCCAACACCCAGCAGGCGGACGTCGTCGCCGGCCTCGAGTCGGGGGCCGACGACTACATGGGCAAGCCCTTCGACCACGAGGAGCTGCGAGCCCGATTGCTCGTGGCGTCGCGGGTCGTCGATCTCCGCGGGAAGCTGGCGGAGCGCGTCCAGGAGCTCGAGGCGGCCCTCGCCCGGGTGCAGCAGCTGCAGGGCCTCCTGCCGATCTGCTCCTATTGCAAGAATATCCGGAACGACCGGAACTACTGGCAGCGGGTCGAGGACTACGTGAGCGCGCACTCGCGCGCCCAGTTCAGTCACGGGGTCTGTCCCGACTGCTACGAGCGGATCGTCGTCCCGGAGCTCGAGCAGATGCGCGCGGCCCGCGCCGCCCGGGCTCGAGAGTCAGAGCCGTGACCACGGAAGGCAGCCGTTCGCCGCGCGCCGACGCGGCGCGATGGCGGTAGCCGCGGCGATGCCGGCGCAGCACGTGCTGGTCGTCGAGGACGACTCGGCGACGGCGCTCGTCTGTGCCCGGCTGCTTCAGAAGGCTGGATACAAGGCCACCATCGCGTCCGACGCCGGCCAGGCCGTAACCCTCGCGCACCGGGATCCGCCGGCGCTGATCCTGACGGACCTCATGATGCCGGCCGGCGGGGGCGTGAGCCTCCTCGAGCGACTCGCGCTCTCGTCCAAGACCCGGACCATCCCCATTCTGGTGATGACCGCCAGCCGGGATGCCGGGTTGGAGCGCCGCGCGGTGGAGGCGGGCGCGTCCCAGGTCCTCAAGAAGCCCCTGGAGCCCGAGCGCGTCCTGGAAGCCGTTCGCGGCGCGATCGGCGGTCCGTTCGTTTCCTAGGACGGCGCCGATCGGTTCCGGCCTGACTCGGCCGGCGTCCGCGACAGAACGGCGACCGCGCGCCCGAGCTCACGATCGAGCTCGCTCGCCAGCGCGGCCAGGCCGTCCGCGCCGCCGGTCCGACTCAGCGCCTCCAGCTCGCCGGCCAGGCCTTGCGCGATCGTCGCGCCGACCGTGGCCGCCGCCCCCTTCAGCGCATGCGCGATCTGCCGGACCCGCTCGAGATCTTGGGTCCCGACCGCGTCGCGCAGCTCGCCCTGCTGGCGACGGCAGTTGTCGACGAACAGGCTCGCCACCTCGATGCGGAGCGCCTCGTCGCCGCCTGCCAGGCGGCGCGCCAGGTCGAGGTCGACGGGGGCCGGCGCCGCGGCGTCGGGGGTCTCGCGGGGCACGAAGCGATCGATGGTGGACGCGAGCTCCTCGGGCCGGATGGGCTTCGTAACGTAGCCATCCATCCCGGCCGCGAGGCACCGCGCCTCGTCCCCCGCCATCGCGTGCGCCGTCACCGCGACGACCGGGATCCGCGCGCGAGCCGAGAAGGACGAGCCGGCCGGCGCCGCCCACGTCCCGGCGGCCGCCCGCGTCTCTCGATCCCGGATCGCCGCGGTCGCGGCGAACCCGTCCATGTCCGGCATCTGAAGGTCCATCAGCACGAGGTCGAAGCGCCGGCGCTCCAGGGCCACCAGCGCCTCCCGTCCGGTGCTGGCCACCTCCACGGCATGTCCCTGGCGCTCCACGAGCCGGACGGCGAGGCGCTGGTTCACGGCGTTGTCCTCCGCCAGGAGGACCCGAAGGCGCTGCCGCCGCTCTCGCAGCACGTGACGCGTGACGAGGTCGGGCTGCCCGCCTGGCGGGGGGATCGCCCCGACCGCCGTCAGGATCGTGCCGAGCAATTCCTCGCGCGTGAACGGTTTGGTGAGATACCCGGCGATGCCGATCGCCCGGCAGCGCGCGGCGTCGCCGGGTCGGCCTGCCGACGAGAGCATGATCAGCGTCGTGTCGGCGGCGTCACGGTCCTTCTTGATCCGCTCGCAGAGGAGGAACCCGTCCATGTCCGGCATCTCGGTGTCGGTCAGCACCAGGCGGAAGGCGGCGCCGGCGGCGCGCGCCCCGGCAAGCGCGGCGAGGGCCGCGCTCCCGCCCTCGACGGCCGTCGGCACGAGCCCCCACTGGACGAGCGTATCGACCACGATGCGCCGATTCGTCGGATGATCGTCGACCACGAGAACAGGCAGACCGCGCACCCGTTCCACGGGAAGGGGGGCGGGGGTGGCGCCGGGCTGGCCGAGGCCGAACCCGAGGGCGAAGTGGAAGGTGCTGCCCTGGCCCATCGCGCTCTCGACCCAGATCCGACCGCCCATCATGGCCACCAGGCGGCGCGTGATGGCCAGGCCGAGGCCCGTGCCGCCGTAGCGGCGGGTCGTGGAGCTGTCCGCCTGCTCGAAGGCCTCGAACACGAGCGCCTGCTTCTCCGGGGGGATCCCGATGCCGGTGTCGACGACGCTGAAGTGGAGATGGGCCGTATCGGGGGTCTCCGACTCGGCCACCACCCGGATCACCACCGACCCCTGCTCCGTGAACTTGAGCGCGTTCCCGACGAGATTCAACAGAATCTGCCGGAGGCGGCCGGGGTCGCCCACGAGCGCGTCGGGAACGTCCCAGGAGATGTCGATGGCGAGCTCGAGTCCCTTCTCATGAGCCCGGAGGGCCATCGGTTTCAGGGCCCGCCCCACCGTCGCGCGGAGCGAGAACTCTGCCGAATCCAGCTCGAGCTTGCCGGCCTCGACCTTGGAGAAGTCGAGGATGTCGTTGATCAGGTCCAGGAGCGCGTCGGCGGACGTCTTGACCATCTGGAGGTATTCCCGCTGCTCGGGCTCGAGGGAGCTGTCGAGCAGGAGATCGGTCATCCCCATGATGCCGTTCATGGGAGTGCGGATCTCGTGGCTCATGTTCGCGAGGAACTCGCTCTTGGCGCGGCTCGCCGACTCCGCCGCCTCCTTGGCCGCCCGGAGCTCGGCCGCCGACCGCGCATTCTCGAGGGCGAGGGCGGCTTGATCGGCGAAGGCCTCGGCGAGGCGGACCTCGTCGTCCTGGAAGGCCCGGCCCGACGGCCGCCCGATGGACAAAGCCCCCACCGCGTGGCCCCGGTACAGGATGGGCACGGCCAGGATGACCCGGATGCCCACCGCTTCCAGCCGCGCTCGCAGCTCGGGCGACGTGGGGATCCGCGGGTCGTCGAGCACGTCCTCCGTGCTGACCGGGCGCCCGCTGCGCGCGGCCAGACCGACCGCTCCCCCGCCCGCGGGTAGCTTCGTGCCGACGGTCCAGGCCGATGCCCCGTCCCCTGACACCGCGAGGGTGATGAGATCTCCGGAGGGGCCCTCGATGCGATGCAAGGAGGCGAAACTCGAATCCAGGAGCACGCGCACGCTGGTGACCATCCGCTCGGCGACCTCGTGGGGGTCGAGCGACTGCGAGATCACTCGGCTGACGTCCGCGAGGCTCTCGGCGGCCCGCTGCCGGCGCACGGTCTCCGCGTACAGCCGGGCGTGCTCGATCGCGACCCCCGCCTGCTCCGCCAGGTTGGTGGCGAGCGCGAGGGCGTTCTCGTCGAATCGATGTCCCCGTTCGCGGAACACGTTGAGGATGCCCAGGATCCGGGAGCCCAGCCGGACCGGCACCGACATCTGCGCCCCGGTTCGGTGCGAGGTCCGGATCCGGTGCTCGGGCAGGAGCCGCGGATCCGCCTCGCTGTCCGCCGTCACGATGGGCTCGCCGGTCGCGGCGACCCGCCCGCTGATCGACTCCCCGATCCGAATACGCTCCCTCGCCATGGACGCCTCCGCGCCCGGTGTCACGGCGCCCCGCACCAGGAACTCGCCCTCCACGAGGCGGAAGCCCGCCTCGCCCTGGAAGAGCTCCGCGGCGGCCTCCGCGATGCCGACGAGGACCGCGCGCAGATCGAGGCCTCGCGTGACCCGCTGGGTGACGGCGACCAGCGTCCCGAGATCGCGGCGCCGGGCCTCCGATTCCTGGAAGAGCCGCGCCCGTTCCAGGGCCACCGCCGCGTGGGCGGCGAGGATCGAGAGGAGCTCGACTTCCGTGGGCATGAAGTGGTGCGGGCGGAGGAAGTGGCAGATGAGCACGCCGTGGACCACGTCGCCGCTGGCGACGGGCACCGCGAGATAGGCGCGAGGCGCCTTCTCCTTGACGAGGTGGTCCATCGCGGGAGGGTACCGGAGCTCGGGATCGGCCTCCCGGTCCGAGGTCCAGACGGGCCGCCGCTCCGCGAACACACGGCCCACCACACCTTCGCCGGGCCGGAGCACGACCTCCCGGCTAAGAGCGGGATCGAGATGGAGTCCACGGCGGATGACCAGTCCGCCGCGCGCCTCATCGTAGGCGAGGACGGCCGACGCGTCGGACCCCAGGAGATCCAGCGTCGTCTCCGTCACCCGGTCCAGGACGCGGTCGGCGTCGAGCGTCGAGGCGAGCTGGCCGGCGACCTCGTAGAGCTTCGTGGCCTGGCGCGCCTGGCGCTCGGTCGCCTCGTGCAGCCGGACGCTCCGCAGCAGCGTTCCGGTCTGCTTGCCGATGGTCTGCAGGGTGACCAGCTCCGCGTCGTCGAAGCGGCGGCGCTCCTCCCACCACACGAGATAGAACGTGCCCGTCACCTGCCCGTCGAGGACCAGCGGGATGATCAGGCCCGATTGGTGGGGGAATCTCCGGAACAGCGAGAAGGAGAAGCGAGGATCGCGAGCGACGTCGTCGCTCCAAACGACCTGGCCTTCGTCGAGCACGGTCGCCCGGTATCCCTGCTCGGCCAGCGGGATGGGGCTCGTGGCCACGACCGCCAGAAGTGCCTTGGGCACGTGGTAGGCGGCGACCGGCTCCAGCTGCGTTCGGCTGCCATCCACGAGATGGGCGGCGACGGTGCCCGCGCCCGTCAGGCGGGCCAGCTCCCGACAGATCCGGCGCAGCGCCTCGTGGAGATCCAGCGTGTCTCCGACGACCTGGGCGATCGCCAGAAGCGCCGCCGTCTCGCCGAGCCGCCGCTCCAGGGCGGTCTGGGCCGTGGTCAGCCGGGCGAGCATCCCCGCGAAGGTGTGCGCCAGCGCGGCGACCTCACGCGGGCCGCCCTGGGGGACCGGCGCCGAGGTATCCCCCGCGGCGATGGCGCCGGCCGTGGCGCGGAGGGCCTCGATGGGACGGGACACGCGGGCGGCGACCGCCACCGCCAGGCTGAGGGTCACGAGGAGGGCGAGGAAGGTGAGCGCGAGCAGCCGCCGGTTGGCGGTCTTCGCCCCCGCCTCGGCCTCGGCCAGGGCCTGGTCCACCCAAATTTTCCACCCGACCTCCGGGACCGTGGCGAAGCCCGCCAGTCGGAGGTCCCCGCGCTCGCCCGTGAACGACGGGAGCTCGCCGGCGTCCGAAGCCGTCATGAGGCGCCAGATGGGCTGCACCGAGACGTCACTGCCGGTTCGGGCCGGCCCGCGCCGGCCGGCGACGATGATGAGACCCCGCGCCGTGGCCACGTGGACGCGATCGCTCTCGTCGGTGCGGATGCGCTCGGCGAGCGCCTGGACGGCGGCCAGCCGGAGCCCGGCGACCACGGCGCCGCGCAGGCGGCCCCCGTCGTCCACCAGGGGCGCGCCCAGCATGATGACCGGATCGCTGAGCCCGGGATCGGTCGGCGCGGACGCGTTGACGACGAAACGGCGGCGCTGGACGAGTTCGTCGAACCACGCCCGCGTGGAGACGTCGCCGCCCACCGGGAGCAGGGCCAAGCTGGCCACCGCGGAATCGGCGACGAGGATCCGGCCGGTCGGGGCGACGACCGCGATCGTCTCGAGGAACGGATAGAACGCCCGCGTTCGCACGAGGAGCGAGGCGACCGTGGGCTCATCGGGCGTCCGGTGCACCCTGACCTCGTCCGCCAGCGTCAGGATGGCCTGGCGATGGGAGCGCAGGAACTGATCGTAGTCCGAGGCGAGGTCCTTCGCGAGGAGCTCGTACCGCGCGGTCGTCGCGCGGATCATCGAGTCGCGGACGGAGCCGACCAGGACGATCTGGACCAGCGCCGCCGGGACGGCGGCAGCCAGGACCGCGCCTCCGATCAGGATCGTCTTGAGGCTCAGACGCTGGAGCATCTCGGTACCGGTGAGAGTCTACCGCCTCGGGCGGGGAAGCCCGCGAAAGTCGGATGAGTTCGGCGCGCCGGCGTCCGCGCATGGACGACCGATTCGGTGGTGAGGAGCTCCACCGCACCCGGCCGACGACTGCGGACCGGCCCCTGGCCACGGCCGGGCCGGGGCGCGCGCGCCGGATTGCCCGCTACTGGAGGTGCTGCCGGAAGAAGGTGAGCGTCCGCCGCCAGGCGTCCTCCGCCGCGGCGCGGTTGTAGATCTCGGGCCGCTCGTCGTTGAAGAACGCGTGGTCCACACCCGGATAGATGTGGATCTCCGACGCCTTCCCCGCCTTCCGGATGTCGGCGTCGACCTGGCGCGCGACGGCCGGCGTCACGAAGCCGTCCCGTTCCGCGAAGAGCCCGAGCACGGGCCCGGCGAGCTTCGCGTAGTCGGGCTTCACGTTCGGGTGGATGCCGTAGTAGTTCACGCAGGCGCCCACCGCGGGGTTGAGCGTCGCCGCGAAGAGCGCGAGCTGGCCGCCCATGCAGAAGCCCACCGCGCCGATCTTCTTCGCCGACGCGTGGGCGACCAGATACGCTGCCGCGCCCCGGAGATCCTTCTCGGCGCGGGCGATGTTGAGCGCCATGAAGAGCTTGCCGGCGCCGTCGGGCTCGCTCGCCGTCTGGCCGTGGAACATGTCCGGCGCCAGCGCCACGAAGCCTTCCGCCGCGAAGCGGTCGCAGACGTGCTTGATGTGCGGGACGAGCCCCCACCATTCCTGGATGACCAGGACTCCGGGGCCAGCGCCGCGCTGGGGGGTGGCGAGGTATCCCGCCGTCGTGGTCCCGTTCGTGGGAAACGACACCATGCTGCCCGTCATGCTCGGTCTCCTTCCGGGGGTTTCGCCGGGGCGGGGGCGGCCGGCCGCTCGCGCGCGCGGACCTTGACCTTGAGGATCCGCCGCTCGTCGGCATCCACCACGGCGAGCTCGTACGCCCCGACGGCGACCTGCTCGCCCGGCCGCGGGATGTGGCCGAGGGACGTGAGGATCAGTCCGGCCACCGTCTCGTAGTCCTTCTTGGTCGGGAGGTCCCAGTCCAGGGCCTCGTTGAGCTCCTCGAGCCACATGCGCCCGTTCACCAGGTAGCTCCCGTCGGGGAGGCGCACGAGCTGGGACGGCGCGCGCTCGCGGTCGTCGGGGATCTCGCCGACGATCTCCTCGACGACGTCGCCGACCGTCGCGATGCCCTGGCTGGCGCCGTACTCGTCGACGACCACGACCAGCTGGATCCGCCGACGCTGCATCTCGGGGAGCAGATCGCTCACCCGCTTGGTGACCGGGACGTAGCGGGCGGGGCGCATGAGCGTCTTGATCGTCTCCCCGGCGGCGCCCCCTCGCCCCAAGATGTCGAGGGCGGCGACCACGCCCACCACGTTGTCGATGCGCTCCCGATAGACGGGCAGCCGCGAGTGGCCGCTCTCGCCGATCTTCGCGACGGCGTCGTCGATGCTGGCGTCCTCGGGGACGGCAACGACGTCGACCAGGGGCACCATGACCTCGCGGACCGACGTCTCCACGAGGTCGAAGATCCCCTCGATCATCTCGCGCTCTTCCTCGCGGACGTCCGTCGTCCCGTCCGGCTCGCGCTCGACCAGGAGCCGGAGATCGGCCCGGGAGACGAACGGGTCCCGGCGCTCCCCGTGCCCGAGGCCGCCCAGGATCGCGCGGACCAGCACGTTGGCGAGGCCGACGACCGGAGCCAGGAGCCAGGCGATGCCGCGCAGGGGATAGTACGTGCGGATCGCCACCTCGGTGGCGCGCGGCTGGGTCAGCGCCTTCGGCACGATCTCCCCGAACACGAGCATGAGGGGGGTCAGGATGATCGTCGCCCAGAGCGAGGCCTGACCGCCGCTGAGCCACAGGAGGAGCGTGGCGGTCGCCACCGCCGACGAGACGACGTGGGCGATCGTCACGCCCATCATCGCGGTGGATAGGAGCCCCTCCGGGTGCTGGAACGCGTCCATGTACCCCCGGGCGACCCGCGAGCCCTGCTCGGCCAGGTGGCGGAGCCGGACGCGGTTCGCGGCGAGGAACGCGATCTCCGCGCTCGAGAAGAACGCCGAGGCGAGGAGACAGAGCAGCACGATCCCCATCGGCGTGCCGAGGCTCACGACTCGCTCCCGGACCGGGCGCCGGTGTCCCGGGCGGTCGCCTCGTCGGGGGCCTCGGACCGGGACGAGGGCGGCGCCGACAGGCGGACCAGCACCTGGAGGATGCGATTCCGGTGCATCGTCTCCACGGTGACCCGCACCCCGTCGGCCTCGACGCTCTCCCCCCGGTGGGGCACGCGTCCGAAGAGGTCGAGCACCCAGCCCCCGACAGTGTCGAAGTGCTCGTCGGGGACGCGCAGCCCGGTGACGGTGTTGAAGTCGCCGATCGCCATCTTCGCCGTCACGCGCCAGGTCCGCTCGTCCACCGGCTGCGCCAGCCGCTCCTCCAGATCGAACTCGTCGCGGATCTCTCCGACGACCTCCTCCAGGAGGTCCTCGAGCGTGATCAGCCCGGCGGTGCCCCCGTACTCGTCGACGACGATCGCGGTCCGGAGCTTCTTCGCCTTGAACTCGCGGAGGAGCGCGTCGGCGCGCTTGGACTGGGGCACGAAGTAGGGCGCGGCCAGATGCCGGCGGAGGTCGAAGTCGGGCGGCAGCCCCGCGTAGAACGGCAGGAGCTCCTTGGTCTGGAGGACGCCGAGGACGTGGTCGAGGCTGCCCTCGTAGATGGGCACCCGGTGGTGGAGATTCGACCGGATCGCGGGCAGGAGCCGCTCGGGCGGGGTCGTCACGTCGAGCCCGAAGACGTCGATGCGCGGCACCATGACCTCGCCGACCGTGGTCTCGCCCAGCTCGAACACGCCGTGGATCATCTCGCGCTCTTTGCGCTGGACCACGCCCTCCTGGTGGCCGACCTCGACCAGGGTGCGCAGCTCGGCCTCCGTGATGGCCGCCTTGGCCACGCCTTCCCCGTCGGTCGCGCGGGAGATCACGCGGGTGAACGCGCCGAGCAGGAGGCGGACGGGCGTGAGGAGCCACTGGAGCGCCAGCACCGGACGGACGGCGAACAGGCCGAAGCGGTGCGGCGCGCCGACGGCGATGGTCATCGGGAGGACCTCGCCGAAGACGACGATGAGGAAGACCATGACGGGAATCGCGATCCCGATGCCGCTGGGGCCGAAGATCGCGGTGGCGACCTGCGCGGCCAGCGCCGATGCGGCGATGTTGACCAGGGTGATGCCGACGAGGAGGGTGATGAGGAGGTCGCGCGGGTCGCGGAGGATCCGCTCGAGCAGCGCGTGGCCCGGCGACTCGCCCGGCTCGAGCTGCGCCGTCCCGAGGCGCGAGAGCGAGAAGTAGGCGGCCTCGGCGCCGGCCAGGAAGGCCGACACGCCGAGGAAGACCGTCAGCAGGATGAGGTCGAGGATCAGACGATCCATGGGCTCAGCCGAAGTGGTCGAAGCCGGCGGCTACCGCGCGCGGGCGGCCGCTCCGGTCGAGGAACCGCACGCCCTCGGCCGGCGGCCGCATCTCTCCGATGCGATGGACGGGGGTGCCGGTGCGCTCGGTGACGTGGTGGGTCAGGTCCGCGGCATGGTCGGGCGCCGCGGTGAAGAGCAGCTCGTAGTCCTCGCCACCGCTGAGGGCCCAGGTGAGGGGATCCGCGCCGACCGCGCCGGCGGCGGCGCGGGCGGCCTCGCTCACCGGGAGGGCGTCCACGTCGACTCGCGCGCCCAGGCGACTCTCGGCCGCGATGTGCCCCAGGTCCGTGACCAGGCCGTCGGAGACGTCGATCATCGCGGTCGCCCAGCCGGAGGCGCGGATGAGCGCGCTCTCGGCGACGCGGGGCGTGGGCACGCGATGCGGGCGCACTACCGCCTCGACGACCGCCGGCGGCAACTCACCCGGGCCTCGCTCGAGCAGGGCCAGCCCCGCCGCGGAGTCCCCGAGCGTGCCGGTGACCAGGACGGCGTCGCCCACCCGGGCCCCGCTGCGGCGGAGGGGGGGGCCGACCACCCGCCCGACGAGGGTGACGGAGAGGACCACGCCGTCCGGCGCGGCGCAGGTATCCCCGCCGACGACGACCACGCCATGCCGCCGGGCCATGTCCTCGATCCCCGCGTACAGCTCGTCGACGTCAGCCACGCCCAGGGTCGGGGGAAGCGCGAGAGCCAGCAGGGCATAGCGCGGCTCGCCGCCCATGGCCGCGATGTCGGAGACGTTGACGGCGATCGCCTTGGCCCCGATATCCCGGAGCGTCGCGGTGGACCGGCGGAAGTGGACGCCCTCGAGGAGCGTGTCGGTGGTCAGGAGCAGGGTCCCGGCTCCCCAGTCGATGGCCGCGGCGTCGTCCCCGATGCCGATCAGAACCTCGGGGCCGGGCGGCGGCAGCCGGCTCCGGAGCCGCGCGATCAGGCCGCGCTCGCCGAGCTCCGCCAGCGTTGGGCGGGCCCCCCCGCGCGGGTCAGGGTCCTCGCCGGCCCTCACCGGCCGGCTCCCTCAGGCGACCGCGTCCAAGCGCTTCTTGATCTGCGCCTTGGGGACCGCGCCGATGACCTGGTCGATGACCTGGCCCCCCTTGAAGAAGAGGAGGGTCGGGATGGAGCGCACCTGGAAGCGGGCCGCGAGCCCGGGATGCTCGTCGACGTTGACCTTGGCGATCGTCACGCGCCCCGCGTACTCGGACGCGAGCTCGTCGAGCGCCGGCGCGATCGCCTTGCAGGGGCCACACCACTCCGCCCAGAAGTCGACGATGACCGGCTCCTGGTGCTGGGCCAAGGTCTGGTCGAATGCGGCCTCGGTGAGGTGCAACGTGGCCTGGCTTGCCATGCGGATCCTCCACTCAGGATGACCGATCGGTCGGCGGTGGCGCTCATCACGAGGTGAGCAGGTGTTTACGGTAGCACAGCGGCGCCGGCTCGGGCAATCGCGGGGCGGCCAGGCCAGGCGGACGCGGGCGCGCGCGAGGGCAGGTGCAGGCCGGCCTCAGCCCGCGGGGCCCGTGACGTCGACGTCCGGGCTCCCGAACGCGCCCGAAGCGTGCGGAAGGTCCGGAGCCCTCGCGAATGTCCGCGCCGGAGACGGGGCCGACGCCGCGGGCCGCCGCGCCGATCGGTCATCAGACGACTCACCTACCGCCCGGGCGCGCCCACTGCGTCGGGCGCGACGCACGCGACGGGCGCCGCCGCGTCACGCAGGTCGCGCCGCGGCCCGACGCCCTTGACAGGGGCCCCCTGGGTGGCCTACAAAGAGTCGGCGTCCTTGTGACGATTGGAACAAGCGGTCCGGGCCGCCCCCCGGTGCCGCTCGCAGTGCCTGGATCCCGAAGGAGTCTCGGCACGTCCACCTCGCGCTCACATTCGGCCCCGAGGTCCGGGGCGTCCTGGCTTCCGGGTGTGTTCCCGGTCGTGCTCGTCACCGCGGCGGTTGCGTTCCTGGCCGCGCCGGCCTGGGCCCAGGACCAGTCGGGACCGGCCTACCGGGCGTTTCCGGTCATCGGCTCCCGGCTCGCGGTCTGGGTGATCGCCCAGATCCACCTGAACTTCGCCGCGTTCATCCTGGGCGTGCCGATCTTCGCCGTCATCATCGAGTTCCTCGGCTGGCGGATCGGGATGGACCGCGAGGAGGGCCGGCGCTACGACTGGCTCGCCCACGAGTTCGTCAAGCTCACGTTCACGGCCTTCTCGACGACGGCCCTCCTGGGCGGCCTGCTGCTCTTCCTGTTCATCACGCTCTATCCGCGGTTCTGGACGTTCATGAGCGGGATCTTCGCGCCCACGATGTGGCTCTACGCGGGACTGTTCTTCGCCGAGACGTTCGCCGTCTACCTCTGGTACTACGGCTGGCACTGGCTCTCGGGCCCGCGCAAGGGCCTCCACGTCGCGATCGGGGTGCTCTCGAACCTCCTCGGTACGTCCATCCTGGTCGTCTCGAACTCGTGGGTCACGTTCATGATGTCGCCGGCGGGCGTCGACGAGAACGGCAAGTTCACCGGCACCCTGTGGCAAGCGGTGAACAACTTCACCTGGATGCCGGTGAACATCCACCGCCTCATCGCCAACATCGTCTTCGGCGGCACCATCGCCGCGGCCTACGCGGCGTTCCGGTTCCTCGGCGCGAAGACGGACGAGGAGCGGGCCCGCTACGACTGGATGGGGTACATCGGGAACTTCGTGGCGCTCTCCGCCCTGATGGTCCTGCCCTTCGCGGGGTACTGGCTCGGCTTCGAGATCTACGGCTTCAACCAGACGATGGGCATCACGATGATGGGCGGCTTCATGTCGTGGCTCTGGATCGTCCAGGCCATCCTGATCGGGGTGCTCTTCCTCGGCTCGAACTACTACCTCTGGCTCGGCATGGAGCGCATCCCCGGGGCCGAGCGCTTCCGGCCCTGGATCAAGTACCTCCTGCTCGTGATCGCGCTGGGGTTCATGGTCTGGGCCACCCCGCGCAGCCTCATCGCGTCGCTCGGCGAGGTCCGCGCCATGGGCGGCGCCGACCATCGGTTCCTCCGGTTCTTCGGGGTCATGGCCGCCAAGAACACCGCGGTGAACCTCATGATCCTCACGACCTTCTTCTCGTATCTCCTCTACCGGCGCGCGAACCGCGAGCCCACCGTGTCGTGGGCGCGCACCGGGATGGCGGTGCAGTACCTCGTGTTCGCGCTCGCCGCGGCGTCGGTGGTCGGCCTCGGGCTCGGAGGGTACTTCGTCGAGGCGATCGTCCGGATCCGGCGCTTCTCGCCGCTCCAGGTGAGCTCGGTCCTCCTGTGCATCGCGATCGTGATGGCGATCGACATCCCGATGTTCAAGGGCGCGCGGTCCACCGGCACGATCCGGTGGGGGACGATCGCGCCGCGCTCGCAGTACGTCCTCATCCTCCTGGCCGTCACGTTCACCTGGCTGATGGGCCTCATGGGCTTCGCGCGCTCGGGCATCCGGCAGCACTGGCACATCTATGGCGTCATGCAGGACAAGTCGCCCGACGCGGTGACGCCCGCGCTCGGCTACGCGGCCAACGTGATCACCATCACGACCATCCTGTTCTTCCTCATGGTCATGTTCATCTTCTGGCTCGGCGGGCTCGGCGAGAAGGGCCACGCGCAGGCGGAGGGCCACGACGCCCCGAAGCCCGCGGCGCCGGTGCCCATCGCCGGTGGAAGCCGGGAGGCGTAGCCGGCCGATGCAGCTGCCGGTCACGGTGAAGGTGGGCGCGTTCGCCCTGCTGGTGATGGGCAGCTACACCTGGTACGCGAACTCCATCCCCCAGATCGAGTCCAGGCCGCCCGAGGAGCTCTCGCTCGAGGGGAACGCGACCCCACAGCAGCTCGTCGCCGCGGGCGACTCGATTTTTCGCGGCAAGGGGCAGTGCACGACCTGTCACGGCATCGGCCGCGCCGGTCGCGGACCGGACCTCGCGGGCGTCGGCGCGCGGGCGGGGAGCCGGAAGCCCGGCATGAAGGCGTCGGCGTACCTGGTGGAGTCGCTCCTGACCCCCACCGCGTACATCGTGGAGGGGTTCCCGCCGATCATGCCCGTCATCTCGAAGCCCCCGATCGGGCTCAACCGGAGCGAGATCTGGGCGACCGTGGCGTTCCTGGAGAGCCTCGGCGGGACCGTGGACGTCAAGCTCGACGACGTCCCGCAGTTCGCGACCGCCCAGGCGGGCGCCGCCGCGTCGATCGAGCTGCCCGGTGACCCCAAGGCGGGCCAGGCGATCTTCATGGGCAAGGCGGGGTGCATCGCGTGCCACAAGGCGGGCGCGATCGGCGCGAGCCCGGTCGGGCCCGACCTCTCGAACATCGCCGGCAGCCAGACGCCCGAGTACATCATGGGCAAGATCCTGAACCCGGCGTCGAAGGGCACCGTCTCCGGGTTCCCGGCCGGTGTGATGCCGAAGGACTTCGGCCAGCGGCTCGCGGCCCGGGAGTACATCGACCTCGTCTCGTTCCTGCTGACCCTCAAGGCCGGCGCGCCGCCGGCCGCCAAGGCCACACCCTAGCCCATGGCGGCGCCGCGGGGGAAGTTCCTCCAGGCCGTCCTGGTCGTCGTCGGGGCGGCCCTGCTGTTCCGGTACGGCATCCAGCCGCCCATGCCGTTCAGCGTGTTCTCCCTCTACATGTTCGTCACGGTGATAGCCGTCCTTGTCTACGTCTCGTCGGACTCCGACTCGTGGCGGGCCTTCGTCGCCCCGATCTGGGCCATGCTCACCGAGCCCGGCCGGCGGCCTCTCCGGCTGCTGCTGGGGGTCCTGATCCCGCTCCTCATCGGCTACTACGCGTACTCCCAAGCGTCAGCCGTCGCCGAGGCGCCGCTCGAGCTCCGCGCGGCCCACCCGGCCCCGCCCGCGACGATCAGCTTCCGCGGGAAGGAGATCAACCTCCAGCACGCCGACACCCCGGTCCGGCAGGACATCAAGCAGAATCCCGCGAACCGCGAGAAGCACCTCGCGGCGGGGGCGGCGACCTACATCCGGAACTGCGTCTACTGCCACGGCGACCTCCTCGACGGGAAGGGGCACTTCGCCCACGGGTTCAACCCGCCGCCGGCCGACTTCGTCGGCCCGAACACGATCGCCCAGCTCTCCGAGGGCTTCGTGTTCTGGCGCATCGCGAAGGGCGGCCCGGGCCTGCCGAAGGAGTCGACGCCCTGGAACTCGGCGATGCCGTCCTGGGAAGAGCGGCTCACCGAGGAGCAGATCTGGGAGGTCATCTACTTCCTCTACGAGACCACGGGCCATCCGCCCCGCGTGATGGAGTCCCACGCGGCGGCGCCGCCGTCGCGCTCGAGCGCCGTGGCGACGCTGCTCGACAGCCTCGAGCCGCGCGCGGCGTTCGCGCAGTCCGGGGACGTGGCGCTCGGCAAGCAGGTGTACGAGAAGCGCTGCGCCGGATGCCACGGGCTGGACGGCAAGGGCGACGGACCGGCCGCCGAGCTCCTCGTGCCCCGCCCGCGCGACTTCACCGCCGGGAAGTTCAAGATCCGCACCCAGGTCGGGCCGCTGGCGTCGGACCAGGATCTCCTCCACATCATCACGGAGGGGATGCCCGGGACGTCGATGCCCTCCTGGCGGTCGCTCCCCGAGAAGGAGCGCACGGCGGTCGTCGCCTACATCAAGACCTTCGCCGAGTCCTACAAGGACGCCAAGCTCCAGGCGGCGGCGGTGCCGAAGGAAGTCGCGTCCTCGGATGCCTCGCTCCGCCGGGGCAAGAAGATGTTCGACGCCTTCGAGTGCGTCAAGTGCCACGGCCCGGCCGGCCGCGGCGACCCGGCCCCGGGCTCGGACCTCAAGGACGACTGGGGGCATCCGATCCGTCCGGCCAATCTGCACAAGCCGTGGAACTTCCGCGGGGGGCCGGAGCGGAAGGACATCGTGATGCGGCTCCTGACCGGCGTCGCCGGCACCCCGATGCCCGCCATCGCCGACTCCGTCGAGGACTATCGGAAGTCCGACGACAAGGACCCCGACGTCAAGGACGCGAGCCTCTGGGACCTGGCCAACTACGTCCGCTCGCTCGGGCCCGAGCGCAACAACTGGGCCTCGCTCCTGTCGATCCCGCGGGTGACCGGCGAGGTGCCCGCCGATCCGAACGCCGAGTTCTGGACGAAGCGGCCCGGGGCGGCGATTCCCCTCGTCGGCCAGGTGATCGTCGATCCCCGGAACTTCAACCCGACGGTGGACATGGTCACGGTGCGGGCGGTGTACACTGACCAGGAGATTGTGTTCCATCTGACCTGGGACGACCCCACGGCGTCCGATCCGACGAAAGGGGCGCCGAAGCCGGACATGATCGCTCTGCAGTTCCCGACCGGCGAGGGCACCGGCGATCGCCCGTACTTCCTCATGGGGGACGGCAGCCGCCCCGTATACCTCCTGACGTGGCAGGCGGGCGGGGCCGTCGGCGAGGCGACGGCGGCGGGCGCGGGCAAGATGACGCCCCAGGCGGGAGAGGCGATCCAGGCCAAGGGGCAGGTCGTCTACGACGCCGGCCAGTACCGGGCGGTGATCCGGCGCTCGCTCCAGACCAAGGACGCCGACGATTTCCTGTTCCGGCCGGGCGAGTTCTTCCCAGTGGCGTTCTGGGCCTGGGACGGGTCCGAGGGGGACGAAGGCCCGAAGGCCGCGGTCTCGACGTGGTACTATGCGCGGCTCGAGCCCCCGTCCTCGAAACGGCAGTTCGTCGTGCCGCCGATTCTGGCGCTCGTGACAGGCGCGGCCGGGCTCGGGGTGACCCGATGGGCCCAGCGGCGCGCGGCCGCGTAGCGCGATGCTCGATTACAAGGAGGAAGCGAATCCATGAAGCAGCCGATCGTTGCGAGTGTGTTGGCCGTCGCGGTGGCCGCGACGGGCGTGTTCCTGGCCTGGGGGCCGCCGGCCGGCGCCCAGGGCGGGGGATCGATCAGCGGTGAGGTGAAGTTCGCCGGCGCCGCGCCGGCCCCCAAGGTGATCAAGGTCAACAAGGACAACGAGGTCTGCGGCCAGGAGAAGAAGATCGCGGACGTCGCGGTCGGGGCGAACGGCGGGCTGGCCAACACGCTGGTCTCCGTCTCCGACGCCAAGGGCGCGAAGGCGACGGCACCTGCCGTGCTGGACCAGAAGGGCTGCGAATTCCATCCGAACGTGCTCGTGATGAGCCCCGGCGAGATCAAGATCGTGAACTCGGACGGGGTGCTCCACAACATCCACACGTTCTCGACGTTGAATTCGCCGATCAACAAGGCGCAGCCGAAGTTCAAGAAGGAAATGACCGAGAAGCTCGAGAAGCCCGAGCTCATCAAGGTCCAGTGTGACGCCCACAGCTGGATGCTCGGGTGGATCTATGTCACCGAGAACGTCACGGCGGTGAGCGACGCCAACGGTGCGTTCAAGCTGGAGAACGTGTCGCCCGGCAAGCACAAGATCGAGATCACTCACCCGGTGCTCGGCAAGCAGACCAAGGAAGTCGAGGTCAAGGCCGGGCAGGACACCAAGGTTGCCTTCGAGCTGAAGAAGTAGGATCCCGAGATGGCGTGCGCTCCCGAGGCAGAGTCCGCCGGAAGGAGCGCACGCGACATCCCGGGGCCCAAGCCCGGATGCGGAACGAGGCCGTGACCCCCCTTCGATCGAAAAGGACGGGCCGACTGCGATGATGAGCTTTCTTCCGGAGAACATCGCCACGTACGGCAAGGAGATCGATAACCTCTTCTACCTCATCTACTACATCACCGGTGCCGCGTTCGTGCTCGTGTCGACGCTGCTGGTGAGCTTTCTGGTGATGTACCGGGCGCGGCCGGGTCGGAGGGCAGTCTACAGCCACGGCAACACGACGCTCGAGATGGTGTGGACGATCGTTCCGGCTCTCATCCTGATCGTGATCACGTTCCTTTCGATCCCGAGCTGGTCGAAGGTCAAGAGCCGCATTCCCGAGTCGGACCTCCACATCCGCATCACCGGCAAGCAGTTCAACTGGGAGGTGCAGTACCCCGGGCCGGACGGGAAGTTCGACACCGCCGACGACCAGACCTTCGACAACGAGCTGCATGTCCCGACCGGGAAGCCGGTGGTCCTCCACCTCCGCGCGAGGGACGTCATCCACAGCGTGTTCATTCCCGCGGCACGCTTCAAGCAGGATGCCGTGCCCGGCCGCGAGATCCTCCAGTGGATCGAGGTGACCAAGCCCGGGAAGTACGAGATTCCGTGCGCCGAGCTGTGCGGATTCGGCCACTCGGGGATGAAGGGCTACCTCTTCGTCCACACGCCTGAGGAGTACCAGCAGTGGGTCAAGGAGAAGTGGCCGTCCTAGGCCGGATCCACTCGCAAGGGGGGTAGAGACACGATGGCTCAGAGCGCGACCGCGACGGCGCACGACGTCCACGAGCACCACGACCTCGGGTTCGTGCGCACGTACATCTTCTCGACCGACCACAAGATGATTGCCCGGCAGTTCCTGTTCATGGGGCTCTTCATGCTGCTGATCGGCGGCTTTCTCGCCATGCTGATTCGGTGGGAGCTCGGCTGGCCGGAGACGCCGGTGCCCGGCCTCCACTGGCTCTTCAGCGAGACCGAGGGCGTGATTCCGCCCGAGATCTACAACATGATCTTCACGATGCACGCCACGCTGATGATCTTCTTCGTGGTCATGCCGATCATGGTGGGCTGCTTCGGCAACTTCCTGATCCCGCTCATGCTCGGCGCCCGGGACATGGCCTTCCCCAAGCTCAACATGCTGTCGTTCTGGACGGGGGCCCTGTCGGGCGTGATCATGCTGTCCGGGTTCTTCGTCGCGGGTGGCCACGCGGCGGCCGGGTGGACGGCCTACGCGCCGCTCTCGGCGGTGCCCCAGTACTCGGGCGTTCACTGGGGGCAGAACCTCTGGCTGATCAGCCTGTTCGTGCTCGGCGTGTCGTCGATGATGGGCTCGATCAACTACATCACGACGGTCGTCAACATGCGGGCGCCGGGCATGACGCTGTTCCGGATGCCGCTCGTGATCTGGTCGCTGTTCGTCACGGCGATCCTCCTTCTGTTGGCGCTGCCTGTGCTGACGTCCGCGTGCGCGATGCTCCTGTTCGACCGGACACTCGGCACCCACTGGTTTGACCCGTCGGGCGGCGGGGAGCCGCTCCTCTGGCAACACCTCTTCTGGTTCTTCGGCCACCCGGAGGTCTACATCCTGGTGCTGCCGGCGATGGGCGTGACCTCCGACGTCCTCTCGACCTTCTCGCGGAAGCCCATCTTCGGCTACCGGGCGATGGCCTACTCGATGATCTCGATCGCGTTCCTATCGTGGATCGTCTATGGCCACCACATGTTCGTCAGCGGCATGAGCCCGGCGCTGGGCACGTCGTTCATGCTGACGACGATGGTCATCGCGGTCCCGTCGGCGATCAAGTCGTTCAACTGGCTCGGCACCCTGTGGGGCGGCTCAATCCGGTTCAGCACGCCGATGATCCACGCCATCTCGTTCCTGTCGACCTTCACGATCGGCGGCCTCTCCGGCATCTTCATGGCCAGCGCGCCAGTCGACATCTTCATCCAGGACACGTACTTCATCGTCGCCCACTTCCACTACGTGGTGGCGGGGATCATCTTCGCGATGTTTGCCGCGATCACCTACTGGTACCCGAAGCTCTTCGGGCGGGAGATGAACGAGACGATGGGGCGGATACACGCCGTCCTCACGTTCGTGTTCTTCAACCTCGTGTTCTTCCCCATGCACTTCCTGGGTGTCGGCGGGATGATGCGGCGGATCTACAATCCGACGCAGTACGAGTTTCTCCAGCACCTCCAGCCGATCGCCGTGTTCATGTCCGTGTGCGCGTTCATCCTGGGAACGGTGCAGATCCTGTTCATCTGGAACTTCGTCGCGAGCCTGTTCAACGGGAAGAAGGCGCCGCGGAATCCCTGGCAGTCCAATACGCTCGAGTGGCAGGCGGCCTCGCCGCCCCCGCACGGGAACTGGGACGCGGCGGTCCCGACCGTCTACCGGGGTCCGTACGAGTACAGCGTGCCCGGCATGGCCGAGGATTACCTGCCGCAGACCCAGGTCGTCGCCGGGGCCGCGGCGGGCGGACACGGACACTGAGCCCCCAGCGCGGGAGCGGGGAGGGTCGGATGACGGGGAGCGGCTGGCCGCACCGGCTGGCGCGCGTCACGGCGGGGGCGACCGTCGCCCTCATCGTGGCGGGCGGCCTGGTCACCAACACCGGGGCGGCCCTGGCGGTGCCCGACTGGCCGACGACCTTCGGGCACAACCTGTTCCTCTTCCCCTGGTCGGGAATGGTGGGGGGCGTGCTCGTCGAGCACGGGCACCGGCTCCTCGGTGCCTCGATCGGAATCCTCACGATCTGTCTCGCGGTGACGCTCGGTCTCCGGGACGACCGCCGGTGGGTCCGGCGCCTCGCGCTCCTCGCGGTCGTCCTGGTGTCGGTGCAGGGCCTGATCGGGGGGCTGCGGGTCGTGCTCCTTCGCGAGACGCTGGCCCTGGTCCACGGGTGCATCGCGCAGCTGTTCTTCGCGCTTGTCGTCGGGCTCGCGGTCGTCACGGGGCGCGGGTGGCTCGAGCCGGGGGTCGTGCCGCGGAGCGCCCGCCCGCTGGCGCCCTTTGGGCTCCTCGCGGTGGCGGTCGTGTACGGCCAGATCGTGCTCGGCGCCTTCACGACGCACGCGGCGGGGCTCTGGTGGCACGTCGCGGGCGCGATCGTGACGGCGGGGACGCTGGTGGGCCTGGCGCTGGCCGTGCTCCGGGTGGCCGGGGAGGATCCGGTGCTTGCCTGGTGGGCGCGCGCGGTGGAGATCCTTCTCGTGCTCCAGCTCGCCCTCGGCGTGGGCGCCTATGCCGTCCGCTTCACGAGCCTCGGCATCCCCGGCGGGCAGGTGAGCGTCGTCGCGCTCCCCGTGATCCATCGGGCCGTCGGGGCGCTCGTGTTCGGCAGCGCCGTGGCGCTCGCGCTCCACCTCGAGCGCCGCCGGGCGGTGGACGTCGCGGCACGCGCCCCCGCGCGGGTGGTGACCGTGCGCACGGAGGCCGTGGCGTGAGCGCGCCCACCGAAGCCGTCCGGGACGGAGCGATCCCGCTCGTGGGGACGCGCCAGCGACTGGCGGACTTCGTCGCGCTCGCGAAGCCGCGCGTGGTCCTCATGGTGGTGCTGACGACACTCGTCGGCTACTACCTCGGGGCGGCCGCGGACCTCGGTTACCTGCGCCTGCTGCACCTGCTGGTGGGAACGGCGCTCGCGGCCGGCGGGACACTCGCGCTCAACCAGTTCCTCGAGCGGGACGTGGACGCGCAGATGCTGAGAACCCGGATGCGGCCCTTGCCGGACGGCCGTCTCCAGCCGGGCGAGGCCGCGGCCTTCGGCGGTCTGATCACGTTCGGCGGGCTCGCGTACCTCTTGGTGACGGTGGGCCCGGGCGCCACCGCGATCACCGCGGTGACGGCCGCGCTCTACCTCGGCGTTTACACGCCGCTCAAGCAGGTGAGCCCGCTCTGCACGGTGCTGGGCGCGATTCCGGGGGCGCTCCCGCCGGTGGCAGGGTGGGTCGCCGCGCGCGGCGAGCTCGGCGTCGGCGCGGGGGTGCTCTTCGCGATCCTGTTCCTCTGGCAACTGCCGCACACGCTCGCCATCGCCCGGCTCTACCGGGAGGACTACGCGCGGGCCGGCATCCGCGTCCTGCCCGTGGTCGATCCCGACGGCGGAAGCACCGAGCGGCAAATCGTGACCGGGTGCCTGGCGCTCCACGCGGCGGGCCTGCTGCCGACCCTGGTGGGACTGACCGGCGGCGTCTACTTCTTCGGCGCCTTGCTGCTCGGCGCCCTGTTCCTGGTCGTCGGCGCGGCGCAGGCGCTGCGCCCCTCGATCCCCGCGGCGCGGCGTGTCGTCATCGCGTCGATCATCTACCTGCCGCTGCTCCTGGCGCTGATGGCGTTCGACAAGGTGGGCTAGCCGGTGGCCCCGCGCGCCCCCGCGATGTCCGTCCCGGAGACCGGGTCCGAGCCGATGGCCGATCCCGCTCTGTCCGGCCGCAACCGGCGCACCGCTGTGATCCTGATCGCCTGGATCATCGTCCTCGTGCTGGTCTCGGGCCTCGTGGCCTGGTTCCGGAACTGAGCGACGCCGTGGCGCTGCTCGATCTCGAGGCACGGCCCCGCGAGGCCCGGCGGGATTCGGTGCCCGATCGGGGCGGCCGGCCGCCAGGACCACCGGAGCACCCCGACGGGTATGGCGACGACGCCTGGACGCCGAGCGCCGAGAGGCGACCCCTCTCGAACGCCCGCCTGGGGATGCTGATGCTCCTCGGCGGGGAGATCATGTTCTTCGGCGGGCTCGTGATCGCGTTCATCCAGCTCCGGCTGGGGGCCCCGGTGTGGCCGCCACCGGGCCAGCCGCGTCTGCCCGTGGGGCTCACCGCGCTGAACACGCTCGTGCTCCTCACGTCGAGCTGGACGCTCATGCGCGCTCTGCGGATGGTCCGGACCGGCGACCGCACGGGGCTGGTCCGGTGGCTTGGATGGACCTGGGGACTCGGCGCGCTATTCCTCGTCATCCAGGGCATCGAATGGACGCGCCTCGTGGGGTTCGGGCTCCGCGTGTCGTCGGGGATCTACGGCGCGACGTTCTACACGCTGATCGGCGTGCACGGCGCCCACGTGCTCGGCGCGACCGCCTGGCTTGGCGGGGTGCTGTGGCTCGCCCGGCGCGGCCGCTTCACACCGGAGCGGCACGTGCCGCTCGACTGTTGCGCCATCTACTGGCATTTCGTGGTGGCCCTCTGGCCCGTTTTGTACGTGCTCGTCTATCTCGCATGACCGCACGGAAGGAGAGCGGATCGTGAGCGACGCTGCAACTGCGCTGCACCACCCGGCCGTCGAGCCGGTCGAGTCGCCCCTGACGCCGGAGAGCTGGGGCAAGCTCGGGATGTGGGTGTTCCTTGCCGGCGACGCCGTGGGATTCGGGGTGCTCCTGGCCACCTACGGGGCCCTGCGGGCCACCAGTGTCGACTGGCCGCACCCCGCGAAGGTGCTCGGCATTCAGCTCACCGCGCTCATGACGTTCCTCCTGATCTGCTCCAGCGTGACGATGGTGAAATCGCTCGAGGCCCTCAAGGCGTCGAACCTGCCCCGCGCGAAGATGTTCGTGCTGCTTACCGCGCTGGGCGGCGCGATCTTCGTCGGCCTCCAGGCCTTCGAGTGGACGCACCTGATCGAGCGCGGCCTCTGGATCTACGGCAACCCCTGGGGCGCCACGCTGTTCGGCACGAGCTTTTTCATGATCACCGGCTTCCACGGGCTCCACGTGACCGCCGGGGTGATCTATCTCCTCTCGATCTACCGGGTGATCAGCCGCGTCAAGGACATGCAGTACAACTACATGGTCACCGAGATCGCCGGGCTCTACTGGCACTTCGTCGACCTGGTCTGGATCATGGTCTTCACGTTCGTTTACCTCCTGTAGGCGCGCGAGGGGACGGAGGGCACGATGGCGGACTCCCACGCGAAGCACGGCCCGAGCTACATGGCCATTTTCTGGTACCTGGCGGTGCTCACGGTCGTCGAGATCGCGGTGATCTTCGCGCCGCTGCCGAGGATGGCCATCGGCGTCCTGCTGGTGGCCCTGGCCTCGGCCAAGGCGACCATGGTCGCGCTCTACTTCATGCATCTTCGCATCGAGACCAAGACGCTCGGCTACATCGCGCTCACGCCGATCGCGATCGGGGCGCTCTTGGTGCTGGTTCTGCTGCCCGACACGCAGCACGCGCCGCGCTCGACCGCGGAGTCGAAGCGGATCGAGGTGCCCAAGGAGTGAGGCGGGCACGCGCCTGGCGGCGGGCTCCCCGGTGACCATCACGATCCTGCCGACCGTCAACGCGGTGCTGAACGCCTCGGCGGCGGTCGCCATGCTCGCCGGGTTGATGGCGATCCGCCGGCGGCGGATCCACGTCCACCGCGCCTGCATGCTGACGGCGGTCGGACTCTCGACGCTGTTCCTCTGCTCCTACCTCGTCTATCACGCGCAGGTGGGCTCCCATCCCTACGCCGGCGGCGGCTGGATGCGGACGATCTACCTGTCGATCCTGCTGACGCACACGGTGCTGGCCGTCGCGATCGTCCCCCTGGTCTCGACGACCCTCTACCGCGCGCTCCGGACCCAGTTTGTCCGGCATGCGCGCCTGGCCCGCGTGACGTTTCCGATCTGGCTCTACGTGTCGGTCACCGGCGTGGTGGTGTACTGGATGCTCTACCGTGGATAGCCCGGCGTGAGGGGGGAGCGGCGTGAGTCGCGCGCGGGCGTCCGTGGTGCTCCGGCGGGCCCTCGGGCTCCGGTGTCCGCGGTGCGGCAAGGCGCCGCTGTTCACGAACCTGGTGCGCATGGTGCCGCGCTGCCCGGTCTGCGGTCTCGCGTTCGAGCGCGAGACGGGGTACTTCATCGGCGCGATCTACATCAACTACGGCCTGACGGTGGGGCTCGCGGTCGCCGGCTACTTCCTGCTCGAGGCCTGGCTCGCCCCGCCGACGGGGTGGCAGGTCGCGGGGTGGGGTGCCTTCGCCGTGCTCTTCCCGCTCTGGTCGTTCCGCTACAGCAAGGCGCTCTGGCTGGCCCTCGACCACCTGGTGGACCCGACCGATGCGGCCGGGCCGTCCGGGTCGGGCGGACCCGCGGAGCCGTCGTGAGCCGACCGTAAGGAGGCCTCCATGCTTCAGAAGATCTACGTGCCGGTCGACAACTCGGACTACTCCAACCGCGCCATCGACGTCGCGGTGGAGCTCGGTCGCGCCTTCGGCTCGACCCTGACCGGCTGCCACGTCTACGCCGCGCGGCTCCACGACTACCGGTTCAAGCAGATGGAGTACACGCTGCCCGAGGAGTACCGGGACGAGCACGAGCTCGAGCGCCAGCGAAAGATCCACGACTCCTTGATCGCGATGGGCCTCCAGCTGGTCTCCGACTCCTACCTCGAGGTGATGCGGAAGAAGACGGAGGCCGCCGGGCTCCCGTTCGAGCCGCGGATGATGGACGGCAAGCACTACAAGGCGCTGATCGATGACGTGCAGGGCAAGGACTACGATCTCGTGGTCATGGGCGCGCTCGGCCTCGGCGCCGTGCGGGACAGCCAGCTCGGCTCGGTGACCGAGCGGTTCATCCGGAAGGTCCCGGTCGACACCCTCGTGATCCGCAACGCCGACCCGCTCGAGGCGCAGCAGGGCGCGATCGTGGTCGGGCTCGACGGGAGCCCCCAGTCCTTCTACGGCCTCAAGGTCGGGATCACGCTCGGCAAGGCCCTCCGCCGGCCGGTCCACGCGGTCGCCGTCTACGATCCCTATCTCCACTACGCGATGTTCAACGGGATCGTCGGCGTGCTC
>CAYXBJ010000120.1:0-4968 GCA_964463175.1 uncultured bacterium
AGACCCCCGAAGGCCTGGGCCCGCACCCGGAGGATCGCGTAGACAATGTCGTAGACGGGCGTCGTCACGCCGAGGCGTCGCCCCAGCCGGACCACGGCCCCGGTGAGGTCCTCGAGCTCCACGCGACGGCGGCGCTCGAAGTCGAGCTGCATCGAGGTCTTCATGCCGGGGGGCAGCGTGTGGATGAACGCGAGGGCCGCCTCGACGGCGTCGGTCGGGAGCCGGGCTCCGGCGGCCCGGCCCACGGCCACGGTCTCCCCGATGAGGGCCCGGTAGAGATCGGCCCCTTCCTTCGTGCCGCGGACCTCCCCGATCGTCGCCTGGCACGCGCTCGTGAGCGTCGCGCCAGGCGCGAGCCGGACGAACTTCTCCCAGACCGCCCGGCGGACGTCACCGGACACGCGGACCTCGACGCCCGCGTCGCGCAGGACGCTGGCGATGGCGTCAACGCGGGGGGTGATCGCGCCGGACGGCTCGCCCAGCTCGATGCGGCAGAGCGGGTTGGCCTGGTCGATGACGCCCGGCTCGGTCACGGTTGTGGAGATCGTCGCCGTTCCGAGGAGGACGCGATCCCGGGCGAGCGCCTCGGCGAGGCGGTCCTCGCTCTCCACTCCGTTCTGGAGCGTGAGGACGGCCGTCCCCGGATCGATCACCGGTCCGAGCGCGCGCGCGGCCGTCTCGGTATCGTAGCCCTTCACGGTGAACAGCACGAGCTCGAAGCCCCGCCCGGCCTCGGCGGGACTCCCCGCGGCGTCAGCCGGATGGATGACGGTCGAGCGGCCCGCGCTGCGGATCGTGACGCCGCGCGTCCGGATCGCGTCGAGGTGCGCGCCGCGGGCAACGAAGGTCACGTCGTGGCCGCGGCCGGCGAGCGCCGCGCCGTAGAAGCCCCCCACGGCGCCCGCGCCCATCACGAGCACCTTCATGGGTGACGGATCCGCCCTGGGGACGCGGAGATCACGCGGGACCCCTGGCACCCGGGCTTGCGATCACCGGCGGATCCAGGCCGGCCGAAGGATCCCGGACCGCCCGGCGCTCGACGTGGAGGTGAAGGATCTTGCCCGACGGGGTCATCAGCGGTGGGCGCCGCTCGACGGTCAGCAGCCGCGCATCCCGCCAGAGCATGCCCATGACCTTGTGGGCGCCCGATCCGTTGCCGATCGCAGACAGGAACGCCTCGATCAGGCCCTCCGACGACACGGGGCCCACGCGCGGGTGGACGAGGAGACGAAGGGCAGCCGAGCCTCCCGCCTCCTCAGACTCGACCAGCTGGTAGTCGGCCGCGGTGCCCCCGAACCGCGCGGGCAGGACGTCCTCGATGACGTGGACGAGGTCCGAGTCCAGGAACGTCATGCCCCCCGCGGTGAGCTTCTCGAAGCTCCGGATCGTGCTGAGGTGCGTCGTCCACCCGAGCCGCTGCAGCGCGCACCCGCACCGGCGCTCGGTGACGATCCCCTGGTCGCCGAGCGAGACGTTCAGCAGGATCAGCGGCGCCGTGTCCCGGAGCGACGAGAGGAGCAGCGCGCGGGCCGGGAGGCCGCGCCCCTCGACGACCTCGGGCGGCTGGATCGTCGCCAGGAGATCCTGGAACAGATGGACCTCGTCCGACTCGCTCGGCACGAGACAGCCCTTGCCGACGATCCCCGTGTCAACACTGGCGTAGATCGGGGCGACCTCGAGGCCAGTGGCCGACATCGCAGCGAGGCGCGTCGTCGTCAGCGGCTCGCCCGTGGCCAGGCCCTTCACGCCGGTCAGGTCGACCCCGGCGTCACGGGCCGCCTGGCACACGCGCACGATGGAGCTCGTGTAGGCCACCACGTAGGGCGACGCGCCGGACCGGCGCACGTCGACGAGCCAGCGCAGGATCGGCGACGGATCCTCGAAGGGCACGTGCTCGGGGCGCGGCAACGGCACCCCCGCGAGCCGGCCGCCCCAGCCGAGCAGATTCGCCGCCCATCGATACCGGGGATGGAGCTCGCGCGATCCGGGATCGACGGGGCTGAACCACCGGGCCGGCGGCGTGCCCGCGGCGGCGAACAGGAGCATGAAGACGAGGTTCCCGCCCCCGGGAATCATCCAGCGCCCGTGGACCCACTCCAGTCCGCCACGGGCCTCCGCGTCGAGACATTCGTCCACCGCCTCGTCCCGGATCCACGCGAGATCGATCGGCACCGACGCCCGGGCGCCGCGGCTTCCCGTCGTCTGGCCGATGACATGGGTTCGCGTCCCCGGATTCCAGAAATCCTCCGGCCGGAAGTCGATCACGGCTGAGCCGCGACGCGTCGGAACGCGGCCCTTGAATTCGTCCACCGTGAGATACACGCCGCGACGACACAGGGTCCGGAGCGCCCCCTCGACGCCGTCCTCGCGGACCAGTCGAGCCAGGTCTCCGTACTCGCATCCCGCGTACCGGAGGAGCGGCCGATAGGGGCTCTGCGGGTGCTCGTAGATCGTCCGCTTCACGAGCGACAGGAAGTCCGCCTCGCGGCGCTCGAGGCGGCGACGCAGGACCGCTCGCGCCTCCGCGACCGTCACCGGACGGCGAAGAAGCCCCGGCAGCCCTCCGAGGAGACGAAGCCCGGTGGCCGCATCTCCGAGGGAGATCACGAAGGAATGCGCATCGCAGGATCGGGCCGCGCGGGCGAGCCGGGTCGGCCCTAGAGGCGGAACAGGCGCTGGGCGTTCTTGCCGCGGACCGCCTCGCGCTGCCCGGGTGGCAGCGCATCCACGCGGGCGAGACAGCCCTTCATGTCGCCGATGTTGTGCGGGTAGTCCGATCCGTACATGACGTGGTCCGCCCCGCCCACATCGATGCACATCGCGAGCGCGTCCGACCGGTAGGTGACCGAGTCGTAGTAGAGCCGCCGCATGTACTCCCCCGGAGGGGTCGAGGTCTTGGTCCGCGCCGCGTTCATCTTGTCGAAGCACTGGTCGAGCCGGCCCGCGAGGAACGGCAGCGCCCCGCCGGCGTGGGAGACGATCAGCTTCACGTCGGGATAGCGGTCGAGGAAGCCGTCGAACATCATGCGCGCGATGGCCAGGCTCGTGTCGAACATGAAGCCGATGCTAGCGATCAGGTTGAACTCGCGGAGCGCCATGTCCGGCGTCCCGGGCGGCGCCGTGGGATGCACCAGCACCGGCAGCGCCCGCCGGTCGATCTCTTTCCAGACCGGGGCGAACAGCGGATCGGTGAGCGTCCGGCCGGCGATGTTGGCGAGCACCATGACGCCGACCGCGCCCCGGTCGCAGGCCCGCGCCAGCTCCGGCAGCGCGGCGTCGGCATACTCCCACGGGAGCGAGCACAGCCAGCGGATGCGCGACGGGTAGGCCGCCTGGGCCCCCGCCATGTCGTCGTTGACGACCTGGGCCGCCTTCAAGCTCACGTCCCGGCCGCCCCAGTACACGTTCGGGCACGTGAGCGAGACGATCGCCAGGTCCACGCCCGCCTCGTCCATCTCGCGGATGCGGTACGGATAGTCGAAGTGCCCCGGCTGGGGCGTCATGAACGGGGCGCCGTCGAGGAAGATGCCCTCCGGCGCATCGAGGCTCTTCCGGAGCTCGTAGCGGGGACGCCCGTGGGCGCGCAGGAGCTCGAGCCAGTCGCGGTTCAGCATGTGGGTGTGGACGTCGATGGCGGGGGTCATGCGCGCTCCTCCGTGGCCGTCTGCGAGGGATCCATCCGGGCGACCAGACGAGAGAACCGCGCAGGATGAGCCTTGTCAAGAGGCGAGCGCGCGGCGACGATAGTGGCGGGCCCGCGGCGCGCGATCGCCGCGGCGCGCCGGAGGAGCCATGATCGAGCAACGGCCGTTCGGACGGACAGGACACCGGAGCACCGTGACGCTCTTCGGCGGAGCGGCGCTGGCGCGGGCGACCCAGGACGAGGCGGACCGGACGCTGGAGCTCCTGCTCCGTCACGGCGTCAACCACATCGACACCGCCGCCCGCTACGGCGACTCCGAGCTCCGCATCGGCCCCTGGATGGCCCGCCACCGGAAGGACTTCTTCCTGGCGACCAAGACCGGCCAGCGCGGCGCGCGCGAGGCGCGTGAGGACATCCACCGGTCGCTCGAGCGGCTCCGGGTCGATCACGTCGACCTGCTCCAGCTCCACTCCCTCGGCCATCCCGACGACTGGGAGCAGGCGATGGGCCCGGGCGGCGCCCTCGAGGCGGCGATCGAAGCGCGCGCCCAGGGGCTCACCCGGTTCATCGGGGTCACCGGCCATGGCTGGACGATCGCCGCGATGCACCGGCGGAGCCTCGGCCGATTCGACTTCGATTCGGTGCTCCTCCCGTACAACTACTTCATGGCCCAGGACGACCGATACCGCCGGAGCTTCGAGGAGCTCCTGGGCATCTGCCGCGAGCGCAACGTGGCGGTGCAGGTCATCAAGTCGATCGCCCGTGGACCCTGGGCGACGACCGATCGCACCCACACGACCTGGTACCAGCCCCTCGAGGCGCAGGCGGACATCGACCGGGCGATCCACTGGGCGCTCGACGTCCCGGGAATCTTCCTCAACACCGCCGGCGATCTCACGCTCCTGCCCCGCGTGCTCGACGCGGCGGGCCGCTTCCGAGCGCGTCCCGCCGACGACGACATGGGGACGATGCTCGCCGCCCAGCGAATGACGTCGCTCTTCGGGCTCCCGGCCTGACGGCGCGCGGCAGGCGCCCGGTCGGCGCGGCCGCCCACCGGCGGTGACGTCCACCGGGCGGACCCGACCCATGCGCATCGGCATCCTCATCCCCACGCGTGGGATCGTCATGCAGTCGGCGCGGCGGCCGGCATTGGACGAGTGCTGGGACATGGCCCGCCACGCGGACGAGGCCGGGTACGACGCGGTCTGGGTCGTCGACAGCATCGTGGCCAAGCCGCGTCTCGAGCCCCTGACGACCCTCGCCTACCTCGCCGCGATGACCCGTCGGGTGCGCATCGGCACCGCTGTGCTCCTACCGGCGCTCCG
>CAYXBJ010000121.1:0-11628 GCA_964463175.1 uncultured bacterium
CTTGACCACCAGGAGCTTGGTCGCGACCGGATCGAGCCCGAGCCCCAGGAAGACGTCGGGGCTGCGGACCTGATGTCGACGGCTGGCGAGGATGATGTCGAGGCCGCCTGCCGTCACACGCGCGGCCGGTCCGAGGGAGCCGCCGACCCCGGCGTAGCGCTGGTAGAGATCATCGGTGACCGCGGCCACGGTCACGTCCAGGTCGAGTGGGTCCCCCGAGAGTACGCCGGCCTTGCCGCCGATCCGCAGGCGCATCCGCGCGCCGGGCCCCGCGGCGCGCGCGAACGACACGGCCATTGGGTCCCAGATGGTCGCAAATGCGGCGTCACTGACACCGAGGGAGACGAGCGCACGGAGGACGACCGTGCTGTCACCAGGGAGCCCACCGCCCGGGTTGTCGGCCACGTCCGCCGCCACCACCGGCCGGCCCGGAACGCTCGCCGCGCGTTCGACGGCCTGCGCGACGGTGAGCATCGGCGGGTGGGTCCGGCCCCGGAGGCCAATCAAGCGAAGCCCGAGATCGCGGGCGAGCGCGGCACCCTCGGCTGGCCGAGCGTCGGTGACGACGAGCATCTTGGTCCCGTTGCCCGGTACGTCGCCATAGGGAAACCCGTGGACGGGCGAGATGGAGAGCACACCGTTCTTCCCTTCGCGGGCTTTCACGTCGTCGACGAACCCTTTCATCGGTTGAATCGTAGTGAAGTAGCTCCCGATCATCCGGCAGTCCCACAGCGCCATGTGGGGTCGGGTGCGGCGCTCGGCGGCGGCCACGATGAGCTGGAAAAGGTCGACGGCCCGGTCGGCGAAGTCGGTGTGGGGGAACTCCTTGTAGAGAATCAGGGCCGTCGCGTGGTCGACCATCAGCGGCGTCACGTGGCAGTGCGGGTCGAGCTCGGCGCCAACCGGCACGTCGGGGCCCAGCAGCGCGCGGACCCGGGCGAGGAGGTCGCCCTCGCAGTCGTCGTAGCCGTCGGCGACCATTGCCCCGTGGAGATTCAGGAGCACGGCATCCACTGGCATCGCGCGCCGGAGATCGGCCAGGATCTCGTACCGGAAGCTCTCCCACACCTGCCGGACGGTGGGGCCGGCCGGGGGCGCGGTGGCGCCGAGGCTCACGACGACGGTGAAACCGCGCTCGGCCGCGAGGCGGAGCCAGACGAGGAAGGGCTGCGTGAAGCTCGTCGGCCGGTCCGCAGGTGGCGCGCCCCGGAAGATTGTGTAGTCATCCAGGCCAGTGGGCATGGGGGCGAACGTGTTGGATTCGGTCGCGACGCCAGCGGTGAAGAGCTTCATGAGCGAGATCCTCCGGCGGGGATTCTTCGTCAGCTCGCCCGGCGCGGTCAAGAGGCTGGCTCCCGGTGGCGCGGCTGACCCGCGCGAGCCGGAGTGACGGCTGCCACGAGCCAGGGTCGGCTTCCAGCTTTCTGAAAGGGCCGTGGCGACCGGCGGCCTCCAGCTCGAGCTCGCGCTGGAAGCTCGTCGGTAGCTCGGTTGGCCACACGACACCCTCGAAACCGGTGGTGCCCAGCCGTTCTGAAGTGTTCGAATCCCGTTGCCACCACGCCTTTGGAGGAACGATTCCGACAGGCGGGCTCTCAAGCGGTCATCGGGGAGGTCAGGAGCGGTAGGTGGGGGGGGGGAGAATCAGCGCCGAGGGGACGAATCAGCGACTGCCACGCGGAAATGGAGCGTAACGGTCGGAGGGCGGTTTCGGTGTCCGTCCGAGCAGCTCCGACTCGTTCGCGCCGACGTCTGTGGCCACCACGACCCCGATGACGGTGCCGATGATCGCCCCCGCAACGACATCGCTGAACCAGTGGAATGAGAGGGACACGCCAGCCGCCATGAAGGCCGCGTAGGCCGCCGTCAGCCACACGAGGCGGTGGTTCCCACGGTAGAGCAGCGCCAGCGCGACGGCGCCGGCGAAGGCCGTCATCACATGGGACGAGGGCCAACCCCAGAACACGCCGCCGCGCATGAACCCAAAGCGGAACACCCGGCTGACGGCGTCGAACGCCCCGTCGTGAACCGAGGTGGGGCCAGGCCGCCCCGTAAGCGCCTTGTACCCGGCGCAGATCCCAAGGGCGAGCACTTCGCTTTCGGCGACCCGCCACGCGCTGGTCCTCAACCGCCTCTCTCGGCGGAGCCAGCCCAACGCGAGCATCGCCAGGGGTACCGCGATCGGCATCCAGAAGCCGATTCGGCCCGCCGAGAACGCGAGTCTCCGGATCTGGGTGCCGTACGCGGTCGCCGCGACCCACCCGTCGAAGCCGGAGGTGACGAGGATGACCGTGAGCCCCATCGCCAGCAGGTGCCAGGGCAGACGTCGCGGCGCGAATACCCGCGTGAGGTCTCGCGCCAGGCTCTGAACGGCGCTGGTCATGCCTCTATCCTCTCACCACAGGACAGGGGATTCGGCCGCCCGCCTGACGGAGCAGAAGCCCTCTCGGCGAGCTCGACCTTTCGGTGCGGCGCCTACCATTGCCTCAGGACGGCGAGCATTCGCACGATCGCGGACCTCGTGCAGAATGGCGAGGCCGAGCTCGAGCAGCTCCGCACCCAGCGGCGAGCGAGGCCTCGAGTCAGCCTTCCGCGGACCGCCGTGGTCCGCCGAACCCGATGAGCTCGACGGACGGACCGGTCTAGGCCCGCCCGTCGGCCTTCGCCCCGCCGGTCGCCGGCTCTTCTGGTGTTTGAACGACCCCTCGGTTGACGGTATGCTGCCGCGTGGACGCTTGATAGTTGCGTCGCCGACGAGCGCCGCGTGCGTCGACGCATTCGAGGTCGGATTCAGCGGCTGACACACCCTCACCGAGGAGGAGCCGATGGTCAAGCGCACCTGTATCGCCGTGGCAATCGCCGTCCTGGCTGGCGGCACCGCAACCGCGGCACCGCCGAAAGTCGTCACCGCGCCTAACTCCGATCCGCAGTGCTTCGCGCCGTGGACGGGGACCACCAAGCTATTCCAGTACCCCGCGAAGAAGGGGCCGTATCGCATCGCGCTCGCCAACGGGTACATCGCGAACACCTGGCGGATCCAGATGATCAAGACCGCCAAGGCCTACGCCGCCCAGAAGGACGTCGCGGCGAAGCTCAAGGAGTTCAAGGTCGTCTCGACCGGGGAGGATGTCGCCGCCCAGATCGCGGCCATCAACAACTTCATCGACTCCGGCTACGACGCTGTCGTAGTGAACGCGCAGAACCCCGCAGCGTTCAAGCCGGTGATCAAGCGGGCCAACGATGCGGGCGTGGTGCTGGTCGCCTTCGACAACATCCTCGATACCGAGGAGGCGATCAACGTCAACGTCGACCAGAAGGGCCTCGGAAAGTACTGGGCCGAGTGGCTGGTGAAGAATGTGCCGGCTGGCGGCAAGGTGCTGGAGGTGCGAGGCGTGCCTGGGACGTCGGTGGACCGTGACCGCCACGAGGGAATCCACGAGGTGTTGAATGGATCGGGCAAGAAGTGGGAGGTCGTGGAGGTGCTCGGCAAGTGGGACGACCCCACCGCGCAGAAGGCGACCGCCGACGCGATCGCGGTGCACAAGAAGTTCGCCGGGATCACCGCCCAGGGCGGCGACACGGGCGTGGTGCAGGCGATGATCGACGCGAAGCACCCGTTCGTGCCCTTCGGCGGCGAGACGGAGAACGGCTTCCGCAAGTTCTGCGGCAAGTACGGTGAGCAGGGCCTCAAGTGCGCATCCGCGGGGACCGGGCCGGCGCAGGTTGCAGTGGCGATCAAGACCGCCATCGCGGCTCTCGAGGGCAAGGTGGTCCCCCAGTCGGTCAAGCTGCCCCTCGCCAAGGCCGAGTACCCGAGCATGAAGGAAGGCGCGGACTACTACCCGGCGCAGAACGACAACTTTTTCGTCGGTAACGCGTTCCCCACCTGCGGTATCAACTTCACCGCGCAGGAGATCATGGGGCAGACCGAGGCGAACATTAAGTGACCGCGGATGCGGGCGCGGGGGCCACAGCGCCCCCGCGCCCGGCCCCGCCCCTGTTCGATGCCCGCGGGGTGTCGAAACGGTACGGAGGAGTGCGCGCGCTGGACGGCGCGGATCTCACGGTCCGCGCCGGGCGCATTCACGCGGTCCTCGGAGAGAACGGCGCCGGGAAGTCGACGCTGATCAAGATCATGGCGGGCGTCGTCGCGCCCGACGAAGGGCGGATGCTCCTGGACGGCCAGCCCGTGGCCTTCGCCTCGCCGTCCGACGCGCAGGCGGCCGGAATCGCCTGCATCTTCCAGGAGCTTTCGCTGATCCCCGACCTCTCGGTGGCCGACAACATCGGCATCGCCGATCCGCCGCGCCGCTTCGGGCTCATCGACCGGCGGGCCCTGCGCCGGGTTGCCGAGGAGGCGCTGGCGCGCGCCGGTGCGGACAACATCCATCCGCTGGCCCGGGTCAAGGACCTGTCGCTCTCGCGCCGACAGATGGTTGAGATCGCGAAGGCCCTCGCGCGTAAGCCGCGGCTCCTGATTCTCGATGAGGCAACGTCCGCCCTCACTGCGGCCGACGTGGCCAGGATCTATGGGGTGCTCAAGCGCCTGCGGGCGCAGGGGCTTGCCCTTGTCTACATCTCGCACCGGATGCACGAGATCGCCGAGCTTGCCGACGAGTGCACAGTGTTCCGCAACGGCCGCAGCGTGGCGAGCTACGAGGCCGGGACCAAGTCCGACGGCGAGATCATCGAGCTGATGATCGGCCGCGAGATCAGCGCCGAGTTTCCCCCGCGGCCCGCGCTGGTTGACGCCGCCGCGCCGCCGCGGCTCGAGGTGCGCGGGCTGAGCTGGGAGGGCCGGCTGAACGACATCTCGTTCCGCGTGCGCCCCGGCGAGGTTGTCGGCCTTGGGGGTCTCGACGGCCAAGGGCAGCGCGAGCTGCTGCTCGCGCTGTTCGGCGTGCTGCGCGGCATGACCGGCGAGGTGTGGATCGACGGCACCCCGGTGGCGGTCGGCGGCCCGAGGGATGCCAAGGGCCGCGGCATCGAGATGGCGCTGATTCCCGAGGACCGCAAGGCCGAGGGTCTGATGCTGCCCATGTCGGTCCGCGACAACCTGTCGTTCGTCGCGCTCGACACGCTCTCGCACTGGGGGATCGTGGACGCGGCCGCCGAGCGAGAGGCGGTCGATCGCATCGTGCGCCGGCTGTCCGTGCGCACCGAGGGTGTTCACGTGTCGGCCGGCTCGCTGTCCGGTGGCAATCAGCAGAAGCTCGTGATCGGCAAGTGGCTCCTGATGGGGCCGCGGATCCTCCTGCTGAACGATCCCACGCGCGGGATCGACGTCGGGACCAAGCAGGAGATCTACCAGCTGCTGCGCGACCTCTCGGCGGCCGGCGCGGCGATCCTGTTCTACTCCACGGACGTCGATGAGCTGTGCGGGTGCTGCGACCGAGTCCTCGTGATGATCGAAGGCGCCATCCGGCGGGAGCTCGTGGGGGCCGGGATCACCGAGCACGCGCTCGTTGGCAGCGCGCTGAGTTTGGGCGCCGACGTCCGCGGCCACGCGGCAGAGGAGCGCGGGACGTGACCGGTGACGCCCGCTACTGGCTCCGCGAGCACAAGGGCACCCTGTTCGCGCTCGCGGCCTTCGTCGCGATGTTCACCCTCTACGCGGCCAATCATCCGGTGGGCCTGACCGTCAACGTGGCGACGACGGCCGCGAACAAGGGCGTGATCCTGGCGATCGTCGCGATGGCGCAGACGCTGGTTGTGCTCACGTCCGGGATCGATCTGTCGGTCGGCATGGTGATGGTGCTCGCAAACTGCCTCGCATCCCACATCGCGGTTGGCACGCCGGCGTCGGCCGCGCTCGGCGTGGCGGGCGTGCTGGGCACCGGCGTGCTCTGCGGCGCGCTCAATGCGGCCATCGTCATCATCGGCCGCCTCCAGCCCATCGTCACCACGATTGCGACCGGGGCCATCTTCTACGGCCTCGCGCTCGCGCTGCGGCCTGTTCCCGGCGGTGACGTCTACGCGCCGCTGGCCGACGCCCTGACCGGCCAGCTTGCCGGTACCGTTCCCGCCAGCCTGCTGCTCCTGCTGGGGTTGGTCGTGATCGTCTGGTGGCCATTCCGCCGCTCGCTGGTCGGCAGGGCGGCCTATGCCGTGGGCTCGTCCGAGGTCGCCGCGTACATGTCCGGCGTGCCGATTCGCCGCGCCAAGCTCGCGGCGTACACGCTTTCGGGATTCCTCGCGGCGGTGGCCGGGCTCTTCATCACGCTGGTCACCTACTCGGGCGAGGCGTCGGCCGCGAACGGCAACACGTACACGTTGTACTCGATCGCCGCCGTGGTCCTGGGCGGCGTGTCACTGTTCGGTGGTTCGGGGAGCGCCGTCGGCGCGATCTTCGGCGCGCTGATGTTCCGGACGATCGGCGACCTGCTGTTCGTCTTCAACATAGAGCCGCTGTGGCAGCCGCTGTTCCAGGGCGTGGTCCTGATGGCGGCGGTGTGCCTGGGCGCGCTTCGGCTGTTGCGGATCCGCAACCGGCTGGAGCTGTATGGCTGACGGCGAGCCGCAGTTCCGGGCCGTGCTCCGAGTAGTGGGCGGCGCGCGCCGGCGCATTGACCCGGCCGTCGTCTGGGCGTTCGTCTGTGTGGTGCTGGTGCTGCTGGTTGGCAGCCTCTATTCGCGGAGTTTCCTGTCGCCCGAGTACTTGCTGCAGCAGCTCAAGGTGGCGTCGTTTCTCGGCGTCATCGCCACCGGCGCGATGATCGTGATCTTGCTGGGGCAGATCGACCTGTCGGTGCCTTGGGTCGTCGCCGTCGGCGGCATGATGGCCACCGCCGCCACGGGCTGGGGCCCGGTCGGCACGGCGATGGCGATTCCGGTGGGGGTGGGGTGCGGGCTCCTCTTGGGCTTGGTCAACGGGGCCGGCGTGGCGGTCCTGCGCCTGCCGTCGATGGTCGTGACGCTAGCGGTGAACGCGGTGGCGCAGGGACTCATGGTCGTGCACACCGGCGGGTTCTCGCCGCAGGCGTCGAGCTCACCGGCGATGCGCTTCCTGGCGACGGGCGACACGCTGTTCGGGATCCCGAATGCCCTGATCGTGTGGGCGGTGATTGGCGCAGGCGCCGTATTCCTGCTGACGCGCACGACCTTCGGCCGTACCGTCTACGCGATCGGCAACCGGGAGCGCGCGGCGTACCTCTCCGGCGCCCGCACGGGCGCGGTCGTCGTGGGAGCGTTCGCGATCGCCGGCGGCCTCTCGGCGTTCGGCGGCGTGCTGCTCGCGGGGTATGCGAGCAAGGCCGCGCAGGCGATGGGCGACCCGTACCTGTTGCCCGCGATCGCCGCCGTGGTGCTCGGCGGGACCTCGATCCTGGGCGGCCGCGGCAACTACCTGGGCACGGTCGCCGGAGTGATTTTGATCACGCTGCTCCAGTCGATCCTGTCGGTCATGCAGATCGAGGAGTTCGGCCGCCACGTGATCTTCGGCGTGGTGATCGTCGCGATGCTGCTGATCTACGGCCGGGGCCGGCGCTACGCCGAGTAGATCGAGGTCAGACAGAAGCCGGAGATCGAGGCAATGGCCATGGAAGCTCGGGCGAAGGCGATGTGAGCTCTGCACGGTGATCGCTATCGACCGCGTTGTCGTCAACCAATCGCGAAGGAGAGAGAGATGATGATCCGCAGTTCGATTGTTGCAGCCGCGATTCTCGTCCTTGTCACGAGCACCGCACACGCGCAGGCCGACAAGATCAAGGAGGCGGTTGACATCGCCACCGATGCCTACGTCTACGGCTACTCGCTCATCACCACGGACGTCACGCGCGTGCAGATGTCGAATGTCGACAAACTGAGCACGCTGACCGGGCCGATCAATCAGTTCGTCAACGTGCCACGCTATCCGCCCGCGGACTACCGTGGCGTGTCGGCGCCCAACGCGGATACGCTGTACTCGCTTGCCTGGCTCGACCTCGCGGAGCCGCAGGTGTTCAGCCACCCGGACATGGGCAAGCGCTTCCATCTGTTTCCGATGATCGACTTGTGGATGACGATCTTCGCGAGCCCGGGGACGCGCACCGGCGACGGCAAGGCGGCGAACTACCTGCTGACCGGCCCGGGCTGGAAGGGCGAGGTGCCGAAGGGAATGAAGCACATCCCGGCCCCATCTCGCTACATCGTGATCCTCGGCCGCACCTACGCCAACGGCACCGAGGCCGACTACAAGACAGTGAACGCGCTGCAGGCACAGTACAAGATCACGCCGCTCGCATCCTGGGGCAAGCCATTCACGCCGAAGGCGCCTCCGGTCGACCCCAACCCCGGCTTCTCGATGACGGACAAGCCGCAGCAGGTGATTCTGGCGCTGGGCACCAAGGGTTACTTCGACTTGATGACGAAGCTCATGTGCAAGGACGCGCCCGCCTACGTCGCGGACGCCCCGGCGCTGGCACGCTTTGCCAAGATCGGGATCGAGCCGTGCAAGCCGTTCGCACTCGACAAGCTCGATCCGGCGGTGCAGGCCGCACTGAAGGATCTGCCGAAAACGGCGCTCGAGAAGATCGGCGCCAATCAAGCCAGCCTGGGCAAGTCTGTCGACGGGTGGTTGATCACCAAGGGGCTCGGCGTCTACGGCACCGAGTATATGAAGCGCGCGGTCGTCGCGGCATTCGGCTGGCCGGCCAACCTGCAGGACGACGCCGTGTATCCGTACACGCTCGTCGACGCCAAGGGAGAGAAGCTGACCGGAGCGAGCAAGTACACGCTGACCTTCGCCAAGGGCCAGACCCCGCCGGTGAACGGCTTTTGGTCGATTACGATGTACATGATCGATCAGGGCTGGTGGTTCGTGCCGAACCCGCTCAACAAGTTCACCGTTAGCCCGCGCAACAATCTCAAGGCGAATCCCGACGGCTCGATCACGCTGTACTTCCAGAACGAATCGCCGGGCAAGGACAAGGAAGCGAACTGGCTACCCGCGCCCAAGGGCGAGTTCATTCCGATGCTGCGCATGTACTGGCCGAAGGATAAGGCCCCGTCGATTCTCGACGGCACGTGGACGCCGCCGAAGGTCGAGAAGGCGAGCTGAGGATGGCCGCGAATGGCATGTGCCCAGGCGGTCGGATTGGCCCTCAGCACGGCGATGTCGTCGTGGGGCGCGGACGCACCGACGCTCTTGGCCAGCGCGGGGGAGGCACCCGGGCCCTTCCGGGTGTCCGAACCCCGCCGTCCACGGGGCGGCCGGTGCGGGGGGCCGTCCGCGGCCAGCGGCGTCGAGCCAGGGTGGGCGGCGTCATGTAGTCTGCCCCCGACGAGAACCCGGCGGCTTCCTCATCCCACCATCCTCGGAGGTACAATCCAGCGGCGGGAGGGGGCACCCGGGAAGGAGGAACCCGATGCCGCATTATGTAACCCTTGTGAACTGGACGGACCAAGGCATCCGTCACGTCAAGGATTCCCCGAAGCGGGCCGAGGCGTTCGAGGCCGCAGTGAAAGCCGCCGGGGGCGCGGTGAAGGACGTGTTTCTCGTCATGGGGGCCTATGACTTGGTCCTGATTACGGAGCTTCCGAACGACGAGGCTATGGCCAAACTGTCACTCACCGTCGGCGCCCTGGGGAACGTGCGGACCACGACCATGCGCGCGTTCACCCGGCAGGAGTTCCGCAACATCGTCACGAGCCTGCCGTAGACTCCGCACCGAACCTCCCCCTCCCGCCCCCTTCACCGGCCCTTGCTGGGCCTCGCCTGCGGAGACCGGGCCCGGTCACTGGATCATTCCGTCCGCCCGCGCCAGCACGGACGGCGGGATCGTCAGGCCGAGGGCCTTGGCGGTCTTGAGGTTGATCACCAGCTCAAACTTCGTGGGCCGCTCCACAGGCAGGTCGGCCGGCTTGGCGCCCTTGAGGATCTTGTCCACATAGGTCGCGGCGCGGCGGAAGTTGTCGGAGAGGACGGGGCCGTACGACATAAAGCCACCTTCGTCCACGTACTCCCTCTGCGCGTACATCGCAGGCAGGCGGCTCTTCGTCGCAAGGCCTGCCAGCTGTGTTCGGTGAGTCAGGAACATGACATCCCCCAGGACGGGATTGGGCATTCCGCCTCTGGTCTGCCACCAGCTGCCACGCCGGCCATACTGCTCTCCATCGCGGTGGCAACTGCCCCGCCAATCCGCGCCATAGCAGTTCTCGGCGCGCCCCTCATTCCCCCCGAGGCCGATTGCCCTGGCGTCGTCCGTCTCGTCGAGACGTCGGCAGAGCCGGGCCCATCGTCAAGGTGCGATGGTCACGGGGGCGCCCAGAAGCCTCCCGAGAAGAAACAGCACTCCGAAGTTGACGGCGAACCCGATCGCGCAGACCGCGATCGCCCGGCCGGTCGATTCGTAATCCAGAGCCTGTCGGACCGCGACCACCATCGCTGCGAGCATCCACAGTGAAGCGACGATTGCGACGAGCTCGTCCACGCCGTGGATAACGCCGAGCGCCCGGATCAGGCCCGGGGTGGCCGAGAAGCCAATGGTCCGCAGGAGCTGGCCGATATCCGCCTCCGTCTTGGCGCCGGGAAGGACGCGCGTTCCGAGGAGGAAGGTGACCCACGCCCACACAAACCAACCGAGAAGGGAAGCGAGAGCGGCCAGCAGCAAACCCACGATCCCCGTGGCCCGCATGGCGCCGAGTCCGCCGGCCACGCTGGCGAGTACCACGACCAGCATGGCCTGAGGAGTCGCCCCGGCATCGTGCTCAACTTCTTCGTAGGTCGCGGAGTCAAGGGTTGCCGCACCGAACATCCGCTCCAACAGGCTCGCCATTCGTTGCCTCCTGTCGGGCTCCCGGTCAGGTGAACATCTCGCGCACCCGGGGCATCGGGTGCCGTGCAAGACGCGCATCAGAAGGTTCTCGAGCGAGTCGTAGATGTAGAAGCGGCCGTGGCCGCACCCCGCTGCACGACCCGGGGCCATGCGGCCTCGACCGGCGCATGGATCGTGACCGCCCGCGTCGACACGGAACGCCGATCGCCGACGAACTCATCGCCAGGCAAGGGACACCCGGTCTCAACGGGCGTCGCCCTCCCCGATTCAGACCTTAGTTGTCGATTCAAGCATCGCGCGGGCGTCCACGGCTACCACACCGGTGGCATGCGCGACAAGAGGATTCAGCTCGAGTTCGCTCAGTTCTGGGCAGTCTGCCGCAAGCTGCCCGAAGCGCACGATCGTCTCTGCCAGCGCGGCCCGGTCGACCGGCGGCTGTCCGCGCACACCCCGCAGGAGCGGCGCCATGCGGAGCTCGTCGAGCATCCGCAGAGCCTCGGCGGGCGACAGCGGCGCGAGCCGAACCGCCATGTCTCGTAGCACCTCGACATAGATCCCGCCAAAGCCGACGACGACGAGCGGACCGAACTGCGGGTCGCGGAGGGTGCCCAGGAGCAGCTCCTTGCCGGGGGGCGCCATGGGCTGGACCAGGAAGCCCTGAATCGTGGCATCCGGACGATGCTGACGGACGCGGGCCACCATCGCTGTTGCAGCGCGGCCGACCTCAGCCGGCGATGTGAGGCCGAGCGCGACGCCGCCGACGTCCGTCTTGTGGCTGAGGTCGGGCGAGACGATCTTGAGCGCCACCGGGCACCCGAGGGCTTCCGCGGCCGCGGCCGCCTCATCGGCGGTGCCGGCGAGGTGCGGCGCCAGC
>CAYXBJ010000122.1:0-39416 GCA_964463175.1 uncultured bacterium
GGAGCCCCTGGATGGCGGCGAGGGCGACACCGGCGGCGTCCAGCGTGAAGATGTGGCGGTCGTCCGCGCCGAGGCCGAACGCGGCGGCAAAGTCCTGGGCCATCGGCCCGAGGTGGCGGACCGGCTCGCCCTTGTAGGACCATCGCTCGATCGGCAGCGTCGCGACCGCGGCCAGCACCACCCGCGGATCGACCGTCTCGAAGCCCTCCTTGGCGGTCCGGTCGCTGCTGTCGATGGGACTCCCGCCGAAGGTGAGCCCGGTCAGCCGCCCGTGCTCGGTGAGCCGGGGACGGGCGTACGGCTTCCGCCTCGCCTCGGCCTCCTCTCCGAGCCGATCGCTCCCGCGCTCCGGACGGTCGCTCTCCGGCTGGTCCAGCGGTGTCCGTCTCCTGCCCTGTCGGTCCATCAGGTTCCTCCCCGCTCCGGGTGGGGTGGCCATGCGATCGCCAGCCCCCGTAACGCTCGACGTGAGACTACGGGCTTGGCCTCAGACTGCCGCCGCCTCACGCAGCGCGAGCTCGGCCCGCAGCGCGGCCGTCTCGTCGCGGAGCGCCGTCAACTCGCGCTCGAGCGCGTCGAGCCGCGCCTGTTGCGCCTGGGCCAGGGCGTGGAGCCCCTGGATGGCGGCGAGGGCGACACCGGCGGCGTCCAGCGTGAAGATGTGGCGGTCGTCGGCGCCGAGGCCGAAGGCGGCGGCGAAGTCCTGGGCCATCGGCCCGAGGTGGCGGACCGGCTCGCCCTTGTAGGACCACCGCTCGATCGGCAGGGTCGCGACCGCGGCGAGGATCGCGCGCGGATCGACCGCCTCGAAGCCTTCCTTGACGTTCCGGTCGCTGGGCGCACTTCCTAAGTCTGCAAGAGTGATCGCGGGCAGTCGCCCGTGCTCGGTGAGCTGCGGGCGCGCGTACGGCTTCCGTCCGGTCCCGGCTGCTCCGCTCAGTGGTCCGGTCGCGAGCTCGGGACTAACCCTGTCCGCCTCGCGTGTCGGTGTATGGCTCGGATCGTGTTGGTCCATAGAACCCCTCCTCCCGAGGACTGTGGTTTGGCGATGCACCCGCTAGCCACGGCAAAGCTCCTATCGAGCGACGGGCTCGGCCTCACGGAGGGTGAGCTCGGCCCGGAGGACCCTTGTCTCGCCACGGAGCGCCGTCAGCTCACACTCCAGCGCCTCGAGCCGGGCCTGTTGCGCCTGCGCGAGGGCGTGAAGTCCCTGGATGGCCGCGAGGGCGACACCGGCGGCGTCCAGCGTGAAGATGTGACGGTTGTCGGCGCCGAGGCCAAAGGCGGCGGCGAAGTCCTGGGCCATCGGCCCGAGGTGGCGGACCGGCTCGCCCTTATAAGACCAGCGCTCGACCGGCAGCGTCGTGACCGCAGCCAGGATCGCCCGCGGGTCGACCGACTGGAAGCCCTCCTTGAGGGTCCGGTCACTCGGGGCTGTTGACTCATCGCTATTGGAGCCCCCCAGGGTCAGCGCGGGGAGCTTGCCGTGCTGGGTCAGCTTCGGCGTCGCGTACGACTTCGGCGCAGCGTGCGCCTGCGGCTCGCCCTTGGGCGTCGGAGTCTCGCTCGGCCGTCGCGGCTCCATTTGGGATCATCCTCCTCACTAGCCCAACTGGCGCGCGGCCCGAGAGCTCGGCCGGCATCGCGCCTGGACTGTGGCCAGCTAGGCGTCGGTCAGGGACCCTCCTAGGGTCAGGGCCGGCAGCGTACCGTGCTCGGTCAGCTTTGGCGTCACGTATGGCTTCGGCCCGGGAAGCGGCTTCCGCTGGTTCTGGGGAGTCGGAGTCTTGTCAGCCTGGTCCGGTTCCATCTGGGATCGTCCTCCCTACTGGAGAGTCATGCCGCCCTTCATGTCCACTTCATTCTACTGAGCGATACGGCGAAGCCATAGCGCCAGTGTGGCGAACCGCCACACCCGGACCACATCTGTGGACCTCCCCCGCTCGAGGTAGCGGCGATGGGCCCGCCGGACGGAGCTCGTTGGCACATACGACGCGAGGATGTCGGCCGCCTCGTTCATCAGGCGATCCAATCGCTCGCGCCCGTATGCGGCGAGGGCCGCGCCCAGCATCCGGTCGAGTGGCGCCTTGCCCGGCCGATCCCGCACCACGGGAGGGAGCAGGGTGCCCAGCGCGTGGCGGGCCACCACGCGCGTCTGTCCCTGGCGAAGCTTCTGTGACGCCGGGAGCGCCAGACAGAACTCCATCACCCGGCGGTCCAGGAATGGGTCCCGCAGGTCGACTCCCGCCGCCGCGGCGCCGGCGGCCAGGGTTTCCATGGCGACGGCGAGACGCGGCGAGGTCAGGGCTTGCCAGTGCTCGCGGCGGGCGCCGTCCACGACGTCTTGGCGAGGCTCGGGCTCGGCGGCTCGCAGACGCTCCTCGAGACCGATGCGCCGCGCGAAGTCGGGTCGAATCGGCGCTGGACCGAGCCAGCCCGCGCGCTTCAGGCGCCGCCAGCTTCGCCGAATAGGCGGCGAGGCCACCGAGCCGGCGACCGAGCGCAGGATTCGCCGGGGCGGCCATCGGAAGGCCCGGGAGAGCTGGCGGACCTCCTGCCCGAGCGTCAGCCAGCGCCCCTGCCGCGCGAGGTCGTGGACGTATCCCATTCCGTGCGAGAGGACTGGGTCACCGCCCATGCCTTCCAGGAACACGCGCCGGCCGTCGACCCGCGCGGCACGGTACAGGGCCCGATGCATGTAGTAACCGGGCGCGGGGAACCACGCGTCCTCCGGCTCGGGCATGCGGTCGATATCCCCCAGCGGATCGAGCGTGTCGCCGCGCAGATGGTGTGGCGCCAACCCGCCGGGAGCTTCGACGGCCGCGACGTAGGTCCCTTCGTCGCAGCCCGGGATCGCAGGAAAGCGCGCGGTGTAGGTGGCGAGCGGCCCAGTGCCGGCATCCGTCAGGAGCGATCGGGCGACGCACACGACCGACGACGAGTCCAGGCCGCCGCTCAGCGCGGCGCCGACCGGAGCGGCGCCGCGCAGCCGGCAGCGCACCGCGTCCGTGAACAGCACCCGGAATTGCTCGGCGTACGCGGCGTCGGACTCCGGGCCGAGCGCGCGGGTGGGATCGAGCTGCCAGTACGCCCGCGGCATGCCGCCGCGGGCCGTCACCGTGAGCTGCTGGCCGGCGGGCAGCCGGCAAATGCCTTCGTAGAACGTCGCGACCCGATCCTCGAGCCCCGGCACGAGGTAGCTCGCGATGCTCAGCTCGTCGGCCCGGCGCGGGATGTCCGGAAGCGCACGCAGCGCCCCCGTCCCCGATGCGACGGCGAAGAGCCGTGGCCCGAGGTGGTAGTAGAGCGGCTTCATGCCGGCCGGGTCCCGCGCGCAGAAGAAGACGCGCCGCCGGGCGTCCCACAGCGCGATCGCGAAGTCGCCCAGGAGGCGCGCGGGGCACTCCTCGCCCCAGCGCTCCCAGGCGCGGAGGAGGATCTCCGCGTCCCCGGCCACGTCCGCGCTCCGCTTGCGGAGCCCGAGCGCGGCGATGAGCTCGTCCCGGTTGTCGAGGCGCGCGTCGGCGCTCACGACCACGTCGCCTGCCTCGCCGACGATGGGCAGCTTCTCCTGAAGCGAGTCAGGCGTAGCGTGAAGCGCCCGGTGACTGAGACCCACCGGGCCGTCCACCCAGACCCCGACCGCGTCGGCGACCGACGGGCCTGCGCGCTCGAGCATCCGGTCGAGCGTCGCGCGCTGAAGGGGCGCGCCGTCGAGTCGCCACGCCGCCGCGATGCTGCTCATCGTCGGGCCTCCAGCGCCGGGAAGGGGACGTAGCCCGGGTCGACGGGGCCGCCGACGAGGACGTGCCCGTCACGCTCGATCCAGGCGTGGGCCTCGAAGGGCCGACCGCGGCCGCCGGCGACCCCGAGGCGCAGCTGGCTCGGGTACCCCCGGCGCGCGAGCAGGGCTTGCGCCGCCAGTGCGCGGACGAGACACGTCGCGCGCGGCACGAGCGGCGCGGCCGCCCCGACCGCCCACACGATGCGCTCGACCGGCGGCCCGTCGCCGTTGCGGGAGCGCGGGCGACTCCCGAAGGCGGAGACTGCTCCATGCACCCACCGGAAGGGAAGGACCCACAATCCAACCCGCACGGTCGCCAGGAGGCTGGCCGCGCCCACCAGCAACCGGCGGTCGGCGGGCGGAAGGGCGACGAACCTAGTTAGGCGCCCCATCGGACACCTCGACGAGCCCCGCGTCGACCATCGTCTGGAGCAGCTGGAGGAGGTCGCCTTCGCAGCGCTCCGAGTCCACCGCGTATTCCGTGAGGAGCGCGTCTCGCACGGCGCGGACGCTCCGGGGTGTCGCGATCAGCTCCCAGATCCGGGCGCCGACCGGGTCGAGACCGTAGTAGATGCCCGCCTTCAGCTGAACGATCGCCACCTCGTCCTCGAGGCGGCACGATGCCTGGTCCTTTGCGGCGACGACGATTTTGTCGAGCGATACGACGGCGTCCATGCGGTCACACACCCCCAAGCGCGGCGAGGCCCGACGAGTCCTTCTCCGATCCGCGCCCGCTCGAATTCGATCCTACTCGACCCGCTCGGCAGCGACAATGATCCGCGCGACCGAGCGCGCGGCCTCGAGTGCCGCGCGCTCAGGGATTGTGGCGAAACGCGTCCTTCGCCGCCTTCAGGGCCGCCGGATCGGCCAGGAGATCGAGGGCGGTGAGGGCCAGCGCCTTCGCGCCCGCGAGCATGCCCTGGCGGGCGAGCAGCGTGGCGTTGTGCTCGGCGAACTCGCGCGAGTGTCCGGGCACGCCGTCGGGCGCGGTGCGGATGTACGGGTGGATCGTCGGCATCGCCTGGCTCACGTTGCCGGCGTCCGTCGAGCCGTAGCCGGCCTGACCGTCGTCGGGGTCGGCCGGAAAGTCGATGCGCGCGAGATTCCGCTCGAAGAGGCTGGCCATCGGGGCGTTCGGCTTGAGCGGATCGTGAATCCTCGGGTCGACGGTCACCTGGACGCGGCAGCCCGTCGCGGTGGCCGCGCCCTCCGCCGCCGCTTCGAACCGCCGCCGCATCTCGTGCAAGTACACCTTGTCGAGCGAGCGGAGGTAGAACGCGGCGGCGGTGTACTCGGGGATGATGTTGGGCTGCCGGCCGCCGTCCGTGATCACCCCGTGGATTCGGGCGTCAGGCCGGAGCTGCTGGCGCATCGCGTCGAGCGCGTTGAAGAGTCCGATGACCGCATTCAGCGCGTTGACCCCCCGCCACGGCCAGGACGACGCGTGCGCGGCCTTGCCGAAGTACTCCACCTTGGCCTTCATGAGGCCGAGCGTCGGCCGCCAGACCTGGGTCCCGCACCGCGGATGGATCATCATCGCCGCGTCCACGTCGCGGAACACGCCCGCGTCCATGAGCTTCACCTTGCCGGCGCCGCCTTCCTCGGCGGGCGTGCCCACGACGGCGATGCGGCCCCGGTACGGGAAGCGGTGCTCGCCGAGACTCTTGGCGACGAGGGCGAGCGCGGCGCCCGCGCCGACCCCCGCCGTCGCGATGACGTTGTGGCCGCACGCGTGGCCGATGTCGGGGAGCGCGTCGTATTCGGCCATCACGGCGATCGTCGGGCCGTCCGGCGTCCCCGGCACCTCGGCCCGGAATGCGGTCGGCAAGCCGCCGACGCCGCGCTCGACCTGGCAGCCCTGCCGCTCGAGGAACGCGGTCAGCCAGGCCGCCGCCTTTTCCTCCTTGAAGGCGAGCTCCGGGTGCGCGTGGATCTGGAGCGCGAGGTCCCAGAGCTCCCCGGCGATCCGGTCCACGGATTCGGTCACGCGCGTCTTGAGCTGGTTCAGGTCAGTCATGGGCGGGCCTCCAGAGCGGGGAGCGATCCGTCGGGGAGCACGACGAAATCCCGACGCGGGAGGCAGGCTCCCACGCGCGTCGCGGACGTGTCAAGGTCGGGCCCGTCGCCGACGATCAGGACGCCGCGTCGGCAAGCCGGCCGCCGGCCGCACGCGCGACGGCGATGCGCGCCTCGATCGACGGATGCGTGGCGAACAGGAGCTCGCGCAGCCGGCCCGGACGTCGCTCCGCGAGATTGAGCCGCCCGAGCCGCTCCATGGCGGCGATGAAGGCGTCGGGCGCGCCGCTCACGTCGAGCGCCACCTGGTCGGCCTCGCGCTCCAGCCGGCGCGACCACGCGGCCACGAGCGGCGTCGTCAGGAGTCCGAGCGCGGTCAGGACCAGGGCAAGCAGCGGGAGCCCCGCCGGGTCCGCGGGTCCGGCGAGCCCGAGCGCCGCCGTGCCCGCGCGCAGCGCGTGATCGGCGACCCACAGCGCGACGAGGATGAGGCCGCTCTGGAGCAGGAGCCCCTTCACGAGATGCCCGCGGGCGTGGTGCCCGAGCTCGTGGGCGAGCACCACCTCCACCTCCTCGACCGGAAACTCGCGGAGGAGCGTGTCACTGACGAGGATCCGCCGCGTGCCCCCGAGACCCACCACCGCCGCGTTGGCGGCGCGCCCCTTGCGCGAGAAATCGGCGACCGCGACCGCCGCGGCCCGCACTCCCATGCGTGCGGCGAGACCGAGGACCCGATCGCGGAGCGCCGGATCCTCGAGCGGCGTCAGCCGGTAGAAGAGCGGCACCAGCCAGACCGGGACCACCGCGGTGAGGAGCGCGATGCCGGCCGCCAGGACGGCGCTCGCCCAGAGCCACCACCGGTCCGGGCTCCATCGCAGGAGCCCGTAGACGATCTCGACCGAGATCAGTCCGAGGACCGCACCGATCCCGAGCCCTTTCGCGCGGTCGCCGAGCCAGCTCCCGAAGCTCTGGGTGAGCAGGCCCGCGCGGCGGGGGAGGAGAAAGCCGGCCACGACGTCCAGCGGGAAGGTCAGCAGCGTCTGTGAGGCGCCGAGCGCCAGCGTCATCCCTGCGACGACCGCCGCGGGGGAATGGAGCCGTGCCTCTAGAAGCCTCGCCAGGCTGGCCGCGGCACTGCTCCAGCCCCACCCCGCGAGGATGAGGACGCCGAGCCCGAGATCGACCAGCGTCAGCGCGAACTGTCGCCGGTGATAGCGGCGCGCCTGGGCCTCGTCCGCGTCGACGGCATGCATCGCGTCCAGCGTAACCCCGGCCGCCGAGCACGGCCACTGACGCGCCGGGCCCCGCCGCATCGCGCCCGCGCGCATCGCCCGGGTGGTACGATGGCTCGCGTGACTCGCCCGCCCCCGGCCGAGCCCCGAGCGCCCGACGTCGTCGACGTGCTCCCGGCCAGCGGGATCACGGATGCTCGGGTGCGCCCCAACACCCGCGTCCTCGGCCTCCTGGCCCTGGGCCACCTCGTGGTCGACATGAACCAGGGGGCGATCCCGCCACTGCTGCCGTTCCTGCGAACGGCCTTCGGACTCTCCTACGCGGCCGCCGGCGTGATCCTGCTCGTGGCGAGCGTGACGTCGTCGGTCGTCCAGCCGGTGTTCGGCTACCTGGCGGACCGCGCGCCGCGGCGCTGGCTCTTGCCGTGGGCGGTCTTCTTGTCGGCGACGGGCGTGGCGCTGGCCGGGCTCGCTTCCATCTACTGGGGGCTGCTCGCCCTCGTCGTCGTGTCGGGCCTGGGCGTCGCCGCCTACCATCCGGAGGGCTACCGGACCGCGAACCAGGTGGCGGGGGATCGCAAGGCCACCGGGCTGTCGCTCTTCTCGATCGGCGGCAACATCGGCATCGCGCTCGGGCCGCCGGCCATCACGTTTCTCGTCCCCCGCTTCGGGCTGCCGGGGACCCTCGGGCTGCTGGGACCCGGCGTGCTCGTGGCGGCGCTGATCGCGATGGTGCTGCCGACGCTCGTCGTCGCGCCGGCCCAGAGCGTCCGGAGTCGGACCGCGCGCGAGAGCGGGCAGGACATGCGAGCGGGGATGGCGCTGCTGATCGGGGTCGTGACGGTGCGGGCGTGGACGCAGTTCGGCCTCGTGACGTTCGTGCCCTTCCTCTACGTCGACATCCTCGGCAAGGATCCCCGGGTCGTCGGGCCGCTGCTGTTCCTGTTCCTCGGAGCCGGCGCGCTGGGGACGCTCACCGGCGGGCCCCTCGCCGACCGCTGGGGACCGCGGCGCTACATCGTCACGAGCTTCCTCCTGTCGTCCCCGCTGATCGCCCTGTTCCTCTGGCATCCCGGCGGCTGGGTCGCGATGATGATCCTCACCCTGGCCGGCTTCGTCCTCGTGTCCTCCTTCTCGGTGACCGTGGCGCTCGGGCAGTCGTATCTGCCGCGGCACCTCGGCATGGCGGCAGGCCTCATCGTGGGCCTGGCGATCGGCACCGGCGGGCTCGGCGTCACGCTGCTCGGGTGGATCGCGGACCACTGGGGCCTCCAGACTGCGCTGCACCTGATCGCGGTGCTGCCGGTGGTCGGACTTGCCGTCGCGCTCTGTCTGCCCGAGCCCAGATCGTGAGGTATCATGTGGGCTCCTGCCGGCGGGCCGCGGGGCGCGCGAGGGCGACCCGGTCGGGCACGCCGCCGGCGGGGCGAGTCCCGGGCTCACCACCCGATAGCTGAGGAGAAGGGCATGTTCGCGTCCGTCGAGGCAGTCCAGGAGCGGTTCCGCGTGAGCCGCTACATTGCCAGCCGCCGCATCGCCACCGTCGTGTACCTGGCGAGCCGCATGAACCGGCCCGTGCTCGTCGAGGGCCCCGCGGGGGTCGGGAAGACCGAGCTGGCGAAGGTGCTGGCCGAGACCACCGGACGGCCGCTGGTGCGGCTCCAGTGCTACGAGGGGCTGGACGAGGCGAAGGCCCTCTACGAGTGGAAGTACGCCAAGCAGCTCCTGTACACGCAGATGCTCCGCGAGCGGATCGGCGAGATGATCTCGGACGCGCCGAGCTTGCCGGAAGCGGTCGATCGCATCGCGCGCCAGGAGGACGCCTTCTTCTCGCGCCGGTTCCTCTCGCCGCGCCCCCTCCTCGGGGCGATCCTCGCCGACGAGCCCGTCGTCCTCCTGGTGGACGAGATCGACAAGGCGGAGGTCGAGTTCGAGGCGTTCCTGCTGGAGGTGCTGTCCGACTGGCAGGTCTCGGTGCCCGAGCTCGGCACGATCAAGGCGCGGCACGTGCCCCTGGTCGTGCTGACCTCCAACAACGCGCGCGAGCTGACCGATGGGCTCAAGCGCCGGTGCCTCCACCTGTTCATCGACTTCCCGGGCGCCGGCGAGGAGCTGGCGATCATCCGGCTCAAGGTGCCGGAGGTCTCCGAGCAGCTCGCCCGGCAGGTCGTGAGCGCGGTCCAGAAGATCCGGGCGCTCGAGCTGCGGAAGGCGCCGTCGATCTCCGAGAGCCTCGACTGGGCGCGCGCGCTCGTGATCCTGAACGCCGACCGGCTGGACGCGGCGCTCGTCGAGTCGACGCTCACGCTGGTCGTCAAGCACGAGCGCGACCTCGAGCGGGTGAAGGCGAGCCTCGACAAGGTCCTGGCCGACTCGTAGCGAGAGGGTCGGCGGGGGCTCAGGCCCAGACCGAGGGTGGAGCTCCGGCGGCAGTTTGCTCGAGAATCGGCCGCGTCCGGTCGTCGATCGCCCCCGGCCGGACTTCCGCCAGCACGGTCTGCGCAAATTCGGGAAGACCCATCAGCATCGCCGACAGGCGGACGACCTCGCCGTGCGTCGCCGTGAGGCGGAACCACTTCCAGCCGGGGGAGTACCGCACCGCGTCGACATCGCTCCAGCGGAGGACGCCGGACCGGCCGAGCGCGCGCCGGTAGCGGAGCCCGCCTGGCTCCAGGTGGTGCTGTTCCCGGGCGTAGTCGAGGATCAGCCATGCGCCGAGCGGCACGAAGGCGAGAAGGACGATCGTGGGCCAGCTCGGGTCTCCTCGCCGCGAGAATCGAGCGGACAGTCCTGCGGCCGCGAGGAAGAATGCCGTGCACGCGAGGCCGATCACAAGGGTCGCGGCCGGGTGCTCGAGGGTGTGGCGATCCTCGGCGGGCCGCGGCCGGAGTCGCGCCCGGGCCAGCCATCCCATGATGAGGGCCATCAGGACGCCCCACACGGCCCACTGGACCGCCGACAGCCACCACGCCCGGTTCGCCATCGTGACTCGACCCCCCGTGATCGTATCAGCGGGCCGCTGCTGGTAGGCTAGTCTCCGTGGACGACCGGATCCTCGAGTTCATCGGCGACCTGAGGCGGGCGGAGGTGCGCGTCTCGACGACCGAGGCGCTGGACGCGCTCCAGGCGGCGGAGGCGGTCGGGCTCGAGGACCGCGACGACTTCCGGCACGCGCTCGCCGCGACCCTGGTCAAAGAGACGCGCGATCTGCCGACGTTCGAGCGGATCTTCGACCTCTACTTCTTCGACCTGAAGGGACTCGGGGCGGAGGCGGCCAAGACCCTCGGCCGCGAGGACCCCTGGGCGCGGTCGCTCCTCGAGCGCCTGCTCGAGCAGCAAGAGGATCTCGACATCGATCCGCTCGCGGAGATGCTCCTGCTCTCGGATGCCTCCTCGCTCGAGCTGGCCGTCCGGCAGGGCGGGCGGGGGATGGGGCTCGAGCGCCTCTTCTACTTCCTCCAGGTCGGCTACTTCACGCGCCGCATCTGGGACCAGTTCCCGTGGCAGGAGATCGAGGCGGACCTCGAGGCCCTGCTGCGCGCGGCCGAGGAGCAGGGGATGGATCCCGGCGCCCTGGCCCGGCTCCGCACCTACATGGAGCTCCGGATGGAGGCATTCCGGCGCCTCGTCCGCCAGCACGTCGAGCGGGAGCTGGCCCGGCGGGGGCACGGCCAGGCCGACCGCCTCCGGCGCGATCTGCTCGCCGAGAAGCCGCTCTTCACCTTGTCCGCGGACGAGGTCGCCCAGATGCAGGCGGTGGTGGCGCGACTGGCCCGGCGCATCAAGGAAGCACTCGCCCTCCGGCAGCGGCGGGACGACAAGGGCAAGCTCGACATGCACCGTACCCTCCGCGCGAGCCTCCCGTACGGTGGGGTGCCGATCGAGCTGCGCTGGCGCCGGCGGCGCCGGGAGAAGCCCCGGCTGGTCACGCTGTGCGACGTGTCCGACTCGGTGCGGAACGCTTCGCGCTTCATGCTCCAGCTGGTCTGGAACCTCCAGGACTGCTTCTCCAAGGTCCAGAGCTTCGCGTTCGTGTCGGAGATCGCGGAGGTGTCCGAGTCGTTCCGGACGCTGCCCGTGGAGCGTGCCGTCGAGTACGCGCTCGGCCACGCCCCAGTCGACTACCACAGCCGGTCGGACTTCGGGTACGCGTTCGCGCGGTTCTGCCGCGAGTCGCTGGACCGGCTCGACCGGAAAACGACGCTGCTGGTCCTCGGTGACGCCCGCAACAACTACAACGATCCCCAGGCCTGGGCCCTCCGGCTCATGCGCGAGCGCGTGAAGGGGATCATCTGGTTGAATCCCGAGGGCCAGTGGGGCTGGGGAGTCGGGGACTCGGTGATGCCGCTCTACGCGCCGCACTGCGATCTCGTCCGCGAGTGCCGCACACTGACCCAGCTGGCGGAGGTCGTCGACGGTCTCGTCCAGGGGTGGTGGCGGCGCCGCGGCGCTGTCCGGTAATCCCCGGGCGTCGCCCGGGCCCGTCCCGCGGCCGCCGCCGCCCTCGGCGCGCCTCGCGGACAGGCCCCTTCGGCGCCTGATGCCATCGGCGGCAATCCAGACCCAGCGAATCGAGTCGAGGGGATCCTGCCGCCGAGGTCCGCTACAATGGCCACGCGGGTCGCCACGCGACAGCCACGAAGACAGTGATGGACGACGTATCCGTGAAGACGTCCGACGGCCGCCGCCGTGTCCGGGCCAGACGGATCGTCGCGGTGCTCGGTGGAATGGCGCTGCTGGGTCTCGCGGCGCTGGCGCAGAGCGCGTGGCAGCTGTCGCCGCCCGTCAGCCGACTGGGAGGGCGCGCGGCGTACCGCGGAGCCAAAGGCGACCTCGTCCGGGCGCGCGCCGGGGCGTTCGTGCGAGACACCGTCCCGGCGTCCTCGCCCGTCGTCATCACCGAGGTCTCGGCTGATAACCGCGACGTCATCCTGGATGACGACCTCGCGCCGTCGGACTGGATCGAGCTCTACAACCGGTCCGATCGCACGGTCTCCCTGGCGGGCTGGCGCCTGGTCGAGGCCGGCCGTCCGCGCCGGGGCTGGATCTTTCCCGACATCGCCCTCGAGCCTCGGTCGTACCTGATCGTCTGGGCCTCGGGAAAGGATCGCGTCGGCAGCGCGGCGGGCCGGCGGGTCAACACCACTGTCACCGTCGACAGTGAGGACCGGCACGAGGTGAACGACGTCCACCCACCAATGCCTGGTGGGAACTGGAAGATCGCGCGGGCGCGCGACCTAGAGGTCAGCATCACGGTGCCGGGAGCCGGGCGGTACAGTCTCTGGATGACGGCGACTGCCGAGGGTCTGTCCGGGGTGCTCCGTGTTCGCGTGCCGGGATCCAAGCGGATCATCGTCCACGTGCCCGGCGGCGGCCGGCCGCAGCATCTCATGATCGGCCGGGAAGGCGGCTTCCCCCTGGAGGGCGTGGGCCCCCACGGGCTCGAGATCTCTGCGGTGTCCGGCGCCGTCCACATTGAGCACCTCGCGTTCGTGCGCCCCGGCCTGCTAGAGGACCGCTATGCCCGCCAGGTGCACGCGAGCTTTCGCCTGGCAGACGGGCGAGAGAGCGTGATGCTAGTGGATCCGTGGGGGGTTGTCCGGGACGAGACGCCGGTGCAGGCCCACGACCCGACGCTGACGCTCCAGCGAGACTTGGATACGCTCGCGTGGCGAGTGGGGCAGCCCCGGCCTGCCGGCCGCGAGTTCCACGCGGCTCCCGATCTGACCGAGTATCCGAGCCTGTCACCGACGCCCCTGACCGTTGCGCCGTCCCTCCCTCCCGGGGTTGCCGAGATCCGCTACACCCTCGACGGTTCGGTGCCGACGATGAACGCTCGGCCGCTCGATGGACCACTGCGTCTGACCAGGCCAACGGCGCTCCGGCTCAGGGGATTTACTGCTGGGGTGCCAGTGACGCCCATCGTGACCCGACAGTTCTGGATCGGACCGCCGCCGCCGGCGCCGACTGTGATGCTGGCTCTCGATCCGGTCCTGATCACGGACCTCGAGATCGGGATCGAGGTCAACGACCGCTGGCGTCGCCAGCAGGAACTGCCCGACGATCCCGCGCTGGGTCCCCTGCGGCTCACCCGCCGGCGTGACTGGGCCCGTGTTCGGCGGCAGTGGATCAAACCGGCACATCTTCTCGCGCTCGACCCCGGCGGCGTGGTGTTCGATGGGTGGGCCAGGACGCGACGCTTCACGACGGCGGTGGGGCCCGGGTTCGGCTGGCACGTGCGCACTCGGGACCCCCAGCATCCGGCTCGGGACATCCTGGGCCGTCCGTTGACCCCGCCGGGCCGATCCGTTCTCATCGACGAGGACGACTTGAACATCCCGGCGTACGACATGGTCCGGGCGGCGGGCGGGGTCTCCCCCCTGACCGAATGGGGCCTCGTATCGGTGAACGGGGAGAAGCCGCGCTGGCGGGTGTTGCTGGAGCCGGTCGACGACGACTTCCTCCGGAGTTGGTGGGGCCACACCGACCTCGACCTGATCAAGGGCAAGGCGTTCGCGGTCAAGCGCGGGACGCTCGCGTCGTGGGATGCGCTCATGGCGGTGACGGAGCGCCGCGGGTGGACGGCGGCGGACGTCGCCCCGCTGATCGATCTCTCCCACCTGACCGCCGTCCACTTCGTGGCGCTCTTCATCACGATGGGGACGAACGGGGAGCTCTGGCAGACGAACTTCCTGGTCGACCATGCCCAGACGCCGCCGCGGATGCATGCGGTGGGCTGGGATCTCGATCACACCTTCGACGAGGGCCCGGCCGACGACACGTTCGCCGAGCAACGACGGCGCGCGAGCGAGAGCACCGAGCGCGGGCCGATGCAGATCACCAAGATGATGATCGCGCTGCTCGACAACGACCCGGCATTCAGGCAGACCTACCTGCGCTTTGCGGAGCGCACGATGAATCACGTGCTGACCCCTGCATGGTGGGACGCGGAGCGCCGGTACGGCGCCGGGGCGCGCGTCGACCCCGCGCGCCTCGAGAGCATCAACCGCTTCTTCCGGGAGCGGGCGCCCTTCCTCAGCGTGTCGCTGGCGAGGGACCTCGGCCTGCCTCCGCCCCGGGTCGCGCGCGTCGAAGCCCAGGGCGGGGGGCGCCTGACGATCGACGGCTTCCCCCAGCGGGGGCGCTACGAGGGGCGGTACTTCGAGGGCGGAGCGCTGGAGGTGGACGTCCCGCTGGATGTGCTCGGCCGGTTCCGGTACTTCACGGTGAACGGGCGACGGGAGGTCGGCCCGCGGCTGCGGCTGCCCGCGACCGAGGACCTCGACGTCGTCGCCCACTTCGGAGGCTGACGGCGCGCGTCCCGCCCCATCGCCCGCGCGGCGCGTCGACGACGGAGCCGCGCGGGGGTCCCTCGCCGGATGGCCGCGAGTCGAGCGCGGCCGGCCGCGCCGCGGGTGCCTTGCCGGCCTACAGGCCCCCGTGAGGCGTCCGGAGGACCGAGAGCGCGCTGAGCGGCGTGAGCGCTTCGATCTCGCTTCGGATCGTGCTCCAGTCGGTGCCCTCCCGCACGCGGAACGTGTAGTTCAGCGTCGTCATGCCGTCCCGCCCGTTGAGATGCTCGAAGCGGAACCGACTCAAGCGACTGGAGAGCAGACTCTCGATCGCCCGAGCATGCTGCCGGTATGCGGCGTCCGCGAGGGTCAGCATGAGCAGGCCGCCGCTGCGGCGGAAGCTCGGCACCCGGCTGCCCAGGAGGTGCTGCAGGAGGAGCGCCGCCACGACGAGCAGGATCAGCATGACGAGCACCAGGTAGCTGTAGGTGGCGCACGCGATCGCCGACGAGATGACGACCATGAGGAAGCCGACTTCCTCCGGCTCGCGGATCGGCACGCGGAACCGGACGATGGACAGCGCGCCCAGCAGACCCAGCGACAGCGGCAGGGAGAACTGGATCGTGATGAACAGCGCGGTGATCGCGGGGCTGATCAGGATGAACGAGCGGTCGATCTGGGAGCCGGTCTCGCTTTCCTCGTAGAACAACCGGTACAGGAGCCGCAGGATCAGGGCCGCGAGGGCGGACACCACCAGCGCCAGCAGGATGCCGACGAATGGCGCCTGGCTGTCCGGCCGCGTCTCCCGGAGCAGACGTTCGAGCAGCTGGGGCATCAGATCACACCTCCGCGTGCGTAGTCGAGGCAGAGCGCGTATTTCGACAGGGCGCGCTTCTGCGCATGCCGCACGATGAGCGTCGAGAGCGCCGGGTGCACCGCGGCGGTGTCTCCCTTGACCTCCACCACGAATACGGGCGGGGTCGCGCCGAACCAGTGCGCGGGGAGCCATCGCGCGACCCAGTCCACGCGCAGGTCCCGGTCGATGGACAGACGCGTCACTCCGTCCGGCCCCCACAGGCGCGTCCGCGAGTACGACATCCAGCAAGTCGGACGCCGGGCGCTACCGAGGTGCTCGCGCACGATCGCGCCGAGCGCCTCGGGATCGAGGCCCTCGAGCGGCGACGGCCCGGGAAGGCGCAGGAGCTTGCGACGCTTGCTGCCGAGCGAGCCCGTCCGGGTCTTGACCTCGAGCCAGGCCGTCCAGTCGCCGCCGGCCTTCGGGTCGCGCGGTCCCGGCGCCGCATACCAGCGGAGCCGGACCTTCGTCTTGAGGTAGTCGCCGTTCGCCTTTTCCGTGTACGACGCCAGATCGGCGCTGTCGAAGTAGACGCTGTGCACGACGTTCTCGGGGAACTCGTCATCCGGCGCACAGAGGGCCTCGAGCGAGGCCGCGACGAATGACACCTGACGCGACGGGCCGACGAACTTGACCTCGTGGCGCGGGAGCGAGTCCTGCCACCGGTGAGTCGGATCGGACAGCGGTTCGAGCGACATCAATCGCATCGCATCTCCTGCAGAGCCGCTCGATGAGTCTTCAGCAGATCCGCTCTTCCGTTTTGGCCACGCCGACTCTAGGGTATCGGAGAAAGGCTGTCAAACCGTGGCGACCCCGGACAGATGAGGAGAGAACCCGCTCCGACCGTGATCCGGGCGCGCCCGGCGTCAGACTGCTAGCAGGGTCCCGGTCACGTCCGCGGCGGCGTCACTCGCGAGGAAGAGGATCGCGCGCGCCACCGAGTCCGGCGTGACCCAGGCGCGCCGGTCGGCGGTCGGCATGGCGCGCCGATTGGCCTCGGTGTCCATCGTGCTGGGCAAGACGGCGTTGACGGTGACCCCGCGCCCGCGGACCTCCTGGGCGAGCGCTTGGGTGAGCGCGATGACCCCGGCCTTCGCGACCGTGTAGGCGAGGAAGCCCCCGGTCGGCGGGACCACGGACCGCGACGCGACGTTGACGATGCGGCCGCGCCCGGCGGCCAGCATCGCGGGGAGCGCGGCGCGGCAGCAGAGGTATGCACTGCGGAGGTTGAGCAAGAGCATGGTGTCCCAGGCGCGCTCGTCGGTCGCCAGGAGGTCGCCACCCGCGAATCCCCCGACGGCGTTCACCAGCGCGTCCAGCCGGCCGTGGCGCGCGGTCAGATCGGCGACGAGACGGCGCACGCTCTCGCCGTCGGTCACGTCGGCCTGGATGCCATCGAGGCGATCGCGCGCGTCCTGGGGCGCGCGGTCCGCGAGGGCCCGCCGCTCGCGCTCATCGCGGTACGTCACGACGACGGCCGCGCCGGCGCGGAGGGCGCCGAGGGCGACGGCGGCGCCGAGCGCGCCCGTGCCGCCCGTTACCAGCACCACCTGACCGTCCAAGGCGCGCGCCTCGACCAGGCTCACGTGGGGAGCTGCCAGAGGGGCGCCGCCGGCGGCTCCCCGGTGAGGCGGAACTGAGGCAGGACCTGCTGCGGACCGAGTGCCTGGAAGCAGACCTCGACGCGGGCGCCGATCGCGACCCGCTCCTCCTGCTCGGGGCCGTAGTCGCGCGTCACGAGATTCGTCACGAGCCGGATGCCGTCGTCCGGCGTGGGCTCTCCGCGCTGCTCGTCGAGCTCGACCACCACCACCGGATAGGGCGTCCAATCCCGGAAGCCGGGCTGGATCGCCTGGACGACGATCACGTAGGAGTGAATCGTGCCGCGCCCGCTGACCGTTGCCCAGGTCCAGGCCAGCGAGGCGCACCAGGGGCAGCCGGCGCCGGGCGGATAGCGGAGGCGCCGACAGTCCGCGCAGCGGCGGACGACGAGCCGCCCTTCCCGCGCCGCCTGGAAGTACCCGTGCCACTCGGAGTCGGTCTCCGGCACGATCAGGGCCATGCCGCGATAGACCACGGGCTCAGGCACGGGACGACGCCAGGATGAGGGCGCTGCCCGTCGCGGGCGAGGCCCAGCCCATGTTCATCGCGATCTTGGCGTCCTTCACCTGGCGGCAGCCGCCGGGCCGGTACTCGTAGGAGTGGACGCCTTGGCTGGCCCGCGGACAGTAGTCGTCGACGGTGCCCCGGAGCTGGCGCGCGTTCTCGATCACCATGCTCATGCCGTGCGTGTAGCCCTCGCAGAGATGCCCGCCGCTCGTGTTGTTCGGGCGCCGCCCGCCGAGCTCGATGGCGCCGCTCGACACGTACGCGCCGCCGGCCCCCTGCTCACAGAACCCGAACGCCTCGAGCTGGAGCATCGCGGTGAACGTGAACGCGTCGTAGGCGCCGGTCACGTCCACGTCCTCGGGTCCGACGCCGGCGGCCGGGAAGACGAGCTCGCGCGCGTGGACGCCGGCGACCCGCGTGTAGCGACCCTGGTAGAAGTAGTCGGGCCGGTCGCGGTTCACGCGCCCGGCGGCGGCCAGGATGCGAACCGGCGGATGGCGTCCGTCCCGGGCGCGGTCGGCCGTCGTGACGACGAGGGCCGTCGCGTTGTCGGTCTCGAGGCAGCAGTCGAGGAGATGGAGCGGCTTCACGATCCAGCGCGACGCGAGAACCTCGTCCACCGTGACCGGCGTCCGGAGCAGCGCCTTCGGGTTGGCCGCGGCGTGCCGGGAGTGCGCCACCTTGACGTGGGCTACCTGGGCCGAGGTCGTCCCGTACTCGTACATGTGCCGCATGAAGACCGGCGCGAAGCGCTGCCCCGCGCTCAGCATGCCGTACGGTCGGTCGGCGAGCTCGAGGCCTCGCACCGGCGTGGCCGCGCGGGCCCCGGTGCCGCCGATCCGGAACTCACTGTAGCCGTTCATCGCCCGGAAGATGACGACGGCGCGACAGAGGCCGATCTCGAGGAGCCCCATGGCGTAGGCGACGAGTCCCTCGGTGCTGCTGCCGCCGCCGATGACGTCGGCGTACGTGTTGAGGCGGATCCCGAGATCGGCGGCGATGGCCAGGGACGGCGCGGAGTCGTTCGAGTGGTACGACAGCATGCCGTCGACGTCGCGCGGCGTGAGCCCCGCGTCGAGGATCGCGAGCCGGACCGCCTCGACGCCGAGGGCCCGGGTCGACCGGCCGGACGCCCGGCTGTACTCCGTCTCGCCGATGCCCACGATGGCGTGGCGGCCGCGGACGTCGCGCATCGCTCAGCGCCGGAACAGATCGAACGCCTGGACGCGCCGGGCGCGGGCCAGGGCGTTGGGCGAGCGGTCGGCCAGGAGGGTCGCCAGGTGCTCGGCGCTCAGGACCGACGGCACCATCACGTAGTCCGCGCCGGCGACGTAGAGCTCCTGGGCGCCCTCCGCGGTGTCGCCGGTCACGATGACCCGGGCGTTCGGCGCCAGCGACCGGGCGGTGCGTAGGAGCTGCAGGTTGCTCGTGCCCTTGAGGAACCAGTCGGAGATCCCCGAGATCACCAGGACCGCCCGGTTGATTCCCGCGTGCTCGAGCGTCGCCATGTTGGCGATGTCACCGTAGTGGTGCTCCACGCCCTCGGTGGCGAGCCGCTCCAGCATCTCCGGATTGAAGTCGATGGCGACCAGCCGGTTCTTCAACCCGGGCGCGGTGCGAGCCAGGTGCTGCACGAACGCGAGCCCCTCCCGCGAGACGCCCAGGAGGAAGACGTCGTGCGTGTCGTCTCCGTGGCCCGATCCGGAGCCCGACGCGGCGACGGGCTCCGCCGGGGCGCTGCCGAACCAGCGGCGAAGGCCGAACGTGTGCAGCACCCCGGACAGCCACGTCGCGATCGCGTGGTTGTAGAGGATGCCGTAGGTGGAGATGACCGCGGTGAGGAGCACCGTGTACAGGATGAGGGAGTTCGCCGCAGGGCTGACGTGCTTGTAGGTCACGCCCAGCGAGAAGATGACGAGCGCGAACTCGCTGATCTGCCCGAGGTTGATCGCCACCACTCCGGCGGTCCGCGTGTCGAGCCGCAGGAACGCGAAGAGTGGGTACATGGTAAGGAAGCGGCTCAGCACGACGAAGACGACCCCGCCCAGCGCGGCGAGCACCGCGGGCAGGGACGGCTCGGGGATCTTGAGCCCGAGGGCCACGAAGAACAGCGTGAGGAAGAAGTCGCGGACGCCGCCGACCCGCGAGATGACCTCGCTCCCGTAAGGATACGACGCGATGACGACGCCGGCGATCAGGGCGCCCATCTCCTTGGAGAGCCCCGCCCAGCCCGCGACGCCGGACACGAGGAAGCACCACGCCATCGCGCTGACCACCACGAGCTCGGAGGACTTCGCGATCAGGCGAAAGTAGAGGGGCAGGACGAAGCGCGCCATGAGCCACGCGCCGACCACGAGGCCCACGCCGGCAACCAGCGACTTCAGCAGGAGCAGCGCCTGGAGGTTCTGCAGGTTGGGCTGGATGGCGAGGAAGGCGATGGCGAACAGATCCTGGAAGATGAGCACGCCCAGCGTCACCCGCCCGCCGAAGGTGCTGAGCTCGAACTTGTCGGACAGGAGCTTGACCACGATGAGCGTCGACGACATCGCGCTGGCGACGGCCAGGTAGAGCCGGTCGAACTGGCCGCCGCTGGACGCCACGAAGGGGCCGAGCACCAGCCAGGCCAGGCCGGCGCAGATCGGGACCTGGAGAAGCCCGGTGACGGTGATCGCGCGCCCGGCCTGGAGGAGCCGCGGGACACTGATCTCGAGACCGATGAGGAAAAGGAGCAGGATCAGGCCGATCTCGGCGATCAGCTCGATGCTCGCCTCGTCGGAGACCACGTGGAACCCCACGTGCGGACCCAGGACCGCGCCCGCGAGGATGTAGCCGAGGATCAGCGGCTGGTTCAGGCGGCGCGCGAGGAACGCGAGGACCGCCGCGACGATGATGCTGAAGCCGATCGAGGTCAGCAGGTCCATGGCGCGTCAGTATAGTATCGCGACCGCGCGGTTTGCGGTCCGGCCGAGCGCCGTGCGCGGCGTGCGCGCGTCGGATCCCGGTGACCCGACCCGGCGCGACGAGACGGGACGCGCGGTGACCCATGCGACGAGGACGCCGAGCCGGAATGACTGGCTCACGAGAGCACCGCGGCAGGACGAAGCGCCGGCGCGACCAGAGTCGAGCATCGTAGACATGCCTCCCCCAATTGGAGCGTTCTCATCGTGGGTGTCGCGACGGGAGTCCCGTCGGACACCGGTACGAGGCGCGGACGACAATCGGAGACGCGACCCGAGGGGCCGCGCGGGGAGCGAGAGAGGCTAGTGGTCTTCGGGAGTGGACGGCCCGCCGCGGATGGCGTCGATCGACGCGCGCGGGCGCCACGCGACTGGCGTCGGGCGCGAGCGGTCGACCGATCTCGGCGTCGGGTGCGGCGGCGTCACCGCGACGTCGGCTCCCCGGACCGGCTCGGGCGGGCGGGGCACGGACCGGGTTGGCCGCTCGTCGATCCGCGACCGCTCGGCCCGCAGCGCGTGGACCGACTCTTCTTCACCGAAGCGGACGACGCCCGGCAGGAGCGGGTTGGAGAAGTCGATGCCGAGGCACGTCAGCAGAGCCAGGGTGAAGGCCCACACGCGACTACTCTATCCCGGGTCGTCCCCGCCGGAAAGCGGAACGACGCGGGCGCCCGGGTCAGCGCCGAGGTCGGCGGAGCGCGGGTCGGTCTCGCGAGTCCCCGTCCTTCAGGAAGTCCTGCAGGTACTTCCCCGTGTACGAGGCGGCGACCTGCGCGACGGTCTCGGGCGGGCCCTCGGCCACCAGCTCCCCGCCGGCCGCGCCGCCTTCGGGCCCGAGGTCGAGGATCCAGTCCGCGCACTTGATCACGTCGAGGTGGTGTTCGACGACGAGCACGGTGTTGCCGGCGTCGACCAGGCGCTGGAGCACGCCGAGGAGCCGCCGCACGTCGTCGAGATGGAGCCCCGTGGTGGGCTCGTCGAGGATGTAGAGGACGTCACGGCCCAGGCGGGCGCCCAGCTCGGCGGCGATCTTGAGGCGCTGCGCCTCGCCGCCCGATAGCGTGGTGGCCGGCTGGCCGAGGCGGAGATAGCCCAGCCCGACGTCCTGGAGAACCTGGAGCCGCCGCGTCAGGCCGGCCGTCGCCGCGAAGAACGGGATCGCCTCGTCGACCGTCATCTGGAGCACCTGGCTGATGTCGCGGCCCTGATAGGCGACCTGGCGGACGTCCGGACGGTAGCGGCGCCCCTCGCACTCGCGGCACGTGACGTACACGTCCTCGAAGAAGTACATCTCGAGCTTCTCGAAGCCGTCGCCCTCGCAGGTCTCGCAACGTCCCCCGGGAACGTTGAAGGAGAAGTGGCCCGGTCCGAGCCCCAGGGTCTTCGCCTTCGGAAGGGCCGCGAACAGGCGCCGGATGTCGTCGAACGCCTTGATGTACGTGACGGGGTTCGACCGCGGCGTCCGGCCGATGGGCTCCTGATCGATGAGCCGCACGCCACGCAGGTGCTCGAGCCCGAGGAGCGCGTCGTAAGCGCCCGGCGCCTCGAAGGCCGTCTTGAACGCCCGGGCGACCGCGCGGTAGAGCGTGTCGTGAACCAGCGTCGACTTCCCGGAGCCGGACACGCCGGTCACGCAGGTGAGCGTGCCGAGCGGGATGCGCGCGGTGACGTTCCGGAGATTGTGCTCGCTGGCGCCGACCACGGTGAGCCAGCGCCCATCGCCATCGCGCCGCCCGACCGGCAGCGGAATCGACTCGCGGCCCGAGAGATAACGCGCGGTCAGCGTGCGCATGTCCTTGAGAAACTCGTCGCGCGGCGCGGCCAGCACGATCTCGCCGCCGCGCTCGCCGGATCCGGGCCCGAGCTCCACGCAGTGGTCGGCGCTCTCGATGAAGGCACGATCGTGCTCCACGACGACGACGGTGTTGCCCGCGTGCGCCAGCTCCCGGCACAGCTCGGCGAGTCGCGCGACGTCCCGCGGGTGGAGGCCGATCGACGGCTCGTCGAGGACGTAGAGCGTGCCGACCAGCTGGGCGCCGAGCTGGGTGGCCAGCGCAATCCGCTGCGCCTCGCCGCCGGAGAGCGTCCGCATCTGCCGCTCGACGGTGAGGTAGCCGAGCCCCACGCGGCGGAGGAACGAGACCTTCGCGGAGAGCCGGTCCACCACGTCGCGCCCGACCTCCGCCTCCCACGCGGTGAGCGGGAGCGCCTCGAGCCAGCCGGCGAGGTCGTCGATGGCCAGATGCGCGACTTCCGCGATGCTCTTGCCGGACACCGTGACGGCCAGCGCCTCGGGTTTGAGGCGCGCGCCATGACAGGCGGGGCAGGGGACCTGGCTCCGGTAGCGCGAGAGGAAGACCCGCACGTGGAGCTTGTAGCGGTACCCCTCCACTTCCTCGAAGAAGCCGCGGATGCCGCAGAAGTCCTTGTCGCCGTCGTAGACCCAGCGCCGGATCGCTTCGGGCAGCTCCGCGTAGGGCCGCTGCACGTCGATCTTCCGGCGGCGGGCGACCTTGAGAAGCTCCTTCTGGTACCACTCGCCAGAGGGATGACGCCACGGCTCGACCGCGCCGCCGGCGAGCGACGTGGTCGGATCCGGAATCACGCGACCCTCGTCGTAGCGCAGGAGGTTGCCGAATCCCTTGCACTCCGGACAGGCGCCGAGCGGGTGATTGAAGGAGAAGAGCAGGGGTTGAGGGCGCTCGAGCGGCGTGCCGCACGTCTGGCAGCCGAACTGCTCGCCGTAGCGTCGGATCTCCGCGGGCCGGCCCTCGCGCAGGATCTCCACGACGGCCCGCCCTCCGCCCTCCTGGAAGGCCTGCTCGAGCGAGCCGGCCAGGCGCGTCTGCGCATCCGGGCGGAGCACGAGCCGGTCGAGGATCACGTCGAGGGTTTCGCGTCCCGCGAGGTCGAGCGCCGGGAGCGGGGACAGCGGGACCACGTCGTCGCCCACCTTGATCCGGGCGAAGCCGCGGGCGACCAGGCGGGCGAGCAGGTCTCCGGACCGGTCGCCGGCGGGGACCGGCAGGGGGAAGCCGACCAGCGCGCGCGCTCCGCCGGCCTCCGCCAGCAGCGCCTCGGCGACGCGGTCGGGCGCGGCCGACCCCGCCGGGCGGCCGCACTTCGGACAGTGGACGCGGCCGATCTTCGCGTAGAGCAGGCGCAGGTAGTCGGCGAGCTCGGTGGCGGTGCCCACCGTCGAGCGCGCGGTGCGCACGGGGTTCTTCTGCTCGAGGGCGATCGCGGGCCGGATGTGCTCGACGAGGTCGACGTCCGGCCGATCGATGCGCTCGAGGAACATCCGGGCATAGCTCGAGAGCGACTCGATGAAGCGCCACTGGCCCTCGGCGAAGATCGTGTCGAACGCGAGGGAGGACTTCCCGGACCCCGAGACGCCGGTGACGACCGTGACCCGGTCGTGCGGGATGTCGACCGACACGCTCTTGAGGTTGTTCTGGCGGGCGCCGTGGATGCGGAGCCAGTCAGGGCGTGGCACGGGACGGGGTTTCACAATCCACCATTCTACCGCGCCTGCGCTTGACAGTCCCGGCGCGGTCGGGAACGATGACCGCGTCACCACGCGCCGCTGCGCCGCGGGCCGACCGAGTTCGGCGGGCTCCCGCGGCGTCCGGCCAGGAGGCTCCATGCTCGGTCGCCGCGCTCTCGCCGTGATCCCGGTCGTCGCCGCCCTCGTCGGCTGCTCCAATCAGAGCGGTGGCGCGCTGAGCCCCGAGGCCGAGCGCGGCCGGCAGGTCTACGTGGCGAATTGCACCTCGTGCCACGCGACCGACCCGGCGCAGAACGGGCCCCTGGGCCCCGCGGTGCGGGGATCGTCGCGAGAGCTCCTGGAGGCCCGCCTCCTCCACGGCAGCTATCCGCCCGGCTACACACCGAAGCGCCCGAGCGCGATCATGCAGCCGCTCCCCCACCTGGCGGGCAGCCTCGACGACCTCGCGGCGTTCCTGAAGTAGTCGCGCGAGGTCCGACGGTTCGGAGGATCTCGTGGTGCCCCGAGCCGGCCGGGGGGCGACGCACGTCGGGCCCGGAGAGTCCGGGCCCGACGGTGAACGACCCGAGGTCCAGTCGGTTCTGCTAGCCGCGCATCGCCTCGAACCAGGCGTAGTAGACGACGGCGAGGATGAAGCCGGCCCAGAGAGTGCCCTTGACCGTGGCGAGCGGCTTCGCGGCGCCTTGGCCGGGCGTTCCCTTGAGCGCGGTGATCTCGACAACCGCCAAGATGGCCATTGCCACCACCCAGAACGCGAGCCCGTTTCGCGGCACCGGCAGGTTCAGGTGGCTTGCCGCGCCCATGTAGAACAGCATCGGGATCGACAGTAGCGTGTTCGTCCGGGAGGCCAGCCCCGCGCGTGCTCCCGCCGGTGCGGCGGCGGGGTTCGCGGGCCGGCCCGCGGCGGTGTCGACCGCGTTCTGGATGACCACCTTCTGCTTGGGCCAGATCACTCCCCAGACGTTCAGGAACATCACGGTGCCCAGCAGGCCGCCCAGCGAAATCGCCCAGGCGTACGAGCCGGTGAAGAAGGCGCCGCCCGCCTGGCCCCAGCGGTGGAGGATGATCAGCGCGCCGGACAGGAAGGTGAAGAGCGCGCCGTAGCGGAACCACCAGAGGGCCCGGGGGACCAGCTTCTGGATCGCGCCGCTTCGCACCGGGGCCTCGGTCTCCGCGAAGAAAGGAGTCTGGACGAAGTTGAAGTAATAGAGCAGACCGATCCAGGTCACTCCCGCGAAGAAGTGGATCCAACGCAAGAGGAACAGCCAGCCTTCGCTACTCGCCAGCGCCATACCGTGCCTCCCTGTGCATGTGGGTCAGCGACGTCGAACCAGCGGGCCAGGCTCGGGCGGATCTCGTCGGTGTCGCAGGACGCCGACCGCGCTCGAGCGACGGTCGAAACGACCGGCCTCCCGTGCCGGGTCCGAAGGGACGTCGTGGTGGATGTAACTCGTGTAACTCGACTGCCTCGATTACAGCCGGGGGCCCCTTGGGTGTCAACCCCGGGTCAACCCTCGCGACCAGCGAGGTTTAGGTGAACGGCGTGGGCCCAGGCGCTCCCGCGTACTGGAAGTCGCGCTCCAAGTCTTCCGGCGTGAGGACCCGTTCGATGCGAGGCGGCTCGTAGGGAAGCGGGATCGGGGGCGTCGGCTCGGCCATGCGCGATCCTCCTAGGTGGGGATGGCATGAGGAAGCAGGGGCAGGGTAGCACGACGATGGACACGGGAAGACGGATGGATCCCGGCGACCATGCCAATCGAGTCCGTCGTGGAGAGGCCCACTCGTCCGCCGCGCCAGCGCAGCGCACATGGCGGTGCGGGACGGCCACGAAGTCCGCCACGCTCAGCGCGGCGGGCGGAGAATGGTGACGCGAAGATCCGGATAGGAGTTGGTGGCGGTGGGAGGACTCGAACCTCCGACACGGGGCTTATGAGACCCCTGCTCTACCACCTGAGCTACACCGCCCGAGCATCGGACATGGTAGGGCCTGCCTCCACGAGCGTCAAGCAAACGCGCCGTCGATCTCTGCGGAATCGGCGACGCGCCCCCGCGGCCTTGCCGGTCAGACCCCTCTGTTATAATCCCCACCGTTCGAGCATCACCAGTCAGGGAGGTCCCATGGAGCTGGACGCGCGCCCGCGGATCGACGACGAAGACAATCCTCAGTACCAGGACGACGAGGAAGAGGAGGAGCTCGAGGACGGCGAGGACGCCGCCGACGCCGGCGACGCTGCCGACGAGGTCACCGACTCCGACCTCGAGGACGACGACGATTTCGACGACGATGACGATGACGACGGCGATCTCGACGAGGACGACCTCGAGGACGACGACGATGAGCCCGACGACGACGAGGACTGACCCCGTGGCCGCCGAGGAGTCGCGTGGTGAGTGACGAGATTCTGGTCGAGCGGAGCGGTCACATCGCGACGGTCGTCTTCAACCGGCCGCACGTGCGGAACGCGTTCAACCTCGCCATGTGGAGCGCCCTCCCCGGCGTGGTGGAGGGCCTCGGCCGCGACCCCGGCGTCCGGGCGATCGTGTTCCGCGGGGCCGGGGAGGAGGCGTTCGCCTCGGGCGCCGACATCTCAGAGTTCAAGGAGCACCGAAAGGACCGCGCCTCGGCGGAGGCCTACAACGCGCACACCGCCGCCGCGACCCACGCGCTTGAGACCTGCGCCAAGCCGACCGTCGCGATGATCTACGGCTACTGCATGGGCGGGGCGATCGCGACCGCGCTGGCGTGCGACCTCCGGTTCTCCGCCGACACCGGCAAGTTCGGGATCCCGGCGGGGCGTCTCGGCATCATCTACGGTCTCCACGCGGTGAAGCGGCTGGTGAGTCTGGTTGGCCCCGCGATGGCGAAGGACATCCTCTTCTCCGCGCGCGTGCTGGACGCGCCGGAGGCGCTCCGCGTCGGGTTCGTCCAGCGGGTGGTGCCGGCCGCCGATCTCGCCGCGTACACGTATGACTATCTCGGCCGCGTGGCCGAGAACGCGCCGCTCACCATCCAGGGCGCGAAGCTCATCATCGAGGCGATCGTGGAAGACGGTGGCGTGGCGAAGCAGGACGACATCGCCCAGCTCCAGCTCCAGGCGTTCGAGAGCGAGGACTACAGGGAAGGGACGGCCGCGTTCCTCGAGAAGCGCCGGCCCCGTTTCGTCGGCCGGTAGTCCCCCGCGTGGTCGCGGGGCTCGCTCTCCCCGCCGTCCTCTTCGTCGGACCCGCCCTCTGGCGTCTCGCCCGCGTGGCGGCGGTCCTCCGGGGCCGCGCGCGGCTGCCCCGGGCCAGCGACGCTGCACCGTATGAGGGGCCGGCCCTCGTCAGCGTGCTCGTCCCCGCACGCAACGAGGAGCAGAGCGTCGGGGTGTGCCTCGCGTCGCTGTCGGTGCAGACTGCGCCGCACCTCGAGATCATCGCCGTCGACGACGGCTCCACCGACGGGACGCCGGCGATCCTCGCCGCCGCCGCCCGGCGAGACCCACGGATGTGCGTGCTCCATCTCGCGGGCCCGCCGCCGGGGTGGACCGGCAAGAGCTTCGCGCTCGACTCGGGTGTGGCTCACGCGCGCGGGTCCTGGCTGTGCTTCACCGATGCCGACACCGTGCACGCGCCGGAGTCGATCGCGCGCGCGGTGGGCTTCGCGGAGACGCACGGCCTCGCGCTCCTGTCGTTGACCAGCCGCCAGCTGACGGGCTCGTTCTGGGAACGGGTCGTGCAGCCCGTCGTCTTCGGGCTCCTCGATCAGTGGTTCCCGCTCGGGCGCGTGAACGATCCGGCGTCCCCGCTCGCCGCCGCGAACGGGATCTTCATCCTGATCGCGCGCGACGCGTACGACGCGACCGGCGGGCATCGGGCGGTGGCCGGCGAGGTCCTGGAAGACGTCGCGCTCGCGCGACACGTGAAAGCGCGCGGCGGGCGCATCGCGTTCGTCGACGGCGCGGACCTGGTCGCCGCGCGGATGTACACGGATCTGCCGGCGATCCGCCGCGGTTGGACGAAGAACCTCTACCGTCTCCGGGGGCGGCGCCCGATTCCCGCGGTGGCCTCGATGGTCGAACTGGGGGTGACCCTGGTCTGGCCCGCGGTGGCCGCCGTCGGGGCGGCGGTCGCGGGCCCGCCCGGGTGGGGGTGGCTCGCGGCCCTCGGCCTGGCCCTGGTTCTCGGGGCGGAAGTCCCGTTCCGGGCGTGGCGTGGCGACGACCCCCGCGGCAGCCTCACCGCGCCCCTCGGGGCGGCGCTCGTGGCCATTTTCCTTCTGGAATCGGCCCTTCGCGACTGGCTCGGCCTCGGCGTCCGCTGGAAGGACCGCACGTATACTTGAGGCTGCGACCTTGCCCGGTCGCGGTCCCTCTAAAGGTAGATGCCCGAGCCTAGGAAGACGCCAGGAGTTCCCTCGGTCGCCGTGACGCGGCGGTTCACGTTCTCCGCCGCCCACCGCTATGCGCGCCCCGAGTGGTCCGACGCCGAGAACCGCGCCCGCTTCGGACCGGTCGCGTCGATCCACGGTCACACCTACACCCTCGAGGTGACCGTCCGCGGGCCGATCGATCCGCAGACCGGGATGGTCGTCGATCTCGAGGATCTGAAGCAGGTGGTGGGCGAGACGGTGATCGCCCGCTTCGACCATACCTTCGTCAACGACGATCCGGCGTTTCCCCCCGGCGTCCTGCCGACAACGGAGAACCTCGTGAGGGTCATGTGGGACCTCCTGACCGCGAAGCTGGGCGCCGAGCGGCTCGCCGCGCTCCGCCTCTGGGAGGACCCGACGCTCTACGTCGAGTACCGGGGCGAGGCCTGAGCGTCGACGGTGGCCACGATGGAGCTGACCCGGATCCTCCGCTTCTCGGCGGCCCACCGGCTGACGAGCGCAGCGCTCCCGCCGGCGGAGAACGAGCGGGTCTACGGCCCCTGTGCGCGCGACCACGGGCACAACTACGCGCTGGAGGCGACGGTGCGCGGAGCCGTTGACGCGGACGGGATGGTCATGGACCTGACCGTCCTCGATCGCGCGATGCGGACGGTCGTCGATCAGGTCGACCATCGGGACCTGACCCGCGACGTCCCTCCGCTCGCGGGCGTGATCAGCACGGGCGAGAACCTCGCCGCGACCTTCTATCGCATGATCGACCGGCAGCTGCCCCCAGGGCGGCTCGTCCGGGTGGCCGTCGTCGAGACGGAGAACAACCGCTTCGAGTACGAAGCGACGGGAGGGGCGCCATGAAGGAGTTGATCGAAAGTCTCCTGCGGGAGCTCGGCGAGGATCCCAAGCGCGAGGGGCTAGAGAAGACACCGGCTCGCGTGGAGTCGATGCTGCACTTCCTCACGTCGGGCTACCAGCAGGACCTCAACGACGTCCTGAACGGGGCGGTCTTCGCCGAAGACCACTACGACCAGATGGTGGTGGTGAAGGACATCGACTTCTACTCGCTCTGCGAGCATCACCTGCTGCCGTTCTTCGGCAAGGCGCACGTCGCGTACGTCCCCGACCGGAAGATCCTGGGCCTCTCCAAGCTGGCGCGCCTGGTCGAGATGTTCAGCCGCCGGCTCCAGGTCCAGGAGCGGCTGACGATCCAGGTTGCCCAGGCGCTCCACGACGCCCTGCTCCCGAAGGGCGTCGGCGTGGTGATCGAGGCCTCGCATCTCTGCATGATGATGCGCGGCGTGGAGAAGCAGAACTCGAGGGCGGTGACCTCGGCGGTGCTCGGCACCTTCCGGGACTGTCCGATGACGCGCAGCGAGTTCGTGGAGCTCTTGAAGGGGCGGAGCATCTCCACGTGAGGCTCGCCGGTCAGGTCGCCCTCGTCAGCGGGGCGAGCCGCGGCATCGGCCGGGCCGTCGCGCTCGCCTTCGCCCGGGAGGGCGCCCGGGTGACGCTCCTGGCCCGTGGGCGAGCCGACCTCGACCGGGTGGCCGGCGCGATCGAGGCCGCCGGCGGCACGGCGCTGGTCGTGCCGGGCGATGCTGCGGAGGAAGCCACCGCGCCCCGCGCGGTCGAGGCCGCCCTGGCCCGGTTCGGGCGGCTGGACTGCGTCGTCACCGCCCAGGGCGCCGGCACGTTCGGCCCGCTGGAGACGTCGCGCCTCGCCGACTGGAACGAGATGCTGCGCGCGAACCTGACCGGGACGTACCTCATGTGCCGCGCGGCGATTCCGCCGATGCTGTCGGCGGGCCGGGGCACCATCGTGGCCGTGGTCTCGCTGGCCGCGGTCCGGGCGATTCCCGGATGCGCGGCGTACACGGCGTCCAAGGCCGGGGTGCTCGGGCTGGTGCGGTCGCTCGCCGCCGAGGTGCGCACCCGGGGCGTGCGGGTGGCGGCGCTCTGCCCGGGGGCCGTGGACACGCCCTTCTGGGACGGGATCCCGAGCCCACCGGACCGGGGCCGGATGCTCCGGCCCGAGGCCGTTGCCGAGGCGGCCTTGCTGGTCGCCGCCCAGCCGCCGGAGGCGTTCGTCGAGGAGATCGTCCTGGCGCCGACGCCAGGGGTACTGTGAGCCGGGGCGACGCCGACGGGGGCCCGCCCATTTGCTATAATGCGAATCGATCACCGCGAGTCCCGCGTGGGGCAAGCTCCCAGCAGCGGAACGACACAGGAGGCCGGAATGGTCACGTTGACGGAAACAGCCGCGAAGAAGGTTGAGACGCTCCGACTCGAGGAGGGCAAGCCCGAGTGGGGGCTGCGGCTGCGCGTGGTCGGGGGTGGCTGCTCGGGCTTCTCGTACGAGCTCGGGTGGGAAGATGCCGCGCAGGAGGGTGACGAGGTCATGGAGTCCAGCGGCGTCAAGGTCTACGTGGACCCCGGCAGCGTCCAGTACGTTGGCGGGGCGCAGATCGACTACGTCGACAGCCTGTACGGCTCCGGCTTCTCGATCAACAACCCGAACTCCAAGGGCAGCTGCGGCTGCGGGCACTCCTTCCAGGCCTGATCGCCCGCTTCTCGGGGGACGGCGTGCGGATCCCGGTCACGCTGTTCGCGCGATACCGTGAGGCGGTGGGGCGCGGCCGGGTGGAGGTCGAGGTGTCCGAGAACGCGACCGTCGAGGACGTCTGGACGGCCCTCGTCGCCGCGCATCCCGCGCTGATCCGCTACCGTCCGCATACCCTCTTCGCCGTCGGTACCGATTACGTCGAGGCGACCCACCGGGTGCGCGCCGGCGAAGAAGTCGCCTGCTTTCCCCCCGTGAGCGGCGGAGCCGCGTGATGTACCGGGTTGTCGAGGAGCCCCTGTCCGCCGACACGGTGGCCGCTGCGGTGACCGTTCCCGAGGCCGGCGGCGTCGCGGTCTTTCTGGGTGTGGTGCGGAACCAGACGGCCGGCCGCCGGGTGGTGGCGCTCGAGTACGAGGCGCACGTCCCGATGGCCGAGGCGAAGCTCAAGGAGATCGGCGAGTCGGTCTACACGCGGTGGCCCGGCGTCAAGCAGGTCGTGATCCTGCATCGCATCGGGCGGCTTCTCGTCGGGGAGGCGAGCGTCGCGATCGGCGTCTCGGCCGCGCACCGGCAGGAGGCGTTCGAGGCCTGCCAGTATGCAATCGACACCGTCAAGCAGGTCGTGCCCATCTGGAAGCGCGAGCTGTTCGAGGACGGGTCCGCCTGGGTCGGTCTCCAGGGTGAGACGCCGCCGCCGGGGTGGAACGCCGGCGATGGCCGATGATAGGCGGCGGCCCGATCCGGTCCCGACGCTCCTGTCCGTCGCCGTGCGGGAGGCGGTCGCCCGCGGGCGGCTTCTCGAGTCGGGAGATCACGTCCTCGTAGGCGTTTCGGGCGGTCCGGACTCGGTCGCCCTCTTGCACGCGCTCGTCCTGGTCCGCCCCGAGTTCTCGCTTCGCCTCACGGTCTGTCACGTGCACCATGGCCTCCGGCCGGAGGCGGACGGGGATGCCGCCTTCGTGGAGGTCCTGGCCGCCCGCCTGGGCTGCGCCGTCCGGCTGGTTCGGGTCGACGTGGCCCGCGGCGGCGGTCGGTCGCCCGAGGAGGCCGCGCGGATCGCCCGCCACGCCGCGCTGGCGCGCGCGGCGCGCGGGACCGGCGCGCGCCGCATCGCGCTCGGCCACACCGCCGACGATCAGGCGGAGACGGTCTTCATGCGCGTCCTGCAAGGCGCGGGACCCCGCGGCCTCGCCGGCATTCCCGCGCGCCGCGGGCGGATCGTCCGCCCCCTCCTCGCGGTCGATCGCGCAGCGGTCCGGGATCACCTCGCCGCCCACGGGCTCGAGTCCGTGGAGGACGCGACCAACCACGACACGCGGTTCTTCCGGAACCGCGTGCGCCACGAGCTACTGCCGCTCCTCGCCGACCGAGCCGGCGTGCCCCTGGCGGAGGCGCTCCGTCGCGTGGCGCGCGCCTCGAGGGAAGCAGTGGAGGCGCTCGACGCGCTGGTCCGGCCGCGACTCGTCGGACACTTCACGCGAACGCCGGTAGGCTGGCGGCTCGCGCTCGCCGCGTGCGCCGATCTCCAGCCGGGGGCGGCGAAGGCCGTGATCCGCCTCGCTCTCGTCGAGGTCGCGGCGGCGGACCGCCTCGGGAGCGGGCTCCGGGCGGCGCACCTGGACGCGCTGGCGGGGTTGCTGACCGCCGGCACGGGGGCGCGGGTCCGCCTCCCCGGCGGCGTGGTCGTGGAGCGGGGCCGGGACGCGCTCTGGGTCCTCCGGCCGGCGGCGCCCGTGGAGTCGATGTCACTCGCGATCCCCGGGCACGCGCGGGCGGGGGACCTGGTCGGCGTCACGGCTGCCGTCGAGGGGCCCCGATCGGGCCGCCCCGCCGATCCCTCGTGGGAAGCCTGGTTCGACGCCGACGCCCTGGGGTTGGGCGGGGCCATCGGCGCGTCCGCCGGGACCCTCCTGGTCCGGCCGCGCCGGGCCGGAGAACGGATGGTCCCCTTTGGCGGGGACGAGCCTGTGCGGCTCACGAAGCTTCTCGGCGCCGCCGGCGTGCCCCGTCAGGCGCGGGCCCGCTGGCCCGTCGTGGCCCGCGAGGGCGAGGTCCTGTGGCTCCTGGGCGTGCGACGGGGGGCGTCGGCGCCGCTCACCGCGGCGACGCAGACGGTGCTGTGCCTCCGCGCCGCCCCGGAAAGCCCCCCTGGTCCCCCGGGCGGCGACGCCGTATGATACGGCCCCGCTGCCCTCAGGGAGCCGCGGGGCTGTCCAATCCGCCCATTCGCCCCAGGAGGGGCTCGCGTGCACGCTCTCGTCGTGCTCCGCGCTGACTGACGCACACCTCCAGCCGGCGGCCCCGTGCCCTCGCGTGCTGATCCGCGTCCGATAGTGCTCGTCATTGACGACGAGCCCGGGGTCCGCACCTCCGTGAGAATGGTGCTGGACGGGATCTGCGAGGTGCTCGAGGCGCCGGACGGGCCCACCGGGATCGAGATCGTGAGGACCGGGGCGGTCGACGTGTGCCTCCTCGACGTGCGGCTCCCGGGGATGGAAGGCATCGAGGTGCTGGACCGGCTGAAGCGCCTCGACCCGGGTCTCGAGGTCGTGCTCGTCACCGCCGTCCGCACCGTGCGCACGGCGGTGGAGGCGATGAAGCTCGGCGCCTATGACTACCTCACGAAGCCGTTTCCGGCGGACGACCTCCGGAGCGTCGTCAATCGCGCGGTGGAGCGCCGGGCGCTCCACCGCGAGGTGCGGTATCTCCGCGACGAGCTGGCGCGCCACGAGGGCTTCGATCAGCTGGTGGGGCGGTCTCCGGCGATGCGCCGCGTATACGAGCTGGTGCGCCAGATCGCCGACACCACGGCCACCGTGCTGATCACCGGGGAGTCCGGAACCGGCAAGGAGATGATCGCGCGCGCGATCCACCGTCAGGGCATTCGCCGGGACCGCCCCTTCGTCGCCGTGAACTGCGCGGCCCTGCCGGCCGAGCTCCTGGAGTCGGAGCTCTTCGGCCACGAGCGGGGCGCCTTCACCGGCGCGCACGCGCGGAAGCTGGGGAAGTTCGAGGTGGCGCACACCGGCACGCTCCTCCTGGACGAGATCGGGACCCTCCGGCTCGATCTCCAGCCCAAGATCCTGCGAGCGCTCCAGGAGCGCGAGATCGAACGAGTCGGGGGCGGCCGCGCGATCCGGGTCGACGCCCGCATCATCGCCGCCAGCAACACGGATCTGCGCCAGGCAGTGGCGACCGGTCGGTTCCGGGAGGACCTCTTCTACCGCCTCCACGTGGTGCCGATCGCCGTGCCGCCCCTCCGCGAGCGGCGGGAGGACGTGGCGCCGCTGGCCCGGCACTTCCTCACGAAGTACGCGCGCCAGTTCGGGAAGCCGGTCACGGATCTCTCGCCGGGCGCGCTCGACGCCCTCGAGCGGTACCACTGGCCCGGCAACGTGCGGGAGCTGGAGAACATCGTGGCGCGCTCGGTCGCGCTGACGAGCGAGCCGGTGGTGCAACTCGATCAGATCCCGCTCGACGTCGCGCTCGCCCCGGTGGAATCCGCCGCCGAGGACCAGCTCAACCTGCGCGAGGCGCGCCACGAGGTGGAGCGGCTGCTCATCCTCCGCGCCCTCGATCGGGCCGGCGGCAATCAGACCCTCGCCGCGCGCCTCCTGGGGATGCACCGGAACACGCTGCTGGTGAAGCTCGCCCAGCTGGGTCTCCGGGCGCCCGAGGCCGGCGGCGCTCAGCCGGCCAGCAGCTCGTAGCAGACGCTCCAGAGCCGGACGAAATCCGCCAGCTGGCGGCGTGTCGGCGGCTGACCCTCGACGTGGCCGACCAGGTCCACGATTACCACGCGGGACCGACCCGGCGCCGCGGCCGCCAGGCGCAGGCTTTCGGTGAAGGGAATGGAGGGATCACCCCGGCCGTGGACGAGCAGGAGCCGTGCGTGCGTCCGCCCGAGGTGTCGCGCCGGCGAGAGCGTTGCCAGGAGCTCTCGGGTTGCGTCGGGGAGGGCGTCGAGCAGCGCGTCGACGCGCGCGGGGTCACGATTCTGGAGCAGCGCGAGCACGGCTTGGGCGCTGGGGCCGTCCCCGGCCCCGGCTGCGTGGCCGCCGAGCGCCTCGTCGACGGCCGCCCGGTCACGCGCATCGGGCACGACGAGATCCAGATTCCGGGCCAGGAATGCGCCGGCCAGGGCCGGATCCACCGCGACCCGCCCGGACGTCCCGCCGAACGCGTACGCGCCGGTCGTGAAGTACCGGACCAGCTCGCGCGCGTCCGCGTAGCCGCCCAGCGCCACCACGAGCCCGACACGATCCCCGCCGGCCGGCTCGCCGAGAGCCAGCGCGACGGGTCCGAGCCCCACGCTCACCGCGAGCACCGTGAGCGGGCCGCGCCGGACGGCCGGGTGCGCGGCGAGCCGATCGAGCGCGTCGCGGACCACGAGGGCGTCGTCCGGTCGGAGGCGCTCGGCCCTGAGGGCCGGGAGCTCGGGGACAGCCACCGCGAAGCCTGCGCGGGCCAGGAGCGCCGCGGTCGACATGAGGCGTGGGTCGTGCTTGCCCTCCGGCGTGAGGCCGTGGATCAGAACGAGCCCCGGCCAGGGTCCGTGGCTCCGGCCGCCCGGGTGCCAGAGGTCGGGTGGCGTTGCCGCGGCGGCGCCGCCTCCCAAGGGGGCGACGACGGGTGCCGGCGTCGTGCGGGAGAGCCATGGCCGCTGCCCTTCCGTCAGGAACTCCACCAGGAAGGCGAGCCCGGTGACACCCGCCCAGCCGCGAATGGCCACCGGGGTGGCCAAGAGGACGATGAGCGCCGCCAGCCCCCAGGCCGCGAGGAGCCGGCCGATCGGGCGCGAGCGCGTCATGGAAAGGCAGCGCGGGCGGGACTGAGACCCGCAGCACCCGCTAGGCGGAAGACCCTCGTTGTGGCGAGTCGGGACCCGGTGCTAGGGCGCCGGGTTGATGCACTTCACGAGGCACCACCCGCGGAGCATGTTCACGCGGCGGACCACCTCGGGCGTGAGGCCGACGGTCTCCAGCAGGGGATCCAGAACCAGGTTGGTCTTCCAGCCGAGATGCGCGCACACGGGCGCGAGCGCGTCCTCGATCCGGCGCATCACGGGGTTCCGGCTCCGGAAGTGGTTCAGGATGACGATCGTGCCCCCGGGCTTCGTGACCCGGCGCATCTCCCGGAGCACTGCCACGGGGTCGGGCACGGCGCTGATGGTATAGGTCGCGAGCGTGGCATCGAACTCCCCGTCCCCGAAGTCGAGCGACGAAGCGTCCATGACCTTGAGGGTGACGCCGCCCATCCGGAGCTCCTGAACGCGCTCCTGCGCCTTCTTGAGCATGCCCTCCGACAGGTCGATGCCGACGAGATTGACGTCGCGCGGGTAGAGCGGCAGATTGAGCCCCGTCCCGATGCCGACCTCGAGGACGCGACCACGCATCTCGGGGCCGATCATCCGCATCCCCGCGATGCGGCCCGGCTCGAAGATCTTCTTGAAGAGGAAGTCGTAGACGGGCGAGTAGAAGTCGTACGCTCGCCGGACCTGGCCTTCCTCTAGCGAAACGTCCACGCTCTCCCCCTCCGCGCCCGCTTTGGGCGCAAGACACGGCAGTTTTATCACGGTCGTCAAGACCTGCCAAGGGAGAATTTTCCTCGTGGATGCGCGGACATCCACGAGCGGCCCCGCCCGCTAGGCGGGTCGGAGCATGCGCATGAAGAGCGTGGCCAGGCCGAGAAAGGAGAGAAAGCCCGAGCAGTCGGTGAACGTCGTGACGACCACGCCGGTCGCGACCGCCGGGTCCACTCGGAGCAGTTTGAGAGCCACGGGGACCAGGGTTCCGGCCAGCGCTGCGACCAGCATGTTCGTGACCATCGCCACGCCGAGGATCAGTCCGAGCAGCGCGTCGCCCTTCCACGCGTAGGCGATCAGGCCGGCGACCAGCCCAGTCCCGACGCCATTCGCGAGGCCGATCATCGCCTCCCGCAGCAGCACCTTGCGGGTATTGACGAGGGTGAGGTCGCCGAGCGCCATGGCTCGGACGATCACGGTGAACGTCTGGATGCCGGCGTTCCCGCCCATCCCGGCCACGATCGGCATGAACACGGCCAGCGCCGCGAGGGCCTGGATCGACGGCTCGAAGAGTCCGACGACGGTCGCCGCCAGGACGGCGGTCGGCAGGTTCACGAGGAGCCAGAACAGGCGTCGCCGGACGACTTTCCCCGCCGGGTCGAAGATGGTCTCGTCGGCCGAGACGCCGCCCAGGCGGTGGATGTCCTCGGTCGCCTCCTCGTGGATGACGTCGATCACGTCGTCGATGGTGACCGTCCCGAGCAAGCGCTGATTGCGGTCCACCACCGGCACCGCGAGGAGGTGGTGCTTCGTGACCAGCCGGGCCACTTCCTCCTGGTCGGTATCGGCCGTGACGCTCACCACGTCCGTCCGCCGGATGGCGTGCACCGTGGTCGCCGGATCCGCGGTGATGAGCCGTCGGAGCGGCACGAGGCCGACCAGGTGGTCGTGGTTGTCAATGACGTAGACGTAGAAGACGCCTTCGCGCGTCACCGATCTCCGGACGTGGTCGAGCGCCTGGGCGACGGTCATGTCCTCGTGGACCGCGATGAACTCGGGCGTCATGATGCCGCCCGCGGTCGATTCGCCGTACTGGAGGAGCCCCTGGATCTCCTCGGCTTCCGCCGGGGGCATCTCGTGCAGGATGCGCTCGGCCTGCTCCTCGGGGAGGGTCTCGACCACGTCCGCCGCCTCGTCGGGCGGCATCTGGTCGATGATGCGGGAGACCTCGCCCTGGTCGAGGGCGTCCATCAGAGTCAGGCGGCTCCCGTCGTCCATCTCGTAGAGGACCGTGCCGGCCTCCTCGCGCGGGAGCTGGCGGAGCACGGTCACCTGCTCGGCGAGGTCCAGCTCCCGGAGCGCCCCGGCGAGATCCGAGGGATGCGTGCCGACCAGCAGGAGCGCGAGCTCGTCCCGGTCGCCGTCCCGCAGCCGTCGCCGGATCTCCTCGAGGAGATGGCCGGTGTCCTGGACTTCCATCGACCGGCCTACGGGTGGGGCGGGGGGACGGGTGGGGGCGGGGTCGGGGTCGCGGGAGCGCTCACGCGCGGCGCGGGGCCGGGACGCCGGGTCCACCGGACGAAACGCGCCGCCAGGCTGGCGAGCGCCGCGGCGAGGGCGCCGGTCGCCGCCGACGCGATGGTGACGACGGCGACGGAGGCGGAGAGCTGCCAGTAGAGGAAGCGGACAGTGACCGAGTCGGGATTCTGGAAGGCGAAGATCGCGACCGCGAACATCAGGATCGCGACGATCGCCAGCAGGGCCTGCATCGACTAGGAGCGGAGCAGATCCTGCGCGCCCGTCGTACCCCGCTTGACCAGCTCGAGCTGCCCGTCCGGGAAGACGCCCTTCACGATGCCGAGCGCCGGGACCTGATCGGACACCCAGACCGTGCCGTTCCGGTGCGGCGCCTTGATCGCGGTGAAGCGCCCTGCCGGCACCGAGACCTCTTCCGACGTCCCCTTGACCCCGGCCTGACGGAGCGGCCGCAGGCCGCTCTCCGGGGTGGGCACGACGCCCTTCCGGTCGCGAATGACGCTCTTCAGCGCCTTGCCCGACGCGCGGTCCACCGTGACCTGAGTCACCGAGAGGGGCGTGCCGTCGGCCGTGGGCCGCGTCACGATCTGCAGGACGTAGCTCTTCGCATCGCCGCGGACGACCGAATAGGTCACGAAGAGCCGAGGCTGAGACGCCTCACGATCGACCGACCAGTTCGCGGCCCCGCTCGCATCGGGTTGCTTGACCAGCACGGGCACGTCGACGTTCTGCACGGACCGCCACTCGTACGTGGCCCAGCCGCCGACCGCCGGCCCCTGTGCGGCCGCGTCGAAGGCGACGCCGAGCGTGAGGAGCAGCAGGAGCGTCAGGCTGCGCGGACCGACCCCTGTTCGTCGCATCAGCGGCCCCTCACGAGGAAGTGAGCCCGCCGGTTGATGGCCCACGCCAGCTCGTCGTGGCCCGGATCGGCCGGCTGCTGCTCACCGTAGGAGGTGGTGTCTATGCGGCTCGCGTCGATGCCGAGCGAGACCAGGTAGGCCTTGGCCGCCTGGGCCCGCTGCTCGCCGAGCGCCATGTTGTACTCGACCGTCCCGCGCTCGTCGGCATGACCTTCGATCGTCACCGCGAACTGCGGGTTCCCCTTCAGGGCCTGGGCCAGCTCGTCGAGGGTGGCCTTCGCCTCGTCGGTGAGGCCGTACTGGTCGAACTGGAAGTTGATGTCCTTGAGCGCCGAGCGCAGGGACGGCGGCAGCGCCGCGGGCGGGATCGCCGCGACGCCGGTCCCGGGCCCACCCGCGCCGGCCCCCGGTCCGCCACCCGCGCCCGCGCCCGGGCCACCGGCGCCACCAGCACCCGGTCCGCCCGCACCGGCACCAGGCGCGCCGGCCCCGCCCGCACCGGGGGCACCGGCTCCGGCTCCCGGTCCGCCGGCCCCCGCTCCTGGTCCACCGGCCCCACCGGCTCCCGGGCCACCAGCGCCGCCAGCACCCCCCGGCCCGCCCGCACCGGCACCGGGCGCGCCGGCCCCGGCCCCCGGTCCGCCACCCGCGCCCGCGCCCGCGCCAGGGGCCCCGCCGCCACCGGCGCCGGGTCCACCCGCGGCTCCGCCGGCTCCGCCCGCTCCGGCGCCAGGCGCGCCCGCCCCGCCCGCGCCGGGGCCGGCCGCCTTCTTCGCGCCGAACGGGGTGCCGACGTTCATCTGGTAGCTGACG
>CAYXBJ010000123.1:0-4449 GCA_964463175.1 uncultured bacterium
GGTAGGCTAGTGGACGTTCCGACCGAGCCCACTTCGCGAAGGAGACGCGATGACGACGCCGGCGATCGTTCCGTCCAGATTCTGCTCGACACGTCGCACGTCCGAGCGGTTGACACCGAGAGCGACGGCATGACGTCAGGAGCGGCGATGGGCGGCTTCGGACTGTCGGGACGGACCATTCTGGTCACCGGGGCCAGCGGGGGGCTCGGCAGCGTGATGGCCAAGGGCCTCGCGGCTGCCGGCGCGGCCGTCGCCGTCACCGATCTCGACAAGGAGCGGATCGCGGCGGTGGCGCGCGAGGTGCAAGCGGCGGGCGGGCGCGCGGTCGCCGAGCCGCTCGACGTCACCGACGCCGACATGATCGAGCGCGTCATGGATACGGTCACCGCGCAGCTCGGTCCGATCGATGGTCTCGTCAACGCGGCGGGCATCACGCGCCGCGGCGCGGCGACCGATTTCGCCCGGGCGGACTGGGACGCCATCCTGTCCGTGAACCTCACCGGGACCTTCCTCGCCTGCCAGGCCGCCGGGCGTCGCATGGTGGCGCGAAAGAGCGGGGCGATCGTCAACGTCGCGTCGATCGCGGGGCGCATCGGGCTTCCCGGCACGATCGCGTACATCGCCGCCAAGGGCGGCGTGGTCATGCTGACGCGTGGACTCGCGGTCGAGTGGGCGCCGCACGGCGTCCGCGTTAACGCGTTGGCGCCCTCGTGGTTCGCCACCGACATGGGGAACCTGATCGACCGGGAGCCCGCGTACCGGGACCGAGTGCTGCGCCGGGTCCCGCTCGGCCGGCTGGGCCAGCCCGAGGAGCTTGTCGGCGCGACGGTGTTCCTCCTGTCCGACGCGGCGTCGATGGTGACCGGCCACATCCTCGCGGTGGACGGGGGAGTGCTGGCGAGCTAGGCTGCGGACGAGGCCGGCGAGGTGATCCGCGGTGACGACGGCGACCCCACCTGCGCGCTCGCACGCGTGACGGCCTACGCGCTCCGCCGGGTGAGCTCCACGACGAGCCGGCCAGCGAGTGGCCATCGTCCGCCATCGATCCCGGCGCCCCGGCGGCGCCCGGCATTTCGCGGTGGTCGGATGGCGCTCGGCGCGACTCTCGTGGCCGTGTGGCTGTGCGCGAGTCCGGCCGCCGCCGCCCCGGCCAGTGCGCCGGCGCGCTCCTCGAGCGTCGAGGCGCGGCTCGATCTCGACGCCGAGTCGGCGAGCCCGTTCCCCGCGGACTGGCTGACCGTTCCGGATCGCGCCCAGAGGACCGGTCTCCGCGTATCCGATCGCATGGCGCGCTGCGTCCCCGGTCGCTCCGCCTGCGACGACCTCCACCTCCTCGGCGAGCTGGACGGCTTCGACATCGATCCCCGCCTCTCGATTCGCTTCACGGGACCGATCGACGTGGCGAGCGTCAGTGCGCGCAGCATCTTCCTCGTCCGGCTCGGCGCCGGACCTCCCGAGATCACCGGGCTCGAGCGTCTGGTCTGGGACCCGGACAGCTTCACGCTGTATGGACGCCCCGACAGTCTTCTCGAGCCGGAGACTCGCTACGGGGTGGTGGTGACGCGCGAGCTGCGCGACGCGGCGGGTCGGGCCGTGGAGCCATCGGCCGCCTTCGCCTCGCTCGTCCGGTCGAATGGCGGCCCCCCGCTGCCGCCGGAGCATCGGGCGGCATTCGCGCTGCTGCGTCGCGCGCTCGACCGGCGGATGATCCGCGCGGACCGCCTCGCCGTCGCCTCGCTGTTCACCACGGGCAGCGTCTCGGCGTTCCTCGAGCAGGCGCGTGACGCGCTGGACCGGAAGCCACCGCCGGCGGCCCTCATGACGGCGCCCGAGAGCGGGGGACGCGCGTGGTTCCCGCGATCGACCCTCGCGCGCATCGTCTTCCGGCGCCAGGTCGGCCCGGCCGGGAATGCCGCCACCAGCGCGGACGGCGGCGCGCCCGACGGCTTTCGCGACGAGGTGCTCCCGCTGGACGCGCTGCCGCGGGATGCGATCGGCGGCGTGGGAATCGGGTGGTATTGGTCGCCCTGGTACCTGACGCCGGAGCGCCGGATCGTCGAGGCGCCGACGCTGGCGGCCTTTCGCGCCGCAGGCGTGGATCGCCCCGTGCCGTTCGTCGTGGTCACGCCGGCGGGCCGGCCCCCGTCCGGCGGCTGGCCGCTCGCGGTCTTCGGCCACGGCTACGGCGGCGAGATGCTCTCGAACGCGTTCCTCGTCGCGGGCGGACTCGCGCGCCAGGGGATCGCAACCGTGGCGATCTCGGTGGTGGGCCATGGCGGCGGGCCGGAGGGCCGGCTGCTCGTCGGCCTCGGCGACGGCCGGACGGTGACCGTGCGAGTGCCGGGGCGCGGCGTCGACCTGGACGCCGACGGCCGCATCGAGCCGACGGAAGGACTCGCCCCGCCTCCCGGCAGCCCGTTCGCGTCGCTCGGGCTGCGGGACGGGCTGCGTCAGCAGGTGGTCGATCTGATGGCGCTCGTCCGGGCGGTGAAGGGCGGGCTCGACGTGGACGGGGACGGGGTGCCCGACACGGGGCGGGGATCGATCGGCTACGTGGGCCACTCGCTCGGCGGGATCTACGGCACGCTGTTCCTCGCGGTCGAGTCCCAGGTGCGGGTCGGGGCGCTGGTGGTGCCGGGCGGCCCGGTCTCCGAGATCGCGCGGCTCTCGCCCGCCTTCCGGCCGCGCCTCAAGGAGGCGTTCGGGCGCCGGGTCCCATCGCTCCTGAACCTGCCCGGCGACTTCCGGGAGGATCTCCCGCTCCGCGGCGACGGCCCGGTGACCGCGCCCGTGTCGGGTGCGCTCGCCATCCAGGAGTACCTGGCGCGCATCGAGTGGCTCGGCCGCCGCGCGGACCCCGTCGCCTACGCGAGACATCTGCGGCGGGCGCCGCTGCCCGGGCTCGATCCCGCGCGCGTGCTCGTCCAGTTCGCGGTGGGAGACCCGGTCGTGCCGAACCCCACGACGGCGGCGCTCGTCCGGGCTGGCCAGCTGGGCGACCGCACGGTGGTGGTGCGTACCGACCGTGTCGCGCGCGCGTCCGGCGCGGAGTGGCCCGATCCCCACGGGTTCTTGCTCGCCGTCCGCGCTCCCGGACTGATCGGCCGCGTGGCGATGCTGGCGCAGGAGCAGGTGGCGCGCTTCCTGCGCGACGACGGCGAGGCCGTGTGGACCCCGACCGGTCTCTCGTCGGCCGGTCCCGACGACCGCTTCCTCGATGGGCCCGGCGCCGGGCCTTGACGGGGTCGCCGCGACGGCAATGGGTGAGGGTACAATGACGGCGTCGATCGCATCCGTGCGTCGGGCCATCGGCCGGCGCATCCGGTGACCCCGAATCAGTGAGGGCCACATGAAAGTCCTGAGGATCGTGCCGGAGCGGTGCACCGGGTGTCTCCGATGCGAGCTGGCGTGCTCGTATGTCCAGACCGGCACGTTCCAGCCCGCGAAGTCGGTGATCCGCGTGTCGCCGTTCGAGGGCCACACGAGCTACGCGCCATACACGTGCTTCCAGTGCGCCGAGGGCTGGTGCATGACCGCGTGTCCGGTCGGGGCGATCGTCATTTCCCCGGTGGGCGCGAAGGCGGTCGTCGACGACCAGTGCGTCGGCTGCAAGCTTTGCACGATCGCCTGTCCGTACGGGACCATGTTCTACAACCCCGACACGCAGAAGGCGTTCAAGTGCAACCTCTGCGGCGGGGATCCCGCTTGCGCCCACGCCTGCCCGACACAGGCGATCCTCTACGAGGACGCGGAGACCACCGACTGGCTCGGCGACTTCGCGGCAACCCGCGCGGCTGGCACGCTCGCCCTGGCCGGCGGAAACGGGAGGCACTGATGCCGACGCGCCACGTCATCGTCGGCGGCGGCACCGCGGGGCACAACGCCATCAACACGATCCGCCAGGAGGAGGGCGAGCGCTCCGAGATCGTGCTGGTCTCGGCGGAGCGACCCTACTCCCGCATGGTCCTGCCGTACTACCTCGGCCGCACCATCGCCGAGTCGCACGTCTTCACGGCCACGCCCGCGAAGCTGGGCCGCCTCGGCGTGACGACCCACATCGGCCGTCGGGCGACCGGCCTCGACGCGAAGGCGGGGAAGCTCACGCTCGACGACGGGACCGCGCTCGAGTTCGACGACCTGCTCGTCGCCACCGGGTCCTCCGCCGTGCGAGCGCCGGTTCCGGGCGCGGACGGCGCCGGGGTCCACAGCTTCTGGACGCTCGAGCAGGCGCGCGGCGTGGTCGCGGAGATCAAGGCGGGCAGCCACGTGGTGATGGTGGGGGCCGGGTTCATCGCCTTCACCATACTCAACTCGATCCTCGCGCTCGGGGCGCGCCTGACCATCGTCGAGATCGCGCCCCAGATCCTGCCGCGCATGATCGATCGGCAGGGCGCGTCGCTCGTCGACGCGTGGCTCCGCAAGCACGGCGTCGAGATCCGGACCGGCGCG
>CAYXBJ010000124.1:0-23396 GCA_964463175.1 uncultured bacterium
CGAGGCGCTCGCGCGCCGCAGCCAGCCGCCGTCGGCCAAGGAGATCGCCTGATGACCGCGCCGCTCGTGAAGCTCACCAAGAAGGACTTCACCTCCGACCAGGAGGTGCGCTGGTGCCCGGGGTGCGCCGACTTCGCCATCCTCGCCGGCGTGCAGAAGCTGATGCCGGAGCTGGGCATCGCCCGGGAGAAGATCGTCTTCGTCAGCGGGATCGGCTGCTCGTCGCGCTTCCCGTACTACATGAACACGTACGGGTTCCACACGATCCACGGCCGGGCCCCGGCGATCGCGACGGGCCTCCGGCTTGCGCGGCCGGACCTCAAGGTGTTCGTGGTCACCGGCGACGGCGACGGGCTCTCCATCGGCGGCAATCACATGCTGCACGTCCTCCGCCGCAACGTGAACCTGACGATCCTGCTCTTCAACAACCGGATCTACGGGCTCACCAAGGGGCAGTACTCGCCGACGAGCGAGCTCGGAAAGGTGACGAAGTCGACCCCGATGGGCTCGACGGACCGGCCCGTGAATCCCTGTGCCTTCGCGCTGGGCGTCGGGGCGACGTTCGTGGCCCGCACCGTGGACCGGAACATCGCCCACATGGAGGAGACGTTGAAGCAGGCGGCCGCCCATCGCGGCTCCGCGTTCGTCGAGATCCTCCAGAACTGCAACATCTACAACGACATGGCGTGGGGCATCCTCTACGACCGCACGTCCAAGGTCGAGCACGAGCTCCGCGTCGAGCACGGGAAGCCTCTCGTCTTCGGCTCGGCCGACGCTCGGAAGGGGCTGGTTCTCGACGGCGTCCGGCCGCGCGTGGTGTCGGTCGGTGAGGTGGCTCCGGAGCGGCTCTGGGTGCACGACAAGACGGACGTGGGCTCGGCGCTGGTCCTGGCAAGCCTCACCAGTCCCCAGTTCCCGATCCCGGTCGGCGTTCTGGCGGCGGTCGACGCTCCGATCTACGAGGACCTCATCGCCGAGCAGGAGAAGAAGGCGGTCTCCGACCGCGGCCCGGGCGACATCGCGCGGCTCCTGACGTCCGGCGACACCTGGACGATCCGCTGAGGGAAGAGACCCCTCCGATACCGCGCTCCGGCCACGATCCGGGGCGCGGGTGACCGCATCCGCCGGAAGCGGCCGATCTGACCGTGTCAGCCACCCGGGAGACGGCATGAACCCCCACCTGCTGGACGCTCTCCGCGAGATCGTCGGCAAGGACGGCCTCGTCGTCGCCGCCGACCAGCGCCTGGTCTACGAGTGCGACATGCTCGTCTACTACAAGGGCATGCCCGACCTCGTGGTGCTTCCGCGCTCGACCGCGGAGGTGCAGGCGGTGGTACGCCGCTGCGCGGAAGCCGGCGTCCCGATCGTCCCGCGCGGCTCGGGCACCGGGCTCATCGGCGGGGCGATGGCGCCGCAGGGCGGCGTGATGATCGGCGTCAACCGGATGGACCGCATCCTCGAGATCGACGTCCGCAACCGCTACGCCGTGGTCGAGCCGGGCGTGATCAACCTCGCCCTGACCCGCGCGGTGGAGGGCCATGGCTACTTTTTCGCGCCCGATCCCTCGAGTCAGATGGTCTCCTCGATCGGCGGGAACGCCGCCACCAACGCCGGCGGGCCCCACGCGCTGAAATACGGAAACGTGGCGCATCACGTGCTCGGCCTCGAGCTGGTGACGGGGGCGGGAGAGCTCCTGACCCTCGGCGGCGTCGTGGCCGAGCGTCCGGGCTACGATCTGGCGGGCATCGCGGTCGGGTCGGAGGGGACGCTCGGCGTCATCACCAAGGTCATCGTGAAGCTCACCCACGTCCCGGAGGCGGTCCGGACCGCGGTCGCCACCTTCGCCTCGATCGAGGTCGCCTCGGCGGCCGTGTCGGCGATCATCGCCCACGGCATCGTCCCGGCGGCGCTGGAAGCGATGGACGAGCCGATCATCCGCGCGGTCGAGGCAGGCGTCCACGCCGGCTACCCGACCGAGGCCAAGGCGGTGCTCCTAATCGAGCTGGACGGGCCGGCCGCCGAGGTCGAGGTCCAGGCAGAGGCCGTCGCCCGGATCTGCCGTGAGAAGGGCTCGCTCACGATGCGCCAGGCGAAAGACGACGCGGAGCGCGCCCTTCTCTGGAAGGGCCGGAAGGAAGCGGCCGGCGCCGTGGGACGCATCACGCACAACTACGTGCTACAGGACGCCGTCGTACCGCGCTCGAAGCTGCCGAGGATCATGGCGGAGATCCAGGCGATCGCCGACCGCCACGGGCTCGTCGTCGCGAACGTGTTCCACGCCGGCGACGGGAACGTCCACCCGATGATCTGCTACGACGAGCGGGTCCCCGGGGAATTCGAGCGGGCGCTCGAGGCGAACGAGGCGATCCTCCACGCCTGCATCGAGCTCGGCGGCACGGTCACCGGGGAGCACGGCGTCGGCATGGACAAGGCCCAGAAGCTGGCGATGCTCTTCAACGAGGACGACCTCGAGGTGATGCACGCGGCCCGGCGGGTGTTCGACCCTCACGGCCTCATGAATCCCCAGAAGGTGTTCCCCTCTGGAGGGCACGCGCACGCGACGCCGTCCGCCGGCGCAGGCCGGCCGGTCCCGGAGGGGATGTGGGTCTAGGCGCGGGGGACCTGGCCCGCGAGCTCGAGGCGGCGGTGGCGCCGGGAACGCTCCTCTCGGGCGAGCGCGCGACCGCGCGCGTGGTCGCCGGTGTCGCCCCCGGGTTCGTCGCCGAGCCCACGACGGTCGCCGGCGTGAGCCGCGTGCTGGCGCTCGCCGCCGCGCGCGGGCTCGCGGTGGTCCCGGCGGGCCAGGGCACGCGGCTCGGCTGGGGCGCGCCTCCGCGTCGCCTCGACATCCTGCTGTCGCTCGCGCGCCTCGATCGCGTGCTGGCCCACGAGCCCGAGGACCTGACCCTCTCCGTCGAGTGCGGCGCACGCCTCGATGCTCTGGACGGCATCCTGCGCCCCTATCGCCAGTTCATCCCTCTGGACCCCGCGCGGTCCGGGACCTCGACCATCGGCGGTCTGATCGCGACCGGAGCGGCAGGACCCTACCGGGCGCGCTACGGCACGATGCGCGACCTCCTGGTCGGGCTGACCGTGGTCCGCGCGAACGGCACCGTCGTCAAGGGCGGCGGGCGCGTCGTCAAAAACGTCACGGGTTACGACATCCCGAAGCTCCACGTGGGGGCGCTGGGCACGCTGGGCGTCGTGGTCGAGGCGCATCTCCGTCTCCATCCGCGACCGGCCGAGGAGCGCACGTGGGTGTTCGCGTTCCCGAGCGCCGAGGCCGCCCTCGAGGCCGCGCTCGAGATCCGCGACACGGCCGTCGTCCTGAGCCGCTGTCAGCTGCTGAGCGCGGGCGCGCTCCGTGCCATGGGAGAGACAGCGCCGCCCTCGGCGGCGTTGGCCTTGACGATCGGCAGCGTGCCCGAGGCGGTCCGCGCGCAGGGTCAGAGGGTCGCCGACATCAGCGGTCGCGCGGGAAGCGCGGCCATCGAGGTCCCGGACGCCGATGCGTGGTGGCGTCAGGTCAGCAATCTCACCTGGCCGGAGACCACGGCCACCGACCTGTCGCTGCGAATCGGCGCTCGACCGACCGACGTGGTCAAGGCCCTCCACGCCGTCGAGGCGGTCACGCCGGCGGCGGCCGCGGTCCGCGCCACGGCGGACGTCGCGACCGGCGTGCTCCACGTGGCCGTGACGCCCGTCGACGCCCGCGGGGTGAGCGGTATCCTGGCGCGCGTGCGGGACGGGCTCGCGGCCGTCGGCGGGACCTGCGTCGTCGAGCACGCGCCGCCGGAAGCCATGGCGAGTCTCGACGTCTGGGGTGACGTCGGCCCGGCGCGCGAGGCCATGCGCCGGCTCAAGCGCGAGCTCGACGCGTCGAGCGTCCTCAACCCGGGCCGGTACGTGGGCGGGATCTGAGTGGCGGCCTCGCCCGTGACCACGCATGCGGCCGGCGTCGAGGACGGGCACGCGTTCCCGCGCCCGCTCGGCGCCTTCGACGGCCAGGAGCCGCCCGACTGGGAGGGCATCCTCGACTGCATGCACTGCGGGATCTGCCTGCCCCAGTGTCCGACGTACCGCGTGCTGGGGCAGGAGATGGACTCGCCGCGGGGGCGCGTCTACCTCATGCGCGCCGCGACGGAGGGCCGCATCGGGCTCACCGAGAATTTCATCCTCCACGTGGACCGCTGCCTCGGCTGCCGCGCCTGCGAGACGGCGTGCCCCGCCGGCGTGCCGTTCGGCCGCCTCCTCGAGGAGACTCGCGGCCAGATCGAGCGCCGGGCGCCGCGGCCCCTGGGACGGCGCCTCCTCGGCCGATTCCTCCTCGGCGTGTTCCCCGAGCGGCGTCGGCTCGCGCGGATGTTCGCGATGACGCGGCTGTATCAGCGCTCGGGGCTCCAGCGGCTCGTGCGCGGCTCGGGGCTGCTCCGGAGTCTCCCGCGTCTGGACGCGATGGAGCGTCTGCTCCCGATCCTCCCGGCGGCGGGGAGAGACCGCCTGCCCGCGGAGACGCGGCCGCCAAGCGGCTCGTCTCGCGGGACGGTCGCGCTCCTGGAGGGATGCGTCCAGTCGATGCTCTTCCCCGGGGTCAACCGGGCCACCGTGACGCTGCTGGCGCGCGCGGGGTACCGTGTCGTCGTCCCGGACGGGCAGGGGTGCTGCGGCGCGCTCCATCTCCACTGGGGGGACCGCGCCGGGGGGCGGACCCTGGCCCGACGCAACCTCGCGGCCTTCGCCGGAGCGGACTGGATCGTGACGAACGCGGCGGGCTGCGGCGCGGCGCTTCGCGACTACGGCCATCTCCTCGGCAACGACCCGGAGGCCCTCGCCCTCGCCGGGCGCGTGCGCGACGTCACCGAGCTGCTGGCCGAGCATCTGCCGGGCCCGCGGCGGCCCCTCGACCTCACGGTGACCTACCACGAGCCGTGTCATCTTGCGCACGGCCAGCGGGTCCGCGAGGCCCCACGCGCCATCCTGCGCGCGATCCCCGGGCTCCGGCTCGTGGAGCTCCCGGAATCGGACCTCTGCTGCGGGTCGGCGGGGGTGTACAACCTGATGGAGCCCGAGATCGCCGGGAAGCTGCTCGACCGGAAGGTCGATCGGATCGCCACGACGGGCGCGGTGGTCGTGGCGAGCGGCAATCCCGGCTGCCTCCTTCAGATCCGCCGGGGGCTCGCCGACCGCGGTCTGGCCGTGCGTGCCTACCATCCGGTCGAGCTCCTGGCCTGGTCGGTCGAGGGGACGGCGCCGTCTGATGCGTAACGCGTTCGAGTCGAGCCTCAGGCAATGCGGTCCAACCCAGCGGCACCGCGGCCGCATCTCGGGTAGTGTGAGGGACATCTCGTGACGGACGAGCCGAAGAAGTACTTCACCGTCCGGAGCGTCGAGGCGCTCATCCCGAGGCTCGAGTCGCTGATGGGCAAGGTGATGGACTTCCACGCGGAGTCGGCGCGGCTGCGGACCGCCCTCGAGGCCGCCCAGCGCGAGGTGGTCCTGGCGGGCGGGATGCGGCTCCGGCACGAGTGGTGGCGTTCCCGCCGGACCGGGATCGAGAAGGCCAATCGCCAGCTCCGAACCGGACTGGCGGAGCTCCTGGCCACGGGGGGCGTGCCCAAGGACCTCGAGCTCGGCCTCGTGGATTTCCTGGGCCTCGTCGCGGGACGCGAGGTCAACCTGTGCTGGCGGTATGGTGAGAAGCGAATCCGGTTCTGGCATGGACTCGACGAGGGATTCGGAGGCCGGAAGGCCATCCCGGAGAGCGAGACGGAGGCGTGATGGAGCTGATCCTGTGCAGCGCGGGCTCGTACCCGCGCATCGGCGATACACCGGACTCACAGCGGCACCGGCGAGCCTACGGGGAGCACGAGCGGGGGGAGATCTCCGACGCCGAATGGCGCGCGGTCGAGGACGAGGTCGCGCAGCACGTCGTGCGGGAGCAGACCGAGATCGGGCTCGACGTCGTGACCGACGGCCACGTCCGTTGGTACGACCCCATCTCGCACCTCGCCCGGCACTGCGACGGGATCCAGATCAACGGGCTCCTGCGGTACTTCGACACGAACTTCTACTTCCGCCAGCCGGTCGTCTCGGGACGGATCCGCCGGCGCGAGCCCGTGATGCGACGCGAGTTCGAGGTCGCCCGCGCGGCGACCGAGCGCGTCGTGAAGCCGGTGCTGACGGGGCCCTACAGCCTGGCGTGCGGCTCCATCCTGGAAGGGGGCTACAAGAACCGCCGGGAGCTTGCCCGCGCCTACGCGGAGGTCGTGGCCCAGGAGGTCGCCGACCTCGTCCACGCGGGCGCGGCGGTGATCCAGATCGACGAGCCCTATCTCCTCCGGCATCCCGAGCACGCCGACATCGTGCGGGAGGGGCTCGCCACGCTGTCCGCCGCGCGCGGCCGCGCGCACCTCGCGCTCTACACCTATTTCGGCGACGCGCTCCCGCTGTGGGACGAGCTCATGGCGATGCCCGTCGACGTGGTCGGGCTCGACCTCACCTACGGGCCGAAGCTGGTCGACCGGATCGCCGAGGCCGGCGCGCCGCGAACCCTGGTCCTCGGCGTGGTGGACGGGCGCAACACGAAGATCGAGTCTCGCGACACTCTGCTCCGGGTCCTGGATCGCGCGCTGTCGAAGATCCAGGGGCCAGTGAGCGTCGGTTCGTCCTGCGGCCTCGAGCTCTTGCCGAGAGCGCGCGCCCGGGCGAAGCTCGAGAACATGGTCGCGATCGTCCGCGAGCACGCAGGACACAACGGGAGGCCTCGATGAGTCGCGCCAAGCTCCGGAGTCTCGGCCTGGACCTGCCCGTCCTGCCGACCTCCACCGTCGGCAGCTTCCCGAAGCCCGACTACCTGATCGAAGCCCGCGCGAAGGCCACGCGGAACGCGATCACGCGTCCTGAGCTCGACCGCCTGGAGCGCCAGGCGACCGAGTTCTGGGTGCGCACCCAGGAGGAGCTCGGGCTCGACGTCCTGGTCGACGGCGAGCAGTACCGCGGGGACATGGTCGCCTACTTCGCCGAGACAATGCCGGGATTCGCCAAGGGCGGCCTCGTCCGCTCGTACGGCAACCGCTACTACCACAAGCCGGTGATGGTCGGTCCCGTCCGCTGGCCGGGCCCCATGACCGTCGACTGGTGGCGGTGGACGCAGTCGCTGACCAGCCGGCCGGTGAAGGGGATGCTCACCGGGCCGTACACCCTCATGGACTGGTCGTTCGACGACCACTATCCGGACCGCAAGGCCGCCTGCCTCGCGCTGGCCTGCGAGGTCCGCAAGGAGGTCGAGGCGCTGCTCGAGGCTGGCGTGCGGATCATCCAGATCGACGAGCCCGCGCTGTCGGTCCGGCCCGACGAGCTCGGGTTCGCCGTCGAGGCGATGCACCTCGTGGTGGACCGGCTGCCGGCCTACTACGTGGTCCACGCCTGCTTCGGCGCGTTCGAGACGATCTATCCGGGTCTCCTCGACCTGCCGGTCGACAATCTCGACCTCGCGATCTCGCACAGCGCTCTCGACCTTCTCGCGATGTTCGAGAAGGACCCGTTCACCAAGGACCTCTCGCTCGGCGTGCTCGACGTCCACACGCACTCGGTGGAGGCGGCCGACGACGTGCGCGCCCGCATCCGCCGGGGCACCGGAGTCTTGCCCGCCGACCGGATCTGGGTCGACCCCGACTGCGGGCTCAAGACCCGCACCGTGGAGGAAAGTCGAGCCAAGCTGGCGGCGATGATGTCCGCGGTCAGGGCGGTCCGGGCGGAGATCGGCTGAGCCGCTCCCCGCCGCGCCATGGCACCGTACTCCGCGGTCCTGTTCGACATGTTCGACACGCTCGTGCGGTTCGATCGCGGCCGGCTGCCGGCGGCCACGATCGGCGGGCGCGAGGTGCGGTCGTCGGTTCCCATGCTCCACGACGTCGCCGCGGCGGCCCTCCCGGGAGTGGGGCTCGAGACGTTCTACGACGCGTTCTTCTGGAGCTACCAGGAGGCCGAGCGCATCCGGGCCGACACCCATGTCGAGGTGCCCGCGCACCGGCGGCTCGAGATCTTCTACCGCCGCATGGGGGTCGACCCCGCCACGGTTCCGCAGGCGGTGACCGAGCGGCTCCTGCTCACCCACATGACGTGCCTCGCCAGCGCCGCCGAGCCGATGCCGGGGCAGGAAGAGCTGCTCGACTGGCTCCGGGGTCGATACCGGCTCGGCGTGGTGTCGAACTTCGATTACACGCCGACGGTCCACCGCATTCTCATGGAGGGCGGGATCCTGGGGCGCTTCGAGACCGTGGTGGTGTCGGACGAGGTTGGGTGGCGAAAGCCCCGTCCGGTGATCTTCCAGCGGGCGCTGGCCGCCATGGGCCTCCGGCCGGAGGAGTGCCTCTTCATCGGCGACCGCCCCGAGATCGACGTCGCGGGGGCCAAGGCGATGGGGATGGGGGCCGCCTGGCTCAACCCCGATCGCGCGCCGCTTCCTCCCGGGCTCCCGGCGCCTGACCTCGACATCTCCGGCCTGGCGGAGCTCCGCCGGGCGCTCGAGGCCCATCCAAAAGGTTCTTGACGCCCCGGTCGCCGTTTCGCTAGTGTTCAGCCGCGGTTGCCGGGGAAAGCTTCACCCAATGGCGTCGCTCCGGCCCCAGCCGAGCCCGGCCTCCCGCGGTGCCGTGATTGGCCGTCGGTCGAGAGTCCCACAGGAGGAGAGCGAGGCATGCGTGAGACCGGGGTGGTGAAGTGGTTCAACGACGCCAAGGGGTACGGGTTCATCGAGCGTCCGGGCAAGGAGGACGTCTTCGTCCACTACAGCGCGGTCGAGGGCAGCGGGTTCCGCACCCTGGCCGAGGGCCAGTCGGTCGAGTTCGACGTCGTCGACGGCCCCAAGGGAAAGCAGGCGGCCAACGTCGTCAAGAAGTAGCCTCGCCACGGCTCCAGCCCGGCCCCGGGGAATCCGTCCTCGGGGCCGTTTTGCTTCGGGCGTCCCCGGGCGCATCCTGGGGAGGAAGATGACCGTCTCATTGTCGGAGGACCAGGGGTGAGCGACCAGCGCAACGTGGTCATCGTGGGGTCCGGCCCGGCCGGGCTGACCGCCGCCATCTACACCGGGCGGGCGAATCTCATGCCGCTGATCGTGGCAGGGAGCCAGCCCGGAGGTCAGCTGACGCTGACGTCCGAGGTGGAGAACTACCCGGGATTCGTCGACGCAGTCCTCGGGCCCGAGCTGATGGACGTGATGCGGAAGCAGGCCGAGCGGTTCGGAACCGAGTTCGTGGACGATGACGTCGTGGGGGTGGACCTCTCGAGCCGGCCCTTCACGGTCAAGACGGCCGAGCGGACGTGGCACGCGGCCTCCGTCATCGTGGCCACCGGGGCGTCGGCCCGACTCCTCGGCCTCGAGTCCGAACGCCGGCTCCTGGGCCGCGGGCTCTCCACGTGCGCCACCTGCGACGGCTTCTTTTTCAAGGGCCAGGAGTTGGTGGTGGTCGGCGGCGGCGACTCCGCGATGGAAGAGGCGACGTTTCTCACCAAGTTCGCCAGCAAGGTGACGATCGTCCACCGGCGGGATGCCCTGCGCGCGTCCAAGATCATGCAGGACCGCGCGCGACGGAATCCGAAGGTCGCCTGGGAGCTGAACCGCGTGGTAGACGAGATCCTCGGGACCGACCGGGTCACCGGGGTGCGCCTCCGTGACACGGACACCGGGGAGCCCCGGGAGATCTCCGCGGGCGGCGTCTTCGTGGCCATCGGTCACACGCCCAACACCCAGCTCTTCGCCGGTCAGCTCAAGATGGACCCGGCGGGCTACCTCGTCACCGAGCCCGGATCGACCCGCACCAATGTCCCCGGGGTGTTCGCGGCCGGCGACGTTGCCGACCACATCTATCGCCAGGCGGTGACCGCGGCGGGCACCGGCTGCATGGCCGCGATCGACGCCGAGCGCTTCCTCGAAGCCCATCACGGCTAGTGTGCCGGCCGATCCCGGCCGGGCGACCCCGCTCGTCGCCGGGCTCGGTCCCCGGGCCAGCGAGGAGCCGACCTGTTACACCAGTTCGCTAGCTGACGCGAGGCTCCCTGGCGGTCCGGTTCTCGACGCGCACAGAGAGAGGATGACGGCATGAGTGACACGCGCGCGTCCTTCTGGGATGAGCCCGCCGAGACCATGAGCCGCGACGCGCTCCACGAGGTCCAGCGCCGGCGCCTGGGGTGGCAGATGGCCCGCTGCCACACCGCGTCCGATCTCTACCGCGCCAAGCTCCGCCAGGCCGGGGCCGAGCCGGGCGACATCAAGGATCCGCAGGATCTCGGAAGGCTGCCCGTGGTCACGAAGGAAGAGCTCCGGGCCGACCAGGCGGCCCATCCGCCGTTTGGCACGTTCGTGGTCGCCGAGCCGTCCACGTGGCGGGAGCTTCATCCCTCGACCGGCACCACGGGTGTCCCAGTGAGCACGATCTGGTCAGCCCAGGACGTCACCACGATCACCGACTTCACGGCACGGACCATGTGGTCGTTCGGCGTCCGCTCGACGGACGTCATCCAGAACGGACTCTCTTACGGGCTCTGGGTGGCGGGCATGAGCGTGCATTACGCCGTCGCCCGCCTGGGATGTCTCGTCGTCGCGACCGGCACCGGCGTGGCGACTGACCGTCAGATCGACTATTTCCGTCTCGCGCGCCCGACGGTGTTCCTGTCCACGCCAAGCTACGCGCTCCACATCGCCGAGCGCCTGCGCGAGCGGGGGATCGCGCCCGAGTCCCTCGCGCTCCGGCTCGGCGCGTTCGGCGGCGAGCCCGGGGCGGAGACTCCCGCGACGCGCGGGAAGATCGAATCCGGTCTCGGCATCGACGCGTTCGACTACTACGGTCTGGCCGAGGTCGGGCCCACCTTCGCCAGCGAGTGCGTGGCCAAGACCGGGATCCACTTCGCGGAGGACCACGTGCTCGTCGAGTGCGTCGATCCCGTGACGCGCGAGACGGTCCCGGAAGGGGAGCTCGGCGTGCTGGTCTTCACCCACCTCACGCGCGAAGCGACGCCGATGCTCCGCTACTGGTCGAACGACTACGCGCGCCTGTCGACCGTTCGGTGCGCCTGCGGCCGAACGCATGCCCGGGCGGTGGGCGGCATCCTCGGACGCCACGACGATCTGCTGGTGTTCAAGGGGGCGAAGTTCTACCCGATCCAGGTCGAGAAGGTCGTGCGCGCCATGGCCTCGCTCGCCGACGAGTTCCGCATCGAGGTCCGGCGGCAGCCGGGCGGCAGCATGGTCGAGACGTGCACCGTCGTGGCCGAGTATGTCGCCGCCCCGGCAGCGGGGCTCGAAGGCCACCTCCAGCAGGCGCTCCGCGCCGAGCTGGGCGTGACGCCAGCGATCCGCCTCGAGCCCTACGGCACCCTCGAGCGCACCACTTTCAAGGCCAAGCGCATCGTGGAGCTGTAGCCGGGGGGGTCGTGCGGGACTGTCGGGTGATGTCGCCGCGCGCCGCGAGGGTCGCGTGGGTGAGGGACTACGTCCCGACTCGGAGCGGCGCGCCGAGACCCCTCAGGTAGGCGATCGTCGAGAGGTAGGAGAGCTTCCCGGTCCGCGGATTCTCCGAGGGCACGTTCTCGAGCTCGATCCGGAGCCGGCCGAAGGCGCCCTCCGCGGTCACCGTGTGGCGGTTCCGGTCGACCGACGGATCCGCATAGATCCGGATGCACGTCCGGTCGGGCCCGAGCCCGGCCAGCGAGACGGCCGCCACCACGTTCACGTTGGCGGGGAATGCGCGACACGCCTCGCGCGCCGTCCCCTCGAAGACGAGCGTCGGTGTCGTGATCGCCGCGAGGTCGAGCCCGGCGACGCCCGACGCCCCGGCCAGCCCGCGCGGAGGCTTCCGCGTCTCCATGACGACGGTCTCCAGATGCCCGTCCACCGCGGCGCCCTTCAGGCCATCGAGCCCCGCGATGGCCGCCGAGGGGGCGTGGATCCGCGCGCCGTGGGCCGCCGCCTGATCGACCCACTCCGGATGATCGAGGAGCGCGCCGACCGAGAGCACGATCAGGTCCCGGCCGGCCGCCAGGATGGCGGGCGCGCGCTCGGCGAGCGCCGCCTGCGTGGCCGTCTCGACGACGATGTCGGCGCGCTCGACGAGCTCGCCGAACTCCAGCAGGGGAGGGCCGCCGACGAGGGTCGACAGAAAGGCGCGCGCGCGATCGCGGTCCCGGCTCGTGGCGCCGGCGAGGCTCAGGCCCGGTATGCCCGCCGCGAGCGCCCGGGCGACATGTCGGCCGATGGTGCCGAGGCCGAAGATGCCCACGCGCCGGAGGGGCGGGATCACGCGGGCCACCGTAGCAACGCGTCCGCGCGAAATCAAGGTGGCGGCGTGCTATCCTGCGCGCGATGGCGCGGGGAATCAGCGCGGCGCGCGTGGCGCAGCTCCGTGAGCCGCTCGAACGTCTCTATCATCGGTATGACTACGACGCGCGCATCGCCAGCGACGCGATCCAGTATCCCGCCCGGTACCGCGACCCGCTGGACCGGGAGATCGTCGCGCTCCTCTCGGCGTGCCTCGCCTACGGTCGTGTCTCCCTGTTCGGCGCCTGGCTGGTGCGGCTCCTGGAGTGGCTCGGCCCGTCGCCGCGGGCTTTCGTCGAGCGCTTCGATGCCGCCCGCGACGCCCCACGCTTCGCGCCGTTCCACTACCGGTTCACTCGCGGGCGCGACGTCGCCGCGGCGGTCCTGGCCATCCACCGGCTGCTCGAGCGTCACGGCTCCTTGCGAGCCGCGTTCGCGAGAGGCTACTCGCCCGGCGAGCCCGACATCCGCCCGGCGCTGCAGCGCTTCGCGACCTCGATCCTCCAGCAGGACTTTCGCCCGGTTGGCATGCCGCGACTCACCCGCGGCTTCAAGCATCTCTTCCCCGATCCCGCCATCGGCGGAGCCTGCAAACGCTGGCATCTCTTTCTCCGCTGGATGATCCGGCAGGATCCCCCCGACTTCGGGGACTGGCGTGAGGTGTCGCCCTCGAAGCTCCTGATCCCGCTCGACACCCACATCGCGAACATGGCTCACGCGATCCGCCTCACCCGGCTCCGGTCTCGCACGGGGCGCATGGCCGCCGACATCACGGGCACGCTCCGCCGCCTGGATCCGGCCGACCCGGTGAAGTACGACTTCGCGCTCTGCCACACCCGGATGCGCGGGGATTGCCTCGACCGCCGCGACGCGCGCGTGTGCCCCGCCTGCCAGCTCAAGACCGTCTGTCGCCACTGGGGCTCGCGCTGATGGACGGCCCGTGGGTCCTGGTCCTCGCGCTGGCGGCGCTCGTCGCGCTCGGCGCCACGGTCTGGGGTTTGGTCATCCTCGCGGGGCGCTCCCGCCAGGCTCCGGGGCCCGATCCGATCAACGCGGGGCTCGCCGTTCTTCAGCGCGAGATCACCGACGTCCGCCGAGACAGCCGGGAGCAGCAGGACGTCACGCGCGACACGGTGCACGAGGAGATGGCCCGTTTCGGCGGACAGGTAACCCAGCAGGTCGCGAGCCTGCAGGCCGACGTCGCGATGGCGCTCCGCGAGGTGACCGCCGAGGTCAACCGCCAGCTCAGTGACGGCATGGCGCTCATGCAGGATGCGCAGAAGTCGATGGGCCAGCGCCTCGACGAGGCATCCCGGGCGGTGACCGAGGTCCACGGCCAGCTGGGCGCCCTCGGCGAGGCGACGCGCCGGATGGAGCAGGTCGGCCGCGACATCTCCGGGCTCGAGCAGATCCTCCGGGCCCCGAAGATCCGCGGAGGCCTCGGCGAGATCCTCCTCGAGCGACTCCTGGCCGAGATCCTGCCCCCCGAGTCCTACCGGCTCCAGCACAGTTTCCGGAGCGGGGACAAGGTGGACGCCGCGGTTGTCGTGGCAGGGCGGCTCGTACCGGTGGACTCGAAGTTCCCGCTCGAGAACTTCCGGCGCATGCTGGAGGAGCCCGACGAGGAGCGGCGCCGCCAGCCGCGGAAGGCCTTCCTCAAGGACGTGCGAAACCGCGTGGACGAGATCGCGCGGAAGTACATCCTGCCCGACGAGGGCACGTTCGACTTCGCGCTCATGTACGTCCCCGCCGAGAACGTGTACTACGAGGTCATCCTCCGGGACGAGGGCGGCGAGGATTCGCTGCTCGGCTACGCGCTGTCGCGCCGCGTGGTGCCGGTGTCCCCCAACTCCTTCTACGCGTACCTGCAGGTGATCCTGCTGGGCCTCCGCGGCCTCCGCATCGAGCAGAACGCCCGCGAGATCCTCGGCCTCCTCGGCCGGCTCCAGACGGACGCGGCGCGCCTGCGCGAGCACTTCGACACGCTGGGCCGCCACATCACCAATGCGAAGAACAAGTACGACGAGACGACGACGTCGCTCGCGCGGCTCGAGGGGAAGATCGAGGACGTCGCGGGCCGCGGCGGACAGCCCGCGCTGCCCGGCGTGTGAGTCGTCCGCCGCCGCGGGGCGCGCTCGCGAAGGTCGCCGCACCCCTGTGGTATCATCCGGTGGAGATGGCCGCGTCCCCGCCTTGCCAGGTCTACGGCATCAACATCCTCGTGAAGCTTCTCGAAGAGGCGCCCGCGGGTGTCCGCATCTACTGCCCGAAGGGATCGCCGATCCGGTACGGCGTGGTGGCCGGCCGCGGGGACGGCTTCGACGAGGGCGCCAACGCGTTCCGCGAGATGCCGCCGGTCGAGGCGGTCGTCGCGTTCGAGGAGCCCGCCGAAGAGGTCGAGGGGCACTACTTCTACGTCAACGGCGAGGAGTTCCGGGTCCTCCGGCTCGATTCGGTGATCCTGGCCTTCCCGCGAGAGTAGCCGCTCCGACCCGTCCGGTCGCCGTCCGCGGGCCGTCCTGATGTCCCGCCTCCCCGTCGACCGCGTCCTCCGCGAAATCAGCGAGCGCGAGGTCGTCGACCTCACCGCCGCGCTGGTCCGGATCCCGAGCGTGTTCCGGCCAGGGGATCCCGACGCCAGCGAGCGCGCCGTCGCCCGGGCCGTCGAGGCCTGGCTCCGCCAGGAGGGCTTCGCCGTCGAGGTCCAGGACGTCGCCCCGGGCCGTCCGAACGTGATCGGCTGGCTCGACGGGGTGAAGCCCGGCGAGACGCTCTGCCTCGAGGGGCACACCGACGTCGTCACCGAGGGCGATCCCGCCTCGTGGCGCCATCCGCCGTGGAGCGGTCTCGTCGAGGACGGGCAGCTCTACGGGCGCGGCAGCGCCGACATGAAGGGCGGACTGGCGGCCGCGATGGTGGCCGCCGCCGCGGTCCGCCGCGCCGGCGCCCCATTCGCCGGACGGCTCATGGTCGCGGCGCTCGTCGACGAGGAAGACGCGATGCTCGGCGCGAAGCACTTCGTGAGGACGCCGCTCGGGCGCGACGTGTCCGCCGCCATCGTCTGCGAGCCCGAGCAGAACGAGCTCTGCCTCGAGCAGAAGGGGGTCTTCTGGGCGCGCGTCACCGTGCACGGCCGCATGGCGCACGGGGCGATGCCGTACGCCGCGGTCAACCCGATCGCCGCAGCCGGGCAGTTCCTGGCCCGCGTGCCGCAGCTGGAGCGCAAGGTCCGCCGCGGCGCCCGCCGGAGCCGCTTCCTCGGCGTGCCCCACGTCACGCCCACGGTCGTCAGCGCTCCGGTCGGGCACGCTCCCCAGAACAACGTCATCCCGGCGACCGCCGAGCTCCGTCTGGACGTGAGGCTCACCCCGGGGCTCGAGCCGGGCAGCGTCCTGGGGGCCATCGAAGACCTCGCGCGTGACGCCGAGCGACGGTGTCCCGGCACCCGGATCACCGTGGAGCCGCTGGACGAGCCTCGTCCGGCGACCCGCGTCGAGCGGGGCGAGGCGGTCGTCAAGGCGCTCGCGTGGGCCGTGCGGCGGGCCGCCGGACGATCGCCGGTCTTCGGCGGTGTCCCCGGATCGACGGACGGCACGATCCTCCGGACGGCTCTCGGAATCCCGATCGTGACGTTCGGCCCCGGGAACCGGCTCATCCCCCACCAGGTCGACGAGCACGTGGCGGTGGCCGAGCTGGTGGAGGCCGCGCGCTGCTACGCCCTCGCGGCGCTGCGGTTCCTCTCGCCCCGTGACTGAGCGATCGGAGGTCCCCCAGCTCCGGCCGGTCGAGGCGTTCCCCGCGCGCGTCGAGAACCGGGACGTCATCTGCCTTCGCGACCCCTCCGGCGTGACCGAGGCCATACTCACGGTCCCGAGAGCGCTCGCGCCGATCCTCGCCCTCTTCGACGGCACCCGGTCGCTCGTCGACGTCCAGGCGGACATCATGCGGCAGACGGGCGAGCTCGTCCTCCGGAGCCAGCTCGAGTCGATGCTGGATGTCCTCGACCAGCACTTCTTCCTCGAAGGCCAGCGGCTCGACGAAGAGCGGTCGCGCCAGCGCATGGCCTTCCTCGGGTCGCCGCTCCGGCCGGCCTTTCTCGCCGGCCGGTCCTATCCCGACGAGCCCGCGGCGCTCGGAGACGCGCTGGCCGGCTACTTCGAGGCGCCCGGGGGGCCCGGACCGATCGGCCCGCGGCGCGGCGTTCGCGCGCGCGGCCTCGTCGCGCCCCACATCGACTTCACCCGAGGCGGCGCGGGGTACGCATGGGCGTATCGCGCTCTCGCCGAGGCCGAGGCGGCCGACTGCGTCGTGGTTCTGGGAACCGCCCATGCGGGACTGGACGGTCACGCCTTCGCGGCGACGGCCAAGACCTTCGAGACTCCCTTCGGCCCAATGGAGGTCGACCGCGAGGTCCTCGACGCCGTCGTCCGCCGGGTGCCCGACGATCTCTTCGCCGCCGAGCTCGCCCACCGGAACGAGCACTCCGTGGAGTTCCAGGCGGTCTGGCTCCGGTATCTCCAGCGACGCCCGGGCGAGGGAGAGCGCCGGATCGTCCCGCTCCTCGCGAGTTTCGTCCACGAGTGCCTGATGCGCGGCCGGAGCCCGGCGGGCCAGCCGGAGATCGAGCGGGTGCTGGACGCGCTCAGGGATGCGATGGCCACCGTGTCCCGGCGGTACTGCATCGTGGCTGGCGCCGACCTCGCTCACGTCGGCGCGCGCTTCGGAGACGCGTGGCAGGTCGGCCCCACCGAGCTCGCCCGCGTCGAGGCGGACGATCGGGTGCTCCTCGACCAGGCCGTGCGCGGAGACGCCGACGGCTTCTTCGCCGAAGCCTTGCGCCAGCAGGACCGGAACCGCATCTGCGGGCTATCCCCGATCTACGGACTCCTACGGCTCGGCGCCGGCGGCAGCGGCCGGCTGCTTCACTACGGCCAGTGGCCCGATCCGGAGGGGACGGTCACCTTCGCCAGCGTGAGCTTCGAGGACGAGGCGCCGCCCGGATGACCGGCTCCCCGTCCAGCCCGACCGGCGATCCGGGGCTGTCCGGAGCGTTCCGGATCGATCGCGACGGGACATGGCGCCATGAGGGCGTGGAGGTCACGCATCCGGGCGTGTTGCGCAACCTCTTCGCGAATCTTCGGGCTGAGGGCGAGACACACTATCTTCAGACCGGCCCCTGGCGGACTCCGGTTCAGGTGGACGACACGCCGTTCGTCGTGGTCAGCACGGGGCCAGGAAGCCCTCCGGATTCGCTCGAGGGGCATCTCAGCGACGGCAGCCACGAGCCGCTCGATGTCGGCTCCCTCGTCCTCGACCGGCGCGGCGTCCCCTATTGCCGGGTCAAGGGCGGGCAGTTCCGCGCCCGTCTCTCGATCTCGGCCTGGCTCCAGCTCGCCGAGAAGATCGAGCTAGATCGGGCGACCGGCGCCCACGTGCTGACCCTGGGCGACCGCCGGATCGTGCTGCGCTCGAGCGACTAGCCTGAACGCACGTCGGGGCCGGGCGAGACGGCCCCGGCCCCGAAACGGCGAGCGAGGCAGTCGGCGGCTAGCCGCGGAGGTGCAGCACGACCGCCTTGAGCTCGGTCATCTCCTCCACGGCGTATCGCGGCCCTTCCTTGCCGAATCCGGACTCCTTCAGGCCGCCATAGGGCATGAGGTCGGCGCGCCACTGGGGCCCCCAGTTGACGTGAAGGTTGCCGGACTGCACCTCCCGCGCGAACTTCATGGCGGACTCGAGGCTCTCGGTGAAGATCGCCGCGCTCAGCCCGTACGGGGTGTCGTTGGCGAGGGTGATCGCCTGGTCGATGTCGTCGAACGGCGTCACCGCCACCGCCGGCCCGAACAGCTCCTCGGCGGAAATGCGCATGTCAGGCTTCACGTCCGCCACGACCGTCGGGGTGTACACCGCGCCGCGTCGCTCGCCGCCGGTGATCAGCCTGGCGCCCGCGTTGACCGCCTCGCGGACCCACTCGTCCACCCGGACCGCCTCCTTCTCGCGGACCATCGGCCCCATCTTGACCTTCTCGTCGAGCTGGCTGCCGGTCGTGATCGCCTCCACGCGCGGCTTGAGGGCGTCGAGGAAGTCGCTGTAGACGCGGCCGGCCGCCAGGACCCTCTGGGTGGAGATGCATACCTGGCCCGCGTTCGCGAAACCGGTGAGCGCCACGGCCTCGGCAACCCGGTCCAGGTTCGCGTCCGGCATCACGATGACCGGCGAGTTGGAGCCAAGCTCCATCGTCACGCGCTTGATCCCGGCCGTCCGGCAGATGCGCTCTCCGACGTCCCGGCTCCCGGTGAACGTGATCTTCCGGACCCGGGGGTCGGCGCAGAGCAGGTCGCCGAGTTCGCCGCCCGGTCCGGTCAGGCACTGGATGCCCTCCGCCGGGAGCCCCGCCTCGAGCAGGATCTCGGTCAGCTTCAGCGCCGAGAGCGGCGTGTCGGTCGCCGGCTTCACGATCACGGCGTTTCCGCCGGCGATCGCGGGCCCGACCTTGTGGCACACGAGATTCAGCGGGAAGTTGAACGGGGTGACCGCCACCACCACGCCACACGGCACGCGCAGCGTGAAGGCGATCTTGCCGGCGCCGCCCGGCGCGCCGTCGACCGGGATCGTCTCGCCGTGGATCCGCTTCGCCTCCTCCGCGGAGCCAAGGATGGTCTCCACGGCGCGGTTCGCCTCGAGCCGGCCCTCCGCAATGGCCTTGCCCTCTTCCATGCTGATCGTTCGGCCCAGGTCCTCCTGGCGCGCGAGCATGAGGTCCGCCGCCTTGTGGAGGATCCGGTAGCGGTCGTATCCGGAGAGCTTGGCCATCGCCCGGGCGCCGCGGACGGCGCTCTCCAGAGCGCGCTCCACGTCACCCCGGTCGGCGCGCGGCACGGTATCGATGACCGACTTGTCGTACGGGTTCTCGACCGGAATGGACTGCGGCTTGGAGATCCACTCGCCGGCCACATACATGCGCATGGGTCAGTCCTCCAATCGGCGTGCGATCACTCAAGGAATTGGAGCCACCGAAGGGCTCGGGTCGATTATCCCGCCGGGGTCCCAGCGTCACAAGAGCACGCAACGGGGGGCGGGGAAGCCGTCAGCGACGCGGAGCGGACCTCAGTCGGCCTGGAGGATCTTGCGGGCTGCCCAGGCCTCATGGAGCGGCCCGCCCTCGCGCCACGCCTGACACGAGTTCACGAACCAGGGCGTCCCCTGAGGATCGCCGGGCGTTGCGAAGCCGAAGGCCGCGCCCGCACCCTGGCGCACGACCGGCCCCATCGCCAGGATGAGCGCCGCGATGTGGGTGCAGCCCCGCTCGCGTCCGATGCGCTGGTTCACCGCCCGCGTGAATCCGGGCCCCACCGCGACGCCGACCAGCGACTGGAGCGGCGGCAGCGCGTCCGGACAGACGCCGGCGTGCGGGAAGGTGCGCATCTCGCCGTCGACGGCCGCCAGCGTGAGATCCGGCCACGTGACCGTCAGCGTGATCTCCATGTGGTGGATGACGTCGCCGTCGTGCTGGATCCAGTCGGGCACGCCTTGAGGGCGGCGGTCCTCGAGCGTGCCGTGGACCCGAAGGACCCGCGTGTCGCCGTCGGCGGCGGCCTCCGCGGCATCGATGCGGATCGTGCGGATGTGGACGGGCAGGGGATGCGGGCCGCGGCGGCTCGTCATCGCGCGGCCGACCAGGCGTCGCGGAGGCCCGCGAGGATGGCATCGTGGACGAACCCGTTCGAGGCCAGGATGCCGGGCCCTTCGACCCGCCACGGGCCGCCCCGCACATTCGTGACGCGTCCGCCGGCCTCGGCCACGATCAATCCCCCCGCCGCCATGTCCCACGGGCCGAGGGCCAGCTCCCAGAAGCCGTCCAGCCGTCCGCACGCCACCCAGCAGAGATCGAGCACGGCGGAGCCGAGCCGGCGGACCGCCTGGGCGCGGACCGACAGTGTCGCGTACTCGGGCAGATTCGTCTCCGTGGTCGTCCGGATGTCGTAGGGGAAGCCGGTCACGAGGAGCGCCCGGTCGAGACCGTCGATGCCGGACACGCGGATCGCCTCGCCGTTCACCGTCGCCCCGCGCCCGCGCTCGGCCACGAAGCACTCGTCGCGACTCGGGTCATAGGCGACGCCGAGCTCCATCACGCCAGCCCGCTCCAAGCCGACCGAGACCGCGAAGATCGGGATCCCGTGCGCATAGTTCGTGGTGCCGTCGAGCGGGTCGATCAGCCACCGGTACTCGGAGCGCCCGTCGGTCGCCCCGCTCTCCTCGGCGAGCACCGCGTGATCAGGAAACGCGCCGCGGAGGCGCTCCATGATGAAGGCCTCGGCGCGCTGGTCCATCTCGGTGACGAGATCGATGACCGAGCGCTTGTGCTGGATGCGACGCGTTCCGCCCAGCTCGTCGCGGAGCAGCCGACCGGCGCCGCGCGCCGCGTCCAGCGCCACGGCGAGGAACGGACTCGCGCTCACGCAGCGCAGCGTACCACATGGCGTTCTCGCCTTCTCGCATTGCTCACGTTGCGACCGGAGGTATACTCGCGCCGATGCCTGTGTCCATCCTGGGCCGGTATCTGGCCCGGCACCGGGCGCGATACGCGGCGGGCGTGCTCCTCCTGATCGCAACCAACGCCTGCGCGCTCCTGATCCCGTGGGTGACCAAGAACGTGGTGGACGCCCTCGGGCGTGCGGGTCAGTCGAGCGCCACTCGCGCGACCGTCGCCTCCGGTGCGCTGCTCGTCGTCCTGCTCGCCCTCGCCCACGCGGTGACCCGGACGGCGTCGCGCCTCGTGCTTTTCGGTGCCGGCCAGCGGGTCGAGTCCGAGATCCGGGCGGATCTCATCGATGCCTTCCTCCGGCTGGAGCCCGCCTTTTACCAGCGGCGCCGGACCGGGGACCTGATGTCGCGCGCGACCAACGACCTCCAGAGCGTCGCGATGCTGATCGGCTTCGGCCTCCTGTCGCTGCTGAACACCGCGATCATCTACGTGGGCACGCTGATCGCCATGCTGCGCATCGACCCCTGGCTCACGGTGGCGGCGCTCGCCCCCTACCCGCTGCTCGTCGGCATCACGCGCCGGTACAACACGCGAGCGCACGCCGAAGCCCTGGCGGTCCAGGAGCAGCTGGCGCGACTGGCCGACAAGACCCAGGAGAACCTCAGCGGAATGGCGGTGGTGCGCGCGTACACGCTCGCGCCGCGCGAGATCGAGGAGTTCGGGCGGCTGAACACGGAGTACCTGGGCCGCGTCCTCCGCCAAACCCGGACCCACGGGCTCTTCTCGCCGCTCCTCGCGATCATGGCGGGCATCGGCGGCCTGGTCGTCCTCTGGTTCGGCGGCCGGGGAGTGCTGGAGGGGCGCCTGTCGCTCGGCGTGCTGGTCGCGTTCTCCGGCTACGTCGCCTATCTCGCCTGGCCGACGATGGCGCTCGGCTGGGTGCTGGCCATCATCCGCCGGGGGCTGTCGGCGTTCGGCCGCGTGATCGAGATCCTGCACACGCCGTCGGGCATCGCCGACGGACCGGCGGTCACGCCCGGACATCGCGCCATTCGCGGCGAGATCGAGATCCGCCGGCTCACCTTCCACTACGCCCCGGACCGGCCCGCGGTGCTCCGGGACCTGAGCCTGAGGATCCCGGCAGGCGGATCGGTGGCGATCGTGGGCCCGACGGGCGCGGGGAAGACCACGCTGGCCACGCTGCTGCCCCGGCTCTGGGATCCGCCGCCCGGCGCGATCTTCATCGATGGGATGGAGATTCATGCCGTCCCGCTCCGCGACCTCCGGGCGGCGATCGGGTTCGTCCCCCAGGAGACCTTCCTCTTCTCCCGGGTGCTGCGCGACAACGTCGCGTTCGGCGAGCCCGAGGCCGGCGTGGCCGCCGCCGCCGACGTCGCCGGGCTCACGCCGGACGTGGACCGTCTTCCCCGTGGCTGGGACACCCTCGTGGGGGAGCGCGGCCTCACCCTCTCGGGCGGACAGCGCCAGCGGGTGACGCTCGCGCGCGCCCTCCTCCGCGATCCGCGGATCCTCATCCTCGACGACGCCTTCGCGGCGGTGGACGCGGAGACCGAGGCGCTGATCCTCGGGCGCCTGCTCGACCGGATCCGCGAGCGCACCACGCTGGTGATCACGCACCGCCTCCGTGTCGCGTCGATGCTCGATCGCATCGTCGTCCTGGCCGAGGGGCGCGTGGCCGAGGAGGGCTCGCACGCCGAGCTGCTCGCGCGCGGGGGCCTCTACGCCCGGCTCTGGCGGCGGCAGCAGCTCGAGTCGGTGGTCGAGGCGGCGGGATGAGCGCGGGCCGCGCGGTGTTCCGTCCATGAAGCGCGGCGGCGCGGGGGCGTGGGAGGACGACGAGCTCCGAGCACATGTCTACGACGAGCGCCTGGCCCGTCGCGTGTGGGCGTTCACCCAGCCATACCGGGGCACGGTTGCCCTGTCCGCCGCCCTCTTCCCGCTCCTGGCCGCGGTGGACATCGCGCAGCCCTACCTGGTCAAGGTCGCCATCGACGCCCACATCCTGCGCGGCAACTGGACCGGGCTCACGCGGATTGCCGCCTTGTTCCTGCTGACCCTCACCCTCCAGTACGCGCTGCGCTACACGCAGATCTACCTCTCGACGTGGACCGGCCAGCGGGTCGTGCACGATCTCCGCGCCGCCCTCTTCGCCCACGTCCAGACACTGCCGGCCGCGTTCTTCGACCGCCACCCGGTGGGTCGGCTCATGACGCGGATCCTCGGCGACGTCGAGGCGATCGGCGAGGTCTTCACCGCCGGGGTCGTTGCGATCGTGGGCGACGTCGTCACCCTGGTCGGGATCGTGACCGTGATGCTCCTGCTGCATCTCCGCCTGACCCTGGTCATCTTCGCGGTGCTGCCCATCCTCGTCGTGGTGGCGGTGGGACTGCGCGGGCCGATCCGGCGGGGGTACCAGGACGTCCGCGCCCGCCTCGCCCATCTGAACGCCGAGCTCCAAGAGACCAACTCCGGGAAGGCGGTCAACCAGCTCTTCTGACGGGAGACGGCCCGGGCCGGCGAGCACCACACCCTCAGAGACCGGTACCGCCACGCGCAGTATCGCCGCATGGGTCTGGA
>CAYXBJ010000125.1:0-73907 GCA_964463175.1 uncultured bacterium
TGACGTGACCAGCATCGGCTGCGAGCCCCCGATGTCGACCGACGTGCCGACGACCGTTTCCGACAGGCGCTCGTTGAGGACCGTGTACGGCACGTGGAGGGGCAGCGTCACGTGAAACCCGCTCGCCGGCGCCGCGGCGAGCTGGAGGTCCGGCAACGGGCGCGCCTCGGCCTCGGGCGCGGCGCCGAGCCGGGCGACGGGCTCGGCGGTGAGCTGAAGCACGGTCCGGAGGACGTCCGGCCCGGCGCCGACGATCGGTCCGGCGTGAACGGCGCGCGGCCGGATCGCGAGCCACGCGCCGGGGGACACCTCCACCGGCACCGCGAGCTGCTGCCACACCGCCGCGATGCGGTCGCGCTGCGTCGCGAGCTCGCCGAGCCGCTCGTCGAGGGTCCCGGCCAGCGCCTCCAGCCCGGGCTGGAGCACGGTCGCCAGCACGGGCGTGATGTCGGCGCCGCCCGGCAGGGCCCGGCACGCGTCGAGGAACTCGGGGGCGCCGAAGACGGTCGCTGCCGTCAGACCCCAGTCCGGGCTCCAGCCGAGCCCCGTCGACGCGGTGATCCGGAGCCGTCGCGGCGTCTCGGCGTCGTACCCGCACTGCGCCTCGAGCGGCACGGATCCACCGGCGAGCCGCGCGCGGATGCGGTACCGGAGGTCGAGCCGCGTGAGAAGCCGGTCGCCGCCCATCTCGAGTCCGAGGGCGTCGCGCCAGAACCGGTACTGGAACTGGACTCCCATGGATCCGATCGCAAGGTGCGAGTCCACCCACGTATCCTCGCGGCCGACCTCGGACGGGAAGGCGCCTTCCGCCGCCTCGCGCACGCGCGTGAGGGGCACGTCGACGAGGAAGCTCAGGACGGAGGGCTCGGAGACCGGCGGCGGGGGCGGCGGTGTCAGCGCGTCCGTGGGCCGGGGGATGGAGAGCGCCGGCCCGCCGCATCCGGCGAGAAGGCAAGCCGCCGTGACGAGCATGATCCAGCCTCGGCGGCGCGGCACGGTCTCCACGATCGCCGCAGCGCGGCGTGATTGTCGCCTCATCGAGTCGATCCTCCCGGTGCGCGATCCTCTCACGCGCCCCGACGGAGCGTCCAGCGGAGCGCGGCGGCCGGAGTGACATTGCCCTTGCCCGGAGGGCGGCGGTATGATCCGGATCGGCTACGAAGGGCTCGTCGATCGGCGAGCACGCGACGCGTGATCCGCTGGCTCATGGAGGACACTCGCATGCGCACCCACTGGCCGTGTCTCCCCCTCTTCCGCCCGGCCCTCGTGGCCCTCGCCGTGCTGGCCGCGTCCACGGTCGCCGGACCGGCTCACGCCGCGGGGACCTTCCGGGTCGCGGTGGGCGTCGATCTCGACACGGTCGATCCGATCCAGATGACCACCACCACCGTGGCGAACATGGTCGACTACGTGGCGGAGACCCTGACGGCGCTCGCCCCGGACGGAAAGGTGGGTCCGTGGCTGGCCGAGAGCTGGACGATCTCGCCCGACGGGCTCGTCTACACGTTCAAGCTCCGCAAGGGTGTCACGTTCCATGACGGGACGCCGTTCGACGCGAAGGCCGTGAAGTGGAACTTCGATCGGCTGAAGGACCCGGCGCTCAAGGTGCCGATCCGCGCGCCGTTCCCGATCAAGGAGACCGACGTCGTCGACGCGGCGACGGTGAAGGTGACGCTGACGAAGCCGTCGGCGCCGTTCATCAGCGCGCTCTCGTGGAGCACGTCCGGGTTCGTGTCCCCAGCGTCCGTCGACAAGGACGGCAACGAGTACAAGAACATCGTCCACACCGTCGGCACCGGGCCCTACGTCTTCAAGGAGCGGAAGAAGGGCGAGAGCTTCACCGTCAGCCTCAACGAGAAGTACTGGGGCAAGAAGCCGACCTACGACACCGTCGTCTTCCGCATCGTCCCCGAGGCGGCGACCCGCGAGAGCCTCATCCTCGCCGGCCAGGTCGACCTGATCGTGCTGCCGCCCATCGCGGATCTCCCGGCGCTCCAGAAGAATCCGGCGGTCAAGGTGCTGCTGGCGCCGAGCGACCGGACGATCTTCATCTCGCTCAACACGACCAAGGAGCCGCTCGGCGACGTGCGCGTCCGCCAGGCGCTGAATTACGCCGTCGACAAGAAGGCCATCATCCAGAACGTCCTCTTCGGCGCGGCCGACGAGATGGACGCCCCGATGGCGCCGAGTCTCTTCGGCTATTGCAAGGCGGGCACCTACGACTACAACCCCGCCCGGGCGAAGCAGCTCCTGGCCGAGGCGGGCGTGAAGCCGGGCATCAAGATCTCCTTCCATCACCCGACGGGCCGCTACGTCCAGGACCGGGAGGCCTCCCAGGCCGTCGCCGGGTATCTCCGCGAGGTCGGGATCGAGCCCGAGCTCCAGACGATGGACTGGCCGTCGTACATCGCGGTGATCAACGCCGGACCGGCGGAGAAGACGGTTCATCAGCTCGCGTATCTCGGATGGGCGCCGGCGTTCCTCGACAGCTCCATGCAGGCGTTCCAGTTCTGGTCGGGCTTCCACCCGCCGGCTGGCCTCGCCACGAGCTTCTACAAGAACCCGTCCGTCGACGAGGTGATCCTCGCCGCCGAGAAGGAGACGAACTCGGACAAGCGCAAGGCGCTCTACTGCGAGATGTCGAAGAAGGTCTGGAACGACGCGCCCTGGCTGTTCCTCTACGTCCAGCGGTTCCCGATCATCTACTCCGCGAAGGTGACCGACGTCGGTTCCCTGCCGAACGAGAAGTTCGCCGCCGTCTACGCGCGTCCGGCGAACTGAGCGGGAGGTCTCGAGGGCGCGGCCGGGGCCGTGAGCCTCTTCCGCCTGTACCTGGCGAAGCGGCTCCTGGCCTCGGTCGTCACCCTGCTCGGAGTGTCCGTCATCGTCTTCCTGATGGTGCGCGTCCTCCCCGGGGACCCCGCGCAGGTGCTCGCGGGCCTCCTAGCCAGCGAGGACGACGTGGCCCGGCTCCGGGTCGAACTCGGGCTCACCCAGCCCCTCCACGTCCAGTACGGCGTGTTCCTCGAGCGGCTCCTCCACGGCAACCTCGGCCGCTCGGCCCGCACCTCGCAGCCCGTGCTCGAGGAGCTGAAGCCGCGGCTCCGCGCGACGCTCACCCTGGCCGTCGTCAGCGCCGCGCTGGCGACGCTCGCCGGGATGGCCGCCGGGACCCTGGCCGCGGCTCGCCCCTACTCGCGCTTCGACTATCTCCTGTCGCTCGTGACCCTCTTCGGCGTCTCGATGCCGACCTACTGGCTCGGCCTCATGCTGATCATCGTCTTCGCCGTGCACCTCAACTGGCTCCCGGCCGCCGGGTCGGAAGGCGCGGCGAGCCTGATCCTGCCCGCGATCACCCTGGCCGCGTTCTCGGTCGCCCTGATCGCGCGCATGACCCGCGCGAGCATGCTGGAGGTCCTCGGCCAAGAGTACGTCCGCACCGCGCGGGCCAAGGGCCTCGGCGAGCGCCTGGTCGTGGCGCGACACGCCCTCCGGAACGCCTTGGTGCCGATCCTGACCGTGATCGGGCTCCAGTTCGGCGCCCTCCTGGGCGGCGCGGTCCTGACCGAGTCGGTCTTCGGCTGGCCCGGGATGGGCCTCCTCCTGATCGACTCGATCTTTTCCCGCGACTACGCGATGGTGCAGGGCATCGTGCTGGTCTTCTCCGCGCTCTTCATCCTGACGAATCTCGTCGTCGATCTCCTCTATGTCGTCATCGACCCTCGAATCCGCTACTCCTGAGGGCGCGGTCCTCCCGGCGGCGCCCGCTGGCCGACCCGCGCTCCGGCGGCTCGCCGAGAGCTGGCAGCGCTTCCGCCGCCATCGCGCCGCCATGGTGGGCCTGGTGCTGCTCGCGTGCCTGTTCGCCCTCGCCGCCGCCGCGCCGCTCCTGACGCCGTACAACCCGGAGCGCCAGAGCCTGTCCCAGGCCCTTCGGCCCCTGTCCCTCGCTCACCCGCTCGGGACCGATCATCTGGGCCGCGACATGCTCGCCCGGCTCCTCTACGGCGGCCGCCTCTCGCTCATGATCGGCTTCCTCGCCGTCGGCCTCGGCCTCCTGGTCGGCGTGCCGCTCGGCGCGGTCTCCGGCTTCCAGGGCGGCTTCACCGATCTGGTGATCCAGCGGTTCGCCGACATCCTGCTCTCGTTCCCGGGCTTCCTGCTCGCGCTCTCGCTGGTCGCGATCCTCGGCGTCGGGCTCCAGAACGTGATCATCTCGGTGGGGATCTCGGCGGTGCCGTCCTTCATTCGGCTCGTGCGCGGCTCGGTGCTGTCGATCCGGGAGCAGGTCTACGTGCAGGCGGCGGACGCCATCGGCCAGCGGCGAGCGGTCATCATCTTCCGCCACGTGCTACCGAACGCGATGGCGCCGGTCATCGTGCAGGCAACGCTCTCGCTCGGCTTCGCGATCCTGGTGGCGGCGGGGCTCGGCTTCCTCGGACTCGGCGTCCAGCCGCCGACGCCGGAGTGGGGCACGATGCTCGGCGAGGGGCGGCAGTACATCTTCCGCGCGCCCGGGCTCACCACCTACCCCGGACTGGTGATCTTCCTGGCGGTCCTCGGCTTCAACCTCTTCGGCGACGGGGTCCGCGACGCCCTCGATCCCCGGATGGGCCGCCTGTAGGCGGCCGTGCGCTAGAGGACGCTGCGGGGCTTGCCCGTCGCGCCCTCCGCGAAGCGCGAGAGGCGGAACGGCCGGAGGTCGAGCGAGACCCGTCCGTCGGTCACGAGCTCGGCGACCACGCGGCCGACGATCGGGCCCATCGCGAACCCGTGGCCGCTGAACCCGGTGGCGACGACGAGCCCGGGGGGGCCCGCCTCTCCGATGACCGGGATCGCGTCAGGCGTCGCGTCGATGTAGCCCGCCCAGCTCCGCGTGATCGCGAGCGTGTGGAGCGACGGATAGAGCCGCCGCATCTCCGCGAGGCTCCGGCGCACCTTCGCCAGATTCGGGACGGGGCCGGTGCCGCGATCCCACGTCAGCGGGCGGCGCCGCGCCGCCGAGCCCGGAAGGAGGCCGACGAGGCTCCGCAGGAGCGGACGTCCGACGTGGAACCGGAAGAGCTTCCGGTTCTTCCAGTAGCCCGGGAGGAAGAGCCGCGCGTGCCGCAGCGATTCGAGGGTGAGGTCGTGGTCGGCCGCGCCGGCCGCGGCGATGTTGAGCGTGCCGTCCCGCCGCTGGCGGAAGGACACGACCGGACCCCACACGCCCGCGCGCGTCAAGGGCGGCGCCGGCGTGGTGCGCGCGACGGTCGCCCGGATCCAGCGCTGCGGAAGCGCCACCCCGAGCGGGCGCAAGAGTCGCGACGACCAGGCGCCCGCCGCGCAGACCACCGTGGACGCGCGGACTGGCCCCTGCTCGGTGAGGACGCCGCTGACCCGGCCCCCCTCCGTCTCCACGCCGAGCACGGCACAGCCCGCGCGGAGCTCGGCGCCGTGCTTGACGGCCGCCTGGGCCAGAGCCTGCGTCGCCTTCACCGGCTCCGCGTGTCCGTCGCTCCCCGTGTAGAGACCGGCGAGCCATTCCCGGGCCATGCCCGGCAGGAGGGCCTGGATCTCCCGGGAGCTCACGAGCCGGGTGTCGAGACCGGCCTGGCGCGCGATGCCGAGCCACTCCTCGAAGAGGGCCGCGCGGTCCGGTGTCGCCGCCAGCGCGAGGTTGCCGGCCTGGATCCACTCGAGGTCGGCGCCGAGCTCCTGCTCGAGACCGCGCCAGATCCGGTTGGACTCCATCATGAGCGGCACCTCGTACGGGTCCCGCCCCTGCTGCCGCACGAATCCCCAGTTGCGGCCCGACTGCTCCCCCGCGATCTCGCCGCGCTCGAGGAGCGTCACCCGCACGCCGCGCCGCGCGAGATAGTACGCCGTCGCGCAGCCGGCGATCCCGCCGCCGACCACGACGACGTCCGCGTGGGGCGCGCTTGGCGCGTCCGCGTGGCCCGGCATCACGATTCGCCGAGGGCGCGCGTGAGCCGCGCGCGGATGTCCGACCAGGCGCCGTCCACGTCGGCCGGTACGGGCGGCCGCGCCGCGGCGATCTCCTGGATCCGCGCGTAGATCTGGTGCTTGCCCCAGTCCCGCACCGCGGCGGGAACGCTCTCGAGGACACGCAGCGCGGCATCCTGGACGGCCGGGGGCCAGCGGCGCTCCATCTCGGCGCGGCGCTCGCCGAGGTCGAACGGACCCGGAGGCGGAGCGGGCATCGCCGCGCGGAGACGCTGGGTGGCGGCGAGATCGACGGCCCCGTTCGCCACCACGACGCCGTAGGCCTCGCGCGCCCGAGCCGGCGTGAGAAAGCCGGCGCGGACGTCCTCTCGCACGCGCTCCGGGTCGCGCCGGCGCGGGTCGCCGTGCCCCCCGCCGCTCGGGGAAAAGATGCTGACGAGGTCGCCCGGCTCGAGGTGGAGCACGTCGACCTTGCCGATGTCTCGCGCCCGCGGCGTGTCGCGGTTGACGACGCAGCTGCCCGACGTGCCGGCGCGCCCGCCCGCCACGCCCCACGGCTCGAGCCGGAAGCGCTCCATCCCTCGCGCCGTCACGATCGCGTGCGGATGGAAGACCTGGAAGTCGAGCCGCACGGCCAGGCCCCCGCGATACTCTCCCGGCCCTCCGGTGTCGGGGATCAGGTGGTAGCGCCGCATGACGATCGGCACCTCCGCCTCGATGCTCTCGACCGGGGTGTTCCGGAGGAAGCCCGTCATCGAATCGGCGCCGCCCAGGCCGTCCATGTCCGGGCGCCCCCCGCCGCCGCCCAGCATCGGCTCCACGACCTGGACCTGCCGCTGGCCGCTCAGGAGATCGAGCACCGACGCGACGACCGGCGAGATCGCGCCGGCCGGCGCGGCCGGCACGCGCCCCGGCAGCGCCTGGACGAGCGCGCCGAGGACGGCGTCGAACACGCGGAGCACCGTGGCGTAGCGCACGCCGATCGGCGCGGGGAACTGCGCGTTGACCACGCTGCCCGGCGGCGCGGTCACCCGCACCGGGCGCAGGATGCTGGACGCCTTCGGGATCCCCGGATCCTCGGTCACGAGGTAGGCGTTGATCGCCTGGCACAGGAACGGATGCGTGACGCCGTGGGTCGCGATGTTCAGCGCCGACCCGACCTGCGGATCGGTGCCCGTGAAGTCGAGATGGATCGAGTCGCCCTCGGTCGTCAGCGCGACCTGCAGCCGGATCGGCACCTCGGAGCGGAGGTCGTCCTCCATGTACTCGGTGAACCGGTACGTCCCATCCGGGATCTTCCGGATCGCCGCCCGCGCGCGCTGCTCGGCGTAGTCGAGCACCGCATCGATGCCCTCGACGAACGTGGCCAGGCTGAACTTCCGGACCATCTCCTGGACGCGACGGTCGCACGAGGTTACCGCCGCCACCATCGCCTTGATGTCGCCCCAGTTCACCTCGGGGATGCGACAGTTGTCGCCGATCAGGTTCTTAACGTCCTCCTGGAGGACGCCGGCGCGATAGAGCTTCGTCGGGCGGAGGCGCAGCCCCTCCTGGAAGATCTCGGTCGCCCGCGGCCAGACGCTGGCCGGCACCGCGCCGCCCATGTCGGAGGAGTGGACGAACGCGTAGCCCCAGCAGATGACCCGGCCCCCGTGGAAGATCGGCCGGAGAATGTGGATGTCGGGCGTGTGGGTGCAGAGCGGGCCCGACAGGTAGGCGTCGTTGCAGATGACGATGTCGCCCTCGTCGTAGCGGTCGAAGTAGCCGAGAGTGCGCGACATGTTGAGCCCGAGATACGACGAGGCGCCGAGGTTCCAGGGGTACGCCACGTACTCGCCGCCGGTCGAGACCAGGCCGGTCGAGAAGTCCGCGGTCTCCTTCACGAACGTCGTGTAGGCGGTGCGCTCCATGATTCGCGCCATGTCCTCGACGACGGCCTGGTAGTGGTTCCGCAGGATCTCGAGCGTGACCCGGTCGATGGCCATCGCCTACCGCCGCTCGATCACGAGGTTGCCGAGCGGGTCGACCGCGGCCCGGAACCCCGCGGGTACCAGCGTCGTCGTGTCCGCCTGCTCGATGACCGCCGGGCCGTCGACGTGCTGGCCCGCGAGGAGATCCCGACGATGGTAGACGGCCGCCGCGTGACGCTGGCGCCGGTAGTGGATCGCCCGCCGGCCCACGGGCGTCGCGGCGCCGCGTCCCCGCGACACCGGACGGATCGGCGGCTTCGGCGTCGTCCCGGCGATCGTCGCGCGAAGGTCGATCAGCTCGACGTCGGCGCCGCGGTCGGCATGCGCGTAGAGGTGCTCGTGGCGGTCGTGGAACGCGGCTCGCAGCCGGTCGGTGGTCGCGTCCTCGAGCCACGCGGCGTCGATCGGCACCTCGACCTGGAACGCCTGCCCCACATAGCGAAGGTCGGCGCTGTACGCGACACCGCTCGACGAGACGGCGGGCGCCTCCTCCGCGAGCCAGCGCCGCGCGCGCGCCAGGAGCTCCGCGCACTCGCCGGCGAGGAGCTTCCCGGAAGTCGCCGAGAGCCGCCGGTGGAGCGTCCGGACGTAGTCGCTCTTCACGTCGGCGGTCATCGCGCCCTGTGCGCAGAGCGTGCCGGGCGACGGCGGCACGACGACCCGCGGGATGTGGAACTCCTCGGCCAGGAAGCACGCCTCGATGGGACCCGCGCCGCCGAAGGCCACCAGAGCAAAATCGCGCGGGTCGAGGCCGTGGCGCGCCAGCACGTTCGAGAACGCCACGTACATGTTCGAGGTCGCGACCTCGATCACCGCCTCGGCCGCCGCGTCCACGTCGAGGCCGAGCGCCTCGGCGATCGGTCGCATCGCCGCGGCCGCCCGGTCCGGATGGAGGCGGAGCCGCCCGCCGACGAAGTTGTCGGGGTTGAGGAACCCGCAGAGAAGAAAGGCATCGGAGAGCGCCGGCTCCGTCCCGCCCCGGCCGTAGCATGCCGGCCCGGGGTCGGCGCCCGCGCTCCGGGGGCCGACCTTGAGGACGCCGACCGGATCGAGCCACGCGATCGAGCCCCCGCCCGCCCCGATGGAGGACACGCCCACGACCGGCATGACGATCGGGAACTCGCCCACCGTCTCGTCGCTCGAGTACACGGGCTCGCCGTCGCGCACCAGCGCGATGTCGGCGCTGGTGCCGCCCATGTCGAACGTGATCAGGTTCCGGTATCCGGCCGGGACGCAGGCGGCGGTCGCGCCCATGACGCCGGACGCCGGGCCGGAGAGCATCGTCTCGGCCGTGGCCCGGCGGGCATCCCGGGCGCTCGTCACCCCGCCGTTCGATTTCGTGATGTGGAGCGGCACCCGCACCCCGGCGCGCCCCAGCTCCCGCTCGAGGTGCTGGAGATAGCGGTCGACCCGCGGGCGCACGTACGCGCTCAGGATCGCCACCATCGTCCGCTCGTACTCGCGGATCTGCGGCCACACCTCGTGGGCGCACGTGACGTGGAGGTCCGGGAAGCGCTCCGCCAGCGCTTTCTTCGCCTCGAGCTCGTGCGCCGGCGCCCGGTACGCGTTGACGAACGAGACGACGAGAGCCTCCGCGCCTTCCCGCTCGACGAGCCGCGCCGCCTCGCCGAGGAGCTGCGCGCGGTCGAGCGCGATGTCGACGGTGCCGTCGGCCAGGATGCGCTCCACGACCTCGCCGACGCGGTAGCGCGAGATCAGCGGCGCGGGGCGCGTCGCCGTGAAGTTGACCGGGCTCGGGAGACGGAGGCGCTGGATCTCGAGGAGATCGCCGAAGCCGGCGGTCACGAGCAGGCCGAGCGTCGCCCCGTTCCGCTGGATGACGGTGTTGACCGCGATGGTGGTGCCGTGGACCAGGTAGCCGATGTCCGCAGGGTCGATCGCCCGGTTAGCGACGAGCGCGCGCAGCCCGTCGAGCACGCCGCGCCCCGGGTCGGCGGGCACCGTCGGCGACTTGAAGCCGGTGATCTCGCCCGTCGTCTCGTCGAGGAGGCTGAAGTCGGTGAAGGTGCCGCCGATGTCGACGCCGAGCCGGTACCGTCCCACGCGCCCTACCGGTCGAGGAACAGGCCGCCGCTCAGGTTGAGGTTCGCGCCCGTGACGTAGCTCGCCTCGTCGGACGCGAGGAACACCACGCACGCCGCGACCTCGTCCGGCGTTCCCTCGCGGCCGAGCGGGATCTTCAGGTCGGGCAAGGTCGACCCGGCGGTTCCGCCCATCTCGGTCGTGATGAGCCCCGGCGCGAGGGCGTTCACGCGGATCCGGAACGGGGCGAGCTCCTTGGCGAGCGACCGCGTGATCGACACCATCCCGGCCTTGGAGGCCGCGTAGTGCGAGCAGGGGTTGATCCCGCCGCTCCACGCCGCGTCCGACGCCACGTTGACGATCGCCCCGCCCTCGCCGCGCTGCCGCATCGCGCGGGCCGCCGCCTGGGCGCAGAAGAACGCGCCCTTGAGGTTCACGCCGAGGATGCGGTCCCAGTCCGCCTCCTCCATCTCGAGCGCGGGGCGGCGCTCGAAGAGGCCGGCGTTGTTGACGAGGACGTCGATCCGCCCGAACGCGGCGAGCGTCGCGTCGATCAGCCCCCGGGCCTCGGCCACCCGGCCAACGTCGGCCCGATGCCACACCGCCCGCATTCCGCGGGACGCGAGATCGTCCACGAACGCCCGCCCGGTGGCCTCGTCCCGGCCGTTGACCACGACCGCCGCGCCCTCGCGGGCGCACGCCAGCGCGATCGCCCGTCCGATGCCGCGCGTCGCCCCGGTCACGACGACCGAGCGCCCGGCGAGGCGGCCGGCGGCGGCGCTCATCGCGGCTTTCCCGGGGGACGTGGCGTCGAGCCCGGTCTCGGATTCGGCTTGGCGGACGGCCGCCAGTCCCAACCGGTCTTCACCGGTCTCGGCTGGCGCGGCCCGCCGGACTTGCGCGCGCCCATCAGGGCCGGCGGAAAGCGATCCGCCCGAAGAAGGCCTCGGCGGTGCCCTTGACGTCGTCGGAGTCGATGCCGATCGAGATGCCGCCGGGATCCTCGGGGTCCTCGCCGTAGATCTTCTTGAAGTCCGCGAGGACGTCCCGGCGCTCGGTGAGCCACTTCCCCAGATCGGCCGTGCCCGAGCGGACCACGACGTACGTGACGGTTCCGGTCTTCTGGCTCTTGAAGACGGAGCCGGCCGGCGCCGTCGTGTCCCAGATGTAGCCGATGATCTGGGAACGGATCGCTTGCGGGAACCGGGGCCAGGCGACGTAGATCTGGCCGGCCTGGTCGTCGGTCGCCGCCTTGCGTCCGTCCGCCCCCTTCGGGAGCGCCGTGACCTTCCACGTCCACTCGAGGATCGGCGTCGCCGCGAGGCTCACCTTCCCCCGGATGTCCTTGCTCATGTTCGAGCTGTCGCTCGCGCTGCGAAGCTGGATCGCGCGCTGCCCGTCCTGCTCGACGATCGTGAAGTCGTACCTCGGCGAGCCGCCCCAGGTCTGCTTCTGCCACCCCGGCGGGACCCCGGTGGTACCCACGGGCGGCCCGGCCCAGTCCTCGACCACCACGAGGTCCGCGGCCAGCGCCACGGTCGCGATCAGCGCGCCCGCCAGTCCGAGGCCCCGCAGAATTCGGCGGCGCTTCACGCCGTCGCCTTCCGCCCGAGCCGCCTCGGGCCGAGGCTGTACGCCACGCAGATTGGCTCCGCCGAGCAAGGCATGGTGCCTCCAGCATACCGGACGGATGCCAATCGCGTGACAGCGAATGGTCGCGCCGATCGGCCGCGACGGTGGGCGGTCAGTCGATCAGGACGAGCGTGGTTGCAGCAGGGCGAGCGAGGCCTCGGCCTCGTGAAGCTCGACCGCGCTGGGCGGGGTCCCGCCGAACCGCGCGCGCTCGTAGAGCGTCGTCACGCGCGCGAAGGCTCCCGCCGCCGCGGGGCCGAGGTCGGCGACGCGCGCGCTGAACTCCCGCGCGGTCTCGCCCGCCGCCGGCCGGAGTCCGCGACGGGCGGCGGCGCGCAGGGCGCGCCGGTAGAAGCCGGGCGCCCGGCCCCGCGACGAGGCCGGCCCGCCTCGGCGATGGCGCCACGCCCACGCGCAGGCGGCGCCGACCACCACGACCAGCGCGAGTGCGCCCGCGCGTCCCAGGCGCGCGCGAGCGGCCGGCTCGAGCCCCGCCGACCAGTCGCGCAGGCCGGACAGCCGGACCTGCACCGACTGGACCGCCCGGATCTGGTCGCGAAGCGTCCAGTTCACCACGTAGCGATGCCACTGCAGGCGCAGCGCGTCGAGATAGAGGAAGGCGGGGCCGTTCCAGCCGCTCGCGACGTCGACGGCGGTGCGCGGCGTGGGATCGAACGTCACCCAGCCCACGTCCGGGAGGTAGGCTTCGACCCAGGAGTGGGCGTCGTAGTACCGCACGATGTAGTACTGGCCGTAGGGGTTCCACTCCCCGCGCTGGAACCCGTTCACCACCCGGGACGGGATGCCGAGCGCCCGCAGCATCACCGCCATCGCCGTGGCGAAGTACTGGCAGTGGCCCGAACGGCGCACGAAGAGGAACTCCTCGAGCGGATCGAGCTCGCTCATCTTCTCGATCTCGAGCGTGGAGCGGAACTGGGTCAGCAGGAACTCCTGAAGACGGTGCGCCATGTCCGCCGGCTGGGTGTCGGCCCCGACCACCTGCCGCGCCAGGGCTGGGATCGACGGCGCGAGGACCGGCAGCTGGAGATAGCGCTCGAGCTGCTCGGGATCGAGCGGGGGCGCGGGACCGGCCGCACGCACGCTCCGGACGATGGGTCCCTCCACCTCCGACTCGACCGTGTAGCGAAGCCGCGCGCCCGCCGAGGAGACCGACACCGCGCCCATGTCGTCCATCGCCAGCGCCGAGGTCGGCATCGTCAGGCGCAGCACGCGCGGCGCGGCGAATACCGCCTCCGACCCGATCGGCTCGAGGAAGATCTCTTGCCGGAGGAAGACGCCGCCGGCGCCCAGGAGCCCGACGTCGAAGCCTCCGGCGTTCTGGCGGATCAGCCGGATCCGGCGCGGATAGCGAACGCTCCAGGCGCGGCCGTCGAACGTGTCGAGCACGACGCCCCGCCAGCGGAGGTTGGGCAGACGATCGGGCTGGACCTCGTCGGGGAGACGCACCCGCATGACGACGGTCGCGTCGGCGAGGATGCTCCCGTAGGATCCGAGCTCGACCCGCTCGGAGAACCCGCTGATCATCTGGCCGAGCCGGGCGCGGAGCGGAAGGGTCGCGAGACCGACCCGCGGCAGGAGGAAGAACAGCCCGCCGGCCACCAGGAAGACCGCCACCGCCGCGACGCTCGCCAGGATCACCAGATGGTGCGTCTGCACCGGCGACGCGCCCGCGGCGAGCTCGCCGGCCGCCTCGCCGGTCACGTGCTGGAGCAGCGCGATCCAGCTCATGAGCCCCACGAACACGACGAACGCGAAGAAGAACCCCACGCCGAACGCGGACCCCGAGGCGGCCACCAGCATGAAGAACGCCATGAACGAGATCGTGCGCGTGTCCCGCACGGTCTGAAGCGTCGCCAGCTTGTAGAGGACCAGGAAGAGCAGGAGCCGCACCAGCGCGTCGAGCACGCTCTCGGTGAGATAGGTGATGTCCACGACCGAGGCCAGCGCCACCACCGGGACGACGTACCGCGCGCCGAAGACGCGCCAGGTCGTGCTGGCCCGCGCGTGGATCAGCGCGCTGGCCACCAGGAGCACGCCGACGAGGACGATGCCCCGCCCCTCCAGGAACTCGCCGAGGTAGAGCGCGAAGAGCCCGTCCGCGACGAGGAGGTAGATCGCGACCCGGAGCGCGAGCGGGAGCGCCATCACGCGGTGTCCAGGTCGACGCGGATCTCGCGCACGCGATCGCTCGAGGCCGCGCCGGCGGCGGACTCCGCGTCAGGCCGGGGGCCGCCCGGCGCGTAGAGCGCCAGCGCGGCGAGGATGCGCCGCTCCTGGCCGCGTCCGCGGCCGAGGGGCACGGCGCCGGCGGCGCCCGCGAGCTCCACGCCGGTGCCGCCGCGCAGGAAGTGGACCGCGAGCGACGCCGCGCGGGAGATCGCCTTCTCGAGCTGCTCCCCGCCGGCGGCACCGGTGCCGGTCAGCACGATGCGCGTGTCCTCGGTCGCGTCCTCTTCGAGCTCGCGCACCATGAGGCCGCCCGACTTCGCCGAGGTCGGCCAGTGGATCAGGTGCGGCTCGTCACCCGCCCGATACGTGCGGAGGTTGTAGAGGTCGTGGCCCCGTCCGCGCCGCCGGGCCGCCGACTCCCCGCTCGCCGTCTCCCAGACCTCCGGGACTCGCACGGGATGGACCGCCGGGAACACCAGCACCTCCTCGTCGAAGATGAGCGGCGGGCCGATCTTGACGAACAGGCCGAACGGGAAGGCGGTCGTCGCGCGAAGCCGAGGCAGCCGCCGCCGGCCCCGCGCGGCGAACGTGATCTCCCACCCGACCACGCGCTCGGTGCCGGCGGGGATCCGCGGCGCGTAGGCGAGCCGCCGCGGGCTTCCGAGGCCGCGCCGGTCCTTCAGCCCCATGGCGCGAAGCCGATCGTCGAGGGTTCGGCGGGGACGCCAGCGTGCGAATCGACCCCGCCGGCCCGGCACCGGCAGGTCCAGCGCCTCGAGCGCGACGGAGTACGACGCGAGCCGGCGCTTCCGGTTCGCCAGCGCGATGGTAATCAGCGCGGGCTGGGTCGCGTGGACCGCGTCGGGCAAGGTCACCGTCGCAGAAAGCCCGCGGACGGTGAGATCGGAGAGCATCCCCGACACGATGATGAGGGCGAGCAGCATCGAGCAGAGGAGGTACGCCAGATTGTTGCCGGTGTTCACTGCGGCGACGCCGAGACCCATGGCGGCGAAGACGCACCACCAGCCGTCGCGGGTCGGGCGGATGGTCTTCGTCCGCCGCCACCACCAGCTCGCCAGGCGCCGCGCCAGGCGCATCATTCGCGTCGCTCGGGGCGCGTGATCGCGCGCCTCCGGTCAGCGAGGAACCGGAATGTCCTGCACGATCGTGCGGATGACCGCTTCCGCGCCCGCGCCGCTTCCGTCGGCCGCCGGGCCCGCCAGGAGGACCCGGTGCGCGAGGGCGGGCACCGCGAGGCGCTTCACGTCGTCGGGCACGAGGTAGTCACGCCCGTCGGCCAGTGCGTGCGCCCGTGCCGCGCGGAGGAGCGCGAGGGAACCGCGCGGGCTCACCCCGAGCGTCAGGATACGCGACCGGCGCGTTGCAGTCACGATCGACAGGAGGTAGTCCACGACGGAGTCGTCGGCCCGGACGAGCTCGACCGCGTCCTGGAGCTCGATCACGTCGGAGGCGTCCAGCACCGTCTCAAGCGTCTCCCCGACCGGCGCGCCCCCGCCCCGGAGGATCGTCCGCTCGTCGGCCTCGCTCGGATAGCCGATCCGGATCCGGAGGAGGAAGCGATCGAGCTGGGACTCCGGCAAGGGAAAGGTCCCCGCGTGCTCCCGCGGGTTCTGCGTCGCCAGGACCATGAACGGCCGCGGCAGGGCGTGGGTCGTGTGGTCCAGCGAGACCTGCGCTTCGTTCATCGCCTCCAGCAGGCTCGACTGGGTCTTCGGCGTCGTCCGGTTGATCTCGTCGGCGAGCACGATGTTCGTGAAGATCGGCCCCGGCTTGAACACGAACTCGTGCTTGTCCGGCTCGTAGACGGCGACGCCGAGCACGTCTGACGGGAGCATGTCCGACGTGAACTGGATCCGCTGGAACCCCGCGCCGAGCGAGCGCGCAAGCGCGGCCGCGAGGGTCGTCTTCCCGACCCCGGGCACGTCCTCGATGAGGAGGTGGCCCTTGGCCAGGAGGCCGACCACTGCCAGGCGCACCACGTCTGCCTTCCCGACGAGAGCGCGTGACAGATTGGCCTCGAGTCGGGCGATCTGGTCGTGGACATTCCGGGGGCTTGTCATCGTGGCGATTATCCCATGCAGACCCCGTGCCGGCCGTGGGCGGGCGGCACCACCGGCCGGGGTCCCCGATAGCCCCCGCCAGTCGAGGGGAACGGTCGTCGCGACGGGGGCGAGATCTTCCAATCCTGGGGAGAGTTTCCCGGGCGGTAGGGCGGGAGCGGGGCCTCGGGGGGCCTAGGCCCGAGCTGGTCCAAGGGCGACCGGGAGGGCTTCCAGCCCCCTCAACGTGCTCGAAGGCCGCCAGGTCAGACGCTCCGTGGCAAGTGCCAGCGACGGGAATCGGCGCAGCAGCGTCCCGATCGCGACGTGGGCCTCGAGCCGCGCCAGCGACGCGCCGAGGCAGTAGTGAATACCCGACCCGAAGGCGAGGTGGCGCGGCTCCTCGCGTGTGAGGTCGAGGCGGTCGGGCGCGGCGAAGTGCGCGGGGTCGCGGTTGGCGGAGCCGAGGAGGCCCAGGACGAGGGACCCCGCGGGGATCGGCACGCCGGCAATCTCGATGTCGCTCGTCGCCATGCGCCCCGTCCGGTGGACCGGCCCGTCATAGCGCAGGAGCTCCTCGACCGCGCCGTGGATGAGCGTCGGATCATCCTGGAGGCGGCGACGCTCCTCGGGATGACGCAGGAGGGCGAGCAGCCCGTTGCCGATGAGGTTCACCGTCGTCTCGTGGCCCGCGACGTAGAGGAGGACGCACGTCGCCAGGAGCTCGGCCTCCGACAGGCGGTCCCCCGCTTCCTCCGCCTCGATCAGGCCGCTCAGGAGGTCGGCGCCCGGATGGCCGCGGCGCTCGGCGATGAGGCCGCGGAAGTACGTCCCCATCTCCTCCGTGGCCCGGCGCCCGCGCTCCATCACCTCCGGGCCGACCGGCAGCGCGATCGCGTCGACCCCGCGCGCCACGTCCCGCGACCAGCCCTTGACGCGCTCGGCGTCGCCGACCGGCACACCGAGGAGCTCGGAGATCACCGTCACCGGCAAGGGGTACGCGAGATCCTCGATCACATCCATCTGCCGGGCCTCCGCCACGCGCCCGAGCAAGCGGTCCACGATCTCCTGGACGTGCGCGCGAAGCGCCTCGACGACCCGGGGCATGAAGGCCTTGCTCACCAGCGCGCGGAGCCGCGTGTGGTCCGGCGGGTCGCGGAACAGCATCGACAGGCCGAGCGAAGGCCCGCCCGGGCCGGCGCCGAACCGGCCCTCGAACAGCGCCTGGTAGCCGCCCTTCCCGAAGCGCGGGTCGCGGAGGAAGGCCGAGACGTCGTCGTACCGGGTGAGGACGAAGAACCCCGCAGGGTGGCGGTGCACGGGTCCCGCGTCCCGGAGCCGCTGATACGCCGGATACGGATCGGCGAGGAACTCGGCAGAGAGGAAGTCCAGGTCGCTCATGGCGTTCTTCTCCGAGCCCGAGTGTAGCGCCCGAGGCGAGTCCACGCCGTCACGGAAAATTCACTTCGCGTTGACACCCCTGACACCGTGAGCGGCGATCCTCGGGCCATCGGCCCCCCGGCCGGAGGAGGCACGCGATGGCGACGACACGACTCCCGGCCCCGCTCGAGGCGACGCCGTTCCCCGCTCCCGGTGTGGCGGCCGGCGTCCAGCGCGCGATCGCAGCCGCTCGCGTGATCCCGCCCCGCTCTGCGGGCATCCCGCCCCTCGACGGCGCACGCGGAGCGGGTCGAGTCGTGGACCGGACGTTCGCCGCCCGCCGCCTCCACGCCGTCCGACGCTCCGCGCTCCGCGGCCCGTCCGGAGCGGTTGGACCGTCGGTGTCGGCCTAGTCGAAGATCGACTCCGGCAGGAACGCCGAGACGATCCAGTTCGGCGCGTCGACGATCTCGCTGATCCGGAGGTCCGCGGCGACACTCGCCACCACGTAGGCCTCCTCGCGCGTGAGCCCGCGCTCCGTCACCATGTGCTCGATCAGGTAGCGGATCGCTTGCTGGGCCGACGCGAAGAGGTCGGGGCCGTGGGCCGTCGTGACGTACTCCGCGCCGCGGCTCGGCTGGGGTCCCGATGTCCGGAACTGCGGCTCGCGAAGAGGCCGCCCGTGACGGAGGCCGACCCGGAGCGTCACGTGGGCCGACATCTCGACGGCGCTGATGCAGACCTCGCCGTCCCCCTGGGCCGCGTGGGCATCGCCGACCGACAGCAGGGCGCCGTCCACCCAGACCGGAAGGTAGACCGTCGTCCCCGCGGTGAGCTGTCGGATGTCCACGTTCCCGCCGTTCTTCCGGGGCGGCATCGTGCTGTGGCCGCCGGGCTCGTCAAGCGCGGTCCCGATGACGCCGGGGAACGGACCCTGGGGCACCGCCACGCGCGCGCCCGAGCGCGCGCGCATCCGCGCGAAGGCGCCGTCCGACACGTCCCAGATCTGGAGAAACGACTCCGGGAAGTCGGCCTCCGGCAGGAGCCCGCGGCCGGGCCGGATGTGCGTCCAGCCGAACGGCACCGCATGCCGGACGTCCAGGATGTCGATCACCAGCACGTCGCCCGGCCCTGCGCCGCGCACCGCCACGGGCCCGGTCAGCGGATGGCCCTTGAACGGGCCACGCATCGCCATGTCCCGGGTCGTCGACGTCGCGGTGTAGAAGCCGTCCGCTGCATCCCGCGTGTCCAGGACGACGGTGTCGCCGGGATCGATGACGACGCGCGGCGGAATCGCGTTGTTCCACTCGTGATGAACGACGGCGGAGTCGAGCCGGTGGGTCGCGGGCATGGGCGCCTCCTCGAGTCCGGGCGGTTCGCGCGGCCAGGCGACCGCGCGGCCGTTAGTGTATCGTACCGGCGTGGCGCGTCCCCTCGTCCTCCTGTGGCTCGACGAGGCCGACATCTACGCGCGCGCCGTCGAGCGCGCCGGGCTCGCGGGTCGGGTCGAGCTGGAGCCGGTCAAGACGGGCGAGACGCCGGACGCGGCGCTCCTCGCGCGCGCCGAGGGCGCGCTCGCCTGGCGCATCCCGCGCGGCGCGTTCGCGGGGGCTCCGCGCCTCCGCTGGGTCCAGACGCTGACCGCGGGCGTCGAGGGATGGCTCGCGCGGGCGGATCTCCCGCCGGCGCTCACCCTCACCTGCGCGCGCGGCACGCATCGCGTCCAGATGCCGGAGAACATCCTCGGCGCGCTCTTCCACCTCACCAAGCCGTTCGCGGCCGCCCAGCGCGATCAGGAGGCGCGCCGCTGGACGCGGCGCACCTCCGAGCCCCTCGCGGGCAAGACGCTCGGCATCCTCGGCCTCGGCGCCATCGGCCAGGAGGTCGCCCGGAAGGCCGCGGCGCTGGAGCTCACGGTCATCGGCACCCGGCGCGACCCGACTGCCGTGCCTCACGTGGCGCAGGTCCTCCCGCCGGAGGGCACGGCGGAGGTGCTCGGCGCGTCGGACTTCGTCCTCCTGCTCCTCCCCGTCACGCCGGCCACTCGCGACTTCATGGACGCGCGGCGGCTCCGGGAGATGCGCGCGACGGCGTGGCTCCTCAACTACGGGCGGGGCGAGCTGGTCGTCGACGCGGACCTGGTCGACGCCGCGAAGCGACACGTCATCGCGGGCGCCGTTCTCGACGTCTTCCGCACCGAGCCCCTGCCCGACGACCATCCGTTCTGGACGACGCCCGGCATCACGGTGCTCCCGCACTTCGGCGGCCTCCACCCGACCCGGGACGAGCTCGTGGCCGAGCTCTTCGCGGAGAACCTCCGGCGGTTCCTCGACGGTCAACCGCTCCGGCACGTCGTCGACCGGCGGCGAGGCTACTGATCGGGCGTCGCCGCGGCGCCGCCCGATCCCTTCCCGCAACTGCATGACGACGCGCGCGACGCGATGAACGTTTTGTCCATCCAGTCGAGCGTGGTCTACGGGCGCGTCGGGAACCGCGCCGCGGTGCCCGTGCTGGAGCGCCTCGGCCACGAGGTCTGGCCGGTGGACACCGTCGCCTTCTCGAACCATCCGGCGCACGGGACGTTCCGCGGCCGCGTCGTCCCCGCGAGCGAGGTGGCAGAGCTCCTCGACGGCCTGGCGGCGCGCGACGTGCTCGGCCGCTGCGACGCGGTCCTCTCCGGCTACCTGGGCGACGCCGGAACCGCGCCGGTGGTGGAGGAGACGGTGGCGCGCGTGCGCGCGGCGAATCCGGACGCCCTGTACTGCTGCGACCCGGTCATCGGCGAGGTCGGCCGGGGCGTGTACGTCCGCGAAGGCATCCCGGAGGCCTTTCGAGACCGTCTCGTCCCGGTGGCGGACATCGTCACGCCGAACCCATTCGAGCTGGAGCTTCTGACCGGGCGGGCCTCGACGACGCTCGAGTCGGCTCACGCCGCGGCGCGGGCGCTCCTGGCTCCCCCCGGCGGAGCAGCGGGCGGGCCCCGCCTCGTCGTCGCGACGGGTCTTCGCTTCGCCGACGCGCCGGCAGAGCTGGCGGTGCTCGCGGTCACGCGCGACGTGACATGGGCCGTCCGCCACGCGCGGCGGAGCGTCCGCGTCTGGGGCACGGGCGACGCGTTCGCGGCGCTGTTCCTCGGCGTGTACCTCGGCCGCCGCGACGCCCGCCTGGCGCTGGAGCACGCGGTCGGCGCGCTGGACGGCATTCTCACGGTCGCCGAGGCCTCGAACGCCGACGAGCTGCCGCTGGCTCTCGCCCAGGACGCGATCGTCCACCCACGCTCGCGCTACGCCGCCGAGCGCCTCGCGTGACGCCGTTGCCCGCGCGCGACACGGCCGGCGACGTGAGCCGGGCCGCCGAACGGATCCGTCCCCGCACGAACGTCTGCACGACGACTCCACGCGCGACCCGAGCCCGCTCTCTCGTCGCGCTGCCCCTGGAGGACGCATGAGCACGCCAGAGATCGGATTCGTGGGACTCGGCCGGATGGGCTTCCCCATGGCGAGGAACCTCGCCCGCGCGGGCTACCGCGTCCACGTCCACGACGTCGCGCCTGATGCGATGCGGCGAGCCGCGGAGGTCGACGGCCTCACCGGCCACCGATCGCTCCGCGACGTCGCGGCGGCGGCAACTGTCGTGTTCACCGCGCTCCCGAACGACGCGATCGTGCGGGAGACCTATCTCGGCCCGGCGGGCCTCCTGGCGGGAGGCCGCGCAGGCCTGGTGACGTGCGACTGCTCGACGGTGAGCCCGGCCGTCACGCTCGACGTCCACCGGGCGGCCCTCGAGCGCGGGATCCATCACCTCGACACGCCGATGCTCGGCTCCTCGCCCCAGGCCGAGTCGGGCGAGATCTTCTTCATGGTCGGCGGCGATGCAGCCCAGATGCCGGTGATCCAGCCCCTGCTCGACGTGATGGGGCGCCTCACGATGCACGTCGGGCCGCCGGGCACCGGCAACCGGATCAAGCTCCTGCACAACGCGCTCGGTGCGGTGAACGCGGTCGCGGTGGCCGAATCCCTGGCGCTCTGCGACACGGTGGGCGTCGATCCGCGGACCTACTACGAGGTGGTGAAGAACGGCGGCGGCATGGCGTACTCGACCTACTTCGACCGCCGCGTCCTCCGGGTGGTCGACGGCAACTACGACCCCACGTTCACGCTCGACCTCATGCTGAAGGACGTGACGCTCGCCAGCGAGATGGCCGGCAAGCTACTCGAAAAGCTGCCGATCCTCCGCGAGACGCTGGCGGCCTATGCGGAGGGCCAGCGCCGCGGCGCCGGCGGCGAAGATTTCTCGGCGGTCACCCACGTCGTCGAGGGGCGCCTCGGCCACCGCCTTTTTCGGCCCCCCCCCGAACGTCTCTCCGCGAGGCCTGAGCCTCGGTAGCGCTTCCAAGGATCACGAGGGCCCCCGGGGCGCGCTCAAAGAGCGAGCTCACCGGAGGCCCCCCTGCGATCGTCTCGCGGCCGTCTGCGCTTCCCGTCGAGCCGGAACTCTTTCAGCGCAGTCGGTGTCGCATGGTCTCGTCGCCGTCGGCCGCCGCGCCGGAGCGAGCTGCCATGCCGGAGCGGGCCACGAGGCCGGACCTCGATGTCGAGGACAGCGACGCCTCGATCAGGATGTCGTCCAGCGTTCCCGAGAAGGAGTCGAGCCGTAGTGACAGATCGTCCTTGTCGTATTCCCAGTACCTGATGTCGCTCTCGAACACGAACTCCCGGGCCGGGATGCCAGAGTCGTCCGTCGACGCTGGCCCCTTCCCTTTCTTGTCATCATAGTCGTAGGTGCCGGCGCCCCGGATGGCGTCGCCTGGACCATGCACGACGAAGATCGCCGGCCTGGGCAGGTTATAGAAGGCGCCCTCGAAGGAAAACGCGTAGATCCTGGCAAACATCGGAACACTTTCCGAGCCACCCGCGAGCTGCCTCTTCAGGAACAGGTTGAAGCCAAGCCCAGGCGCACCGGCAGCAACCGTCGGGCGTATCTCCACGCCCTCCAGCACCCTCCCGAACATCTTGACCGCTGATTGACTGAGCAGGGTTTCTGCCATGTCGGGTCCTCCTCGTGAATGGTGAACGTTCTGCGACTACGCTCGCCGTCGTATGGGCCGCCCAAGTGGCCGGGTCGGGGACAGCCAGTGGCGGCCGCCGTGAGGTAGGGCATGCCGGGGCCTTCGCGACGCCAGATGCGAGTCAATCTCCCGCCAGGCGAAGCTCTCCTGGATGTTGCGCACGTACCTGCCTCCCGTCAGGTCGCGATCGACGGTCACCATGGCGTCGAGGACGTCGAGGTAAGTCAGGCCGTGGGGCGACAGGCGGCGCCACGCGCGCGCGAGACCGGTGCCGAGGTAGTCGCGCGTCTCGAGCAGCACGGCCTTGAAGGCCTCGTGGCGACCCTCGTAGGCGGCTCTGAAGCGTGCCTCGACCGCCGGATCGTCCACCGGGATGCCAGAGACCCGGCCGGAGGCGTGGTCTAGGTCGAGGCCGATCAACCCGGCGTCGACCAGGTTCTGCTGGTACACGTCGACGAAGATGTCGAACACGGCGCCCGTGAGCGGCTGGGAGAGCTCGTGCACCGCGCAATTGAGACTCCGGAAGATGGAGAAGTCCTCGACGTCGGACATGCGCAGGTCGTTGTCGGCGATCCGGAGCTGCGTGGTCTCCGACAACTCGCCGATGCGACTCAACTCGGTCAGATAGTAGAGGTTCCCGGCCGATCGACGCAGCACATGGTCCACCACGGTGTGGAACCGCAAGCATCCCACCAGGGCAACGAGGTCGGCCGCGGACTCGTGAAAGCCCTGGTACTGGTCCGTTCGGGTGTCCGGGTCCGGCGTGCCAACCTGGGAATAGATCAGCAGGTGTCCGACCTCGTGGGCGAGCACATCGAAGTTCTGCCAGTGGAGGCGCGGCTCCCCCCGCTCGTCGAGGGCGAATCCCGCCTCGATAAAGCCGAAGCCGGCCTGGGCGTTCGCCCAGTCGAGGTAGGGCAGGAGCTCCAGACGGCGGCGGGTCTCCCGGAAGTGCCATTCGATCCGGTGGCCGGCGTACCCCTCCCAGATGTCCAGCACGAGCCGGACCGTGGCGTACATGTGCGCAGCCCGGAACGCCGGGCTGTCGACCGCCAGATGATCGAAGTGCCCATCCGGGTCGGGCATGGCGGGAGGGAAGGCCGGCCCGACATACGGAGGCAAGTAGGGATACTCGTATGGACCGGGCTTCCCGATCGCGTCGACCACGTACATGCGCTCGTCCGAGGGCCCGGGTGCGACGGTTCCCGGCGGCCGCGCGATCCAGACCATCTCCGGCTCCCGGAACGTCTCGAGCGCAGGGTCCTGGGCGAAGAGCCTGAAGCGCGTGCCGGATCCGCCGCCGGGCGACAGGGGACGCCGGGCCACGATTCAGTCCCCGCGCTCGGCAACGGCGCCGTCCGGCCCATCGCCCCGCGTCACGTGGATCCACTCCCGCCAGACCGCGCGATAGAACGACTCGATGTCGGGAAAGCCCACGTCCTCGGCATGCCGAGCGATGTCATCCGGCACCGGGAGGCCGAGACGTTTCTCGAAGTACCAGAGCGTCATCTGGAGCTTTGTCCGATCGTCGGGCTCGTCCTGGTGGACGCCGACCGTCCCCAGCGTGCGCTGCTTCGCCCGGGCGCGTGCCCCATACCGGGCGTAGTCCCCCCTGACGCGGAGCTCATCCAGCAGGTGGGCCTCGGCCTGCGGGCGGGCGAGCGCCTCGAGCTCCGCGAGCTTGGCCTCCTCGTCGACCAGACGGTCGAAGGTGGCCGGGGTGAGATCGCTGTCCGCCAGCCAGCGCTCGAGGGAGCCACGTCCGAAGAGACCAAGGCGGCGGCGCAGCCTCGTGGTCGCCTTGCGTCTTGTCTCGTCGCCAGGCGCCAGCCCTTGCCGCTCGCACTCCCGAAGCGCCGCCATGCGCAGGAGACCCGCCCGTCTCCCCTCGACGTAGGCCGCCCCGTCGAGGCGTAGCTCCTCGAGCAACGCCTCCGGCGCGGGCCCCAGCGACGCGAAGTCCCCGGCGGCCGTGTTCCACATGGCGCTCGCCTCGAACACGTAGCCGGCTTCCGCCGGCCCGGGGTCCCCCGCGATGAACTCCCCCATGGTGGTCAACATGGCCAGCGCGTCCGCACGCTTCTGGTTGACGGCCCCGGTGATCAGCCAGGCGCCGAGCGCGTCGAGCTCCGTAATCGAGAGGCCCCGCTGAGCGCCGAGGGCCAGGAGCCGCCGGTAGGAGCGATCGGGATAGAAGAGCTCCTTCCCGAGCCGAGCGAGCGTATCGCGCGTCCCGGGGGTGATGAGACCCGCCTCCGTCGCCGAGGCCAGCGTGCAGCGGATGTTCACCATCGCCTCGGAGAGGGGGACGAAGCCCCCCTCGGCGGCGCCATGCATCACGGCGACCTCGTCGTCATCCTCGAACGGCTCGGCCTCATATGGCGGGAGCCGGCCGTCCCGATAGGCCTCGAAGATCCGGCCGACCCCGCGCATGCCGAACGGGGCCAGCTCCGCCGCCCGGAGGGCCCCCATGCTGGAGCAGCCGAAGACGTGGACCCCTTCGGTCATCGCCCACAGGATCTCCTTGTGCCAGACGGAGGGAACCTGCTGGAAGTAGCCGTCGATGATTCCCACCACGCGAGGCCGGTGACGCACGACCGCCCGATACAGATCGCCCTGTCGCGCGGGAGGGAGATAGACGGCATCCAGCACGGCCCGCCCCTCCGGGAGCGGAAGCGTGGGACCCACGAACACGCAGGTCGTCACGCCGTGCCGTCCTCCACGGCCCGGGCACGGGGGCCCGGCACATGGTGGTCCCCCTCACCTTCCTCGGGTCCCTCCAGACCGGGGATCACCACCCGGGCGACGTGAAGCCCGAGCTCCGGCTTGGTCAGGTCCACGGCGATGACCTGCCGGATCCCCACGGCCTGGAGGCGCTCCAGCGCCCAGCTCACGTCCTCCTCCAGGCTGTCCCAATCGCGAGTCGGCACGTCATGAAACGCGCGCGCCGGTGTGTCACCGTTCATCAGCCGGCGGCAGTCGCGCAGGCGTCGCGCGCGCTGCGCCGGGGCATAGTCGGCCGCGCGGAAGTCGTCGCGCGAGCCGGCGATGTAGGTGGTACGGGCCTGGGCGGCCTCGGTCAGCGCGCGCAGCAGCGCGATGCCTCGCACCGGATGACACCCGGCGCCGAACTCCGGGTCCGCGGAATCGTCGTCGCGCCCGAGCGCCAGGCAGTTGAACGATGCGATCCTGACGTCCGAGGTCGTGTCCCATACCCTCAGCGCGATATCGGCCTGCGCGAACCGGTCGAGCACCCAGCGGCAAGCGGCGTCGTCCACGGTCTCGAGATCGAGGACGCGCCGGGCTCTCCGGCGCGTGTGCTTCCAGAGCGTGGTCGCGTCTCGCTCAATCACCTCGTGGATCCCGTGGCTCACCGCCTCGAGGATGTGGTTTCCCGACGCGAGCCCGTTGGTGTTGGCGACGAAGGAGCCGTGTGCGGGGCCGCGGGGCAAGGTGTAGTCGGTGTGGACGAGCTCGTACGGCACCCAGAGCGGCGAGCGGCTGACGAGATCCTGGCCTTCGATCCACAGGAGCGGCTCGTCATCGTGGTACCTGCTCCGGGTCGAGCGGGGCAGACCGGACACGTCCACCAGAGGATGCGTGCGGGCGAGCTGACGGTAACTGCCGAGCCTGAGCGGCAAGCTGATGGTCTCAGCGTGGAACGTCTCGACCGATTCCATCAGCCCCGAGGCCTTGGCCGACGCTAGGTCCAGGCCCTTGCCCTGCGACACGGCGATCGAGCGCGAGTTCGGCCGGGACACCATGACGACCGGCACGCCGATCCGATCGAGGCCGGTGATGTTCGCGATACGAGTAATGCCCATTGCCGCCATGAGCGGGCGCACCCTCTCGAGGGTCTCGGCAGGGGCCATCGTCCGGTGGGTCCCGAGCCGGTACGCCTTGGGGGCCCGGTCGGGCCGCGCCGGCTGGTCAGCGGTGACCCATTCCCGGCTGGTGGTGTCCATCACAGCTGGCATGGCGGCTCGCGCTGCCTGGAGCGTGGGCCGCGCGCCGGGCGCCGACGGGCCGCTCACGCCAGAATCGCCGAGCGGGGGCCCGTCCTCACTATGTGGCCATCCGGGATGCTGGAGACCCGGTGAGATCGTCGAGCAGCGCCCGCGCCTCGCGAAGGTCGAGCGAGTCGAAGCCCTCCCGGAACCAGCCGTGGACTGGCGCGAGCGCGTCACGGGCGGCCGCTGTCCGGCCGCGCCCTCGCTCGAGCATCGCCAGGCTCATGGCGGCCCGGAGCTCGAGCGATCGGGCCTTTTGCTCGCGCGCCACCGCCAGGGCGCGATGGAAATCGGCTTCCGCCTCCTCCGCCCGCGATGGCGACGAGGCCAGGAGCGCTTCCCCGCGCCGCCGGTGGAGCTCGGCGGTCCAGTAACATAGCCCGCTCCGCTCGATCTCCTCGAATGCCTCAGCGAGCACCTCGAGCGCCGGCGCCGGCTGGCCCGCCTTGACGGAGGCATCGGCCAGCATCTCCCACAGGATCGGGAAGTCCTCGCCCGTCACCATGGCCTTCAGCGCGTCGAGCCCGTCACGCATGTGCTCGATGCCGCGCTCGGACTCGCCCAGCTCCGCCAGCGCCCAGCCGAGGAACACCATGCCCTTGGCCCGGTGAGCCGAGAATCCGTGCGCCTCCGAGTACTGGATCAGCTCGTCGGCGCGGCCTCGGACGGCCAGGGCATCGCGACGATAGCGGTGCAGCAACAGGCTCATGTCCAGGGCGTGCACGAGCGAGCCCGCGTGCGCCAGACGGCGCGCCCACACCATGGCCTCTCGGCCTGCCGCAAGCGCTTGATCCGGGAACCCGAGGAGCCACATCGAGAACGCGCGCGCCCCGATCCCGCACACCTTGGGGTCGTGCCCGCCGTAGACTGCGACGTGCGCGCGGTAGTTTCCGGCGTCGTACAGCCGCACACCCTCGCTGACGTGCTCGAGGCACTCGTCGTGCCGCCCGAGGTGGAACAGGCTGGCCCAGAGGCAATGGTGCGCCTGAAGGCTCAGGCCCGGGTCGCCCAGCCGATCGGCCAGCTCCAGGAGTTTCTGGGCTATCTGCAGCGCCGTCTCGAAGTGCTCGAAGATCCGCCACGTCCCCCACATCGCGGCAAAGTGCTGGGGCGAGTCGGGGAGCGTCGAACAGAGCTTGAGCGCCCGGGAGTATGTCTCCGTCACCTCGCGCGTCCGGGGCCCCTTCGTGTTCATGAGCACCGGGCCCAAGGCGAGGAGGAGATCAACCTCTTGACGTCGATGCTCGACGCTCTCGGGAAGGGTGGCGACGAGGTCCAATCCTCTCGTCAGGTGCGAGATCGCCTCCACGTTGGCCGACCGCTCGCTCGCGCGACGGCCGGCCACCTGCCAGAAGCGAAGCGCCTTCGTGGGAACGTGGGCCTCCGTCCAGTGGTGGGCGATCAGCTCGGGGCTCGCCTCGAGGGTCTCCGGGAACTGGGTCTCCAGCACGTCGGCGATCCGGGCATGGAGGGCCTGGCGCTGGGCCAGGAGGAGACTTCCGTACGCCGCGTCCTGAACGAGCGCGTGTTTGAACGAGTAGATCGCACGCGGCGGCGTCCCGTCGCACAGGATGAGCTGCGCGTCGATGAGCTCGTCGAGCGCCGTGCCCAGCTCGGCACCGGACATGGACGCGACGGCCGCCAGCAGCTCGTACGAAAACTGGCGGCCGATGGCGCTCCCGATCTGAGCGACCCTCGGCCCAGATGCGAGCTGATCGAGCCGAGCCATCAGCGAATCGTGGAGAGTCGCCGGGATCGCGAGCGGTGGAATGGCCCCGACCAGCTCGTAGCGGTCGGCGTGCTCCCGCAGCAGGCCGGACTCGAGCACCGTTTTCGTCAGCTCCTCGACGAACAGCGGCACGCCGTCCGTCTTGGTAACGATGTGCTCGAGTATCTGAGCGGGCAGGGTCTTGCCGCTGGCAACCCGCCGCGCGATCTCGGCCGCCTCGGACGGGCTCAGCCGGTTCAGGGTGCACGACGTGAGATGCGGTCGCCCGGGCCACCGGGGCGCGTAGCCAGGACGATGCGTGATGACAACGAGTATCCGCAGGTCGCCAGCCCGGCCCACCAGGACGTCGAGCCACTCCTGCGAGGTCGGGTCGATCCAGTGGACGTCCTCGAAGACGAGGAGGAGGCCTGGGTCGAGCGCGAGGCTCTCGACGAGGCTCTGCAGCGCGGACAGGGTCAGCTCACGCTGGCGCTGCTGCGTCACCGCGAGGGGCTCGTAGCGGTGGCCGGTGGACACGGAAACAACGGGAGCGAGGAGCGGCACCGTCGTCTGGACGGGCTGCCCGCACCGCGCGACCAGCGTCTCGAGCTTCGCGAGCTTCCGCTCCGCGGAGTCGTCGCGATCGAATCCAGCCAGGCGCTCCAGAGCGATGCTGACCGGGTAGAGCGCGCTGCTCGTGTGATGCGGCGAACACTGGAGTAGCACCACCCGCTGCGGATCCTCGACCACGCGTTCCATGAGGTTCTGGACGACACGAGACTTGCCGATCCCCGGTTCGCCGCTCAGGAGCACCACCTGGCCCTGGCCCGCCGCGGCGCTGTTCCAGCGCTTCATCAGGAGCTCGAGCTCCTCCCGGCGCCCGACGAGGGGCGTGAGGTCAGCGGGGTGAGCGGCCTCGAATCGGCTCAGGGTCTCGTCCGGGTGCATCACCCGCCAGGCGTGAATCGGGCGAGAGACACCCTTCAGAGTGATCGAACCGAGGTCCTGGCACACGAACCGATCGCCGACCAGATGCCGCGTCTCGGCGGTGATCACCACCGCATTCGGATCGGTCGCAGCCTGGAGTCGCGCCGCGACGTTCAGGGTCTCCCCGATCAGCCCGTCTTCCTGGCCAGGCCGGCCGCCGGGCGAATCCCCCGCGATGACGAGGCCGGTCGCGATACCTACGCGAACCGCCAGCTGGATGTTCGCCGCGCCGACTTTGGGACTGAGCTCCCGGACCGCCTCCACGAGACCAAGACCCGCCCGCACCGCACTCTCGGCATCGTCCTCGTGCGCCGTCGGATACCCGAAGTTGGCCAGGATGCCGTCACCGAGATACTGGGCGACACGACCACCGAACCGCTGGACCACGGCAGTGCAGGTCGTCAGATAGGTGCGGATGAGTCCCCGCAAGTCCTCCGGATCCAGCTGACCCGAGATGGTCGTGGAACCGACCAGGTCGGCGAACAGCACGGTCACGCGTCGGCGCTCGGCCTGACGCGCATGAGGGGCTGCGGGCTGAGGTCGCGCCGCTGATTCGGCGAGAGGATGAGCGAACGCCGCGCCGCATCCCCCGCAGTATTCGAAGTGTCTCGGATTATTGAAGCCGCACGCTGGACACGCGTTGGTCAGCGGCCGGCCGCATCCACCGCAGAACCTCGACGAATCCGGGTTATCGAATGTACAGGCGGCGCACTTCAAGCCGAATCCCCCTCGGGCAGCCGGCCTGCTCGGTAGGTAGCCGTGACACTAAGGCAGCCCCCTGCAGGTTGTCAAGGCGCTGACGTCATTGCCGCGCTGCGCCATTGATCGTTTCGGTGCGCGGATTCGACGAATCGCTTGGGCGGATCGCCGTCCCCGATATTGCGGCCGCGAGGGCCAAATCGATTCAAATCGAACAAGGCGAGCCGCGGACGGCCCGCAGTCAGACCTTGGCGCCCATACGCGCGATGCGCGCCAGACGGCGCTTCAGGGACGGGTGCATGCTCATGAGGAGCCCTTCCCGCTCGGTAAACGTCTGCCGCCGGGCCCGCTCGTCGGTCGTCCCCACGATGAAGAGGTGCGCGACGCCCTCGCCGCCCGGGATCACCGCGCCGGCCTCGCCGAGGTGCCGGAGGCCCCGGTAGAGCCCGGTGGGGTTCCGCGTGAGCTGGACCGCGGTCGCGTCGGCGAGGTACCGGCGGCTCCGCCAGAGGAGGCCGATCGGCAGACTCGCGAAAAGGAGCAGGAAGCCCGTCGCCGCGGAGGCGAAGGCGAGCAGCGCGAGGAGCGGCGGACAGATGCGGACGAGGACGCTCCCGAAGAGACCGAAGTACTCGCGGCCCAGCCCCTGCACGGGATCGTCTCCGCCGCCCTTGGCGCCGAAGCCGCGCCGGTGATCCTCGAGGAGCTGGATCAGCTCCCGGGCGCGCTCCGCTCGGGACTCCGCGGATCGGAACACGCGCGTCACCGGGTACGTGAGCCATTGCCAGGCGATGCGGCGTGGGCGGCGGGCGAAGGGCGCCAGCACGACGACGATCAGGAGCTCCAGCACGTAGAGCAGCGAGTGGATCTGGGCGGCACCGCGGAGGTCCCCGTTACCGATCGAGCCGATGAGGTGGGCGAGCAGGCCTTCCGTCTCCTCGCGATCGAACTCGTCGAGGAGCCGCCGGCCCACGACGACGTGGCTGCCCGCGAGTCCAGTTCCCACTGCCGCCGCATTCGCCACCCGCGCGTCCAGAAGCCGCACCTCGGGCGTCGGAATCCCGGCGGCGATCGCCATCTCCTGGACCACGTTGACGAGCTGGTGCTCTTCGAGGTCACCGGGCGCCGGCGGCCGCGCGCCGATCCTGAGGAGGGTGTTCCCCACGCCCGCCTCCAGCCACACCGACCGCACGGCCAGCCAGCAGACGAGCGGCAGCAGGAGGCCAGCCACCCAGACCGAGTGACCGCCGCCGGGCAGGGCGCTCGGGATGCGACCCACGATCCCGAGCGGAATCACCCCGACGTCCCAGAGCGGCCGGGTGAGGCCAGACGTGGCCGGGCTCAGGAGGAAGAGCGCGCCGATGCCAAGGCAGAGCACCGCCGGAAAGAACACCAGGGCGAACAGCGCGAGGAAGATGTTGACGAGGAAGCCGACGGCGGAGACGAAGCCGCAGCCGCCGACGACCACCGCGAGGGCCAGTGAGAGTCGCCACGTCGCCCGGCGGTTCCGGGCCTGGAACTCGAAGAACGGCGTCCGCTCGGCGGGGCGCGTCTCGGTCATGCTCGCGCGATGATACCCTCGGGGTCAGCCTTTGACTTCTGAACGATTCGGCGCGGCGCGGAAGGAGTCAAAGTCTGATCTCATGACCACGCTACTGGAGCGGCTCCGAGCGGAGTTCCCGGACTCCTCGGGCCGTCGACTGCGCGCGTGGCTCGTGGCCGGCCGGGTTCGGGTGGCCGGCGAGATCGTCCGCGAGCCGCGCACCCCCGTCAGTCCCGGCGACCGGGTCACCCTCGGCCCGCCGCCGCCCCCTGCCCTCGCGGCTCCCCTCCGCCTCGTCCACGAGGACGACGATCTCCTGGTGATCGAGAAGCCGCCGGGGCTGCTGACGATCGGAACCGAGCGCGAGCGGGAGCGCACCGCCTACCGCATGGTGTGGGCCTATCTCAAGGGCGCGCGCCCACCCCGGCGGCCGTTCATCGTCCACCGGCTGGACCGCGAGACGTCGGGGCTCCTCGTCGTCGCGAAGACTCCGGAGGCGCAGGGCCGCTTGCAGGGCCAGTTCGCCGCGGGCCAGGCCGAGCGGCGCTACGTCGCGATCGTCGAGGGCGTGGTGAAGGCGGACGAGGGCATGCTGCGCGACATCCTCGTGGAGGAGCGCTCGCTCCGCGTCCGTCCCGCCGATCCGGACCGGCCGCCGCCGAAGGGCCGGCGCGCCCGCATCGCCATCACGTGGTACCGGGTGCTCGAGCGCCGCGCCGATGTGACGCGCCTCGATCTCCGCCTCGGCACGGGACGGCGGCACCAGATCCGGGTCCAGCTCGCCAAGCTCGGCCATCCGGTGCTCGGGGACGCGCGCCACGGCGCCCGGCGCGATCCCCTCCGCCGCCTGTGTCTGCACGCCACGCGGCTCGGCTTCCGTCACCCGGACAGCGGCGCCCCGATCGCGTTCGACAGCCCGCCACCCGCCGAGTTCGCGGGGATCGGGCGCCCGATGGAGCGCCGCGCGCCGCCACCTCCGGCGATGCCCGAGCGCAGCGCGCGGCCGTCTGACCGCGATCCCGCGCGCTCCGGCCCGCCCCGGTCGCGCGCCGGCGACCTGCCGCGGCAGAATCCCGGTCCGCGCGGCCGGCGATCCCGCGGACCGTGGTCGCGGTCCCCGTCCCGGCCCCCGCGTTGACCGGTCGGCCGCCGTCCGTTACGCTCGCTTCACGAGTGACCATGAGGACCGTCGCCCTCTGAACCTGACGTGACCCCCGCAGGAGGACCGGCCATGACCCACGCATCCGAGCGCGTCGCCTACTTCAACGGCAAGATCGTCCCCGAGCGAGACGTGCGGGTTCCCTTCCGGGACCGCGGCTTCAAGTACGGCGACGCGGTCTTCGACACCACGCGGACATTCGGTCACCGGATCTTCCGGCTCCAGGAGCATCTCGAGCGCCTCTATCGCTCCATGCGCTATCTCCGCATCGATCCCGGTCTCGGCCTCCCGGAGCTCAAGCGGATCACCGAGGAGGTCCTCCACAAGAACCTCTCCCTCCTCGAGCCCGACGACGACTACTGGGTGACCCAGCGCGTGAGCCGGGGTCTCGATCCCGGGGACCGCGCGACCTTCGGGCAGTCGGGACCGACCGTGATCGTCGAGTGCCTGCCCCTGCCGCTCCGCGAGCGGGCCACCCTCTACCGGGATGGCATCCGGGTCGTCGTCCCGTCGGTGCGCCGCGCGCCGCCGGATACGCTGAGCGCGCGGACGAAGACCAACAACTACCTCAACGTCGTGCTCGGCGACCTCGAGGCCAAGGCGCGCGACCCCGAGGCGTGGGCGATCCTCCTCGACGTGAACGGCAACCTCGCGGAGGGGATCGGAAGCAACGTCTTCCTCGTCCGCGACGGCGTGATCTCCACGCCCCGCGAGCAGTTCGTCCTGCCCGGCATCAGCCGCGAGACGGCGATCGACCTGGCCCGCCAGCTGGGCTACACGCTTCACGAGCGGGACATCGACCTCTTCGACGCCTACAACGCCGACGAGGCGTTCCTCACGTCGACCAGCCTCTGCGTCTGCCCGGTCCAGAGCTTCAACGGGGTGGAGCTCGCCAACCGCCAGATGCCGGGCCCGGTGACCCAGCGGATCATCGAGGCGTACTGCCGCATGGTCGACTACGACTTCGTCGCGCAGTACCTGAAGCGGCTGGAGCGTTAAGGCGCACCATGCGCGAGCTCTATCCGGAGATCGAGCCGTACCAGCAGGGGTACCTCAAGGTTTCGCCCGTTCACGAGATCTACTACGAGCAGAGCGGGAACCCGGACGGGCTGCCCGTCGTGTTCGTGCACGGCGGGCCCGGCGGCGGGACGGAGCCGTTCCAGCGCCGGTTCTTCGACCCGGCCGTGTACCGGATCGTCCTCTTCGACCAGCGGGGCGCGGGCAAGAGCCGGCCCCACGCCTCGCTCGAGGACAACACCACCTGGCACCTGGTCAAGGACATGGAGCACCTCCGCGAGGAGCTCGGGATCGACCGCTGGGTGGTCTTCGGCGGCTCGTGGGGCAGCACGCTCGGGCTCGCCTACTCGGAGACGCACCCGGACCGCGTGCGGGGCATCGTCGTGCGCGGCATCTTCCTCGTCCGCCCGAAGGAGATCGCGTGGTTCTACCAGGAGGGCGCGAGCTTCCTCTTCCCCGATGCGTGGGAGGAGTACCTCGAGCCCATCCCGCACGCCGAGCGCGGCGACATGGTCTCGGCCTACTACCGTCGGCTGACCAGCCCCGATGCGGCGGTGCGCGCCCATGCGGCGCGCGCCTGGAGCGTCTGGGAAGGCGCGACGAGCCGGCTCCGCCAGGATCCGAAGCTCATCGCCCGCGCGGGGGGGGCCACGTTCGCGGACGCGCTGGCGCGGATCGAGTGCCACTACTTCGTCCACGGCTCGTTCCTGCGCCACCCGGACCAGCTGCTGGACGACGCCGAGAAGATCCGGCGCATCCCGGGCGTCATCATTCAGGGGCGCTACGACGTCGTCTGTCCCCCGATCTCGGCCTGGGACCTCCACCGGCGGTGGCCGGAGGCGGAGTTCCACATGGTCCCCGATGCCGGGCACTCGGCCATGGAGCCGGGCATCGTCGACCGGCTGGTGGAGGCCACCGACCGCTTCCGCACGCTCCCGCGCTAGCCTCGCCGGCGCCCGAGCCGCGACGACTCGGGCGCCGGTCGGCAGCCGGTCAGGATCCCGTCGTCCCTCCCGGCGGGCGTGGCGTCAGCGCGATCCGCCTGTCGTCTCAGCGGGACGCCGCGTCGGGACACGGCGCGCTGGCCGCCTGGACCCGCTCCGCGGACACGGGATGCGCGTGGACCCACGGGGCCCAGACTTGATCGTCCGGCGCGTGGAGCCGCTCCTCCAGGAGCGCGACCAAGGCCTGGCAGCCCCACGGCTCGGTGTCGTTCAGGAGCGTGACCGCCATGGCGTCTGCCGCGTGCTCCTCCTCGGGGAGGTAGGGGTTCCCCTGCATCTCCATCACGGCGGTCGCGGCCTGCCGCGTCGCGCCGATCCCGGAGGAGATGAAGCCGCCGATTCCCGGGATGAAGCCGACGGCCTTGGAGGCCGCGCGACTCGCCGTCTTGACCCCCTGCTCCGTCTTCTTCTTGGCGTCCGCGCGCGCCTGGAGCGCGTCGGCATGGCCGAGCTGCATGTGCGCGATCTCGTGCGAGAGGACCGCCCGGAGCGTCGCGCGATCGAGACGCGTCAGCGTGCCGTCGGTGAGGACGAGCTTGACGCGGCACGGCGCGTGCGGCATCAGCGCCACGCCGACGAGATCGCCCTCCACGGCGCTGTAGGCCGCCGCGCACCCGTCGGCCGGGCCGTGCCAGAGTCCAGCTGCGGTCAGGAGCGGCTCGAGCGCCGCCGACGCGCGGTCGCGCTCGGCCGGTGCGAGCTCCCGGGGCTTCGGGGGGGCGGTTGCCGTGGCGCACCCTGCCAGGACCAGGACCAGGGTGAGCGCGGTGCGTCGCCGACCCATGACGCGCCCACCGTAGCAGCCGGGCCGCCGGCGCCGCAACGCGGCGACGCTGAATATCCCCGAGTCGACCTCAGAACGCGACCGTGAAACCGAGCGTGACACGACACTCGCCCGCTGCTCCCCCGGAGCGGCCTTCCGGCTAATGTGAGGGCCGCACGTCCTCGTCGACCGCGTGTCTGGGCGGCGCCTCACACCGGACTCCGCCACGTTGAAGGCCAATGCGAGCCATGGATCGGACGGGAACAGACGACAGCCGGGCGGGGGCCGAGATCCGGTCGGACGAGTCAGGCGCCGACGCGCGGGCGGATGACGCGACGGACGGCCTCGATCTCCGCCTCCGGCATCGCGTAGGCGCCGTCCACGGTGTGCGACGGGAACAGGAAGACGCTCTCCACCCCAGCCTCTTCGCGCGCGCGAAGGAGGCGGTCGGCGCAATGCTCGGCCGATCCGAACAGGCCGAACGCGTCCTCGATCCGCGCCGCGAGCTCCTCCGAGATCGCTCCGGGGTCCGGCGCGTCGGGGATCGGGAGGCCGGCCTCGCGCAGCCAGTAGAGGTTCGACGCGCTGGGATAGGTGAGCCACGGGTGGCCCGGGGCGGCCCACGTCCGGGGCCATCGCTCGGCGACCCCGCCGATCCCGTCGAGGCCGATGGTCACGACGAAGGTGACCGGGAAGCCGTCCAGCGAGCGTCCGGCCCGGCGCGCGCCCGTCTCGAGATGGCGGCGGGCCGCGGCCACCGCGCGCCGGTCAAGCCCGACCATCAGGAACGCGCCGTCCGCGACCTCGCCGGCCAGCTCGACCATGCGCGGGCCGGCAGCCAGCAGATGGACGGGAGGCGGCGCGGGACCGAGGTTCCGCAGCCGGCTCGGCGGGTCGCCGAACGCGACCAGCTCGCCGGCGAGGAGACGGCGCAGGCCGAGGACCGCCTCGCGCATCGTGTCCACGGTGGCGCGCCGCTGCCCCACGCTCCGGGCCGAAAGGAAGCCCGGCGCCACCGTGAGGCAGACCCGTCCCGGTGCGAGCTCGTCGAGGCTGTGGGCCAGGGACGCCAGCAGCACCGGGTGACGGACGGCGGGGCTCGAGGTCGCCGGGTAGAGACGGATGCGGCGCGTGCGCTCGGCGGCCAGCGCCAGGACGACATAGGCGTCGCGCGCGCTGTGCGGATGGTCGTGGACGCCCACGCCGTCGAGGCCGGCGTCCTCGCAGCGCACGATGAGATCGACGACCGCGGGAATCGGGCGGCCGACCGGCACCCGGATGTCGAGCCGCACCGGCGGGCCTCCCCTACGCGGGACGGATCACGGCAGGTCGGCGCGACGGATGACGGTGCGGTCGAGGTCGCCGACGCGCGGGACGCCCGTCAGCGCGAGCGCGTGATCCACCTCGCCCCGGAGGATCTCGAGCACGCGCCGGACGCCCGCCGATCCCCCTGACGCGAGACCGTACAGGTACGGGCGGCCGACCATCACCGCCCGCGCTCCGAGCGCGAGCGCGCGGACCACGTCCGCGCCGCGCCGGACGCCGCCGTCCAACAGCACCTCGACGCGGCTCCCGACGGCATCGACGATGTCGGGCAGAGCCTCGATCGACGCGCGCGCGCCGTCCAGCTGCCGCCCGCCGTGGTTCGAGACGACCAGGCCGTCGACGCCGTGCTCGACCGCCTTGCGCGCATCCGCCACGGTGAGCACGCCCTTCAGGAGGAGCGGGCCCGACCAGAGCGACCGGAACCACGCGAGGTCGGCCCAGGTGAGCGACGGGTCGACCTGGCGGTTCGCCACGCCGGCCATCGTCACGATGTCGGTCCGCGGCGCGCCGGGCATGCCGACCAGGTTCGCCAGCGTGAGCTTCGGGCCGAGGAGCACCCGGCGCATCCAGCCCACGCGTCGCAGGGTGTCGAGGGCGTTCCGCACCGTGATCCGGGGCGGCACCGTGAAGCCGTTGCGGAGGTCCCGCTCGCGCCGGCTGATCACCGGCACGTCGACGGTGAGGACCAGCGCCCGGTATCCAGCGTTCCGCGCCCGGTCGACGAAGGAGCGCGTGAGCTCGCGGTTCTGCCAGACGTAGAGCTGGAACCAGAGCGGGCCCGGCGCCCCGGCGGCCACCTCCTCGATCGTGCAGCTCGAGTGCGTGCTGAGCGTGTAGATCGTCCCGGCCTCGTGAGCGCCGCGGGCCGCCTCCACCTCGCCCTTCGGCCAGCAGAGCCCGGCCATGCCGGTCGGGGAGACGAGGACCGGGGTCGCCAGGCGCTCGCCCAGCACCACGGTCGACTGCTCGCGCTTCGCCACGTCGACGAGAACGCGCGGCTCGAAGAGGAGCCGCTCGAACGCCGCGCGGTTCCGCGCCACCGTCCGCTCGTCGCCGGCGCCGCCCTCGACGAAGTCGAAGACCGCGCGCGGCAACCGTCGGCGGGCGAGGCAGCGCAGGTCTTCGACGGTGTGGGCGCGGGCGAGATTCGTCATGCGCGGGTGATGATACCATCCCGTCCCGGGAGGATCGCATGAGCGCTCAGGGCCCGATCGACGTCGTCACGCTGAGCTGGCAGGGCAGTCTCCGGTTCGAGGCGCGGGCTGGCGACCACGCGCTCGTGCTCGACAGCGAGCGCCGCGTCGGAGTCTCGCCGACGCAGGCGCTGGCCCTCGGTCTCGCTGGGTGCATGGCGATCGACGTCGTCGACATCATCCAGAAGGGCCGGTTTCCGCTGGCGGGCGTCGAGGCGCGCCTGGAGACCGAGCGGCGCGCCGACCCTCCGCGCTACGTGACGCGAGCGACGCTCCACTTCGTGGTCCGGGGCGACGTCCCGCCGGACCGCGTCGAGCGTGCGATCGAGCTCTCGCGCGAGCGCTACTGCTCGGTGTGGCACAGTCTCCGCCAGGACATCGACTTCCGGACCTCCTTCGAGATCGCGCCGGCGGTCCACAGCGAGGACCTCGCCGATCGCTGATCCGGCCGCGTTCCACGCCTTCGAGCGCGCCGGCTGGGAGAGCGTCCCTCGTCCGTATCACGACGCCTGGGGCCGTCTCACCACCCAGGCCGTGGGACCGCTCCTGAACGCCGTGCGCGCGGGACGCGAGACGCGCGTCCTCGACGTCGCCACCGGACCGGGCTACGTCGCAGCGGCCGCCGCGCAGCGCGGCGCCTCCGTCGTGGCCGTCGACTTCTCCGAGGCGATGCTCGCCGAGGCGCGCCGGCACCATCCCGGCATCGACTTCCGGACGGGCGACGCCGAGGCGCTCCCCTTCCCCGAGGCGAGCTTCGACGCCGTCGTGATGAGCTTCGGCCTCCTCCACCTCGCGCGCCCGGACCAGGCGCTGGCCGAGGCGCACCGGGTGCTCCGGCCGGGCGGGCGACTCGCCTTCACGGTATGGGACCGGCCGGAAGAGGCGGTGGCATTCGGCATCGTGCTCGGGGCCGTCCAGCGTCACGGCCGGATGGACGTGCCGTTGCCGCCGGGGCCGCCGTTCTTCCGCTTCGCCGACCCGGCGGAGTCGCGCCGCGTCCTCCTCGGGCTTGGCTTCCGGAGCCCCCAGGTGGTCGTCGTGCCGCAGGTCTGGCGGCTCGGCTCCGGCGACGCGCTGTTCGAGGTGATGCGCGGCGGGACCGTGCGCACCGCGGGACTCCTCCGGGCCCAGACGCCCGCAGCCCAGGACGCGATCCGCGCCGACATCCGGGACGCGCTCCGGCCGTATCAGCGCGGCGACGGAGTCGAGCTCCCGATGCCGGCCGTCCTGTCCTCCGCGGTCAGGGGCTAGTCCGCCCGAGAAGCGATCCGCACCAGGCCCGGCGCCCGCGCGGGCCCGCGGCCGCCACGCCGCGAGGCGCCGGACGTCAGCCCGCGAGCTGGCGGACGATCAGCTCCCGGTGATAGTCGGCGTCGCCCCAGCTCGCCTCGAGCGTCTTTGCGCGCTTGAAGTAGAGGTGGAGGTCGTACTCCCAGGTGAAGCCGATCCCACCATGGACCTGGATCGCGTCGCCGCACACCTTCCGCGCCGCGTCGCTCACGTAGGCCTTCGCCACCGAGGCGGCCAGCGCCATGTCCTCGGCCTCCGCGTCCCGCGCCCACGCCGCGTAGTAGGTCGCGGAGTGGGCGTTCTCCACCTCCAGCAGCATCTCGGCGCAGCGGTGCCGGATCGCCTGGAAGGAGCCGATCGGCTGGCCGAACTGCTCCCGCACCTTCGCGTACTCGACCGACATCTCGAGGCAGCGGCGAGCGGCGCCGAGCATCGTCGCCGCGGCGCCCACTCCACCCCAGCGCAGGAGATCGTCGAGGAGCGCGGCGGAGCCGCCCGGTGCGCCGAGCTCGGCCTCGCGGGACACCGTGACGCCGTCGAGCTCCACGGTCGACCATCGCATCCCCGCGTCCATGGTCGCCACGGGCGCGACGCGAAGGCCCGCCGCCCCCGGCTCGACGACGAACAGCGAGAGCCCCGCGGGGCCGCGGGCAGGCACCAGGAGCAGGTCCGCCACGTGAGCCCACGGCACCCACTGCTTCGTGCCGGTGAGGCGGATCCCGCCCGTCGTGGGCTCGGCGCGCGTCGCCGTCGACTCGGGGCGCCAGTCGTGCTCGGCGTCGAGCAGCGCGATGGTCGCGCGCGCGGCGCCGCCGGCGATGGCCGGCAGCCAGCGCGCCTGCTGGGCCGGGCTGCCCGCTCTCCGGATGCCCTGAGCCGCCACGGCGGTCTCGAGATACGGGCCGGGGCACACCACCCGCCCCAGCTCCTCCAGGACCACGGCGGTCTCCACGAGGCCGAGCGCGCTGCCGCCGTGCTCCTCGGGAAGCGCGAGACCGAGCCAGCCGAGCCGCGCCATCTCCTTCCACAGGTCGTCCCGCTCGCCTCGCGGATCGTCCCACAGCGCGCGGACCACCGCCGGCGTCACGTGCTCGTCCAGGAAGGCGCGGGCGGCGTTGCGCAGGAGCTGCTGATCCGGGCTGAGCGCGAAGTCCACGGCAGCCTCCCTAGGAGCGGACCCGGTCGGCGCGCGCCTCTTTGGGCAGCCCGAGCACGCGCTCGCCGATGATGTTCTTCTGGATCTCCGACGAGCCGGCGTAGATGGTGCCGGCGCGCGACCACAGGTACGCCGTCGCCCACGTGCCGGGCTCTCCGGATGACGTGTCGACGCCCGTGAAGCCGTCGACGTCGGACTGCATCGTCTGGGCCCAGGGCCCGAGGATCTCCTGGACGAGCTCGTGGTAGCGCTTCTCGAACTCGCTGTAGGAGAGCTTCGTGATCGAAGCCGCCGCGCCCGGCGACTCCCCCTTCTCGAGCGCCGAGAGGATCCGGAGCGCCGCGTAGCGCTGGACCTCGAGGTCCGCGTAGATGCGACCGAGCTTGTCGCGCACCGCCGGATCCTCCACGAGAGGGCGGCCGCCGCGCCGGAGCGTGCGCACGGCCCGGAGCAGCTGGCGGAACGCCGCGGTGTAGCGGGTCACGCGGGCGAGCGAGCTCCCGCCGCGCTCGTAGGAGAGCGTGGTCTGCGCGATCTCCCACCCCTGACCGAGCCGGCCGACGAGGTCGGTCTTCTCCACGCGGGCGTCGGTCATGAAGACCTCGGAGAAGTGCGCGCTGCCGGTGATCTGCCGGAGTGGACGCACCTCGACGCCGGGCTGGCGCATCGAGATCAGGAAGCAGGAGATGCCCTTGTGCTTGGCGATGCCGGCGTCGGTGCGCGCGAGCAGAAGCCCCCAGTCGGCGATCGGCCCGCCGCTCGTCCAGATCTTCTGCCCGTTGACGACGAAGTGGTCGCCGCGGTCATCGGCGCGCGTCCGGAGGCTCGCCAGGTCCGAGCCGGCGTTCGGCTCCGAGTAGAGCTGGCACCAGAGCTCCTCGGCGGCCAGGATCTTCCGGAGGTACCGGCGCTTCTGGGCCTCGGTGCCGTGCACGATGATCGTCGGCCCGACGATCCCGATGCCGAGGCCGTTGATCGGCGCCGGGGCGCCCGCGCGCGCCATCTCGTCCGCGACGATCGCCTGCTGGAGCGGGGTCGCCCCGCGCCCCCCGTACGGCACCGGCCAGCCCATGCCCACGTACCCGGCGTCGTAGAGTTGGCGGTGCCAGACGCGCCGCGCCTCGAGGGTCGCCGGCTCCTCGCCGGGAACGTTCGCCTCGAGCCAGCGCCGCGCGGTCTCGCGGAACGCGAGATCCTCGGGCGAGTACCTGAGATCCATGTGTGGTCGCCTCCTGCGGTCCCTGGCCAGCGCGGGGCCGGGTCCTCCCACGATATGCGCGGGCCGGCCGGCGCGCCAGTGAGGAATGGCGGGGAGCGCACCGCGGCCACAGGGCGATGCGGTCCGATCACACCGGAGCGGGGAGCAACGGAGCCGGGCGTCACGCGGCGCCCGCAGAGATCCGCCGGATCAGGCGGGAACGGCCTCCACGACGGACGCGCGCCGGAGCATCACGTCGGCCACCTCGGTCGCGGTCGGGCGGCCGAAGAGGTAGCCTTGCCCCTGATCGCAGCCCAGGCCGCGCAGCTCGTGGAGCTGCTCGGGGGTCTCGACGCCCTCGGCCACCGCCTTGAGCCCGAGCGCGCGGCTCAACCCGACCACCGCGCGAACGATGGCGGCATCCCCGCGGTTCTGCGGGAGCCCGGCCACGAACGATCGGTCGACCTTCAGCACGTCGATGGGGAACCGCTTGAGATAGCCAAGGCTCGAGTAGCCGGTCCCGAAGTCGTCGATGGCCAGCCGGATGCCGATCGCCTTGAGATGCTCGAGCGTCTTGACCGTCGCGTCGGCGTCGCCCATCGCGGTGCCCTCGGTGATCTCCACCTCGAGCCCCGAAGCGTCGAGCCCCGACTCGGCCAGCACCTGTCCCACGTCCTGCACCAGACGCGGGTGGCGGAACTGCCGCGGCGAGAGGTTCACCGCCATCACCAGGTCGAGACCGATCTCGCGGTCGGCCCGCCACATCGACGCCTGCCGGCAGGCGGTCTCGAGCACCCAGCGGCCGATCGGCAGGATGAGCCCCGTCTCCTCGGCGATCGGGATGAAGGAGCCCGGCGGCACCAGGCCGCGCTCGGGATGCTCCCAGCGGACCAGGGCCTCGAGGCCCACGATGCGGGAGGTCCGGAGGTCGACCTGGGGCTGGTAGTGGAGGCGCAGCTCGCCCCGGTCGAGCGCGCGCCGGAGCTCGGTCTCCATCTTGAGCCGGCCCTTCACCGTCTCGCGCATGCTGGACTTGAAGACCTCGAAGCAGGCGCGGCCGTTGGCCTTCGCGCGGTACATCGCGATGTCGGCATTGCGGAGGAGGCCCTGGGCGGTCGTCCCCTGGTCCCGGCCGCCGAGCGCGATACCGATGCTCGCCCCGACGAAGATCTCCTGGTTCTCGATCCGAAACGACGCCCGGAAGGCTTCGATGATGCGCTCGGACACCAGCGCGGCGTCGCCCGCCGACCCGACGTCCTCGAGCAGCACGGTGAACTCGTCGCCGCCGATGCGGGCGATGGTATCGACCCGCCGGAGACAGCTGCGAAGGCGGTCGGCGACCTGGACGAGGAGCTGGTCGCCGTGGTCGTGTCCGAGGTTGTCGTTGACCAGCTTGAAGCGGTCGAGGTCGAGGAACAGGACCGCGGCGAACTTCCCCCTGCGCGCGGACCGCTCGAGCGCCTGCTCCAGCCGATCCATGAACAGCATGCGATTCGGCAGCCCGGTCAGCTGATCGTGAAGCGCGCGCTGAACCAGCTGCGCCTCGAGGGACTTGTGCCGGCTGATGTCGCGGGCGTTGAGCACGATGCCGCGGACACCCGGCTGGTGGAGGAGGTTCGTGCCCTTCACCTCGAGCCACCGCCACGAGCCGTCCCGATGCTGCCAGCGCAGCTCCACCGACCGCGATCCGCCCCGCTGCTCGAGCAGCTCGGCGTGGAAGACCTGCGCGCTCTGCGCGTCCCCCTCGTGGGACAGCGCCCACCCGCGGGTGCCGACCAGCCGCTCGGGATCGTAGCCGAGGACCGTGTGGACCGCCGGGCTCGCGTGCCGGACCGTCCCGTCCGGCTCGAGGACCAGGATGACGTCGGCTGCATGCTGCACGAGCGCGCGGAATCGCTCCTCGCTCGCCCGGAGCCCTTGCTCCTCGCCGGCGAGGTGCCGGTAGGCCCGCCCGAGCCGGAGGACGCGGAATCCGAGCCATCCCACCGCCGCGCCGCCGAGCCCCGCGAAGATCGCCACGCCCACGGCGAGCGCGCGGTGCGTCCGCTCGAGCGCCGCCGCGAATTGCCCGGCGGCGAGCCCGGCGACCTGGCTCACCTCTTCGAGTCCCGCGCGCGGCGCCACCGCGCGGGCCTGATCGAGGCGCCCGGCGAGGAGCAGCGTGAAGGCCTCGTCGACGGCGGCTTGCTGGACCTGCACCGCCGCGCGCACCCGGTTCGACGCCGCGGGCGGGGCGGCCAGGCGCAGCATCCGGTCGAACGCGCCGATGTGCCACTCGTCGCGCTCCAGCGTCTGGAGGTCGACCGTCAGCAGCTGCCGCGTCTCCTTGAGCCGGGCGGCGAGCTCCGGCCCGCGCCGAGGATCGAGGATCGCCTGGCGCTTCAGCACGTGCTCCTGGGCGATCCGCTCCTCGACCTGGCCCATCACGAGAAGCGCGCGCCGGTGCGTGGACGTCTGCTGGACCAGGAAGAAGCCGGCCAGCCCGGTCAGCGCCGCGACCGAGACGGCCGTGACGAGCGCGAGCTGAGCGGACAGGTCGAGCCGTGATCCGCCGGCGGCGCAGTCGGATCGCCGGGAATCCGCGGCCCCCTCGGGCGGCGTGGACAGCCCTCTCCCGCGCGACCAGCGGAACGGCCAGCCAGGAAGTCTCCCCTTCACAGGCTCCCCCACGCAGAGGTTAGGTGCTCCCGGATCAGCCGGGTACCGCGGGGGGTAAGGCAAGTCTCGTGCCGGGGACCAGCCTGGACCGCGTGCGCGCTAAGTCGAGGCTCAGACGTGCCTTGAGGAGCGCGCGCCTACCTCCGGGGAACGCAAAGGGCCGCTCCCGAGGGGACCTGCCAATCTGGCGTGTGACGAAACGCCGCGACCCACGACGAAGATCGTCACCCCTGAGACGCCCAATCGACCCGAGGGCGGTCGGCAGCCCGTTCAGAACGGTCGCGGCACCCCCGGAATGCCGAGCAGGAGCCCGAGACCCCAGCCGGCCAGACCCACCCCGACGACCGTAGTCGCCGTGCGGCCCCAGGTGACCGCCTTCTCGACGAACATGACGGCCGCCAGCGCGAGCATCCAGCCGAGCTGCGCCCCGCCGACGGCGAACATCACGAGCATCAAGGCCCAGCAGCAGCCGACGCAGTACACCCCGTGGAGCGCGCCGACCCGGAGCGCCCGGATGGCGCGCGAGGCGCCGCGCCAGTGCTGGACGACGAAGCCGACCGGCGAGCGGCACTGGCGGAGGCAGGAGTACTTGAGCGGCGAGAACTGGAAGAGCCCGGCTCCGAGCAGCAGGGCTCCCGGCAGCCGTTCGGGTCGAGCCGAGAGCCACGCCGAGCCTTCCACGATCCGGTGGAGACCCGCATCCGCCGCGAGCGCGAGCGCGCCGAAGAGCGCCCACATCGCCAGGTAGCCCGCGCAGAGGAGCGCGAGAAGGCCTGCTGATCCTCCGGTGATCGTGAGGAACACCCGGACCAGCGGAAACGTCGAGGGCAGCATCATGGCGACGGACATCACGAGCCACGCGCCGAGGAACCCGAGGACCCGCGGCCAGGAGAGCGCGCCCGCCTCCCCCAGGGTCGAGTGGGAGAGCCACGAGCCGTTGCCGGCGGCCTGGGCGAGCTGGAGGCCCACCCAGGCCGCGGCCACCAGGAGAGCGAGGACGCCGCCGTAGACCCAGGGCTCCAGGCGGTCCTCGGCGCCCGAATCGGCGGACGGTGCGGCCACGCGTCCGTCGCTAGGCGGCGAAGCGGAACGAGCCCTCGACCGCGTTGCGGTTCACGAAGGACCACTCCATCCCGTGCTCGGGGATGTGGACCTTGTGGTACTTCGCCTTGGCGACGTACGCGGGCGAGCCGGGAATCGTGCTGAAGATCGTGTTGCTGAGCGTCGTCGGGTTGCCCTTGGCGTCGACGTACGGCGCCATCTCGGCGGCCACCCGGTCGCCGATCTTGATCGTTCCCTTGCCCTTGTTGAGCTTGAACTGGATCGGCACGTCGTAGACGCCCTTGACCTCGCCCACGAGCTTCGCGAGGTCGGCCAGGGGACCGCCGAGCTTCCCGGTCCAGGCGTCGAGGATCGCCTTCTTCTGGCCGGCCTTGGCCTTGTTGCTCATGTAGACGACGACCTTCCAGTTCCCCTTCAGGACGTTGCCGGGGATCTGGGCGACCAGCGCGAAGGCGATCCCGCTCACGTCCACCCCCTCGATGGTTCCTTTGTCGATCCGATACGCGAGGAACGCGTCGCAGACACCGCCGTGGGGATCGTCGCCGATCCAGCACGGGCACGGTGCGTTGCACGAGCACGCCTCCAGGAGCGAGCCCTGGACCCGGTACTTCGGCTTGGTCGGCATCGATGACCCTCCGTCGCTCGGTCGGGACGATGAAGAACACTCGGAAGCATTGCGCCCCCGCCGGAACGCCGCGACTCTACCGCCACGCCCTGAGGGCCGTCAAGGGCTGCAATGCGCTTGACACACATGCGACCCGGCCGTATCTATGGGGCCTGGCCGGGGTCCCCTGCCTTCCGAGGGCCTGTCGTGGCGCCGCGGACGTCCTCAGATCGAGGTACTGCGCGTGAGCGAGCGATTCGACGTGGCGGTGATCGGTGGCGGCATCGTGGGGCTGGCCACGGCCCGCGCCCTCCTGGCGGCGCATCCGTCCCTCCGGCTGTCGATCCTCGAGAAGGAAGCGCGCCTCGCCTCGCACCAGACCGGCCACAACAGCGGCGTCATCCACTCCGGCATCTACTACAAGCCCGGCTCGCAGAAGGCGCGGCTCTGCGTCGAGGGCGCGCGCCTGATGAAGCAGTTCTGCGCCGAGCATGGGATCCACGTCGATCCCATCGGCAAGGTCATCGTGGCCACGTCCGAGGCGGAGCTGCCGCGGCTCCAGACGCTCTTCGAGCGCGGCACCGCGAACGGCGTCGAAGGCCTCTCCCTCATCGACCGGGATCGGCTCCGCGAGATCGAGCCCCACGCCGCCGCGATCCGCGCGATCCACTCGCCGGCCACCTCGATCGTCGACTACGGCGAGGTGGCCCAGGCGCTCGCCCGCGAGCTCCTGACACGGGGCGCGGTCATCCGCACCGGCGCGCGGGTCTCGGCGATCCACCGGAACGGCGGCGGCTTCGACCTGGCGACGGCGTCCGGCCCGGTCGGGTCGCGCCAGCTCGTCAACTGCGCCGGACTCTATTCCGACGTCGTCGCCCGGCTCGCCGGGGCGCGCCCGGGCGTGCGGATCATCCCCTTCCGCGGCGAGTACTACATGATCCGGCCCGAGCGGCACGATCTGGTGCGCGGCCTGATCTATCCGGTGCCCGATCCGGAGTTCCCGTTCCTCGGCGTCCACTTCACGCGCACGGTCCACGGCGAGGTCGAGGCCGGCCCGAACGCGGTCCTCGCCTTCGCCCGTGAGGGCTACCGCTTCGGCCGGATCCATCCGCGCGAGCTGCTGGGAACGCTCGGCTACCGGGGCTTCTGGTCGATGGCCCGCAAGTACTGGCGGACCGGGAGCTACGAGATGTACCGGTCTCTCAGCAAGGCGGCGTTCGTCGAGGCGCTCCGGCGCCTGCTGCCCGAGATCGGCCCAGCGGACATCACGCCGGGAGGCGCCGGCGTCCGCGCCCAGGCCGTCGCCGAGGACGGCTCGCTGGTCGACGACTTCCGGATCGTGGAGTCACCGGGCGCGATCCACGTCCTGAATGCGCCGTCTCCGGCCGCCACCGCGTCACTGGCGATCGGCCGCCACATCGCGGGTCTGGCCAGCAAGGCCTTCGCCCTCCGCTGACCGGCTGGACCCGCCGACCCTCCAGCCCGTACCGGCCGCGCCGCGGCCGGATTCGCGGACTCGACGCCCTGAGCTGAGCTCCGTGCAAACGGGTCAGCGCGGAGCGGCCAGCTCGGCGGCGAGGAACCGGGCGACCTCGGCGATCGCGTCGGCCCGGGCCGCGGGATCGGTGCCCACCGTGGCGCCCGAGTCGCCGTCCTGCTTGTTGTGGTTCTTCACCTCGGGCCGGTACCGGATCGGCGTCGATGGCGCGTCGAACGCGTGGTGCGCGTCCGGATACACCTTGATCGCGATCGGCGCGCCGGCGGCGCGCGCTCGCTCCACGAGCGCCATGCACGGCGCGGCCGGGGTCCAGTCGTCGAGGGCTCCGACCAGAACGTAGAGCGGCGCGTAGGGGCGGAACTCCGGGCCGCCGGGGTACTTCCGGTTGCAGTTCGGGTAGAAGGCGACCGCCGCGCGGAAGTCACGCTCGGCGCTGCCCCGGTCGAACAGCACGCTGAGCGTGGCCGCCGCGCCGTTGGACCAGCCGAGGAGGCCGATCCGATCCGCCCGCACCTCGGGCCGGCTCTGTAGATACCGCAGCGCCCCCCGCGCGTCGTCCGCGCGATCGCGCACCGGCGAGAGCATGTGGCGGCCCGTGCACACCTCGTCGATGCCGCGCGAGGTGAAGCTGTCCACGAGGAGCGACACGTAGCCGAGCTCGCGAAGGTGCTCCGCCCAGAAGCGGAGCTTCCCCTGGATGGCCCCGGTCCCGGTCCGCAGACCGGTGCAGCCGTGCAGCATGACGAGCGCCGGGAACGGCCCGGTCCCCGGCGGGACGACCAGGACACCGTCGAGTCGCGCCACGGCGCGGCCGTCGTGAGGCTCGCCGACGAAGGTCACGCGCTCGCCGGGATCCCGGGATGGCGTGGCGGCGTCGCCACGCGCCGCCTGGATGACCGCCGACGCGCCGAGGGTGCCGGCCCCGAGGGCGGTCGTCAGGAGCGGGGCGAGCCAGGACGCCACGCGCCGCGTCCGTCTCACTGCATCGCGGAGTAGGGGGACGGACGCCAGATCTCGTTCCGGATCCGCGCCACGATCGGTCCGTCCTTCTCCGACTCCGCGCGGACCTTGAGCCAGTCCGGGTCGGCGCCGAAGGCCGCCCAGGCTCGCTCGCGGTGCCCGAGATCCTCGTACCGGCAGAGGTAGTGCAGCACGTTGGTGGTCCCGATCATGGCCTCCCAGAACCCCAGCACCTCGATGCCGTGCTTCTTGAAGAGCCCGACGGTGTGGTTCTTGAAGCGCGCGTGCATGGCCGGCATGCGGCCGGGAACGACCTCATAGCTCCTGAGCTCGTAGATCATCGGTCGGACGCCTCCTCGGAACGCGGGGTGAGCGGACGTGACAGCTGGGCGCGCGCCGTGCGAAGCGCGCGGCGCAGGCCGGAGTCGAGGTCGAGGCTCTCGAGCTCCGTCCAGCCGAACCACCGGAGAGCCCGGGCCTCCGCGGCCAGGCGGCGCAGGATCGCGTCGTCGGGCGCGATGACCAGGTAGCGCAGGTCGAGGTGCCGGTGCGCGGGCTCGTCGCCCCGGGCCGGGATCGGGTGCACGTCGACGTCCAGCGGCCGCGGCGCGGACGGATGGAGCTCGAGCCCGTCGATTCCCGTTTCCTCCCGCGCCTCGCGGAGGGCGACCACCTCGCCGTCGCGCTCGCCGGGCTCCGCGTGTCCTCCGGGCTGGAGCCAGCGGCGGAGCTTCCGGTGATGGAGCAGAAGCACCCGGTCGCCGGCGGCCGACACGACGACCGCACTGCCGGTGAGATGGCCGTCGACGATCCTCCGGTCGAAGGGATCGGGGTGGCGATCGATGAACGCGCGGATCTCGGCGAGGTCCGCCGCCTCCTTCGCGTCGGCCGGCGCGTGCTGGCGAAGCCGCTCGTCGAGCGAGGGGCCGCGGCGGAGCGCCGTCACGTCGCCCGGGCCGTGGCCGGCCGCCACGCCGTGGACAGCACTCGCGACATCCGGCGCGCGCTCACGGGCGATCACGATCTTCAGCACGGTAGGGCGGCGCGTCGGCGGTGTCAACAATGCCGCACGGCCCTCGCGTGTGGCACACTCGCGGCATGGGCCTGGGGCGCACGACCCGCTTCGCGCCACTCCCGGCGGGCGCCCGCCGGGTGAGCGTCATGCGAGCGGGCACCGCCGGGATCAAGGTCCTCGCGCCCTCCCCCGAGCTCCTGGCCGAGTTCCAGGAGCGCAAGAAGGCCCTCGTACGCGCCGGCACCGCGACGGAGGCGGCGCACCGGGCGGCCCACGAGACGATGGGCTACCGCGAGCGGTATCTCGCCGAGATCAAGGCGAGGCCGGGCGCGCTCGCCGCGCTGCGCGAGCTCATGGCCGAGGCCCGCACGAGCGACGTGTATCTCATGTGCATGTGCCCCTACCGGATCCCGGGGCGCGCGTGCCACACCTACGCGCTCCTCGACCTCGCCAGGGAGCTCGACCCGAAGCTCCGCGAGCTCCCCGAGCCCGTCCCCCGCAACACCAAAGTCGGGGTCAGGCCTTAACTTCGATATGCCGCGCCGCCGCCGAAGTTAAGGCCTGACCCCGAAGTTTGGCGGAGGAGCCGGCCCGACTCCGCAGCCCTGGCAGGGACACCACTCGCGGAGCCGCTGGAACGTGTAGATCCCGGTGCCGTGGCCGTCGCTCCAGCGGATCCGGATCGCGTAGCGACCCACCAGCGAGATCTCCTCGGCCCGGATGTCCGGCCGCACCGTGCGCGAATCGAGCAGGCGCTCCCCGGTCAGCTCGTGGACGCAGCCCGCGCAGGGACAGCGCTCGCGGAGCATCTTGTTCGGGAAGACGCTCAGGTGGCCGTCGGCCCAGGAGACGTGGATCCGGTGATCCTCGTCCCGGCGGATCTCGACCGGCGACGCGCTCGACATGGCTCCGGCTTCCCGGCCCTGGCCCGAATCGACGACGGGCGCTCAGGCGCGGATGCGCGTCCCCTGAGGGTCGTGGAGCACGTCCGGCGCGACCGCAGCCGCCACCCGTTCCCCGAAGACCTCGACCTCGAGCGCCGTGCCCGCGGCGCCCGCGAGATCGACCGGCAGGTACACGAGCCCGATGTTCTGTCCGACCGTGTAGCCGTAGCCGCCGCTCCGGAGCCGCCCGAGCACCTCGCCGTTCCGCCAGACCGCCTCGCCGCCGTAGATCGTGGCGCCGGGATCGATCGTCACCGTCGCGAGCCGGCGCGTCACGCCCGCCGCCTTGGCCCGCACCAGCGCGTCGCGCCCGATGAACTCTCCCTTCCCGAGACGGACGCAGAAGCCGAGGCCCGCCTCGTACGGATTGTCCGCGGGCGTGATGTCGGCGCTCCAGTACCGGTAGCCCTTCTCGAGCCGAAGCGACTCGAGCGCCTTGTAGCCGACCGGCGTGATGCCCGACGGCCGGCCGGCTTGAACCAGCGCGTCCCAGACGGCGCCGGCGCGTGCGACCGGCACGTAGAGCTCCCAGCCGAGCTCTCCGACGTACGTCACGCGCTGCGCCCACGCGTCGGCGGCGCCGACGCGGATCGCGCGTGCGGTCATGTACGGAAAGCCCGCGTTCGACACGTCGTCGCGCGTCGCGCCCGCGAGAACCTCGCGCGCGGCCGGGCCCCAGAGCCCGATCACCGCGAGCTCGTCGGTCACCTCGCGAACCTCGACCGAGCCGTCCCGCGGAAGGTGCATGCGGATCCAGCCGAGGTCCCCGGGCACGAAGCCCGACCCCGTGACCACGCGGAAGTGGTCGGGGCCGAGGCGGATGACGGTGAGGTCGGCCTCGATCCCGCCCCGGGGATTGAGGAGCTGCGTGTAGACCACGCTCCCCGGCGGCTTGCCGACGTCGTTGTCCGAGAGCCGCTGGAGGAGCGCCTCCGCGCCCGGTCCCCGGACGTCGATCTTCCCGAACGACGTCATGTCGAGGATGCCGGCGCGCTCGCGCACCGCGCGGTGCTCCTCGCCCACCCGCTCGAAGAACGCGGGGCGGCCCCAGCCCCACCCGCCCTGGTCCGCTCCGGCGCGCCGGCCAGGCCGGCCGGGCTCGAAGTAGTTCACGCGCTCCCAGCCGTTCTTCTCGCCGAACACGCCGCCGAGCGCGAGGCAGCGCCCGTCGAGCGGTGACAGACGTCGCTCCCGCACCGACTGGTTCTCGTCGTGCGGGTAACGGAGCAGGTAGTAGTAGCGGTACGACTCCCGCGCGCGCTCCGCGGCGAAGGCGCGGTCCTCGTAGACCGGGCCGAAGCGCCGCACGTTCATCTCGCCGACGTCGTAGGGCGGCTCGCCCTCGACCAGCCACTCCGCGAGGATGTCGCCGATCGCGGCCCCCGCACCGAATCCCGTGTGGGAGAGGCCCGCGGCCGCCCAGAAGCCCGGCACGCCCGGCACCGGCCCGAGCAGCGGCCGGCTGTCCGGCGTGATGCCCTCCGGCCCGTTGGTGAGATGCGCCATCTCCGCCCGGCCAAGAATCGGCACGCGGCGGATCGCGCCCTCCATGATCTCGCCGAAGAGCTCCCAGTCCGACGGCAGGAGTCGCTGCGTGAAGTCCCACGGGACGCCGTCCACCGACCACGCCACGGGCTCCCGCTCGAAGCCTCCGATGAGGAACCCGCCGACCTCCTCGCGCAGGTAGACGAGGTTCTCCGGATCGCGGAGACACGGGGTGTCGCGCGGCAGCTCGTGCCCCGGAATCGGCTTGGTCGCGAGGTGCTGGTGGACCAGCGGGGTGATCGGGAGACTGACCCCCGCCATCGCCGCCACCTGGCGCCCCCACATCCCGGCGGCGTTGACGACGATCTCCGCGCGCACCCGCCCGCGGTCGGTGGCGACCGCGGCGATCGCCCCGTCGCGCGACCGCTCGATGCCCGTCACCCGGACACCGGTCTCGACGCTGACCCCGAGCGCCCGCGCCCGGCGCGCGAGCTCGGTCGTCGAGCCGCTCGGATCGATCCACCCGTCGCCCGGCAGGTACATCGCCCCGTAGAGGTCGTCGGGGGACATGAGGGGGAACAGCCGCAGGGCTTCCGCGGGCGAGATCGTGTCGACGTCGAGGCCGAGCGCGCGCGCCGTCCCGACCTGGCGCTTGAGGAACAGCCACTGGTCGCGACTCGATGCGACCCGCAGGCTCCCGACCTCGTGCCAGTGCTGGGCCGACCCCGGCTCCGTCTGGAGGCTCCGGTAGAGGCGGATCGAGTAGGCGCGCATCCGCATGATCGTCGGCGAGGTGTGGAAGTGCGTCACCATGCCTGCGGCGTGCCACGTCGATCCGCTCGTGAGCTCGCCCTTGTCGAGGAGCAGCACGTCGGTCCAGCCCTTCCGCGCCAGGTGGTAGGCAATGCTGCAGCCGGCGATCCCGCCACCGACGATCACGACCCGCGCCTGATCCTTCACGCGCCTCCTCGCGTCCGCGCGCTCGCGGACGGCCGGTCCATTCTTCCCGCGCGGGGTCGGCCCGTCAATGCGGCTCGCGCGTTGCCCGGTGCGATGGGCGCGGCGCGCACGTCTGGCCCGACCCGACACGCGCCTGGCTTGTTGGCAGGATGGGACCCCCCTATGATTCGGTGATGACCGGCGCCGGCCTGCTCCTTCTCGCCGTGCTCCTTGGCCTGCCGTCGGCCAACTACCAGATCTTCGACGGTCTCCCCCAGAGCACGTGGCTCGAGCTCGTCGCGCTCCTCCTCCTGATACCGCTCGTCGTCAGCCGGACGCTCCGCCGCCTGCACGCGCGCGCGACCCGCCGCGGGCCGCGCGCCCTTCGCGTCGGCCTGCTCGCCATCGCGATCGTCGCCCTCGCGCTCAAGCTCTCGCTGCTGGCGTCCGGCACCCACATGGGCTTCCTGGCCTGCTACCGGTCGCCGCTGAGCAAACCGCCCTCCGGTCCCTGCGAGCGATCGTTCGAGAATCCGTTCTTCCGGTTCGCCGTGACGCGCATCGACCCCGTGATCGACTTCGGAGAGCGCGACTGGGATCTGGGCTTTCTCAACTCGTTTCGCTTCAATTTCTATCCGACGCCGGATTTTCGGGGTCCACTCCGCTGGCGAATCCCCATTGCGGTGGCCTGGCAAGGCGTCGTCGAGCGGGCCGAGCCCTGGGTCGCCCGGATCACGTACGTGGGAGAAGCCACCGTCACCGTGGCCGCGGACGGTTCCCTCGCCGACGGGGAGACGACGCGCCTGCCGTCCCACTACGGTCCTCCCGTGACCGTGCTGGTGCCCGCGCCCGCAGGTCGCCACGTCATCCGGGTCGACTATCAGTTCGACGACGGCTCGCGGCACGGTGGCCCGGCGCCCCAGGGTCCGTGGGCCACCTTCCGGCTGGAGCGCGGGCGCGGCGCGGATGGGCGCGAGCCAGGGGCCCCCGTCGCCCCCGTGCGACCCGCGATCACGTGGAGGGCGGTCGCCGCCCTTGCCGATGCGGCGCTCGTGATCCTGCTGGTCCCGCTCCTGCTCTTCTACCTCGCGCTCCTCTGGCGCGACGCCTGGCTGCTCGCGCTGGTCGGAGCCGTGACGTCGCTGATCGACCGCTACGATCCGGCCCGATTCGGGATCCCCACCAGCCTGGGCATGTGTCTCGTGCTCGCCCTCCTCGCCGCGTCCGTGCTGGGCCGGCCATGGCGGCGGCGCCTCCTGGGAGCCTACTTCGCCACGCTCTACGTCGCTGCGCTCACCACGCTCCACACGTTCCACCGACTGGCCGTCGTGACCCTCCGGGAGGCGGGGAGCGACCCGCTCACCTACGAGCATCAGGCTCGGGCGATCCTCGAAACCTGGTCCCTTCAGGGCGGAGAGCGGGTCTTCCTGATGCAGCCCGCCTTCCGCTACATCCGCTTCCTCGAGCGGCTCGTCCTCGGCGACGGCGACGGGTTCCTGAGCATCGTCGCGCTCGCGGCGCTCTACTGGGCGTTCTGCTGGGCCTTCGCGCGGCTCTGGCCGCGGCCGCGTGGGTCCACGCTACGGACGGTCGTCTTCGGCGCGACGGCGGCAGCGGCGCTGGCGCTGGTGAGCGCCCCGCCCGCCGTGTTCTTCGTCCAGGTCAGCTTGTCGGAGTATCCGACGTGGATCGCCCTGCCGCTCCTGTTCCCCCTCCTCTTCCTGAGTCGCTCGCCTCGCGACTGGCTGCGAGGCGCCCTGCTGCTGAGCCTGTCGTGCCTCACACGCATGAATCAGATCCCAGCGCTGCTCGCGACCATGGGAGTCTTCGCGTGGCGCGCCTGGTCGCTCCGGCGCGCCCCCATCCTGGCCGCAGTCGCCTTGGTAGTCGCGACGCTGTTATTGCCCACGGCGCACAATCTCTACTACGGCAGACAGTTCGTGTGGGGTACCGGGAATTCAGGAAACGCCGTCAACACGGTCATCCCACCTCGAGCGTTTCTTCGATTCTTCGGAGACCCCGAGGTCCGGAGCAGTGTGTGGTATCAGGTCGACCACATGTTCTACCTGCACACCCTGCGAGATGTGTTTCCCCGCGGAGACTTCGTATCGTGGGCGGCGATCCACTCAATACAGATCCTGTGGCTCGCGGCGGGGCTCGTCGTGCTCGGGCGGAGGACCGTGCCCGGCATGACGAAGATCCTCTTGGGCCTGCCTCTCGTGTATCTCGGCGTCCACCTCGTCTACGTGGTGGATTTCTACTATCCGCGCCACGTGATCGCGGCGCACCTGGCCATGGTGCTGGTTACGCTCTACGCCGTCGGCCGCGGATTCGGGCCGGCGCCGGAGCGCCGCCTCGGCTAGCGGCCCCGCGCCCGTGCGGGGCGATGCTACAATTCCGGCCCGCAGCATGCGTGCCGCCGGAGCCTCACTCCCGGTAGTCCGGGTCGCCGCGGCGGTGGTGGGCCTGATCGCGGCCACCGCCGTCTACTTCTGGCCGGTCGTCGGCCCGGCTCCCACTCACTCCATCACCAGCGACCTCGCGACCCAGACCTATACCTGGCGCCGGTACACGGCGCAGGAGCTGTTCGCGGGCCGGCTTCCCCAGTGGACGCCGTACTCCGGCTTCGGATTCCCGTTCCTCGCGGACATCGAGACGACCGTGCTCTACCCGGTAAGCCTCCTGGGGTCGCTCGTCTCGGGAGGCACTGTCACCTACCGCGCCGCCGAGATCGAGGACGTCCTCCACTACCCCATTGCGGGACTGGGGATGTTCCTGCTGCTGAGCCGGACCGGCGTCGGGTGGGCCGCGGCGATGCTGGGTGCGCTGACCCTGGTGTTCTCCGGCTTCTTCTGGGCTCACGTGGGCCACGTGACCATCGTGCAGTCGGCCAGCTGGATGCCGTGGCTCCTGCTCGGTGTCGCCCAACTGCTCAAGCGACCGACCGCCCGCGCGGCGGCCGGCACCGGGCTCGTCCTTGCGCTGTGCATCCTGGGCGGACACCCGCAGACGGCGTGGCTCGGCGGCGTCGCGGCCGGCACCGCGCTCGTCTTCGCGGGCCTGGGGCGCGCCGGCCCCGGCGAACGGGCGCCCCTCGGTCGAATCGTCCGCGGTGCGATGCTGGCCGCCGTGATCGGCATCGGGCTCACCCTCGTCCAGCTCGCGCCGACCACCGTGCTCGCCCGCGCGTCGGATCGCTGGGACCCCATCGACAGCTACCTCTTCGGGGACTACCTGCCGCCGGAGAACCTCCTGACCCTGGTGATCCCCTTCGCGTTTCGAAACACCGCGCGGTGGTATTCGCTGGACGAGCTCCACGGCTATCTGGGTGTGTTGCCTCTCGTGCTCGCGCTCTGGGCCCTTCTTCGCGCACGGGACCGGTGGACCGGCACGTTCGCGGTGCTGGCCGTGCTCGGCCTTTTGATGGCGGTCGGTTTCTCGCCCTTCGTGTTCGTGGCAAGCGCGGGAGTGTTTCGCCTCCCGGCGCGGGCGCTCCTTCTGTTCTCGGTCGGGGTCGCGGGCCTCGCCGCGCGGGGCGCGGAATCCGTGTGGCGGGTGCCGACCGGCGGCAGCGGGCCAGGCGAGCGCCGGCTGCTGCGGGGCCTGTGGGGCGCCGTCGCCGCGGCGAGCGGGGTCGCGATCTGGCTCGGGGTCGCGGGCGTGCCCGAGCCCGTCGCGTCCGTCCTGTCCCACGACTTCGCCCAGGACTGGGCCTCGTTCACGGCCCTGCTGGCGGGGGCGACCGTCGCGCTGACCGCCGCGCGGACCGTCCGCGCGGTGCCGTGGCTGTCGCGGACGATCATCATCGCGGCGCTGGTGGCCGAAGCGCTCAGCTTCCCCCGAACCATGGCCTGGAGCCCCGAGCCGCCGGGAATCCGGTGGCCGGCCAACGCCGACCTGGCCGCGCTCGCGCAAGTGGCGGGGCCCGCCCGGGCGATGCTCCCGGGCCACACCTCCGCGAAGAATGCGGGCCTCGTGTACCGGCTGCGGGTGAACAGCGTCTATTCCTCTCTCGCCCTGGCGTCCCTTCATGAGTTCGACCTGGTGCTCGGAGATTCCCAGGGCGACAACGTCGTGCCTCTCACCGGCGCCCGATGGATTCCGGGCGGCATCGAGTTCCGACGCGTGCCTCATACCGGCGACCCGGCCGCCGCGCCGACGCCCGAATTCCGCCCCACGCCGCTCAGCCGCGACATGTGGGAGGTGGTCGATCCGTTCCCACGCGCGTATCTGCCGCGGGAGGTCCGCATCATGGACACGCGCCTCGCCATGCGGGCCGCGCTCCAGAAGCTCTGGCCCACCGACGCGGTCCTGGTGGAAGCGCCGACCCGCTGCCCGCGCCGGAGCGAAGCCCTTCCGGGGTCCGTCGCGTTCGAGGTGGATGAGGCGGATCACGTGGTGCTGCGGGTGCGCTCTCCCGAGGCCGGCCCGCTGGTCCTGAGCGACACGCACTATCGCGGCTGGACGGCGACCGTCGACGGGCAGCGCGAGCCCATCATCCGCGCCAATCTGCTCTTCCGGATGGTGTGCGTGCCGGCCGGCGAGCACGTCGTCGCGTTCACGTTCCGTCAGCCCAAGTTCCACTTCGGGCTCGGGGTCTCGATCGCCACCGCCATCGTCGCGCTCCTGCTGGCACTCTGGCCGGTCGCGCGTCGCCGCCCGGGCCTGGCCCACTGACCCCAGATGGAGGCTCGTCGCGCCATGGACCCGTCCACGATCGCCGGAATCTGGCCCATCCTGTACGCCTTCTTCGACGCGGCCGGACGGATCGACCGGGCGACCATGCGGCGCCAGATCGACGGCTGCGTCGCGGGACGCGCGCACGGCGTCGCGGTCATGGGTCTCGCGACGGAGGTCGGGAAGCTCGACGTCCGGGAGCGGCGCGAGCTGCTCGAGTGGGTCGCCGAGGATCTCGATGGTCGCGCCCCGCTGGCCGTGACAATCGCCGAGCCGAGCGTCGAGGGGCAGGCCGAGATGGCGCGGGCCGCGGAGCGGCTGGGCGCGGGCTGGGTCATCCTCCAGCCGCCGCCGGTGGTCGGGCTCCCGGAGATCGAGTACGTCCGCTTCCTCGGCGCGGTCGCCGACCAGGTGTCGCTCCCCGTCGCGGTGCAGAACGCGCCCGGCTATCTCGGGGTGAGCCTCTCGAACGCCGGGCTCCGCGAGCTGGCCCGGCAGCATCCGAACGTGTGCCTGCTCAAGGGCGAGGGTCCGGCCGTGGTCATCCGCCGACTGATCGAGGAGACGCAGGGCCTCTTCCGCGTCCTGAACGGGCGTGGCGGCCTCGAGCTGCCGGACAATCTCCGCGCGGGCTGCGTCGGGCTCATCCCCGCGCCCGAGTGCTTCGACGTCCAGGTGCGGATCTTCGAGCTGATGCGCACCGGGCGGGCAGCCGACGAGGCCGAGGCGGAGCGGCTCTATCGGGACATCCTGCCGCTCATCGTGTTCCTGATGCAGTCGGTCGAGACCTTCCTCTGCTACGGGAAGCGCGTCACGGCGCGCCGCCTCGGGCTCGGCGAGGTGCACGACCGCCGGCCGGCCCTGACGCCCACCGCGTTCGGGCTCGCCTCAGCCGAGCGCTACGCCGCGCGCCTCGGCTCCTACGGGACCGACGGCGCCTGATCGGGTCCCGCCGCGCGATGCGGGCGCGCGTCCCGAGGCGGCGCCGTCAGATCGCCCGGAGCCACGTGTCGGAGAGCGTGTACCCCTCGGGGAACGGATCCTCCGGATCGCACCCGACCTGCCCGATGTCGGTGACCCACCCCCGGCCCGCGACGGTCGTCACCACCGCCGGCTTCCGCCCCACGCGTGTCGTCCCCACGATCTCCGCCAGGAAGTGACTGCCGATGACCGACTCGTGGTCGAACGCCTGTCCCTTCCGGATCTGCCGGCGCGCGTGCATCACCGCCAGCCGGGCAGACGTCCCGGTGCCGCAGGGCGAGCGGTCGAGCCGGCCCGGCGAGACCACGACGGTGTTCCGCGCGGTCAGCCCGCGGCCTTTGCGCCGAAGCGGGCCCATGAACTCGGTGATCGTGACGTCCCGGATCCGCGGGTTCTCGGGGTGCACGACGCGGAGCTGCTCCTTGGCCGCCTCGCGAATCTTCTCACCGAGCGCGCAGATGTCGCGCGCCTCGTCGGGCGTGATGCGGAACCCGAGCCGCGCCGCGTCGACGAGCGCGTAGTGCATCCCGCCGTAGGCGACGTCCAGGGTCACGGTCCCGACCCCGGCGACCTCGACCGACGCGTCGAGATGCTGGACGAAGGCCGGGACGTTGCGGAACTTGACCTGGAGCACCCGTCCGCCCTCGCACCGGCAGCTGACCTCGATCAGCCCCGCCGGGGCCTCGAGGGTGAGCCGCGTCTCCGGCTCCCGCATCGGGAGGATGCCGGTCTCCAGGATCGCGGTGACCGTGCAGATGGTGTTGGAGCCCGACATCGGCGGGTACTCCGTCGACTCCATGATGACGTAGCCGAGCGCGGCCTTCGGGTTGCGGGACGGCAGGATCACGTTGGCGCTGTGCACGGCGGCGCCGCGCGGCTCGAAGAGCAGGAACTTGCGCAGCCCGTCCTGCCGCCGCGCCAGGAATTGCATCTTGTCGAACATCGTGCGGCCGGGGACATCGACGATGCCGCCGGTGACGATCTTCGCGTACTCTCCCTCCGCGTGCACCCCGACCACCGTCAGCGTCCGCTTCCAGCGCATGAACCCTCCCTCCACCCGGCGCGCGTGCGCGTCGCTCCGGTCTACCAGAAGCGCCGGCCGCGCTCAACCCCCCGGCAAAGCTTGTCGAGAGCCTGCGGCGCTCCTATCATGCAACCCGTGCGCCGGTGGACGGCCCCGATCGACAGTCGCGCCGGTGGAGTCTCCGCTGGCCTCGTCCGATGGCCCTGACGATTCCCGTCCTCCTCGCGATCGCCCTGGCGCTGCCGTCCGCCAACTTTCAGACCTTCGACGGCCTCCCCTTCTCCCACATCCCGGAGTTCCTCGGCTTCGTCTTGCTGCTGCCGCTCATCACCAGCCGCGGGCTCCGGCGTCTCCACTGGAGATGGCTCGCTTCTTGGCCGTCCGGGGCGCGGGCCGCAATAGGCATCGCCCTGGGCGTCGCCCTCGGCGTCAAGGTGCTCCTGCTGGCGTCGGGGACGACGCAGGGCTTCCTCGCCTGCTACCGGTCCCCGCTCGAGCCGCCGGTCAACGGTCCCTGCGAGCGCTCCTTCGAGCACCCCTTCTTCCGCTTCTCTGTCACCCGCGTCGACCGCGCGATCTATTTCGGCGAGCACGATTGGGACCTTGGTTACCTGAACACAGTCCGCTTCGACCCTCACTACGTCGGCCTCCAGGGCCGGCTGCGCTGGCGCCTGCCGATCGAGGTGGCCTGGCGCGGCGACGTGGAGCGACCGGCGCCGTGGGTCGCGCGCGTCAGCTACGTGGGCGAGGCGACCGTCGTCGTCGACGCCGATCGGCCGGCGAGCCGCGTTGCGACCGCGCTCCCTCCCCACTACGGGACGGTCGCGGTGGCCTTCGTGCCGGTGCCGGGCGGCCGTCATTCCCTCGGCGTAGCCTACCGCTTCGACGACGGCACGACGTGGGGCGGGCTGCCGCCGGAGGGCCCGTGGGCGACGCTGCGGATCGAGCGCGGGCGAGGGCCCGACGGCAGGGAGCCCGGAGCGCCGGTCACACCGATCGAGCCGCCCTGGCCGTGGCGAGCCGCGGCCGCGACCGGCGACACCGCGCTCGCTTTTCTCCTCGCAATCCCGCTTGTCTTCTATGTCGGCCTGCTCTGGCGCGACGCCTGGATCCTCGCGCCCCTGGCCGCTGTCGTCCCGCTGGCGGATCGATTCGACCCGGCGTGGATCGGGCTCCCGAGCAGTCTCGGCCTTCTGGTCGTGTTGGCCCTGGTGGCCGCACCGGTGCCGGGTCGCCGCTGGCGCCGTCGGTTGCTCGGCGCGTTCTTCGCGATGACCTACGTGGCATGGTTCGTGACCCTCCGGACGTTCCGGCAGCTCGGCGTGGTGACGCTCCGCGCCTGGGCGGAGGATCCTCTGTTCTTCGAGTCCCACGCCCGCTCGATCCTGGACACCTGGTCGCTCCAGGGCGGCGAGTCCGTCTTCTATTACCAGCCGCTGTTCCGCTACGTGCGCTTCGTCGAGCGGCTCCTCCTCGGGGAGGGCGACGGGCTGGTCGGCGTCCTCGCGGTCGCCGCGCTCTACTGGGCGCTCTGCTGGGCGTTCGCCCGTCTCCGGAATGGGTCGCGCATCGGCCGGACCTGTCGGCTCCTCTTCGGAGCGATCGCCTTCTCGATGCTGGCGCTGGCCAGCACGCCACCCGTCGTGTTCTTCATCCAGGCGAGCCTGTCGGAGTACCCGACGTGGACGCTGCTCTGCCTGCTCTTCCCGATGCTCTTCGCGAGCCGGTCACCTGCGCAGTGGCGCACCGGTGCCGTCCTCGCGAGCTTCTGTCAGCTCCTGCGCACCAACCAGGCGCCGCCCGTCGGCGGGCTGCTCGCGATCTTCGCGTGGCGCGCGTGGCGTATCCGGCCCCGGGCCACGGTCGCCGTCGTGGTACTGGCCCTTCTCGTCATGACCCTGCCCGCGTTGCACAACTGGTACTACGGGGGCCGGCTCTCGCTGATCGGAGACAGTCCGGCCGGCGTTCACCTCCACATCCCGCCGTGGAGGTGGCGCGAACTTCTCCACGCCGGCCGCCTCCAGATAGAGGCGCTGGACCACCTGGACCACGTCTTCTACGTGCACCCGGTCCGCGATCCGTTCCCGCGCGGCGACGCGATGTCTCGGATTGCGATGCGGTGGCTCCAAATCCTGTGGCTCGCGACCTTGGTGCTCGCGTTCCGACGTCGCGGCTTCGCGCCGGCGGCGAAGGCGCTCTTGGTGATGCTGCCGCTGCTGTACCTGGGCGTCCACGTCATATTCGTCGTGGACGACTACTACCCCCGCCACATCATCGCCGGCCATTTCGCGATGGGCCTCGTCACGCTCAACGCCGTCGGGCGGGGCTGGCCCCGAGACGAGACGTGACGGGCTCGCGGCGGACGATCAGGCGCGCGCGGCTCGCACGTCCAGGAAGGTGCTCTGGTAGGTGGCGCCCTCGCCGAGATCCGTGAGCCGGTCCCCGCAGAGCAGGTTGACCGTCCCGGACAGCGCCTCGCCCGCCGGCCGCTGGCCGGGCACCAGCACGACGCCCGGATTGACCTCGTCCGAGATCCGGAGGCGCATGCCCACGATGCCGAGGTCGTTGACGAGCTCGACCCCGTCCTCCGCTCGCAGCCCCCGCCGGGCCGCGTCGGTCGGATGGAGGATCACCACCGGCGTCCCCTCGCGGCGCCGCAGCGTGCGGTTGCCGGTGAACGCCGTGTGGCTCTGGAAGTATCCCGGCGCGGTGAGCAACCGGAGCGGCCAGCGCCGCCCCTGCGCGGTCTCCTCCGCATCCTCGTGCCAGTCGGGCATGGGCGGCAGCCCCTTGGACGCGAGGGTCTCCGAGTAGAACTCGAGCTTCCCGGACGGCGTCCCGAATCGCTGGCCGTCCGGATACGGATCGACCTTGATCGGGCCGGCAGTCCGGAGCGCATCCGGGTCGAGGTGCGCGGCCGGGCCCGTCGCCCCGACGAAGGCGGTCCGGACCAGCTCGCGCGTGTCCATCGAGAACACCGCGTCGCGGACGCCGAGCCGTCGGGCGAGCTCCTGGGCGAGCCGGAGATTCGACCACGCCTCGCCCTGCGCGGGCACCGCCTGGGGCGCGAACTGGACGTAGTAGGCGCCGTAGGCCCGGAAGAGATCCTCGGTCTCGAGGTAGGTCGTCGCCGGCAGCACGAGGTCGGCGTAACGCGCGGTATCTGTGAGAAACGGATCGTGCACCACCGTGAAGAGGTCTTCGCGCATGAGGCCCCGCCGGACCGCGGCGGAATCCGGGCACGTCACGGCCGGATTGTTGGCCGAGACGAAGAGCGCCCGGATCGGCGGGTCGCGCATCTCGAGAAGCGCCTGCCCGAGCAGCGAGTGGTTGACGAGCCGCGTCGCCGCGGGCCCCGACGGGCGGCGCACCGCCTCGAAGGAGAAGCCGAACCCGCCGACCGTCGCCACGAGCGCGCCGCCGCCCTGCTTCGCGTAAGCGCCGACGACCGCGGGCAGACAGGCGACCGCCCGGATGGCCTGGCCTCCCTGGCTGCTCCGGGACATCCCGAAGCCGATCCGGACGTACGGCGCACGCGCCCGGCCGTAGAGATGCGCGAGACGCTCGATGTCGGCGGCGGGCAGCCCGGTGATCTCGCCGACCCGCCCGGGAGCGAACCGCGGGAGCACCTCCCGCTCGAGCCGATCGAAGCCGACGGTCTCGCGCGCGAGATAGCTCCGGTCCGCCAGCCCGTCCCGCACGAGGACGTGCATGAGCCCGAGCGCGAGCGCGGCGTCGGTGCCGATCCGCGGGGCGATGTGCCAGTCGGCCTGGGCCGCGGTCCGGCTCCGCCGCGGATCGATCACCACCAGCTGCGCGCCGCGCGCGCGCGCCTCCTCCGTCTTCGCCCATGCGTGGACGGCGGTCGTGACGAGGTCCGCGCTCCAGGAGATGATCAGGTCCGACTGGAGCATGCTCTCGGGGTCCGCCCCGCCGACCGGCCCGCAGGTCATCTCCCAGCCAACGTCGGCAGCCGTGTCGCAGATCGTCCCGGGCTGAAGCCGCGTCGTGCCGAGGGCATGGAAGAGCGCCATCGGGACCCAGCGGTTGAACTGCCCCTGGTGCGCGCTGTAGCAGTAGCCGAGGATCCCGAGCGGCCCGTCCTCGCGCCGGATCGCGTCCCAGCGGCGGGTCAGCTCGTCGAGTGCCTCGTCCCAGCTCACCGGCTCGAACTGGCCGGATCCCTTCGGCCCGGTCCGCCGCAGCGGCGTGCGGACCCGGTCGGCGGAATGGACGAGCTCGGGCTCGCGCCGCACCTTGGCGCACACGAAGCCGGCGGTGAACGGCTGATCCGGATCTCCCTCCACGCGGACCAGCCGGCCGTCCTCCACGTGGGCGAGGATCGAGCACATGTCGGGGCAGTCATGAGCGCACACCGTCCGGATCACCGTCGTCACCTGAGCGTCCCTCCCCTGGCGCCTCGGGCGGGGCACACGCGCACCGGAGCCGCCACCCCGATCCTACCGGCAGACCGGTGGCCCCTGTAAAGGGCCGCTTCCCGGCGACATCCTAGGGCCACTTTCACCGGCGTCCCAGCGATCTCGCGTCAGTGGGCCGCGGTCGGCGTCGGCCGGGACCGGACGCGCCGGAACAGGAGGACCAGCGGCAGGCACGCGAGCGCCATGAGCGCCAGCAGGCGGAACGTGTCGAGGAAGGAGAGCATGGTCGCCTGCCTGACGAGCATCTGGTACAGGAGGCCGAGCGCCGCGGGGCCGGCCGACGCGGCGCCGACTTGCGGCGTCAGATGCGCCCGCGCGTCCTCGAGCCAGCGCTGGTACGCCGGGTCGTAGGGCGTGAGGTGGGAGACCAAGCGGGCCTGGTGCGCCTGGGTGCCCCGCGTCAGGAGCGTCGTCACGGTCGCGATGCCGACGCTCGCGCCGATGTTGCGCATCAGATTGAAGATGCCGGTGCCCTGGCCCATCTGCTCGCGGGAGAGCGTGCCCATGGCGGTCGTCGTCAGGGGCACGAAGATCAGGGGACCGGCGAAGCCGTTGACGAGGCTGGTCCAGACAACGTCCCGCTGCGCGATGTCGAGGTTCATCCGGCTGTAGAGGAGCGCCGACGAGCCGGCCAGCGTGAACCCCGTCGCGATCAGCAGCCGGCTGTCGACCCGCCCGATCAGCCGCCCGACGATGATGCTGCAGGTCAGCGCGCCGAGGCCGCGCGGGCTCACCGCCAGGCCGCTCTGAAGAGCCGGATACCCGAGGAGTGTCTGGAGGAACAGCGGCAGCATCGCCGTCGTGCCGTAGAGCACCACCCCGAGCACGGTGATGAGAGCGGTCCCGATGGCGAAGTTCCGGTTGGCCAGGACCCGGAGGTTCACGATGGGCGCCTCCGTGGTGAGCTCGCGGACGATGAAGCCCACGAAACCGGCCGCCGAGACCAGCGCGCACCACCGAACCCACGTCGCGGCGAACCAGTCCACCTCCTGGCCGCGGTCGAGCATCAGCTGGAGCGCGCCGAGGAACACGACCATCAGCCCGAAGCCCAGGTAGTCGACCCGCCGCGACCGGTCGACGCGGAGGTACGGCGGATCCTCGATGAACGCCTGCGCCATCAGGATGGCGACCGCGCCCACCGGCAGGTTGATGTAGAAGACCCAGCGCCACGAGTAATTGTCGGTGATCCAGCCGCCGAGCGTCGGTCCGAGGATCGGGGCGACGATCACGCCCATCGCGAACGCGGCCATCGCCGCGCCGCGGCGCGCCGGTGGGAAGCTCTCCATGAGCACGGCCTGGGCGATGGGCTGGAGCGCCCCGCCCCCGGCCCCCTGGAGGATCCGCGCCGCCACCAGCATGCCGAGGCTCGTCGCCGCGCCGCACGCCGCCGACGCGACCGTGAAGACCACGATGCAAGTCATCAGGAAGCGCTTGCGCCCGAACCGGCTGCCGAGCCAGGCGGTCATCGGCAGGACGATCGCGTTCGAGATGAGGTAGCTGGTGAGGACCCACGTCGCCTCTTCGGGGGTGGCGGAGAGGCTGCCGGCGATGTGCGGGAGCGATACGTTGGCCACCGCGGTGTCGAGGACTTCCATGAACGTGGCCAGCATCACCGAGACGGCGATCAGCCACGGGTTGAAGCGCGGGACCCACTCGATCGGTCCGGCCCCGCCGGGTGGCGGGCTCGGCCGCGAAGATCCCCCCTCTTCCGCCGCCATGTGAATCACATTACAATATCCGAACGTGAGTGTGAAATCGCGTTCATCCTCCATGAATCTTCCCCGCGGCGCGGCCGCGCGCGGGGCCGGGCGGAAGGCCCGCGAGCAGGCGGGCCGGCGCGCGGACGTGCTCGGCGCCGCCCGGCGCCTCTACGCGCGCAAGGGCTACCAGAAGACGGCGATGGTCGAGATCGCCCACGCGTCCGAGCTCGCGGTGGGCACGCTCTACCACCTGTTCCCGTCCAAGGAAGCGATCCTCCGAAGCCTGCTCGAGGACCGGGTGGACGAGCTGGTCGGGCGGGTGCGCGCCGCGGTCGACGGTCGGGATGACGTGCAGGACCAGCTGCGGCGCATCGTGGAGACCCACCTCGCGTTCGCCCGCGACAACGCCGACATCCTGCGGCTGTATCTCTCGGGCTGGATCGGGTACGACACGCGGACCCGCCAGCGGTTCGGCGACCGGATCGACGCCCGCTACGAGCGATACGTCGCCGTGCTCACCGCGGTCTTCAAGCGCGGGGTCGAGAGCGGGGCGCTGGCGCCCCGGCCCCCGCGCCGGCTCGCAGTCACGCTGGCCGGACTGATCCACGCCGTGATCCGCCGCGGACTCCGGGAGCGCCGCATCGACTTCACCGCCGAGGGCGAGGCGCTCCTCGACGTGCTGTTCCACGGGGTCCTGCCCCGCGAAAACGGCCCCGGGAGCTCCCGATGAACGGCGATCCCGAGCTCGACGCCCTGCCCCGCCGGCCGCGCGTCCGGTGGCAGCCAAAACGGATCGCCTACCTGGCGCTGATCGCCGTCGTGGTCGTCGTGAGCGGGATCTACGGCTACCGCTGGTGGCGCCACCTCCAGGCCCACGTCTCCACGGACGACGCCTTCATCACGGGCCGCATCGCGCCGGTTAGCGCGCGCGTCTCCGGACACGTGGCAAAGGTCCTCGTCACCGACAACCAGGACGTCCAGGCAGGCGACGTGCTCGTGCAGCTCGACCCGCGGGACTTCGAGGTCGCGCTGGCCGAGTCCCGCGCCGCGGCGGAGGCCGCCCGCGCGGATCTGCACAACGCCACGCTCACCGTGCCGCTGACCGACGACACGACGCGGAGCAACGCGAGCCAGGCGGCGGCCGCACTCGCTGCGGTCGAGCAGGGCAGCGAGATGTCCCGGCACGACCTCGACCAGCGCCGGAGCGAGCTCCGCGCCAAGCAGGCGGCCGTCGCGTCCGCGGACGCGAACGTGCGCGCGGCCACCGCCGACTTCGAGCGGGCCCGGCTCGATCGCGATCGGCTGTCCGAGCTATTCAAGGCACAGCTCGTCGCGCGCCAGGACCTCGACCACGCGGAGTCGGCGCTCCAGAGCGCCCGGGCGACGCTGGATGCCGCGCGCAGCCGCCTCGGACAGGCCAGCGACGAGGTGCAGCAGGCCGCCGCCGCGGTCGAGAGCCAGACCTCCGCCCTTGCGCAGTCCACCCGGCGGGTCGAGGAGGCGCGCGCCACCCTGGCCAGCGCCCAGAGCCAGCGGCAGCAGGTCGGGGTGCGGCAGACGCAGGTGGACGCCGCGCGCGGCCGGCTCGATCAGACGCTCGCGAATCTCTCCCAGGCCGAGCTGAACCTCGTGTATGCGACCCTGCGCGCGCCGATGAGCGGGCGGGTGACCAAGAAGTCGGTCGAGGTCGGCCAGGTGGTCCAGCCCGGCCAGCTGCTCCTCTCGGTGGTCGACCTGAAGGACGTCTGGGTCATCGGGAACTTCAAGGAGACGGAGCTCACCGACGTCCGGCCCGGACAGTCGGCCGGGATCACCGTCGACACCTATCCCGGCGTCGTCTTCCGGGGGCGCGTCGACTCGATCCAGGCGGGCTCGGGCGCGGTCTTCTCGCTGCTGCCGCCCGAGAACGCATCGGGCAACTTCGTGAAGGTGGTCCAGCGCGTGCCCGTGAAGCTGGTGTTCGAGCCGGGCGAGACGGACAAGCACGTCCTGGTCCCCGGCATGTCGGTCGTCCCCACCATCAACGTCCGCTGACCGCGCCCGCCCCGGCGACGCGCCGGTCGCTCGCGCGGCAGGGGGCAGCGTCGATCAGGCGTCGCTCAGGCCGGCGCGCCACCCGATCAGCGGCCGGACCGCCTCGGCCAGATCCCCGACCTCGATGTCCGGGATCTCGGCGGCGCCCCTCGGCATCTGCGCCGCGTGAGGCCCGCGAAGGAGACGCACGGTGGTCAGGCCGAGGGCCTTCGCGGGGGCGACGTCGTTGTCCGGGCGGTCGCCCACGTACGCGACGCGGCCCGGCGGGAGCGCCCAGGCCTCGAGCGGCAGACGGAAGAAGCGCGGGTCCGGCTTGGCGAAGCCAACGGCCGCTGACAGCCACACGCCGTCGCACAGCCCGGCGATCCCCGCGCGCTCCAGGTCGGTTCGCGCTGATGCCGGCTGGTTCGCGAGCACCCCCAAACGGAAGCCGGCGGCGCGGAGGTCGTGGAGCGCGGCCAGCACCTCCGGATACGCCGCGAGCGGCACCGCATCCCACGGCACGGCCCGCCGCAGCCGCGCCGTCGTCTCGGCCGGCATGCCGAGACTGCGGAGCATCTGGACGAGAAGGCTCGGCTCGCCGGGGTCGGGCTCCCGGCAGGCCGCGAGGTACGCCCCGTGGAGATCGGCCGCGCTCGGCGCCGGAGCCTCGCTCGCGAGCGCCCGGACCAGCCAGCCGAGCGCATGGTCGAGGCGCAGGGCCTCGTCCATGAGGCAGTAGCCGACGTCGAAGAGGATCCCGGCGCCCGCCGACACGGGAGCCTCCCGGCGCGCGGCCTATCCGGCGGTGAAGCCCCCGTCGACCACGAGCTCGGCCCCGGTCATGAACGACGACTCGTCCGAGGCGAGGAAGAGCGCCGCGAACGCGATCTCCCGGGGCCTGGCGATCCGCCCGAGCGGGATGCCGGTCTCGAACTCCTTCCGGATCGCGTCGCTCAGATAGGGCGCCTGCAGCGGCGTGTCCACGATGCCGGGATGGATGATGTTGCAGCGGATCTGCTCCTTCGCGAACTGGATGGCCAGCGACTTGGTGAGCGAGATGAGGGCGCCCTTCGCCGAGGTGTAGGCATCCTGGGCGCGGGTGAACCCGACCAGCGCCGACACGGATCCGACGTTGACGATCGACCCGCCCCCGGCCTTCCGGAGGTGCGGGATGCCGTGCTTGGTCACCCAGAAGACGGACTTGAGGTTGACGGCCATGACCCGCTCCCACCACCCGTCGTCCGTCTCCAGCACCGAGCGGTCGCGGTCCTTCCAGAGGACGCCCGCGTTGTTGTAGAGGACGTGCAGTCCGCCGAATCGTCGCGCCGTCTCGTCGATCATGCGCTGGACGTCGGCCTCGACGGCCACGTCTCCCGCCACGGCGACCGCCTGGCCGCCCGCGCGCTCGATGAGCGCGACCGTCTCGTCGGCCGCCGCCTTGTTGATGTCGGCCACGCCGAGCCGGGCGCCGTGCTCGGCGAACAGGATCGCGGCCTCCCGCCCCATCCCCATGCCGGCCCCGGTGATGAAGGCCACCTTCCCTGCCAGTCTCGGTCCGAGGCCAGCTCCGTCCACCGCCATCACGCGTCCTCCCGTCGATCGGTCGAGTTGAATGACGCCGTCATCGTACCTCAGGGCACCCGCACCCGGAGCACGGCCGGACGGATCCGCACCGTCAGGACCGGACCACCCGTCACGGCCTCACCGTCCACGTGGAAGAGGATCGGCTCCGATGCCCGTATCTCCACGGTCGGCGTCCGCCTCGTGTTCACGCCGGGCGCCCGGTCGAGCGTACCCCGGAAGAGATGGAGCCCGTCGCGCAGCGCCACGAGCGGCGGGCGCGGCGCCACCGTCACGACGTCGAGCTGACCGTCGTCCAGTCGCGCAGCGGGGGCGACCACGGCCCCGCCTCCGTACTGGCGCGCGTTCGAGCAGATGATGACGAGGGCCCGCTCCTGCCAGGTCTCGGCGCCCATGCGAATCGTGTACTCCCGGGCGCGATAGCGGAAAATCTCACGCACGCCGATCGTCAGGTAGGGCCAGACGCCGCGGCGGCCGCCGGGGCGGGCATTGAACCGCGCGGCGACGTGCGCGTCGAGCCCGATCCCGGCCAGGTTGACGAATAGGTGCCCCTCGACGTCCCCGACGTCGATCACGCGCTCTCGCCGACCGAGTGCGACGCCGAGCGCCTGGGCCGGGTCCCACGGGAGCCCGAGCTCGCGGGCGAGCCCGTTTCCGGAGCCGGCCGGCACGATACCGAGCGCTGTGCCCGAGCCCGCGACGGCGCGGGTGACCTCGTTGACCGTGCCGTCGCCGCCCCAGGCGCAGACCATGGACGCGCGCGCGGCCACCGCGGCGCGGGCCATCTCGTACGCGTGGCCGGGCCCCTCGGTGAGGTGCACCGATCCCGGGACGCCCCGCGCGCCGAGGACGCCCTCGGCGAGAGCCACCCGGCGGTGCCCCGTCCGGCGCCCGCGGGGGCCGGCGGCCGGGTTGACGATGACGGCGATCGAGGCCGTCAGATGCGCTCGAAGCCCCGCATCAGCTCCCAGTCGGTCACGACGTGGTCGAAGGTCTGCTGCTCGAGGCGCGCGGTGTGGAGGTAGTGCTCGACCACCTCGTCGCCGAACGCCTCGCGCGCCACCCGCGACCGTTCCAGCTCGGCGATGGCCTCGCGGAGCGTCTTCGGAACCTGCGGGAGCTTCGGGTCCTCGTAGGCGTTCCCCTCGTAGACCTTGGGGGCGGGAAGCTTCTTCTGGATGCCGTGGAGACCGGCCGCGATGGTCGCCGCGAAAGCGACGTACGGGTTCGCGTCGGCGCCGGGTATCCGGTTCTCGACGCGGAAGCCGCCACCCTCGCCGCAGATCCGGAAGCCGCACGTGCGGTTGTCCCAGCCGGCGACGATCCGCGTCGGGGCGAACGAGCCCGCCTGGTAGCGCTTGTAGGAGTTCACGTACGGCGCGTAGAAGTAGGCGAACTCCTTGGCCATCGACATCTGTCCGGACAGCCAGTGCCCGTAGAGGGCCGAGCCGTAGCGCTTCCCCTTCTCGTAGAACAGGCTCTTCTTCCCGGTGCGGTCCCACAGGCTCGAGTGGAGGTGAAACGACGAGCCCGCCGAGCCCATGTCGTACTTCGCCATGAAGGTGATCGAGCTGCCCTGGGCGTGGGCGATCTCCTTCACGCCGTGCTTGTAGAGCGTGTGACGGTCCGCCATCTCGAGGGGCTCGGCGTAGCGGAGATTGATCTCTTCCTGCCCGCACCCCCACTCGCCCTTCGAAAACTCCACCGGCACCGCCGCCGCCTCCATCCCGTTCCGGATCGCGCGGACCAGCCCCTCTTCCTTCGTCGTCTGGAGGATGTGGTAGTCCTCGATGTACTGCGAGACGGGCGTGAGTCCGTGGTACCGCTTCGCGCGCGCCTCCGCGAACGTCTCCTTGAAGAGGTACAGCTCGAGCTCGGAGGCCACCATGATCCGGTAGCCCTGCTTGGCCGCCCGGTCGATCTGTCGCTGGAGGATGCGCCGCGGGCTCACCTCGACCGGCTCGCCCTCCTCGGTGTAGAGGTCGCAGAAGACGAGCGCGGTCTTCTGGAGCCACGGGATCCGGCGCAGCGTCGTGAGATCGGGGACCGCCTTCATGTCCTGATAGCCGGTGGCCCAGGAGGCGAACTTGTACCCCGGCAAGGGCTCCATGTCGACGTCGACGGTGAGCAGGTACGCGCACGCGTGGACGCCCTCGCCCGCGACGTGGCCGAGAAAGTGGCGCCCGACCACGCGCTTCCCCATGAGCCGGCCCTGGACGTCGGGGAAGACGGTCAGCACCGTGTCGATCTCGTCCCGCCGGACGAGATCTTCCAGCTCCTTCAGGTCGAGATTCCCGGCCATGGCTCCCCCGGATTTCCGACGCGAGTCCGTCCGTCCGGCGACGGGCGGCCGGCCGGGCTAGAAGGTGAAGAGATCCGCGCGCCGGTGCGCGAGCGCGGGCAGGGTCTTGCGCGTGCGCTCCGCGTGGCCGAGATCGACGTCCGCGACGATGACGCCCTCGCGATAGCCGGCCCGGGCCACGACGGTGCCCCACGGGTCGACGATCATCGAGTTCCCGTAGCACGCGTGCCCCGGCGGATGGGTCCCGCACTGGGCGGCCGCGAGCACGTAGACCTGGTTCTCGATCGCCCGGGCGCGCAGCAGCACTTCCCAGTGATCCCGCCCGGTGTCCATCGTGAAGGCGGAGGGCACCGTGATCAGCCGCGCGCCCCACGCGGCGAGCCGCCGGTACAGCTCCGGGAAGCGGAGGTCGTAGCACACGGTGAGGCCGACCGGCACGCCGGCGAGCGAGGCGACGACCACCTCTTCGCCGGGCGCCATCGTCGCCGACTCCTGGTAGGTCGTCCCGTCGACCTCGACGTCGAAGAGGTGGAGCTTCCGGTAGCGGGCGACCAGCTCCCCGTCCGGATTGAGCACGATCGACGTGTTGTGGACGCGCTCCTGCCCCTCGACGGACTCCAGGATCGAGCCGCCGACGAGCCAGAACCCGTAGCGGCCGGCCAGCCGGGCGAGGAATTCCGTGGTCTCCCCCGGGATCGGCTCCGCCACCTCGGCGTGACGCTTCCGGGGCCCGAGGTACGTCCACAGCTCGGGCAGCACCACCAGGTCCGAGCCCCAGGCCGCGGCCTGGGCGATCAGCATCTCGCCGCGCTCGAGGTTCTCGGACTTCTCGTCACGGCTGTTCATCTGGACCAGCGCGACACGCACGATCTTCCCTCCCGTCGTCCCCCGGCGGGTGACACGTCCGGAGGCGGCCTCCATCCTAGCCCAGTCGCGCGACGGCCTGCCAGTTCGCGGGGGACTGGCCGCCGCCCCCGCTCAGTGCACCGAGAGCGGGACCGGGGGCAGGAGCAGCACCAAGAGAAGCAGCGCGAACACCCCGAGGGCACGGCGCCGGCCGTCGAGCGGCGTGATGTCGTCCATGGTCGGACCGTGGCGGAACCCCATGAGGAGGACGATCAGGACCGCCCAGAGCAGCCAGTTGAAGCTGCCGAAGACGATGCCGATCGCGACCAGCCCGCCCACCGCGAGCTTGGAGATGAGCGCGTGCTGGCGGCCGAACAGCGCGTAGACGATGTGACCCCCGTCGAGCTGGCCCGCCGGGATGAGGTTCAGCGCGGTGACGTAAAAGCCGAACCAGGCGGCGACGCCGACGGGATGGAGCAGGATGTCGAAGTCGGGCGGCAGCGCGCCGAGGGTCAAGCGCTCGAGGAGCTTCGGGAGCAAGGCGTCGCCGAACTGGACGTAGCCCCCTTCGGCCACCTGGGGCATATGCACCACCGACGACAGCTTGAGCCCCAGGATGTAGAGGGGCACCGCGACGACGAGGCCGGCGAGCGGCCCGGCCACCGCCATGTCGAACAGCGCCCGGCGATCGCGAATCGCGCCGCGAAGCCGGATCACGGCGCCGAGTGTGCCGAGAAAGAACGGCGGTGGCACCGGGATGAAATACGGCAGGGAGACCGGCATCCCGTGGAGGCGGCCAAACGTGTAGTGCCCGAACTCGTGCACGCCCAGGATCGCGAGGAGAGACATCGAGAACGGCAGGCCCACGACGAGGCGGCCGGGATGCTGCCACAGGTCGCTCGGTGACACCCCGCCGAGCGACAGGGTGCCCGCGAGGAGCGTGGTGAGCACGGTCGCCAGGAAGAGCCCGAGATGGAGGAGCGGCCGGGTCGGCTCGGCCACATCCGCCTGGGCCACCGCGTGCACCCAGACGGTGTCCTGATCCTCGCGGAGGAACGGCGTGTACCCGTGGGGCGCCAGACGCGGCCGCAGGCGCGCGACGGCCGCCTCGGGCGACACCAGAAGGCGGCCCCCGAAGGCGACGGAGCGGCCGAGCAGTCGTCGCTCTTGCACGATCAGGACGTCGTCGAGCTGGCTCCGCAGCATGGCTTCCAGCGGAAACAGCTCCTCCCAGCTCGGGGATTCCTCGGGGACGCGACGGGACCAAAAGGGCACAGACGTTCCTCGGTCTTCAGCCTATCACGCGGTCTCGCCGAGGACCGGACGTCGGGCTCTCCGCATCACCGCTCCTGGCTCGGCGTCGTCGCGTTCGGCATGAGGCGACGGACGAGCGGAAGCACGGCGGCGAGGCCGCCGGCACGGTAGAGCACGGCCACCACCGCCTCGAGGGCGCTTGCGAGGACCGACTCCTTCTCGCGGCCGCCATGCTGCGCCTCCCCCCGCCCGAGCCGAAGGCACGCGTCCACACCGAGCTCGCGCGCCCACTGGGCAAGGCCTCGCGCCGAAACGATCCCCGCCCGCCGCACGGTGAGGTCGCCGGGCCCCGCGCCGGGGTCGCGCGCCACGAGGAGCTCGGCGACGGCGAGGCCGAGGACCGCGTCTCCCAGGAAGGCCAGCGCCTCGTTGTGCGGAGCGGGCGGATGCTCGTGCGCGTAAGACGGGTGCGTCAGGGCCTGGAGCAGGAGCTCGGGAGCGCCCGTGAAGCCCACGCGCCGGGAGAGCGCGGCCACGGAGTCCGGCTCCCCATCCCCCGGCCGCGGCGAGTCGCCAGCGG
>CAYXBJ010000126.1:0-69642 GCA_964463175.1 uncultured bacterium
GAACGAACCGGAAGGGTCCGGTGCCCACCGGCTGGTTCCCGAAGGCCTCACCCTGCTCCTCTACCAGCTCCCGCGGCACGATCTTCGCTTGACCAACCGCCAAGATGGACACGAAGGGCACGGGGGCTTCGGTCAGCGCGATGCGGACGGTGTAGCGGTCCGGCGCCGTGAGGCCGCTCACCTGTTTCGCGCGCCCATCGCGGAACTCGGCCGCGCCCTGGATGTTCATGAACAGGTCGGCCCCTCCGGAATGGACGCGGGGGTCGAGCAGTCTGGTGAACGAATACACGACGTCATCCGACGTCATCTCCCGACCATGGTGGAACTTGACGCCCTTCCGAAGGGTGAATGTCCACGTCAGACCGTCGCGGGAGGCGATCCAGAACTGGGCAAGCGCCGGTATGATGCTGAGCGTCTGATCGAACTCCACGAGACCGTCAAACAACTGCTGCCCGACCGACAGACTGTAGATGTCCCGCTGGCGGGCGGGATCGAGCGTGGACGGATCAGCGGCGAGCGGTCGACGATACGCTCCGCCCGGCTGGGCCGGTTCCTGGGCTTCGCTCACCCCGGGTCCGAGACCCAGGAGCACCGAAAGCACCAGGAACAGCCAGCCGGCACACCGCCGCCCCACCCCGGCGACACGCCGCTCCTGTGGACTCGGCGCTACCAACCGGGTACCCCATCCCTCGGGCGACCCTCTCTGCTGCAAGCGTCCTGGCGGGATGACCCGCAGCCGACGTGGACGCGATCGCCCTCTGGGTACACCACTCGCTCATGATAGCCTCCAGGGCCAGCCGGACCACAGACCGGTGGCGCTGGACAGCCAGGCCGGATCGCGGTCTACCTGATTGAGACCCTAGTCGCCGGCACCTTCCGAAGCGTTACCCACCGCCTGGAACACCGGGGCTCGGCCCTGCGTACCCGACTCGATGATCGGGGCCACCATGAGGAAGGTCGCGATGAGCAAGAGAATCGCCGTGAGCTTGGCCATGGACGTGTCTCCTCCATGCGCCCCACCAAGGGGCGCGTTTTGTGGGTGTCGGGAGCAGATGGAAAGCAATGGCGGGGCCACGGCGAATCGGGGACGGAGCTGGAACCCGGAAGTGCGCGCTGCAGCAACGAAATCGTGAGTCCTTCGCCAGGACGCCATGTCGTCTATCGACGGTGGTGAGTGCACTGTTTCCTGTGCACTTCCTACCCGGATCCGGGGGGACCTACGTTGATGAGACTTTGAGAATCAGGTCTTTACCGATCGGTGCACACTGGACTGTGCACACTGCACTGTCTACTGTGCACCTCCCCAGTCGGATCGGCCGGTAGATACGAGAGTCACGGGGTCGATTCCCCAGGCCAACAGCTTCTTCTTGAGTGAGTTCCGGTGGAGACCGAGGAGCCGCGCTGCCTCCGACTGGTTCCCTCGCACCCGCTCGAGCACTCGGAGGATGACCTGGCGGTCGAACTGCTCCCGGGCCTCGCGGAGCGGCAGGTTCGTGGGGTCACCCACCAGTTGACGCATGTCCGGCAGCATCAGGTCGAGCGGCACGTCCTTCACCTCCACGACCGGTCCCGCAGCCAGGGCCACCGCGCGCTCGATGACGTTCTGGAGCTCGCGCACGTTCCCCGGCCACCCGTACGCCATGAGGACGTCGCGCGCGGCCGGGGACACGCCGACGCTCCGCTTGTGGAGGAGGTGGTTCGACCGGCGGACGAAGTGGTCGATGAGCAGCGGGATGTCGTCCCGCCGGTCCCGGAGCGGAGGCACCGCGACCTGGACGACGTTCAGCCGGTAATAGAGATCCTCCCGCAGGGTCCCGGCCTGGATCGCCCGGCGCAGGTCGGCGTTGGTCGCCGCGATCACGCGCACGTCGACCGGGATTCGCCGGGTGCCCCCCACTCGCTCGATCTCTCGCTCCTGGAGCACTCGCAGGATCTTGGCCTGGAGGTCGACGCGGAGGGTCGCGATCTCGTCCAGGAACAAGGTGCCGCGGTGCGCCAGCTCGAACTTCCCCAGCTTCCGCGCGACGGCGCCGGTGAAGGCGCCCTTCTCGTGGCCGAAGAGCTCCGACTCGAGAAGCGCCTCCGAGATCGCCGCGACGTTGACCGGCACGAACGGCTCATCCCGACGCGGACCCTGCCGGTGGATCGCGCGGGCGACGAGCTCCTTGCCCGTCCCGCTCTCCCCGGTGATCAGCACGGTGAGGGGATTCCCGGCGACTGCGCCGATCAGCTGGTAGAGCTGCTGCATCAGCGGGTGCTGCCCGACCAGCTGGTCGAAGTCGCGCTCGCGCGCGAGCTCCGACCGGAGGTACACCACCTCGCGGTCGAGCGCGTGACGCTCGAGAGCCCGGCGGATCAGGGGGAGTATCTCGTCCTCGTCGAACGGCTTGGTCAGGTAGTCCAGCGCCCCGAGCTTCATCGCGGCCACCGCGGCCCGCACCGTCTGGACGGCGGTCACCAGCACCACCTCGACGTGCTCGTCGATCGCCTTGATCCGCTCGAGCACCTCGATGCCGTCCATGCCCGGGAGGCGCACGTCCAGCAGGACGAGATCCACGGGCATGCCCTGCACGAGCCGGAGCGCCTGGGGCCCGTCCGCGGCCTCGAGCAGCTCGTAGTCCTCTTCGAGGACGAGACGGAAGGCTTCGCGGATGCCCGGATCGTCATCCACGATCAGGATCACCGGACGGGCCGGATGATCCGTCGTCGCGGGCAGCGGAGGCACGCGCGTCAGCGCGACGCCCGGACGGCCCCCGGATCCGGCTCGTAGAGCACGAACCGCATGGGTGTCGGCCGATGGGCGTTGGTCGGAGTGATGTCCGAGGGGCACGCCGAGTTGGCGGCCACCACGTCCATCTCGGCCAGGAGGTCGACGTAGTCGCCCGCCTGCGAGGGCGCCGCCATCGGGCGGACCGCTCCGTCCGGTTGCACCGGCCACTGCATGAAGAAGTTGAACGAGAAGGGCACGTCGGCGAGGTCGATGCCCCAGGGCGCGAGCGACTCGGCCAGGTTCGAGCGGCAGCTCCGGTGCGGCCCGGTGTAGTCGAGCCGGTTCCGGTAGTACTCCTCGCTGCAGGACCCGCAGATGAGGTCGTGCACGCCGACCGTGTCGGCGATCAGCCGCATCATCGGTCGCCCCCGGTCGGAGACCAGGGCCGCGCCCACCTTCGGATAGATGGTGCGGTTGAAGAGGACCGTGTTCTGCGGCGAATAGCGCTCCCCGAGGTCGTCCCGGTTGAAGCAGACGAAGTCGCCGACCTGCTGGCCGTCGACGTCGATCACCCGCAGGACGAGCCCGCGCGCCACCTCGATCGCGGCGCCGTGGCGCGCGGCGATCTCGATCTCGCGGATCACGCGGCCCGGCACCGAGTCCCGTCCGAGAGCGGTCTTGCTCACTCGCATACCCCCGCAGGCCGGCGTCGCGATACCGCCGGGCGTGCGGGGCGAGCGTACCACAGCCGGCCACGGTATGATGGCCGCCGAAAATCGGCGGAACGGCTCGCCAGGAGGACGTGGATGGGACGGCTCGAGGGCAAGGTGGCGATGGTGACCGGCAGCGGCGGACAGAACGGCTTCGGGCGCGCGATCGCGCGGAAGCTGGCGGGCGAGGGAGCGGACCTCGTGCTCACGGACGTCACGCCGGCGGGCGTTCGCGTGGTGGCGTCGAAGGCCACCGCCGGATGGCGCGGGCTCGAGGCGGTCGCCGACGAGGTCCGCGCCGCCGGCCGCCGCGCCGTCACGGCGCTGGTCGACGTGCGCGCGACGGATCAGGTGCAGCGCGCGGTCGAGCTGGCCGACCGGACGTTCGGCCGGATCGACATCCTCGTCAACAACGCCGCCGCGCCACCCGGCGCCGACCGCGTCCCGGTGGTCGAGCTCGCGGAGGAGGCCTGGCGCACGGTCCTGGAGACCAATCTCACCGGCACCTATCTCTGCAGCCGGGCGGTTGCCGGGCTCATGGTGGCGCGCGGGACGCGGGGCCGCATCATCAACATGTCCTCGAACTGCGGCAAGGTCGGGTACCCGCGCCTGGCCGCGTACTGCGCGTCGAAGTTCGGCGTGATCGGGTTCACCCAGGCCCTGGCCATGGAGCTCGCGCCCAACGGCATCACCGTCAACGCGATCTGCCCGGGCTCGGCCGACACCGATCGGCTCGACTATCTGGGACGACGGCCCGACGGCACCTACGATCCGGCGCTGCATGCGGGCGGCATCGCCGAGCGCGCGGCCCAGATTCCACTCCGCCGCGTCGCGACGGCCGATGACGTCGCGGAGCTGGCGGCGTTCCTCGGCTCGGACGCGGCCGGCTACGTCACCGGGCAGGCGATCAACCTGGCCGGCGGCGCGATCATGCACTGACGGGTCGCGGCTGGCAGGCCGGCCGGGTTTGCGCTAGGCTGGTGCCCGGCGCTCGTTGATCCGACTCCTCCGGACGTGAGCCACATGGAATCGGAACCGACCCCCCGCGCTCGGCCGGCCCGGATTCCGGGCCTTGTCGTGCTGCCGTCCCTTCTCGCCCTGGCCGGCTGCGGCCTCCTGGACTCGCCGGCGACGACGCTCCTGCCGCGATCCGACTTCGGCTGGATCTCGCACCGCATCTTCCTGCAGATTCTCCGGTGGGACACCGTCATCTTCCTCGTCGTCCAGACGCTCCTGCTGATCGCCGTCTTCCGCTTCCGCGAGCGCGATCCCGGGGCATCGCTCCCCCGGCAGGTGCGCGGCAGCGCGGTGCTCGAGATCATCTGGACGCTGATCCCGGCGGTTATCCTCAGCTTCATCGCCTTCCCAACCGTGGCGGCGATCTTCCGGACCCAGGCCATGCCGCCCAAGGACGCGCTCCGCGTGAAGGTCGTCGGGCACCAGTGGTGGTGGGAGTTCCAGTACCCCGAGCTCGGGATCGTCACGGCGACCGACCTCCATCTCCCGGTCGGCCGCCCGGTGAGCCTCGAGATCGCCAGCACCGACGTCATCCACAGCTTCTGGGTGCCGGGGCTCGGCGGCAAGCGCGACGCCATCCCGGGCAGCCTGACGCGGATCGTCCTGACCGCCGATACGCCGGGCGAGTACTACGGCCAGTGCGCCGAGTTCTGCGGCGCGTCGCACGCGAACATGCGTCACCGGGCGGTGGTGGAGACGTCGGAGGCCTTCACCGCCTGGGTCGCCAAGCAGAAGGAGCCGGCCGCAACGCCGCCGGACGGCTCCCCCGCCGCCACCGGCCTGCGGATCTACCTCATGGGCACGTGCGTCGGCTGCCACACGGTGCGGGGGGTATCGGGCGGCGGGATCGGGCCCGATCTCACCCACTTCGGCTCGCGCAAGACCATCGCCGGTGGCATCCTGCCGAACACCCCGGAGAACCTGGCGCGCTGGGTGCGGCACGCACCGGACGTGAAACCGGGATCCATCATGCCCGAGCAAAAGCTCTCCGACCCGGAGGTGGCGTCCCTGGTCGCCTACCTCCTGAGCCTCCGGTAGTGGCGACCGCGGGCGCGTCCGGGGCGGGTGGTCACGCGGTGCCGGTCTCGATGGCCGCCCACGCCGCGCCGGCCGCCGAGGCGCGCGGGCTCGTGAGCTGGCTCACGACCGTCGACCACAAGCGGATCGGCCTCCTCTATGGCACGTCGGCCCTGGCCTTCTTCCTGATCGCGGGGCTGGAAGCCCTCGTGATGCGGCTCCAGCTCGCGCGGCCCGACGGGCAGCTCGTCGGCGCCCAGCGTTTCAACGAGCTCTTCACCATGCACGGGACCAGCATGGTGTTCCTCGCCGTGATGCCGCTCTCGGCCGCCTTCTTCAACTACCTCATCCCGCTCATGATCGGCGCGAGGGACGTGGCGTTCCCGCGGCTCAACGCCTTCTCGTACTGGGTGTTCCTGCTGGGCGGCCTCTTCCTGAACGCGAGCTGGCTCACCGGGACGCCGCCGGACGCCGGCTGGTTCGGCTACGCGCCCCTCACCTCGCGACCGTTCTCGGTCGGGCCAAACTCGGACTTCTGGCTTCTCGGCCTCGTCTTCCTGGGGACGTCGAGCATCCTGGCGTCCTTGAACTTCCTGGTGACGATCCTCAACCTCCGGGCGCCCGGCATGACGTTCCTCCGGCTGCCGATCTTCGTCTGGACGACGCTCGTCACCAACGTCCTGATCCTGCTCGCGTTCCCGCCCATCACGGTCGCGCTCATCTTCCTCATGTTCGACCGCTTCTTCGGGACCTCCTTCTACATCCCATCCGGCGGCGGCTCCCCGCTGCTCTGGCAGCATCTCTTCTGGATCTTCGGGCATCCCGAGGTCTACATCCTCATCCTGCCGGCGATGGGGATCGTCTCCGAGGTGCTTCCGACGTTCGCGCGAAAGCCCCTGTTCGGCTATCCCTCGATGGTCTACGCGACGGCGCTGATCGGTTTCCTGGGCTTCGGCGTCTGGGCGCACCACATGTTCGCGGTCGGCATGGGGCCGATCGCCGACTCCGCGTTCTCCCTGACGACGATGCTCATCGCGATCCCCACCGGCATCAAGATCTTCAACTGGCTCTCGACCCTGTGGGGCGGGTCGCTCCGGCTCAGGACGCCCTTCTGCTTCGCGGCGGCGTTCGTCGCCATGTTCACGATCGGGGGCCTGTCGGGCATCATGCACGCCTCGCCGCCAGTGGACCTCCAGCAGACCGACTCCTACTTCGTGGTAGCGCACTTTCACTACGTGCTGTTCGGCGGCATGGTGCTGGCCCTGTTCGCGGGGGTCTACTACTGGTTCCCGAAGATGACGGGCCGACTGCTCGACGAGCGGCTCGGTCAGATCCACTTCTGGCTCATCCTGATCGGCTTCAACCTGACGTTCTTTCCCATGCACTTCCTGGGGCTGATGGGAATGCCGCGGCGGATCTATACCTACGCGCCGGGGCTCGGCTGGGACTTCTGGAACCTGGTCGCCACCGTCGGCGCCATCACCCAGGGCGTCGCGATCCTCGTCTTCCTCGCCAACATCGGCCGCAGCCTGCGTCGCGGCGCCGTCGCGGGACCGGACCCGTGGGATGCGCGAACCCTCGAGTGGGCGCTGCCCTCGCCGCCGCCCGAGTACAACTTCGCGACGCTCCCCACGGTCCGCCGGCGCGACGCCCTCTGGCTGACGAAGCACCCGGACGCGCGAGGCCCGGGGCTCGCCGATCTCCGCGCCCTCGTCACCCCGGTGGGATCGATCCACATGCCGGCGCCGTCCCACTGGCCGATCCTCACCGCGCTCGCGATCACCGTCCTGGTGTCCGGCGCGCTCCTGCATCTCGGCGTGGTCATCGTCGGCGCGATCCTGACGCTGCTCGCCGTCCTCGCCTTCGCGACGGAGCTGGTCCCCGCGCGCGCGAGCGACATCGCGCACCCCGGCGACGCGCACGAGGATCCCCACGTCGGCGCGACCGGCCTGGACCACCGGAAGCTCGGCATCTGGGTTTTCATCGGCTCGGAGTGCTTGTTCTTCGGCACGCTGGTGTCAACCTACATGGTCTACCGCGGACGGAGCCTCCAGGGCCCCTATCCGCACGAGATCCTGAACGTGCCGCTCATCACGGTGAGCACGTTCATCCTCCTCATGTCGAGCCTCACGATGGTGCTCGGTGTCGCGGCCATCCAGGGGCGGGACGCGCGCGGCGCGCGCCGCTGGCTCCTCTCGACCGCCGCGCTGGGAGGCCTGTTCCTCGCGGGCCAGGTGTTCGAGTTCAGCCACTTCGTCCACGAGGGGCTCGGGCTCACCACGAACCTGTTCGCCGCGACCTTCTACGTCATGGTGGGCTTCCACGGCGCCCACGTCACCGTGGGCGTGATCTGGCTGTCGACGCTCTGGTATCTCCTGACGCGCGGGCGTCTGGGCGTGCGGGACGAGGCGCTCGTCGACATGGCCGGGCTCTACTGGCACTTCGTCGACGTCGTGTGGATCGCGATCTTCACCCTGGTCTACCTGATCCAGTAGGATCGGCCAATAGGTGGAAGGACGCGGAGGGGGACGACGGACGTGAGCGGACAATCCTCCGGGGGTCAGGGCCATCGCGCGGAGACCGGCCTCGCGGCCGGCGTCGCGCACACCGGCGCCGGGCCGCGCACCTATCTCGTCGTGGCGGCCTTCCTCGTGGCGATCACCGTCATGGAGGTCTGGATCTTCTACGTCCCGGCCCTGGCCCGCGTCCTCGTGCCGGTCCTGCTGATCCTGTCCACCCTGAAGTTCAGCCTGGTCGCGATGTTCTACATGCACCTCCGGTTCGATCACGCCTGGTTCTCCTACGTCTTCGTCGGGCCGCTCATCATCGTGATCGGCCTGGCGGTGGCGCTGCTCTGGCTCTTCGGCCACATCGGCACGACGGGCGTGGTCCCGCCGGGAGCCGGATGACGTCGATGACCGAGTTTCACTGGCATCCGGAGATCGCCCTCGGGCTGGAGGTGGTGCTGGCCGGCTACCTCCTGGCGACGGGCGTCCTGCGGCGCCGCTTCCGCCTCGGACCGCCGCCGGCCCGCGGCCGCGTCGCGGCGTTCCTCGCCGGCACAGGGATCCTGGCCGGCGCGGTGCTGGGGCCGCTCGCCGGGTGGGCGGAGCACGCCGCGCTGTCGGCGCACATGGTCCAGCACCTCCTGCTCATGCTGGTCGTGCCGCTCCTGTGGCTCCTGGGCCTCCCGCCCTGGCTGCTCTCGCCGGTCGCGCGCGCGCCCGTGATCGGACGCCTCGGCTGGTGGCTCACCCGTCCGCTCACCGCGCTCGCCCTCGCGTCCGCGGTCCAGGTGGCGTGGCACGTGCCTTTGGCGTTCGACGCTGCCCTCCGCGTGAACGCCCTCCATGCGCTCGAGCACATCTCGTTCCTCGTCGCGGGGCTCCTCTTCTGGTGGCCGATCGCCGGCCCGGCGCCGGAGTGGCCGCGGCCAAGCCCGCCCGCCCAGCTCCTCTACCTGTTCCTGGCCACGATTCCGATGATGGCGATCGCCGCGCCGATCACCCTCGCCGAGGACGTTCTCTATCCGTTCTACGTGGGCACCAGCCCGGCGTGGCCGCTCGCCCCCCGGGCGGATCAGGAGGTGGCGGGGCTCCTCATGTGGGTGGGCGGGATGCTCGGATATCTCGCCGCGGGGACCGTGGTGTTCTTCCGGTGGGCGGGGCCCGAGGCGCGCGAGGATGGCGAGGCGCCCCTCGCCGGGGCGGAGGCGGCCGCGCATGGCACCTGAGAGCCGGATCGTCCGCGAGGGGATCGTGGCGGGCCTGATCGGCGCCGCTGCCGTGGCGATCCTCATCCTGCTGTTCGACGTGGGGGGCGGCGCGCCGCTCCAGACTCCGGCGATCCTGGGCTCGGCGATCTTGAAGGGCATCCGCGATCCGAATCTTGCGACGGTGTCGGCGGGCCCGGTCCTCGGCTACACGATCCTTCACGGTCTCGGGTTCATCGGTGTCGGTCTCGTCGCGGCGTACCTGGTGGCCAGCGCGGAGCGCGAGCCGGCGATGGTGCTGGCGCTCCTCATCTTCTTCGCGGCGTTCGAGGTCTTCTTCCTGGCACTGATCGCGTTCTGGGCGCTGCCAGTGCTGGGGGTCCTCGCCTGGTGGGAGATCCTCGCCGGGAACCTCGTCGCCTCCGCCGCGATGCTCTACTACTTCCACCGGCGCCACCGGGGCCTGGCGCGGAGCCTCATCGGCCGGTGGGTCGACGTCGTTCGCGAGGGCATCGTGGCCGGGCTTCTCGGCGGCTCGGTGGTCGCGGTCTGGTTCCTCCTCTACGACGCCGTGCGACTCCGCCCGCTCCACACACCCGCGCTTCTCGGCGCCGCGGTGCTCGAGGGACTCCGTGATCCCGAGCTTCTGATCCCGCGCCTGGACGTGGTGGTCGGCTACACCGTCTTCCACTTCGCGGTGTTCGCCTTCTTCGGGATCGCGGTGGCTGCCTTTCTCATGGCCGCCGAGCGTGAGCCGCGGCTCCTCTTGGGGCTCCTGGTCCTCTTCCTCTGCTTCCAGGTCTTCTTCTTCGGGTTCCTCCAGGCTCTCGACGCCCTCCTCGCCGGTGCGCTGCCCTGGTGGAACGTGGCGATCGGGAACCTGCTCGCGTCGGTCGCCATGATCACGTACTTCTTCCTCGGTCACCGGTCGCTCGGCACACGCCTGATGGAGCGCTGGACCGAGGAGGACTGACCGGGCGGCTCCTCCGCCGGCCCGCGCGCAGGGGCCGACGGGGCGGCGGCGCGGCGGTTCAGTCGTCGAGCGCCTCCTGGTATCCTGGATGCGTGTGGCCCGCTCCCGTCTGGATCCGGACCGCTGACGAGGCGGAGACGCTCGCCCGGGACCTCCAGGGCGTCGCGGCGATCGCCGTCGACACAGAGGCGGACAGCCTTCACCACTACCCCGAGCGACTCTGCCTGATCCAGGTCGCGGACCCGCAGGGCCGCGTCTTCTTCCTCGACACGCTCGAGCTCGTCGACCTCGACCCGCTGCGCCGGCTCTTCGCCGATCCGGGCACGGTGAAGGTGCTCCACAGCGGGGACAACGACGTGGTGTACCTGAAGCGCCGGTTCGGGCTCGCCTTCGCCGGCCTCTGGGACACGATGCTGGCCGCCCGATTCCTCGGCGTCCGCGAGCTCGGCCTCGAGCGGCTGCTTCTGAAGTACCTCGACGTCCAACCGGCGCGGTCCCAGCAGAAGACGGACTGGGCCCGGCGTCCGCTGACGCCCGCGCAGGAGCACTACGCCGCCGAGGATGTACGGCACCTCATCACGCTCCGGGAGCGCCTGCTCGCCGACCTGCGCGCGATCGACCGCGAGAGCTGGCTCGAGGAGGAGTGCGCGGCGCTGGCCGCGCTCGCCGTCCCCGAGCGGCCATCCGAAGAGGATGGATACCGGCGGATCCGGGGTGCGTCACGGCTTCCGCCGCGCGGCTTGGCGGTCCTCCGAGTCCTCTATCTCCAGCGCGAGGCGTGGGCGCGCGCCGAGCACCGGCCACCCTTCAAGGTGTTGAGCCCGGAGACCCTCGTCGCGCTCGCCGAGCGTCCGCCGGCCGAGGCGGCCGCGCTCGTCGGGGTGCCCGGCCTCAGCCCGCGGCTCGTCGAGCGGTACGGCGAGGGCCTGCTGGCGGCGACGGCCCGGGGGCTCACCGAGCGCTTGCCCGAGCCGCCGCGGACGCCGCGCCCGGTGCGCCCCATCGTGACCATCGCCAGCCGGCAGCGGGCGGAGACGCTCAAGAAATGGCGGACCGAGGCCGCCGAAGCATCGGGCCTCGATCCGGGGGTCCTCCTCCCGCAGCGATTGATCGACGCGCTCGCGCTCGACCCGCCGACCGACCTCGCGGGCCTCCGGGACGTGCCCGGGCTCCGGCGCTGGCGCGTCGACGCCTTCGGCCGCGCGATTCTGGCCGCGCTCCACGCCCCCTGACCCCCCGTCCGGCTGAGACTCCTGGGAGGAACCCCCCGATGGCCTCACGGCTCCGCGTCGGCGTGATCGGTACCGGCTTCGGCGCGCTCGTCCAGATCCCGGCGTTTCGCGCCAATCCGCGCGCCGAGGTCGTCGCGGTCGCGAGCGGAACGCCCGGCAAGGCGAAGAAAACGGCCGACGGCCTCGGCGTGCCGCACGCCTTCGACGACTGGCGAAAGCTGATCGAGTCCGATCTTGACCTCGTGAGCATCACCACGCCGCCGGCCCTCCATCATCCGATGGCGCTGGCGGCGTTCGCCACCGGCCGCCACGTCCTCTGCGAGAAGCCCATGGCGATGTCAGCCGCGGAGGCGGAGGACATGCTCGCCCACGGCGACCGCGCGCGCCGCGCTCACGTGATCGATCACGAGCTCCGCTTCAACCCCAACCGCCGACGGGCGCGGCAGCTGATCCAGGACGGCTTCATCGGAACCCCGCGCCATGTCCTCCTGACCGTGGTCAACGCGGGCCGCCACGATCCCGCAAAGCCCTGGAGCTGGTGGTTCGACGAGGCGCAGGGCGGCGGCCTCCTGGGCGCCGTCGGGTCGCACCAAGTGGACCTTCTCCGCTACTGGCTGGGGGACATCGTCGCCGTCACCGGCACCGCCGTCCCCTTCGTCCCGGAGCGACCGTCGCCCGACGGGCATGGCCGACGTCGCGTGACCGCCGACGAGTTCTCGACGTTCTCGCTCCGCTTCCGGTCCGGCGCGATCGGCACCATCGTGCTCAGCGCCGTCGCCACTCACACCGTCGGGCCGCGCATCGAGGTCTGGGGGGACGCGGGCTCGCTCGTCCTCGACGAGGCGGACCGGCTCTGGGGCGGCCGTCTCGGGGAGCCGCTGGCGGAGCTGACCGAGCCGGAGACCCTGCCGACCCCGCCGGGCATGCAGTACGTCTCGCTCTGGGGTCTGTCGTTCGTCCGGCTGGTGGACCACCTCGTGCAGTCCGTGCTGGATAGCGCGCCCGTCGCGCCGGCCGCGACGTTCCGCGACGGCCTGGCGGTCCAGCGCGTCCTCGATGCGGTCCGCCAGTCTCGCCGGACCGGGTGGCTGGCGGTCTAGACGGAATCGGCGCAGCCCGAGCTTCGGCGTTCGCGCACCCGATGCGAAGGCATCCGGCTCACCGCGGGCGGCGAGATGCGCTCGGCGGGCGACACCACGAGGCGGACCGCCGGCGCGGCCCGCGCGTCGCCTACTCGGTCCGCGCGGCGCGGGCGAGCGCGGCGACGCGCTCCCGGTCGACGGGCGCCGTCGTGCGACCGTCGCGCTTGATCCAGGTCCCGACGATGGCGCCGTCCGCCACCCGGAGCAGCTCCACCACCGTGTCGGGCTCGACGCCCGAGCCCACGAGGATCGGCCGCTCGGGGACCGCGGCCCGCACGCGCTTCACGTCGCCGAGCGGCGTCGGCTCGCCGGTCGCGACGCCGGACACGACGAGGGCGTCGGCGAGGCCCCGGTGCGCGGCGTCGCGCGCCACCTGCTCGAGCTCGACCGGGGCGAGCGGGACGGCGTGCTTGCCGCCCACGTCGACGAAGAGCCGGGTCGAGGTCCCGAGAAGGCGCCGGTAGCGGAGCGTCCCGTAGGCGTCGCTCTGGAGCACGCCCTGGTCCCCGACCACCGCACCGACGTGGACGTTGACCCGGACGAAGGCGGCGCCCACCGCCGCCGACACCGCCAGCGCCGACTGGGCGTCGTTCTTGAGCACGTTGATGCCCACCGGCAGCGCCACCGCGCGGCGCACCTCGGCGGCGGCCACCGAGATCGCCGCGACGCTCGCCGGATCGGCACGCCCCGCGCTGAACGGCGCGTCCCCGAAGTTCTCCACGAGGCAGGCGTGAAAGCCGCCGGCCTCCATGGCGCGCGCATCGGCGACGGCGCGCTCCACGATCTCGTCCATGGAGCCAGCCCAGCGCGGGCTTCCCGGCAGCGGGAGGAGATGCACCATGCCGATCAGCACGCGACGGAGGCCCGGGATCGCCTCGTGGCTCACGACATCCTCCTCGCCCGCGCGGCCCGGGCCCCGCGCATGCCGTCGTCCCGCTCCATCTCGGGCCCGAACAGCTCCATCCGCCCGGCCAGGAGCGCGAGCGCGCGCCGCCAGGCTCCGGCCTCGCGGTCGGTGAAGCGCGGCCGTGCGACGCGGTGATCGTGCTTGTCGACGAACTGCTTGAGCTCCTCGGCGAGCGTCCGGAGCTTCTCGCGCGTGAGCGCGACGAGCTGCGCCGTCTCGGGTCGTCGTCCGCCCCGCGCCACGGCGAGGTCGAGATGCGGGAGGCACAGGCCGTCCGAGACCGCGTAGGCACGGCGAAGGTCCACGACCGCGAGCCCGTCGAGGAGCCCGTCCAGATAGCCCGCCTCGGCGGTGACGAGCTCCACGCACACGGGGCAGCGCTCCAGACGTGAGCGAGACGCGCGCCCGTTCGAGCGCGACCCCCCGACCAGCGCCCGCCAGCCGCGCCGCCGAGCCGGTGTCGCCGTCGCGCGCGCCGCCTCGTCGAGCCACCGGGATGCCTGCTCGACGAGGGCGTGGTACACGATCGCGGTCCCTAGCGCCGCGTCGGGCATCTCGGACAGCGCCGTCGCGTGGGCGGCGCAGAAGCCCCACGCCGAGGCCAGTCGAGCCCGCGACACGGGGTCCGTCACGTGCTCGGCCAGGACTGCCCCGAGATGGCGAGTCGCTGCGTCCCGGAGACACCCGCAGACGGGGCAGCCCGGACGGGCGCACGCGTCGACGAGGCGGTGGTGGTGGCCGTTCCGACTCACGCGAGGAGCGTACTTCAAACTGCCGCGGTCCGGGGCATCAAGCTGGGGGCCCGGGCGCCCGGCTCGGAAGTGGTCGAGGCAGGCCCGCACTCGCTCGGGTTCGCATAGCCGAGCCTCGTGGGCGGCGCTCATGGGCCGGGACGCGCGTGCCCTGATCCATCACGAACCCGATACCCCTCCCGGCCGCGCGGGCCAAGCGGGAACGCCGCGGCCCTCGCGTATACTCGCGACGTGCGGTCCGGGCTCCCGCTCCTCCTGACCTGCCTTCCGCTCCTCATGGTGGCATGCCAGGGTACGGGAGGCCCGATGCCCGATGGGCCGACCCACCACCTCGAGCACGGGTACCGAAACCTCAATCCCGAGTACGCGCGCCCCGACTTCTGGACGCGCTGGAGCTTCGTCATTCCGCGCCTCTTCAAGTCGACGTTCTCCAAGCCCGAGTCGTTCCCTGTCGTCGCGAACGACGGTCGGGCGCTGCGGGAGAATACGGGCGAGCCGACGGTCACGTGGGTCGGCCACTCGACCCTTCTGGTGCAGCTCGACGGAGTCAGCATCCTGACCGATCCCCAGTGGTCGGAGCGGGCGAGCCCGTTTGCCTTCGCCGGGCCGCGCCGGGTGACGCCGCCGGGGCTCCGGTTCGAGGACTTGCCACCGATCGACCTCGTGGTCATCTCCCACGATCACTACGACCATCTCGACGCGCCGACGGTGAAGCGTCTCTGGGACGTGCATCGGCCTCGCTTCCTCGTGCCACTCGGGCTGAAGGCGTGGTTCGCAGAGCTCGGGATCGACGGAGTGGACGAGCTCGACTGGTGGGAGAGCCGCACCGTCAAGGGCCTGACCGTGGTCTGCCTGCCGACCCAGCACTGGAGCGCCCGCACCCCCTTTGACCAGAACCACCGGCTCTGGTCCAGCTGGGCGGTGCTGGGGCAGGACCGGCGCTTCTACTTCGCGGGGGACACGGGCTACTACGCGCCGATCTTCCAGGAGATCGGCCGGCGCTTCGGGCCCTTCGACCTCGGGGCGATCCCGATCGGCGCGTACATGCCCCGAGCCATGATGCGCTTCTCGCACGTCACCCCCGAGGAAGCCCTGCAGGTCTTCGAGGACATTCGCGCGCGCCGCCTGGTCGCGATCCACTGGGGGACCTTCAACCTCGCCGATGAGCCGCTCGGCGAGCCGCCGGTGCGCACCGAAACGGAGGCGCGGCGCCTCAGTCTCGACTCGGAGCGGATCTGGATCCTGCGCCACGGCGAGACCCGGCCCTGGTGAGGCCGTAACGCCCGGCGCGGCAGTCTACCGGTGCGGTGGGAGACCCTCGCGCTGGGTGATGACCACCACGCGGCCACGGTCGCTGACGAACCCGTTCACCGCCCAGCTGAGCGCGCTCACGATCAGCGCCCCCCAGAAGGCCGGCCAGAATCCCCGCACGTCGAACCCCGGCACCACCGCCGAGGTGAGCCAGAGGCAGATGGCGTTCAGGACGAACAGGAACAGGCCGAGCGTGACGAGGGTGAGTGGTAGCGTCAGCACGAGAAGGACCGGCCGAACGATGGCGTTGACCAGGCCGAGCACGAGCGCCGCGGCGATGACCGTGGCCGCGCTGGGGGCCTCGATACCGGGGACGACCTCGGTGGCGAGCCAGATGGCCAGAGCGTTGACCAGCACCCGGATCAGGAAGCCCATCCGTGTTCCTCCTCCCGCGGATCGCGCGACGCGGCTCGAAACGTCTCCAGTATGCACCCGGCTCGGCCGTGCCCCCGCGGCCGGATCCGCCGAGCGCCGGACGGCCGAGCCCGCGTGCTGATCCTGTTCGGGGCGACGATCTTCCTCGGCGCCAGCCTCCTCTTCCTGGTCCAGCCCATGTTCGCGCGGATGGCGCTGCCGCTCCTCGGCGGCGCGCCGGCCGTCTGGAACACCGCCATGGTGTTCTACCAGGCGACCTTGCTCGTCGGTTACGCCTACGCACACCTCACCGTGCGGTGGCTCGGCGCGCGCCGCCAGGCGGGACTCCACCTCGCGATCCTCCTGGTGCCGCTCGTCACGCTGCCGATCGCGCTGCCATCGGGCTGGATCCCGCCCGGGGACTCGAGCCCCATCCCCTGGCTGCTCGCGCTGCTGGCGGTCGCCGTCGGCCTGCCCTTCTTCGCGGTCTCGGCCACGAGCCCGGTCCTCCAGGCGTGGTTCGCCACGACGGGCCACCCGGCTGCGCGCAATCCCTATGTCCTCTACGCGGCGAGCAACGCGGGCAGCCTGCTGGCGCTCTTGTGCTACCCCCTGCTCGTGGAGCGGCTCTTCCCGCTGGGGGTCCAGAGCCGAATCTGGGCGTGGGGATACGGCGGCCTGATGGCACTGGCCGCCGGCTGCGCGCTCGCCCTCTGGCGCACGCGATCCGCGCCGACGAGCGTGCCAATCGGCCACCCCGCGCACACCGCGCTCGACGGGATGGGCGGCGACTTCGCGAGCGCCCCGATCACCGCTGGCCGCCGGGCCCGCTGGGTCGCGCTCGCCGCCGTCCCATCCAGTCTGATGCTGAGCGTCACGACCTACATCTCGACGGACATCGCGGCGGTCCCGCTCCTCTGGATCGTGCCGCTGGCGATCTACCTCCTGACGCTCGCCCTGGTGTTCGGCCGGCGGCGGATCGTCCCGCACCGGATCTGGGTCGAGGCGCTTCCCATCGCCCTCCTCCCGCTCGTGCTCGTGCTGGTCGCCCGCGCAAACGAGCCGCTGGCCCTCGTGATCCCGACGCACCTCGTGGCCTTCTTCGTGGCCGCCATGGTCTGCCACGGGGAGCTCGCGCAGGACCGACCCGACCCGCGCCACCTCACGGAGTTCTACCTGTGGCTGGCGATCGGCGGCGTCGTGGGCGGGGCATTCACCGCTCTCGTCGCGCCCATGCTGTTCACGAACGTCCTCGAGTACCCGCTGGTCCTCGCGCTGCTTCCCCTCCTGCCGACCCGGCCGCGTGCGGCGTGGCAAGGCGGCGTGCGCCAGGTGCTCGACGTGGTCCTGCCCCTGTGTCTCGGGGTCGTCACCGTCGGGCTCCTCGTGGAGCTCGATCGCCGCGGGTTCGGGCCCGAGGTGATAGGCCCGTCCGTGGGCCTCGTGACGATCCTGTCCGTTGCCTTCTGGCGGCGCCCGGTCCGCCTCGCGCTGGGTCTCGCCGTCCTCATGGTCGGGGGCGCGGTCTACCGCGGCGATGAAGGCCAGCTCATCTACGCGGAGCGGAGCTTCTTCGGCGTCTCGCGGGTCACCCGCGTCCCGGGCGACCAGTACCATCTGCTGCTGCACGGAACCACGCTGCACGGGATGCAGGCGCTCGCTCCGGATCGGCGGCGGGAGCCCCTCACCTACTTTCATCGAAACGGGCCCCTCGGCCAGTTCTTCGCGGCGACCGAGGGCTCGACCACGCGACGGGCGGTTGCCGTCGTGGGCCTGGGCGCCGGATCGCTCGCGTGCTACGGAACGCCGGAGCAGCGCTGGACGTTCTACGAGATCGATCCCACCGTGCGCCGCATCGCGGGAAACACGCACTTCTTCACGTTCCTGCGCGACTGCCCACCGACGCTCTTCGTGGTCCTCGGCGACGCCCGGCTCACGCTCGCCCGGGCGCCCGACGGTGCCTACGACCTCATCATCCTCGACGCCTACAGCTCGGACGCGCCGCCCATGCACCTCATCACGCTCGACGCGGTCCGGCTCTACCTGACCAAGCTCGCGCCGGGCGGCGTGCTCGTCTTCAACATCTCGAACCGCCACCTCGAGCTGGCGCCCGTCCTGGGCGCGATCGCCGGCGCCGCCGGGCTCGTCGCGCGGACCCGCGACGACGCCCACATCGCGGAGGCCGACCGGCGCACCGGGAAGGTGCAGTCCCACTGGCTGATCATGGCGCGCCGGGAGGCGGATCTCGGGGCGCTCGCGCACGATTCCCTGTGGGCGGCGCCCGTGCCGCCGCCGGATCTCCGTCCCTGGACGGACGACTTCGCGAGCCTTCTCGGCGCCTTCCGCTGGAGGATCAAGCCCTAGACCGAGTCGGGCTCCGCTTTCGGGACGTTTCCCCGCGGGTCCGAACCGCCTAGAATTGTCCGGACGGCACAGTCTGACCCCAACCAGAGGAGCCACCATGCGCACATTCGACCGATCCCGAGCCCTTCTCGAGCGCGCCCGCCGATCCCTGGCCGGTGGGGTCTCGAGCCCAGTCCGCGGGACTGCCCCCGTTCCCCTCTACTTCACCCGCGGCGTGGGCCCGCGGCTGCAGGACGCCGACGGCCAGTGGTACGTCGACTACGCGGCGGCCTGGGGGCCGGTGATCCTCGGGTACTCGCACCCCGCTCTCGTCGCCGCCGCGCATCGCGCCGCCGAGCGGCCGTTCACCTACGGCGCCCAGCACGAGCTCGAGATCTCGGTCGCCGAGCGGATCCAGGCCGCGGTGCCCTCCGCGGAGCGGGTGGCGTTCAGCTCGAGCGGCAGCGAGGTCGTCCAGCTCGTGCATCGCCTCGCGCGGGCCTTCACGCGGCGCAATCTCATTCTGAAGTTCGAGGGGCACTACCACGGCTGGATCGACGGCGCGCTGGTGAGCTACCACCCGCGCGAGGGGCTGGGGCCCCGCGAGACGCCGAACGTGATCCCCGGGTCGTTCGGCCAGGTCCCGAACGTGGTGGACAACGTGCTCGTCGCGCCGTGGAACGACCTGGCGGTGCTCGAGGGTCTGTTCCGGACGCATCCCGACCGCATCGCGGCCGTCATGATGGAGCCGGTCCTGTGCAACAGCGGGTGCCTCATGCCGGCGCCCGGCTACCTCGAGGGCGTCCGCGACCTCTGCCGCCGGCACGGCACGCTCTTCATCATGGACGAGGTGATCACCGGCTTCCGGATCGCGCTCGGCGGAGCCCAGGCGCACTTCGGCGTCACGCCGGATCTCTCGACCTTCGGGAAGGCGGTGGCGGGCGGCGCCGCGCTGTCGGTGGTGGCCGGCCGCCGGGAGATCATGGAGCAGCTCCACGGCGCGGGCGTCGCGTTCGGGGGCACCTTCAACGGCAATCCGCTGTCGCTGGCGATCGCCGACGCGACGCTGGAGGAGCTCGCGAGGGACGGCGGCGTCGCCCTCACGCAGGCGAACCGGACCGGCCAGGCGCTGATGGAGGGCATCCGCGCCCTCGGGCAGCGGCACGGCTTGCCGGTGCTCGTCACCGGCTTCGGGGCGGCGTTCACCGTCCACTTCACCCGGCGGACCGAGCTGCGCGATTACCGGGACACCCTCGACGGCGATGCCGAGCTCCTCGGTGAGTTCCTCCGGGGCGCGCTCGACGAGGGCATCTACATCCTTCCCGACGGGCGGTTCTACGTCTCCGCCGTGCACACTGCGGCCGAGGTCGAGGAGACGCTCGCCGTCGTCGATCGCGTGTTCGCCACGCTCGGCACGCCCGCGCGGCGAACCGACCGGGTCACCGCCAGCCGCTCTTGAGGAGACCGCGATGATCCTGCACCGTCACCAGGAGCTCGAGCGCGCGTCGCCGTCTCCAGGTCTGTTTCGCATCATCTGCATGGACCAGGGTCTCGGGTCGGGCGCGATCACCCAGGGCATGGTGACCATCGAGCCCGGCAAGCAGACTCGGCCGCACACACATCGCGTCGAGGAGTCGATGACGCTCCTGGAGGGCCGGCTCCGGGTGCTGATCGGGACCGAGGTGGCCGAGGTCGACGCTCCGGCCACGTTCCTCGCGCCCGCCAATACGGTCCACGGGCTCCGGAACGTCGGAAGCACGCCGGCGCGCCTGTGTATCGCCTACCCGAGCGTGAACGTCGGGACGTACTTCGTCGACGGGGTCGAATTCTAGAGGCGAGACGGCCGTCGAGCTCGCGGGTGCGGGCTCGACGGCGATGAACGCAATCCGGCCCGGCTCCCCCGAAGGAGAACCGGGCCGGATGTCAGGAAGCCTTGCTCAGACCTTCTTGACGTTCGAGGCCTGAAGGCCCTTCGGACCCCTGGTCACCTCGAACTCGACGCGGTCACCCTCGGCTAGGCTGCGGAAGCCGCTCGCCTGAATGGCCGAGTAGTGGACGAACACATCCTGCCCGTCCTCCTGGGTGATGAACCCGTAGCCCTTCGCGTCGTTGAACCACTTAACCAGTCCCTGCGCCATACTCGGTACTCCTCCTTGCTTAGTTCCCGCCGATGCGGCGGTGCTTCCCCCACATCGGGGGACAAAGCAAAACGCCGCGTGAACCCGGGTTCACGCGGCGTTGCTTTCTCGCGACTGTCCAGACCACTGAACCACGAAGCTTGCGGAAGTATACACTGAGAGACAGGCGGGTCAAGGGAAAACACGACTTTGTGGGGCCACTACCCATCCCGAGTCCCGCTGGGTCGTATCGAGTCGACCACTAGATATAACATATTGTCATAATTGATGAATCCGTCACGGGTCGGTTGGAACAGTCCCCAGGGCGGTCAGGGGGCGTCTGGGATACCCTGGTCCCCATGACGGGGGCTAGCGGGTATCCTGGGGCGCACCTGCGGGGGTCGCGACGACCTCCCCTGACCCGCGAGATCCTGCCGTTCCTGCTCGGGCTGGCCTGTCTGGTCGGACTCGTCGGCGGCCCCCGCGCGGCCGCCGCCGGGCACGGCGGCGTGGTGCAGCTGAGCCGCGCCGCGGCGGGCCCGTACGCTCTCTCCGTGTGGACCCAGCCAACCCCGCCCCGGGCCGGACCCTGGCGCGTGGACGTTGCGGTGATGCGGGCGGGCGGCGTGGCGATCGGCGATGCCGCGGTTCACGTCCGCGCCGAGGCGCTCGACGGCACCATCCGGCCCGTGGAGACGGATGCCCATCGGGATGAGGATCCGCTCGGGATGCGTTACCGGGCGACCCTCACGCTGGGCGCCGCCGGCCCGTGGGTCGTGTCCGTCTCGGTGGCGGGGCCCGAGGGCGCCGGCTCGCTCAGCTTCCCCGTCGACGTGGAGCCCGCCAGCCGTGAGTGGTGGCTGCTGGCCGGCCTCGGAGCGACCGGGCTCGCGGTGGTGGCGGCCATCGCGCTCGCCCGGCGGCGCCGGCTCGCCGTCGCCGCGCTGGGCCTTGTCCTGCTGCTCCCGGCGACGCTGGCCTGGGCTCATGCCTCGCTGGTGCGGTCGAGCCCGGCTCGTCGCGCCACGCTCACGAGCGCGCCGGACCGCGTCCAGCTCTGGTTCAACGAGGCCATCGAGCCGAAGTTCTCGACCGTCTCGGTGTGGGACGCGAGCGGCCAGCAGGTGGATCTCGCCGACGCGCGGGTCGAGCCCGAGGACCCGAAGCGGCTGATCGTCGGCCTGAAGCCGCTGGGCCGGGGCACGTATGTCGTCCGCTTCCGCGTCCTCTCCGTGGACGGCCACGTCGTCGAGAGCGACTTCCCCTTCACGCTTCGGCCCTAGCTGATCGCCCGGCCCGACGCGGCACCGGGAGCCAACTTCCCGACCCGGGCGCGCGCGCCGCACGGCCGCTGGCCGATGGCGGCGAGGTAGAATGACCCCGTGAGGTCGCACCGCGCGCTCCTGGCGCTTCTGCTCTGCGTGCTGCTCGACGCCGCCATGCCGCTCGAGCCCGCCGCGCGCGGCGGCGTCCAGCTCGAGATCGAGGACCGGAGCGAGGAGGGCGTGTGCGCCCGGCGTCGCCAGACCGACCGGCCGGAGCCGGCGGACGCGCGGGTGCCGCGCGCGCCGGCCGTGGCGACCGCCTCGCGCGCCCGCGTCGTCCCGATCCGCCCGGCGCGCGTCGCCGACGCGACGCGTGCCGCTCCGTCGAGGGCGCGGACCTACGCGCCCGATCCCGCATCCCCCGCCGAAGACCACTAGCTCCCCGCGTTCTCCGCCCCGTCGTCGCGGTTCGCTCGCCCGTAACGCGCCCGGCCCAGGACCCAAGGAGACGCGGCATGACTGTCGATCGATACCGGAGTCTGGCCATCGCCGTGATGGTGGTCGTCGTGGGCAAGCTGCTGCTCACGCTCGCGCGCTCCGTGCTCGGAGGGACCCCGTGACGGCCGTCCTCGATCCGGAGTTCTGGGTCCGGCTGCTCGGCATCGTCGTCATCGACCTGACGCTCGCCGGAGACAACGCGCTGGTGATCGCGCTCGCGATCCGCACCTTGCCTCCGCGCCAGCAGACGTTCGGGCGCCTGTGGGGCACCGCGGGCGCCGTCGGGCTCCGCCTCCTCTTCATCGCGGTCGCGACCCCGCTTCTCCGCGTGCCGCTCCTCCAGCTCGGCGGCGGGCTGCTCCTCCTCTGGATCGCGCTCAAGCTGGTCCGTCAGACGGCGACCCACGATCATCCGGGCCCCGAGGCGGCCCGCGCGGCGACGTCGCTCCGGCAGGCGATCTGGATCATCATCGTCGCCGACGCGGCGATGAGCCTCGACAACGTCATCGCCGTCGCCGCCGCGGCGCACGGTGACCTGTGGCTCGTCTTCTTCGGCATCGCGCTGTCGCTGCCGCTCGTCGTCTGGGGTAGCGGCCTCCTGGCGACGCTGATGGCGCGCCACACGTGGATCATCTGGATCGGCGGCGCGATCCTCGGCTGGGTCGGCGGCGAGATGATCATCCAGGACCGGGCCTTCGGCGCGTGGCTGCCGCTCCAGCCCGGATGGGCGAAGGCCGTGCCGGCGACGCTGGCCATCGCGATCGGCGCGCTCGGCTGGCGGTTCGATCGCCGCGCGCGCCGGGAGGCGCGCGCCTCGGCCTAGCTGCCTGCCTCCCGGTCCTGGGCGAGGGCCTCTGCTCGAGAGATGCTCAGTCGAACGTCGTGAGCTGGGCGGCCGCCTGGCGGTCGTAGCCGAGGCTCGCCCGGAGAAGCTGACGCGTGTAGGGCTCGGTCGGTGACGCCGCCCGCAGCTGCTCGGCGGTCAGCTCCTCCACGGCCCGCCCCGCGTTCATCACGAGGAGCCGCTCGCAGAGGTGCGCCACCACCGCGAGGTTGTGGCTGACGAGCACGTACGTCAGGCGGTGCTCGCGGCGAAGCCGGGCCAGGAGGTTCAGGATCTCGGCCTGCACCGACACGTCAAGCGCCGAGGTCGGCTCGTCCAGCAGAAGGATCCGCGGCTCCAGGATGAGCGCGCGAGCGATCGAGACACGCTGGCGCTGACCGCCGGAGAGCTGATGCGGATACCGGAACCGGAAGGTCGGGCCGAGCCCGACCTCCGCCAGGGCCCGCTCGATGCGCCGGTCGGCCTCGCCGCGCCGAGCGAGCCCGTGGATGGCCAGCGGCTCGATGAGCACGCGGTCCACGGTGTGGCGCGGATGGAGCGATCCGTACGGGTCCTGGAAGACCATCTGGCTGACGCGGGCGAAGCGTCGCTCGCGGTGCCGCCCGAGGGTCTGGCCGGCCACCGCGATCCGGCCAGCGGCCGCCGGGATCAGGCCCGCGATCGCGCGCAGGACCGTCGTCTTCCCCGAGCCCGACTCGCCCACCAGTCCGAACGCCTCGCCCTCGGCGACCCGGAAAGACACGTCGCGGACGGCGTGGACCCCCTCGAAGCCGTGCCCGAAGACGACGTGCAGGCCGTCGACCTCGAGGATCGCGGCGGCCACCCCCGGGGTCACGCCGGATTTCCGTCCTGCCATGCCGGGTCTCTTTCCAGCACGGCGAGCTCCTCGACGGGCCGATCGATGCGCGGCAGCGACCGCAGGAGCCCCTGCGTGTAGGGATGCCGCGCGGAGGCGAGCTCCTGCGCCCGGCAGGTCTCGACAATCCGCCCCGCGTACATGATGAGCACGCGGTCGCAGAATGACGCGACCAGGTTGAGGTCGTGGCTGATGAAGATGAGGCCCATGCCGCGCTGGGTGACGAGATCGTCGAGGATCGCCAGGACCTGCATCTGCACGGTGACGTCGAGCGCCGAGGTCGGCTCGTCGGCGATGAGGAGATCGGGACCGGCGGCGAGCATCATGGCGATCATGATCCGCTGGCCCATCCCGCCGGAGACCTCGTGCGGGTAGGCCCGGTACACGCGCTCCGGGTTCCGGATCCGCACGGTCTCCAGCATCTCGAGGGCGCGCCGGCGCGCGGCTCGCCAGGAGGAGCCCGAGTGCACGCGCCACGCCTCGGCGACCTGGTCGCCGACCGGCATCACCGGGTTCAGCGAGAACTTCGGGTCCTGGAGGACCATCGCAACCCGGTGGCCGCGGATGTCGCGCATCGCGCCTTCGCTGGCGGCCAGGAGGTCGATCTCCTCGAACTGGAGCCGCCGCGCCGTCACCCGTCCAGGGGGCGGCACCAGACGGAGGATGGCGCGGCCGGTCATCGACTTCCCGGAGCCCGACTCGCCGACGATCCCGAGCTTCTCTCGCCCGACCTCGAAGCTCACGCCCCGGACGGCCTCCACGGCCGCGACCCGGCCCGGGAATCGGACCCAGAGGTCCTCGACCGTGAGAACCGGCGTCACGGGAGGCTTACCCCGTCTTGGGATCGAGAACGTCCCGGAGCCCGTCCCCGAGCAGATTGAACCCGAGACTCACCACGAGGATCGCGATCCCGGGAACCGTGGCGACCCACCACTGGTCGAGGAGAAACCGCCGGCCCGAGGCGATCATCGCCCCCCACTCAGGGGCGGGCGGCTGGGCGCCGAGACCCAGAAAGCCGAGCCCGGCGGCGGTGAGGATGATCCCGGCCATGTCGAGACCGACGCGGACGATCAGCGACGATGTGCAGAGCGGCACGACGTGCCCAAGCACGATGCGGAGCGGTCCGGCGCCCTGCAGGCGGATCGCCGCGATGAAGTCACTGTTCCGGATCGTGATGGTCTCTGCGCGCGCCACGCGCGCATACGGCGGCCAGGCGGTACAGGCGATGGCGATGACGGCGTTCTCGATGCCCGGCCCGAGGGCCGAAACAAAAGCCAGCGCGAGGATCAAACGCGGGAAGGCCAGGAACACGTCGGTGACACGCATCAGCATCGTGTCCGCCCAGCCGCCGAGGTACCCGGCGGCGGTGCCGATGAGGAGCCCTGTCGGGGCGACCATCACGACGACCAGGCCGACGATCACCAGCGTGATGCGCGAGCCGTAGAGCACGCGCGTGTAGATGTCCCGCCCGAGCTCATCCGTCCCGAACCAGTACTCGGCGTTCGGCGGCCGAAGACGCTGGCTCAGGTCCTGGGTCACCGGTGATCGGTGAGTCAGGTACGGGACGAACACCGCGATGAGGACGAGGGCGACTAGGACGCCGAGTCCGGCCATCGCGAGCGGGTTCCGGCGAAAGGTGAGCCACGAGACGTACGTCTGGCCGAGACGGGCCTGCGCGCGGGACGCGGGCGTCTCGGCGAGGAGCCAGGCTCGCCAGGGGCGACGCGCCGCCACCGTGCCGCCAGTCGTCATCGGGCGCGCGGGTCCACCAGGCGGTAGAGAAGGTCGGAGAGAAGGTTCAGCGTGATGAAGATCGTCCCGACGACGATCGTGCCCCCGAGGACGGCGTTCATGTCCGCGTTGAGGAGCGAATTCGTGATGTACTGTCCGAGCCCCGGCCAGGCGAAGACCGTCTCGGTCAGGACCGAGCCCTCCAGCAAATTCGCATAGGAGAGGGCGACGACCGTGATCAACGGCACCAGCACATTCCCGAAGGCGTGCCTCCACACGACCCGTCGCTCGGACAGTCCCTTGATCCGGCCGGTCGTGACGTACTCCTGTCCGAGCTCGGCCAGCATGAAGCTCCGGGTCATCCGCGCCAGATAGGCGAGGGAAAAGTAGCCCAGGAGCGATGCCGGCAGGATGACGTGGCGGAACGCGTTGCCGAAGACCTCCCACTCCCCCGCCAGCGCCGAGTCGAAGAGGATCACGCCGGTCACCGTCGGGACGAGATCGTCGAACGCCACATCGAGCCGCCCCGGTCCAGCCACCCAGTCGAGTCGCGCGTAGAAGACGAGCAGGCCCATGAGACCGAGCCAGAAGACCGGGACCGAGTAGCCGAAGAGGCTCACCACGCGGATGGCCTGATCGATCCACCGGCCGCGCCGCACCGCAGCGATCACCCCGAGGGGGATACCGAGCGCCGCGCCGATGAACGTCGCCACCGTCGCCAGCTCGAGCGTGGCCGGGAACACCCGACGGATGTCGACGAGGACCGGATTGGAGGTCAGAACCGAGCGCCCGAAATCTCCCGCGAGGACCTTGCGAAGGTAGATCCAGAACTGCTGCCAGAGAGGGAGATCCAGCCCGAGCTCGCGCTTGACGCGCTCGTACACCTCGACTGGCGCGCGGTCCCCCACCGCCGCCAGCACTGGGTCGATCGGGACGACGCGCCCGATCAGAAAGGTGACGAGCAGGAGTCCGAGGAAGGTGAGGGCGACCGTCCCGGCGATCCGCGTCACCAGCCACAGGACGCGAACCGGGAGCGAGGTCGCCCTCGCTCCCGGCGGAAGCGTCCGGGCCGGCGCGCCGGTCACCGCAGCGCGGTCGCCCGCGGGGTCAGCTACTTCTTGATCCCGGCGTACAGGTTGTTCTCGAAGCTCGGGCCGATGACGAAGCCGTCCACGTTCTTCCCGTGGGCCGCGACCTCGATCTGCTGGAACATGATGATGAATGGTGAAACGCGCTGGTGCTCGCGCTGGATCGCCTGGTACATGGCCTCACGCTTCTTGGCGTCCCGCTCCCTCGCGGCCGCCGCCGTCTGCTTGGTCATGTCCGGGATGTCCCAGCTGTTCCGCCAGGCCAGCGTCTTCGACTTCGTCGCGTCGGTGTTGTCGACGTTCATCGCGAATGTCTCGGCGTTGCTGTGGGGATCTTGGTAGTCCGGCCCCCACTGGAGAAGCATCACGTCGTGGTTGCGAGCTCGGTACTTCGTGATGACCTGCTTGCCGTCCCCGGGAAGCAGCTCGAGCTTGATCCCGGCCTTGGCCCAGCTTGCCTGGATCGCCTGTGCGATGTCGGTGTTGGGCGACGTGTTGCGGACGTCCATCGTCACGCTGAAGCCATCAGGCAGGCCAGCCTTGGCGAGGAGCGCCTTGGCCTTGGCGAGGTCGAACTTGTAGGGCTTGTCGTCGATGGCGCCCAGGAAGCCCTTGGGCAGGAAGGACTGATGGACGACGTAACTCCCACGCAGGATGTTCTCCTCGATGCCAGCGTAGTCGACCAGCCACTTGAGCGCCTCGCGCACCTCGGGCTTGGCGAGGTTCGGGTTCTTCTGGTTGACGCTGACGTACCAGATGGAGCCCTTCCGGGCCTGTTGGGTCACGATGTTGGCATTGCCCTTGATCGCGTCCAACTGGTCCTTGGTCAGGTCGCGAGCGTAGTCGATATCCCCCTTCTCGAGGAGGAGCCGCTGGCTGGCGGGCTCGGCCACGTGGCGCACGACGACCCGGCGCGGGATCGCCTTCGTCCCCTGGTAGTTGTCGTTCCGCTCGAGGACGTAGGAGTCGTTGGCCTTCCAGCTGATCAGCTTGAACGGTCCCGAGCCCGCCGAGTTGGTCTTGAGCCACTCGTTCCCGAAGTCACCGTTCTGCTCGTGAGCCTGGACGGTCTTCATGTCTACGATGCCGCCGATGACCGCCGTCAGGCAGTAGTAGAAGAACGTCGGCGCGACCTGGTCCCCCGTCTCGACGACGAGCGTGGAGTCGTCGGTCGCCCGGATCTTCTCCTTGGCGTTGTCCTTGGTGAAGCCGAACTGGGTCAGGATGAACCCGGGCGTCTTGTTCATGATCACGGCCCTCTGGAGCGAGTAGGCCGCGTCCTGCGCCGTCACCGGATTGCCCGAGGCGAACTTAATGCCCTTCTTCATCTTGAAGGTGTAGGTCTTGCCGTCGGCGCCGACTGACCAGCTCTCGGCCAGCTCGCCCTTGAGCTTGCTGACGTCGTTCAGGTCGTACGCGATGAGGCGCTCGTAGATGTTGCCGGTCACCTCGCTACCCGAGAACTCGAACGACTCGGCGGGATCCAGCGAGATGATGTCGTCGATCTGCTTGGCCATGACGACCGTGTCCTTGGGTGTCGCCGCCAGCGCGGGACCGGCGAGCAGGACCATCGCCGCGATCAGCCAGGTGAATCTCTTCATGCACGGCTCCTTTCGGTGTTGACGCCGGTCCAGGAAGGCCCGGTCCCGGGCGAAGTCTTTTGAGGCATGATCGGGGCGGCCCGACGGCGTGTCAAGCGCGACGCCCGTCACCCCGTGGCCCGGCCCGCCTGCAGACCATCGGCCATCGCAGCCTCGCGCGACGGGCCGGAGCCGCCGTGGCCGGGCCTGTCCAGCCATGGACGTGACCCGGGCCGAGAGCGGTCGGGCCGGCAGGCCGCGTCCCACCGGACCGGGCGATGCGGCCCCGATGGGCTGCGGTCCTGGCGCGCTTCGCTCGGGGAGCGCATCATGGTTGGGCTGCGCCAACGGCGGGCCGGCGTCCGGCTGGCGGCAGGGGGAGCCAATGATCACGCAGGACCAGCTCGACCAGGCGCGTGCCGTCATCAAGGGGCACGTCCACCGCACGCCGCTCCTCTCGGTCGCGAGCCTCGGCACGCGATGCGGCGTCCGGCTGCACGTGAAGTGCGAGAACCTCCAGAAGACGGGCTCCTACAAGCCGCGCGGCGGGCTCAACCGGATCGCGCGGCTCAGTGCCGAGGAGAAGCGCCGCGGGGTCATCGTCATGTCGGCCGGCAACCTCGCCCAGGGCGTGGCCTATGCCGCGCGGCAGGCAGGCGTGCGGTGCTGGGTGTCGATGCTCGAGACGGCATCCGCCGCGAAGATCCAGGCGGTGCGTGGCTACGGCGCCGAGGTCGTCCTGCACGGCGACCGCGCGACCTGGTTCGATCGGGTGGACGAGCTGCGCGCCCAGTCGGGGGCGGTGCTCGTCGATGCCTGGGCCGACGAGGCCCTCGTGGCCGGTTACGGATCGATCGGCAGCGAGATCCTCGAGGACCTCCCCGACGTGGAGGCGGTGGTGGTGCCCGTGGGCGGAGGCACCCTGATCTCCGGCATCGCCACCGCGATCAAGCTCAGCCGGCCGGACGTGCGCGTGGTCGGCGTGGAATGCACGTCGGGGAGGCTCGTGCGCGATTCGGTCGCGGCGGGCCGGCCGCTGCAGATCACGCGGCCGCCAAGCATCGCCGACGGCCTCGGATCCCCGCGGACGAGCGCCCTGGTCGTGGAGACGGTGAGGCGATACGTCGACGACCTGGCCGTGGTGTCCGACGAGGAGATCCACGCGGCGATGCACGATCTGCTCGAGCGCGGGAAGCTCCTCGTCGAGGGAGCGGGAGCGGCGGCCGTCGCCGCCCTCCTCGCCGGGCGGACGGAGCGCCAGAGCGGCCGGAGCGTCGTCGCGGTCCTGAGCGGAGGCAACGTGGACGTCGCCCGCCTCCAGCAGGCGCTCGGGCGGGCCGCGGGCGGCGCTGCATGACGCGCTGGCGGAGGCCGCGGTCGTAGCCGGACCCGTCGAGCGCGATCACGCTGGCGACGCGCCATCGGCTCGGCTATCCTCCAGGGCCATGCGCGGCCTTCAGCTCGCCGGCGCGGGCCTTCGTCCCCTGCGCGTGCTGTGCCTCGGCGCCCACTGTGACGACATCGAGATCGGCTGCGGCGGCACGATTCTCACCATGGCGCGCCAGCATCCCCGTCTGGCCGTGGAGTGGATCGTGCTGAGCGGCGACGACGAGCGCGCCCGCGAGGCCCAGCGCTCCGCCGACGCGTTCCTGTCAGACGTCGCGGAGCGCCGGCTGACGGTGGAGCGGTTCCGCGACGGCTACCTCCCCTACCAGGGGGAGCGTCTCAAGGACTACTTCGAGTCCCTCAAGAGGCGGGATGACCCCGACCTCGTCTTCGTGCCCTACCGGAAAGACTGGCACCAGGACCACCGGTTCATCGCCGAGCTCGCCTGGAGCACGTTTCGGGACCACCTGATCCTGGAATACGAGACGCCGAAGTACGATCCCGAGCCCGATGCGGCGCCAAACCTCCTGGTGCCGATCGACGACGACGTCGCCGAGGCCAAGGTGCGGCACCTGCTCGACGCCTACCCGTCACAGGCGAGCCGGCCGTGGTTCGCCCGCGACGTCTTCCTGGGCGCGCTGCGTCTCCGCGGGATCCAGGCCCGGGTCCGGTTCGCCGAGGCGTTCTACGCGCGGAAGATGGTCCTGACCGGCCGGTGACTCGCCTCACCGCGCCCGCGAAGCGAGGTGAGACGCGTGGGAACGCGTCTACGCGCCCCGATCGCTGCGCGCCAACCCGGGCGGCGCCTCAGTGGGCGTGAGCGGACCCTCGCCGGTCGGGCGCCAAATCTTCCAGGGCGTCCTCTGGGCGGCCTCCATCTCCTGCAGCACCTGCCAGTCCCTCGGCGTGTCCATGCATGCCCAGAACCCGTCGTGCGCGTGGGCGAAGAGCTGCCGCTCGGATACGAGGCGCGGGAACAGACCGTCGACCAGATCCTCACCGGGAGCCAGCCACTCGAAGATCTCGGGCCGGAACACGAAGAAGCCCCCGTTGACCCGGAGGCCGCACTCCGCCGCCGAGCGCACGCTCTCCACCAGCCCCCGGCGATCCGCGAGGACGAGATGGTGAGTCGAGGGCGGGCGCACCGTGATCAGGCCGCCCAGCGCGCCGCTCGCCTGGAACCGCGCGATGAAGGTCGGGAGGTCGAGGTCGGACAGCCCGTCGGCGTAGTTGGCGAGGAACGTCGCTCCATCGAGATACCCCCGAACGGCCCGGAGGCGCTCGCCGATGCTGGCGTGGAGGCCGGTCGGGACGAGGGTGACGGTCGCTTCGCCGTGGACATCGTGCCGGACCCGTACCCGGCGCACGCCGCCGGTCAGCGACTCCACGGCGACAGGGTCCAGGTCCCGCAGGAAATAGTCCGCGATCCGGTGCCCGCCGTGCCCCAGGCACACGACGAACTCTCGGTGCCCGTGGTGCGTGTACCAGCGCATGAGGTGCGTCAGGATGGGCTGGCCACCGATCGGCACGAGAGGCTTCGGCACGCCGGGGAGAGACGCCTGCAGGCGAATCCCCTGCCCGCCGCAGAACAGGACGACCGTCACGATGCCGTTCGGCGCCTGGAAGTCACCGCGGATTCAGTCGCGCTCGCCTGGCCGCGACGCTCAGCCATGGAAATCCGGGAAAGACCGGTCGCGGTCGGAGACGAGACGGACGCACTCGGGCCACGGAATGGCGAACGCCGGGTCGTCCCAGCGGACGCCCCGCTCGGCGTCCGCCCGGTAGGACTCCGACATCTGGTACGTGACCTCGGTGCCGTCCAGGAGCGTCTGGAAGCCGTGTGCCATTCCCTCGGGGACGTACAGCATCCGGTAAGATCCCTCGCGGAGCTCCACCGCGAAGTGCTGCCGGAAGGTAGGCGAGTGAGGCCGGAGGTCGATGATCACGTCGTGGACGGCGCCACGGACACAGCGCACCAGCTTCGCCTCCTGATGAGGCGCGCCTCGATAGTGCATCCCGCGCACCGTGCCCCGGTGCTCGGTGAAGGACACGCTGCACTGCACGAGGGCCGGGTTGAGGCCCCGCGCGGCGAACTCCTCGCGGCACCACGTGCGCGCGAAGAATCCTCGGACGTCCCGATGCGGCTCGAGCTCCACGGTGAACGCCCCGGTCAGCGGGGTCGGCGTGAACACCACGGCTGCGAGCATACACCGAAGCCCCTCCGCGCGCCGCGAGGTGGACGCGCGCGCGCTGCGGCCGGCTCCGCGGCCGTGCGGTGACGGCGATCGGGCCCCCCGGCGAGCTGAGCGAGCCGCTCTCCGGCCGCACGTGGGAGCCGGCGACGATTCGCCGCCAGTGGCAGCGACGCGCCGCCGTCTATGGAGGCGCCGGCGTCGGGCGGGGCGACCTGGTTTTCCTGCACCACGGCAACACCCTCGAGTTCTTCGCCGACCTGCTGGCGCTCTGGTCGCTCGGAGCCGCCGCCGCGCCCGTGGACCCGCGACTCACGGGCTTCGAGATCGAGGCGCTGGCGCGGGCCACGCGGCCGCGGGCGACGCTGTGGCCGTCCCGGCCGCCGGCCGCCGTCGCGGCGACGCTCGACGGGCTCGGCGCCGCGATCCTGGCAACGCCCAGGGCTGACGATCTCGGGGACGCTCCCGCTGACGCGGGCCATGCGCTCGAGAGCCTTGCCCCGGATGCGGATGCGCTCGTTCTGTTCACGTCCGGGACGACGGGCTCGCCGAAGGCCGTGGTCCACACGCACCGGTCGCTCCAGGCTCGGTGGACCGCCCTCCGGGCGCACGTCGGCCTGGACGACCTCCGTCGCACCCTCTGCCTCCTGCCCACGCACTTCGGCCACGGGCTCATCTGCAACGCCCTCTACCCCTGGCTGGGCGGGCAGCGCGTGGCTCTGCTCCCGCCCTTCAGATCCGACGTGATCCTCCAGCTCGGCGCCGTCGTGGACGAGCACGAGATCACCTTCCTCTCGTCCGTGCCGGCGCTCTGGCGGCTCGCCCTTCGCGTCGCCAGAGCGCCGCGCCGCGGGACCCTGAGGCGCGTCATCTGCGGGTCCGCGCCGCTGCCGGCCGTGATGTGGCGCGACATCGGCGAGTGGACGAGGACGGCGGCCGTGTCCAACGTCTACGGTCTCACCGAAACGGCCAGCTGGGTGGCGGGATCCGCGCCCGGCACCGCGCCGGAGGACGGCCTCATCGGCCATCCGTGGGGCGCGACGGTGCGAATCGGCGCCGAGCCGCCGACAGCCGCCGATGATCCGCGCGGCCGCGAGGCGGGAGCGCCCGATCAGGTGGGGCTCGTCTGGCTCCAGACGCCCGCGCTCATGCGCGGCTATCTCGGGCGCGACGATCTCACCGCCGACACGGTTCGACACGGGTGGTTCAGGACCGGCGACCTCGGATGCCTGGATTCCACGGGACGCCTCCATCTCCGGGGGCGAGAGCGAGATGAAATCAACCGCGGCGGGCTCAAGGTGTACCCGTCGGACATCGAGGCCGTGGTGGAGCAGTTCGATGGCGCGCTCGACAGCTGCGCCTTCGGCTACGCGGGCGAGACCGGGGGCGACGAGGTGGCGCTCGCCGTCGTGCTGCGCGCCACCGACGTCGCCACGCTGCGCCGTCTCCACGCCTGGGTCCGGGAACGCCTGGCCGCGTACCAGCTGCCGCGGCGCTGGTTCGTCGTCGACGAGATCCCGCGCACCTCCCTCGGCAAGCCCCGGCGCGCCCAGATGGCGGCGCGCTGCGCGGATCTCCGGGCCGTGGATCCTCGCGATCTCGAGATGGACCACAGCGGAGGGCCGTGTGGCGCCTGATCGGGCGGCGCTCCTGCGAGACCTCCGCGGGCTCATCACCCGGAGCACGCCGAGCCTGACCGGGATCCTCGGGGACAATGCCCTGCTGATCAGCTCCGGCGTACTGGAGTCGGCGACGCTGGTCGACGTGGCCCTGTGGGTCGAGGACCACGTCGGCACGGAGATCGATCTGGGAGCGTTCGATCTGGCCACCGAATGGGACTCGCTCAACGCGATCGTGGACTTCGTCGAGCGACGCACCGGACGGGCGGCACGATCGGCGGCCGAGGGCGCGTCCGACCGTGTATGAGGTCGTGCCGTATCGTCGCGAATTCCGCGCCCAGGTCACCACGCTCCAGCACCATCTGTGGCGTGGCGGCCGGACCCGGAACACGGCGTATCTGGCGTGGAAGTACGAGCAGAACCCGTACCTGCCCGATCCCCTCATCTATCTGGCTCTCTATCGAGGACGTGTCGTGGGCATGCGCGGCGCCTTCGGATCGTGCTGGGAGGCCGGCCCGGATCGCCTCGTCGTGCCGTGCGCGGACGACTTCGTCATCGCGCCGGCACACCGCCAGCGCGGCCTGGTCGGACAGATCATGAGCGCGACGCTCGCCGATCTGGCCGCGCGGGGCCATCGCGTGGCGTTCAGTCTCAGCGCAGGTCCCGCCACGCTCGCGGGCTCCCTGGTCGGCGGGTGGAGATCCGTCGGCTCCGTCCGAGAGGTCTGCCGGGGCGGGCCGCCCCGCGCAGGCGTCCGGCGTCAGGCGAGCCGCGTGATCGCGTGGCTCGCGAGCCGCGGCTGGGACGGCGGCGTCGCCCGCCTCTGGCAGCGACCGTTCCGACGGCTTGATCGCGCCGCGCCACGCACGCCGTCCGGCGCCGTCTGGTGTGCCGCCGCGCCACGCCCCGAGGCAATGGCGGACGTCGTGGCCCGACAGTCCTACGACGGCCGGATCCGTCACGTGCGCGACGCGCGGTATCTCGCCTGGCGATTCGCGAATCCGCTCCACGAGTACCGCTTCCTCTTCGCGGGGGCGGACCGGCTCGCGGGCTACCTGGCTCTGCAGGCGTACCGGCCGTTCCCCGATCGGGGCGTCAACATCGTGGACTGGGAGGCGAGTGACCCCGCCGTCCGGCGCGATCTCCTCCGCGCGGCCATCGACTGGGGTGGCTTCGGCCAGCTGAGCCTGTGGTCCATGAGCCTCGATGCCGACACCCGAAGGCTGGTGGAGCACGCCGGCTTCGTGCCGGCCGCCCGCGAGCGCCTGGTCCGTCAAGGCCCGGCCCTCCTCGTGCGCGTGATCGGAAGCCCCCCGGACCGGGGCGCGCCCACGCTCGGCGCGCGGCCCCTCCTGGATCCAGGCGCGTGGGACCTGCGCATGCTCTACTCCATGGCGGGCTGAGCCTATGGGTTCCACTCCGCGCCGACCGGGCCGCCTGCTCGTCACTGGCCATCGCGGCTACATCGGGGCCGTGCTGGTGCCCATGCTGGAGAGCCTCGGTCACGAGGTGGTCGGCGTCGATTCGGAGCTATACCGCGGCTGCGACTTCAGACCCGTCGCCGCGGACCGGATCCCGATGCTCGCGGCCGACGTGCGCGATCTCCGCGCGGCGGATCTCGGCGGCGTCGAGGGCGTCATCCATCTGGCCGCCCTCTCCAACGATCCCCTGGGCGATCTCGATCCCGCGGTGACCGACGAGATCAACCGCGCCGCCTCGGTGCGCCTGGCCCGGCTGGCCCGCGACGCCGGGGTCGCCCGCTATCTCTTCTCGTCGTCCTGCAGCAACTACGGGGCGGCCGGCGACACGCCGCTGGACGAGGACGGCCCTCTTCGGCCACTCACGCCCTACGCGATCTCCAAGGTCCAGGTGGAGCGCGAGGTCGCCGAGCTCGCCGACGCGGGGTTCAGTCCGACCTTCCTCAGGAACGCGACCGCCTACGGGGTCTCCCCGCGGCTCCGCCTGGATCTGGTCGTCAACGATCTGACCGCCTGGGCCACGGTCACCGGACGCGTGCGCGTGCTCAGCGACGGCACGCCCTGGCGGCCGCTCGTCCACGTCGAGGACATCGCGCGCGCCTTCGTCGCGATCCTCTCGGCTCCTCGCGCGGCAGTCCACAACCAGGCGTTCAACGTGGGCCCTCCGGGCGAGAACTATCGGGTCCGCGACCTGGCGGAGATGGTCCGGAGCGAGGTGGCCGGCTCCGAGATCGAGTACGCGCCCGGCGGCGGGCCGGATCCCCGGAGCTATCGCGTCGACTTCGGGCGGATGGCCCGCGCCGTCCCGGACTTCGCGCCGCGGTGGACGGTGCGGGACGGCATCGCCCAGCTCGTCCGCGCTTTCCGGCACGCGGACCTCACCGCGGACGACCTCGAGTCCCCGCGCTACCGGCGGGTCCGCCGGGTGCGGCAGCTCCTGACCGACGGGACGCTGGACGCCCGTCTCCGCCGGCGTCATCCCGCACCGGCGACCTCGGGGGGCGCGCCGTGAGCGCGACGACGGCGACGAGCAACGGCGGCGCCTGCCGCTTCTGCCGCGAGCCGCTGCGCCACACGCTCGTCGACCTGGGGGTCTCGCCGCTCTGCGAGTCCTTCGTCTCGCCGGGGGGGCTCAACGCGATGGAGCCCTTCTACCCGCTGCACGCCTACGTCTGTCATGGCTGCTGGCTCGTCCAGGTCCACGAGTACGTGCGCCCCGAGACCATCTTCACGGAGTACGCGTACTTCTCGTCCTACTCGGACTCCTGGCTTGCCCACGCCGCCGCCTACGTCGACCGGATCGTGTCGCGACTCGGGCTCGGGCCGCAGAGCCTGGTGATCGAGGTCGGCAGCAACGACGGATACCTGCTCCAGTACGTCGTCGCCCGCGGCATCCCGGCGCTGGGCGTCGAGCCGGCGCGGAACGTGGCCGCCGCCGCGATCGTGCGGGGCGTGACGACGATCACCGAGATGTTCGGGCGGCGGCTCGCCGAGACGCTGGTCGCCGAGGGACGGCGGGCGGACCTCCTGATCGGCAACAACGTGCTCGCCCAGGCGCCCGATCTCGACGACTTCGTCGGGGGCCTGGCCCTCGTGCTGGCCCCCACCGGCGTCCTCACGCTGGAGTTCCCGCACCTCCTGCGCCTTCTCGAGGAAACCCAGTTCGACACCATCTACCACGAGCACTTCTCGTACTTCTCCCTGGGGACCGCGGCGCGGATCCTCCGCGCCCACGGGCTCGAGGTGTTCGACGTCGAGGAGCTCCCGACCCACGGAGGCTCGCTGCGCCTGTACGTCCAGCGCGCCGGGCTGGGAAGCCGTCCCGTCACGGACCCCGTGACGGCCCTGCTCGAGCGGGAGAAGGCCACGGGGCTCGAGGGGCTCGCGCCGTACGCCCGGTTCCAGGCTCAAGTCCGGGAGGCCAAGCTCGCGCTGCTCGAGTTCCTCATCGGCGCGCGACGGGCCGGGAAGCGGGTGGCCGGCTACGGGGCGCCCGGCAAGGGCAACACCCTCCTGAACTACTGCGGGATCGGCAGCGATCTCGTCGAGTACACGGTGGATCGCAATCCTTACAAGCACGGGAAGTTCCTCCCGGGGAGCCGGATCCCGATCTTCGCGCCCGATCACGTCATGGCGACGCGACCCGATTACCTCCTCATTCTCCCGTGGAACCTGCGGGCCGAGATCATGGCGCAGATGGCCGGGATCCGCGCCTGGGGCGGACGCTTCGTGATCCCGATTCCCCGCGCGACCGTCTACCCATGACGGGGAGCGTCGGCGCGGAGCTGCACCGCTGGATCCGGGATCTCTACCCGATCGGGCGGAGCCTGACCGGGGACGGCGTCCGGGAAACGCTCCGCCGGCTCGGCGAGCTCCTTCCCCTCACGGTGCGCGAGGTGCCGTCGGGAACGCCGGTCCTCGACTGGACCGTGCCCTCCGAGTGGAACCTGCGGGACGCGTGGATCGAGAACTCCCGGGGCGAGCGCGTCGTCGACGCGCGCCGCTCGACGCTTCACGTGGTCGGCTACAGCCGGCCGGTGCGCGCGCGTCTCAGCCTGGCCGAGCTCCGGCCGCACCTGTTCTCGCTGCCCGCGCATCCCGACTGGATCCCTTACCGCACCTCGTACTACGCGGACGGCTGGGGGTTCTGCCTGAGCGAGCGACAGCTCGCCGCGCTTACCGACGACCGGTACGAGGTCTGCATCGACGCGACACTCCAGCCCGGTAGCCTCACCTACGGCGAGTGCGAGCTCCCGGGCGAGATCGGGGACGAGGTCCTCGTCTCGACGCACGTGTGCCATCCGTCCCTGTGCAACGACAACCTCTCGGGCATCGTGATCGCCGCGTTCCTCGGGCAGCGCCTGGCGGCCCGACGGCGGCGCCACACCTACCGCCTCCTGTTCGTCCCCGGCACCATCGGGTCCATCACGTGGCTCGCGCTGAACGAGTCCCGGCTCGACCGGATCGCGCACGGCCTGGTGCTGACCTGCCTCGGCGACGGCGGATCGCCCACCTACAAGCGGAGCCGGCGGGGTGATGCGGCGATCGACCGGGCCGCCGCGCACGTGCTCGGCGCGCGAGGGCCCCATCAGGTCCTCGAGTTCACCCCGTGGGGCTACGACGAGCGCCAGTACTGCTCGCCCGGGTTCGATCTGCCGGTCGGCTGCCTGATGCGCACGCCCCACGGGCAGTTCGCGGAGTACCACACCTCCGCCGACGATCTCGACTTCGTGCAGCCGGAGGCCCTCGCAGACTCCCTCGAAGTCGCGACGGCCATCCTCGACCTGGTCGACCGGAACCGGGTCCTCGTGAACCGCCAGCCGAAGGGCGAGCCTCAGCTCGGCCGCCGCGGCCTCTATCCCGCGGTGGGCGGAGGGCCCCAGCGAGCCGAGCAGCTCGCCCTCCTGTGGGTCCTCAATCTGTCCGACGGACGGCACAGCCTGCTGGACATCGCCGAGCGCGCGGGAATTCCGTTCGATGCCGTCGACCGGGCCGCGGGCGCGCTCCTCGCGCACGGTCTTCTCGGCGAACGGCCCTCCGCGTGACGAGAGGGCGCGCCCGCCGGCGGGAGGCGGGGGCGCGCGTCAGGAGATCGCGGTCCCGTCCAGGCAGCGCATGATCATCGCGGCCGACGCCGTCGTCTCGCGCGTGAGGCACGTGATGTGGGTGCCCGGGACCACGTGCACATCGACCCGAGGCGCAACGGACCGCCACCACGCGGCCGCGTCGTCCGCGGGGATCGGGTCCTCCGCGGGCCAGAGGAGCGTCACCGGCCCGCCATAGGGACGCGGGACGTACTCCGCGTCGATCCGGAGATAGTCGGCTCGCAAGCGCTCGCGGAGCCGCTCCGACTCGGCCTCGGGGCCCGTCTCCGCGGCGGCGGCGTTCGATCTTCGTCGCCACGGCATGCGACGCGCGCCCCGGCGCATCCCATCCCGGAGGACGCGCAGCCGGTCCCGCGGCGGGGTCGCGCGGAGCCGGAGGAATCCGTCCCGCAGCACGGCGAACAGATCCGCCTCGCGCGCCGGCCCCCCGCCAGCCAGCGCGCACGCGCCGCCCACGATCCGCCGGAGCCAGCCGAATCCGACTCCGATCGGGAGCGCGGCCACCACAAGCACGCGCTCGACCTCCCCGCCGGTCGCCGCGAGGAGGCGCGCGGTCTCGAGGGCCACCAGTCCGCCGTTGCAGAGACCCCCCAGCCGGTACGGACCCTGCGGGCGCGCCCGAAGGATGTCCCCCAGGTGTCGCGTGGCCATGGCCTCGTAGGTCGGCGGGGTCGGGCTCCCATCGGCGCCGCAGGGCGGGAGCGCCAGGAACGGCTGGTCCGCTCCCAGGCGGCGCGCGAGGTTCTGGCAGTAGAGGCCCCCGCTCAGGTAGTCGCCGTGCAGGAAGAAGAGCGGCGTCCGACCCCCCGCCGGCTGGACCGGCACGAGCGTGTGGCGCGGAAGGCCGGCCTCGCGCTGCACCTCGTCGGCGAGCCGCCGGATCGTCGGGCTCCCGAGGACGGCCGAGGCCGCGATGCCGCGCCCCAGCAACGCCTCGGCCTCCTGGAGCATCTCGACGCAGAGCAGCGAGTCGCCACCCAGGTCGAAGAAGTCGTCGAGCATGCCGATCGGGCGCACGTGCAGGATCTCCGCCCAGAGGCTCGCGAGCTGGGCCTCGAGCAGCGAGCGTGGCGCGACCAGCGGCACGTCGAGGGATGGCCGGTGGCCACCCGGCGCGGGGAGCGCGCGCCGATCGAGCTTTCCGTTGGCGGTGAGCGGGAGGGCGTCGAGCAGCACGTAGGTCTCGGGAACCGCGAAGGCCGGCAGGCGCGCGGCCAGACGACGCCGCAGGGCGGAGACGGTGGGAGCCGGGCGCGTCGACGGGACGACGTAGGCCACGAGCGTCGGCTCGCCGTCCCGCTCCACCGGAGCCACTGCGGCCAGCTCCACGCCGTCGAGCTCGAGGAGCGCGCGCTCGACGTCCGCGACGGCCACACGATGTCCGTGGATCTTCGTCGCCGCGTCGACGCGCCCCAGGTGCTCGAGGCCACCGTCGGACCGGAGCCGGCCGAGGTCACCGGTGCGGTAGAGGCGCCGGCTCGGGTCGCGCGGATCGGGCGAGAACGCCGTGGCCGTGGCGTCCTCGCGGTGCCAGTACCCGACCGCGAGGTACCGGCTGCTGACGACGATCTCCCCCACCTCCCCCACCCCGCACGGCGCGGCGTCGGCCGCGAGGACCCGCACGTCCATGTCCTCGACCGCGTATCCTACGGGCACGACCCCGGCGGGCACGGGCGTCAGGGCGCCGACGAAGAACTGCCGGACGAGACCGCACTCCGTGGCGCCCAGTCCGTTCACCAGGCGCGCGTGAGAGGCAAATCGCTCCCGGTAGAGCTCGAGGTCGCGGACCGACGCCCGGTCACCCTCGAGGCGGATGAGCCGCAGGGCGGGAAGCGCGACCCGGCTCGTCGCCACGCGACGGAACAGCGCGGGCACCGAGTGATAGATGGTGATCGCGCGCTCCCGGAGCCACGGCGCGATCGTCACGGCGCCCTCGCGCGTCACGTCCAGCGGGAACACGGCCGCGCCGTTCAAAAGAGCCCCGAAGAGGCTCGAGACGGCCCCGCTGAAGCTTGGCCCCTGGAGGAGAGTCAATCGGTCCTCGGCGGCGATCTCCAGGCTGTTCGTGTAACGCATGACGTTATGGAGGACGTTGCGATGGGCGTCGACGACGCCCTTCGGCCGTCCGGTGGAGCCCGACGTGTAGTAGATGTAGGCTCGCGCATCGGGGGCGATGGGAAGGGCGAGGTCCTCGTCGGACGCGCTCCCGACCCGATCGAGGTCGAGCACCGGCACGGTTGGCGGGGTGACGGCGGCCGCCGTCCTCCCGGCGCGCGCATCCGCCAGGACTAGCCCCGCCCGGGTGTCCTGGACGAGGTCGGCGAGCTGCGCTTCCGGGTCCGCGGGGTCGAGTGGCGCGTAGAACTTCCCGGCCTTTAGAACCCCGAGGATCGCCGCGACGAGCGGAGCGCCCTGGTTGACCAGGAGCGCGACAGGCTCCGGCTCCGTTCCCCGCGCGTCGACGATCGCGCGGGCGACGCGATTCGCCATGCGGTTGAGCGTCTCGTAGGACCAGGCATGCTCTCGGGTCGCGACCGCCAGTCGGCCCGGACCGCGGCGCACCTGCGCCTCGAAGCGGCGCGGGATGGACTGCTCGATGGCTTCCCGGCCGAACCGGACGAACGACGGCGCCATCAGCGGGCGACGCCGCGGTGACCGACGGCAGGGACGGTCACCGCCGGCCCACGAGACCCAGGCTGCGCTTCACGATGCGGTAGCCACCGTCACGCTCGATCCGTGACCGAAAGAGCGCCGCTGCCTCCGCGCGCCGGTCTTCCCGGCAATACGGGGCGCAGGCGTCGTAGTAGCGCATCACGGCCTCGAGCGTCGGGAGGTGGATCGTGCTCCAGAAGGTTGAGCACGCGACGCACCGGAACGTGTCGAGGAACGCCGGGAGAATGACGCCCCGGCCCGCGCCCGGCACGTCGAGCACGTCGGCGGACAGCGGGTAGAGTCGTCCGAGGTCCTCGAACCAGCCGGCGTTGTTCCCGATGTCCGGCGTCACCACCACGAACCGAGCGCCGGCGCCGTCGAGCAGCCGACTGACCGCCGCGACCACGTGCGCCGGCCGGGCCGAGTAGTAGAGCGAGTACACGGCGTAGACGAGCGTGAAGGGGCCCGGCAGCCGGAGGTCGGCGAGGTCGTCCATGTCGCCGACGACGACCTCGGCGTTCGATCCGGGGAGCTGCGTCTCGAGGGCGCCGGCCATCTCGGCTGACGTGTCGAGGCCCACGATGCGCCGGACCGCGCCAGCAAGCGGGATCATCTGGCGTCCGAGGCCGGGCCCGATGTCCAGGACCACGTCGCCCGCCACCGGCTCGAGCAGTTGGAGGATGAACTGGTCGAAGTCCGCCGATGCCGCGCGGTTGCACGCTGTCCGCTCGCTCAGCCGCTCCGGCGTGTTGATCCGGTTCAGCACGTGGAATCCCGAAGTCCTCGGCGCGCCTCGTCCGGCGGGATCAAGCGCCGGCGTGCGCCCGCCGGTACCAGGCGATCGTGTCCACGAGGCCCTCCTCCAGCATGACCCGCGGCGTCCATCCGGTGAGCCGCGTGGCGCCTTCGACGTCGGCCATGACGGCACGCTCGAGCGGCCGGTCGGGCAAGGCCCCCCACCGCGGAGCGACGGCCACACCCATCAGCCCGAAGATCCGCTCCACCACCTCGCGGATCGTCAGCAGGCGCCCCGAGCCCAGCTCGACCGTCAGGCCCTCGAGGCCCGGCGACGCGGCCACCGCCTCGAGACCACGGGCGACGTCCGCGATGTGGATCCAGTCCACGGCGCGGGCGCCGCTCGAGAGCGGCGGGGACTCGCCCCGGAGCAGCGAGGTGATCACGAACGGAACCAGCTTGGTCGTGTCCCGCTGGCCCGGCCCGTACACCATCGACAGCCGCGCGATGACGACGGGAACCCCGTAGAGCGCGTGGTACATCCGCGCCACGGCGCTGCCCGCCCACTTGGCCGCGGCGTACGGCGACGACGGGGTCGCGATCGCCGGCTCGCCGGCCCCCGGCTCCTCCATCGAGCCCGCGATCACGAGACGCTGGCATCCCTCGCGCGCCAGCGCCGTGACGACGTGGACAGTCTGCGCCAGGTTCTCCAGCACGAGCGAGTCGGCGTGATCGAGCTGCCGATCGCCCGTCACCCGGCCCCCAAGGTGAATGACCCACTCCGGCCGCACGGCTCGCACGAGACGAAGGACCGACTCGGCATCGGTGAGGTCCACCAGATGGGGCTCGACGTGGGCCGGGCCAGTGCCCCGCCCGCCCGGCCGGAGCACCCCGTGCACTCGATGCCCCGCTTCCGCGAGGCGTGTGGCGAGATGGTATCCGATGAACCCGGCCGCGCCGGTGATCAGGACGCGACGAAGCGAGGAGGCCGTCAGCGCCATGGTCGGTACCGCCAGTATGCGCGCGCGCAGGCCGCAAGGGGCGCGTCGACTCCCAGCGCCTGGGCCCAGGAGACGGTCCGGAACCATCCGCGGCGCCGGAGGCGCGATGCCGCGGCCGGGCTGAGTCGGTCGAGAGAGGCCAGGATCGCCTGGAGCTCGCTCGGGCCGAGCCTCCCCGTGCTCGCGGCGACGTCCACCAGCGTGAACAGGATCACGACGCGGTAGCGCTGCTCGAGAAAGGTCGGGGCATGCGCGCGCCACACCTCGCGCACATCGGCGTGGCTGCGGCCGAGTTCCTCCACGAAGCCCGCGAATTGCTCGACTCCCGTGATCGCCCCGCGCCACGGCTGTGTGTAGAACACGCTCCGGCGCTGCAGCCGGTACGAGAACGCCTCGTCGGGCGCGGCTGCCTTCCACCGGCCCGGGCCGTCCAGAAGCGTGAGCCACAAGGCGTCGTCGGCGTGGGTCAGGCCCTCGAAAGCCGGGATGCCGCCCACGGCGTCATACGCCGAGGAGCGCATCACGACGCCCACCACGGTCATGTCCCTTCGATTGGTCAGCCGAGCCTGCAGGAGCTCCGCCGCCGTCTCACGAGCGGCGATGGGTCGGCACGGTCGCACGAGTCGTCCACCCTCGTCGACCAGGCGGTGATGGGTCGTATACAGCGTCGCCTCCGGGCATCGCCGGATCAGATCGTCGACGATCGCGAGGTAGTCGCGATCCAGCCGGTCGTCGTGGGTGACGAACAGCATGAACTCGCCCCGCTCTGACGCCCTCACCCGTCGGAAGTTCTCCTCGATCGTCAGCTTGCGACGCTCGGACCGAACGCGGACCCTCGGGTCGCGGACCGTCCCCAGCCATTCGGCGGAGCCGTCCGTGCTGGCGTTCTCGAGAATCTCGAAGGCGAAGTCGTCGTGCGACTGGGCGAGGACGCTGTCGACGAGCTCCCGGATGTAGTCGCCGCCGTTGTGGACGGGGAGCACGATCGTGAACCGCGGCAACCGAGGGCTCATGCCGGGCAGGTCCAGCGCGCGCCCGCCGTGACGCACACACCTGCGAGCCGGCAGGACGAGGCGGCCCGGAGGTCACGAGCGGAGTCAGCCAGATCGAAGCCGATCCCCACGATCAGGCTGACACGTTAGGGGCGGACGGTCAGTGGAGTCAAGGTCGCAGCCGCAGGTCCCTTGACGGAGCCTCACGGGTCAGAAAGGATCGGCCAGGAGCGAGGTCGACCGTGTTCACCGATGGCCGGACGCTGCCTGACGCCGACACCCTGACGGCGGATCTCTGCGTCGTGGGCGCCGGCGCCGCGGGGCTCACCCTGGCGCTCGACCTCGCGGACTCTCCGGTCCGGGTGCTCGTGCTGGAGCAGGGCGGAGCGACCCGAGACGAGGGCGGCGACGGGCTCTATCGCATCGTCCGCGGGCCGCGGCCACGGCTCGTGCGTGACGCCGGGCGCATCTGGCACGTCGGCGGTAGCACCAACTACTGGTTCGGAAACTGCCGGCCTCTCGACACGGGTGACTTCGGGCGCCGTGACTGGATCCCGGAGAGCGGCTGGCCGATCCGCCGCGACGAGCTCGCGCCTTTCTACGCTCGCGCCCAGCAGCTTTGCGGCCTCGGCGACTTCCGTCTGTACGATGTCGACGCCTGTCGCCCGCATCTCCTTCATCCTCCGCTCGACATCGGGTCCCCGATTCTCGTCCACCGTGTCGTGCAGACCTGCCCCGAACCGCGCCTCGTCGTCCTGCATGGCCGGCGCCTCCGGGATGCCGCCAATATCCAGGTCGCCACGGGCGCGCGGGTGACCCAAGTGGAGACGAACCCACGCGGAGACGAGGTGACCTCGGTCCACGGCGTCATGCATGGTGGGCGGCAATTCCGCGCGACGGCGCGCGCGTTCATCCTGGCGACCGGAGGGATCGAGAACCCGCGGCTCCTGCTCGGGTCACGCGGCGCCAACCCCGCCGGGCTCGGGAACCGCCACGATCTCGTCGGCCGGTTCTTCATGGAACACGTTCACGTGGATCTCCCGGTCGGCGCCTGGAGTGACGGCCAGGATCTCCGCTTCTACACGACCCGACAGCCGGTCGAAACGGCGATGGTCGGGGGGCAGCTGTCGCTATCCGAAGACTTCATGCGTGCGGAGCGGGTCCCGGGACAGGCACTGTGGTTCTGGCCAGCCTCAGTCCGCGGAGAGGCGGCGGCCGCCGCGATAAGGGTCAAGCGACTGCTGCTGGGACGGTCGCGGCTCGATGCGCCGGCCGAGGATCTGCGGGCCGTGCTCGCGGCGCCCGGCGAGATCATGCGCCTGGCGTGGCGCAGCGTGGCCCGACGGACCGCGGCTGGGCGGAGCACCTCCGTACTCCGAGTCCTGCTGGAACAGACGCCGGAATCTCGGAACCGGGTCCTTCTCTCGACGGCCTGCGATCGAGCCGGTCAGCCGCAAGCCGAGCTCAGGATCTCCTGGACCGACGAGGAGATGCAGCGCCAGGCCGGTTCGCTCGAGATGGCCGCCGACGCGATCGGCCTCGATGGCCGACGGCTGGCGACCACGATGCGCGCGATGCTTCGCAGCGGACAGTGTGGCTATCTCTGGCACCACACCGGCTCCACGCGTATGCGAGAGGATCCCCGGGAGGGCGTGGTCGACGCGGACTGTCGGGTGCACGGCGTCTCGAACCTCTTCATCGCCGGCAGCTCCGTCTTCCCCACCGGAGGGACAGCCGGGCCGACGCTGACGATCGTCGCGCTCGCGCTCAGGCTGGCGGCGCACCTCCGGCTCCGTTACGGATGAGGCGACCGGGCGCGATGCGCCGGCGAGCGCCCACGACGGGACAGGAGCGGGAATCTAGCCGCCTTCCTTGCGGAGGTCGAGGACGCGCTTGGCCTTGCCCGCGCTCCGCTCGATCGTCTTCGGGGCGACGAGGCTCACCCCCGCCGAGACGCCGAGGGACTCGAGGAGCCGGCGCCGGACGCGCGCGGCGAGCGCGTCCACCGCCCCCGGCCCGCTCACGGGCGCGCCCGGCTGCCATTCCACCCGCACCTCGAGGGCGTCGAGCGCGTGCTCGCGCCGGACCACCAGGAGATAGTGCGGCGCGAGCTCCGGCACCTGCAGGAGCGCGTGCTCGATCTGCGACGGATAGACGTTGACGCCGCGGATGATGAGCATGTCATCGGACCGCGCCATGATCCGTCCGAGGCGCACCAGCGTTCGCCCGCAGCGGCAGGGCGTTGGATCGATGGACGTGAGGTCACGCGTGCGGTATCGGAGGAGCGGCATCCCCTCCTTGCTGAGCGTCGTGAGCACGAGTTCGCCGGTCGCGCCGGCGGCCGCCGGCTCGAGCGTCGTGGGATCGACCACCTCCGGCAGGAAGTGGTCCTCGGCGACGTGCATGCCCTGGCGCTCGGGACATTCGACGGCAACTCCCGGGCCCGTGATCTCCGAGAGCCCGTAAACGTTGAGCGCCATCAGGCGGAGCCGGCTCTCGATGGCCGTCCGCATCGCCTCCGTCCACGGCTCCGCGCCGAAGAAGCCGACGCGAAGGCGCAGGGCGTCGGCCGGCAAGCCGGCCTCCTCGATCGCCTCGGCCAGGTGGAGCGCGTAGGACGGCGTGCAGCAGAGCACGGTGCTGCCGAGATCCTGGAAGGCGACGAGCTGCCGCTCGGTGAAGCCGCCCGAGATCGGAATGACCGCCGCCCCGAGCGCCTCCGCGCCGTAGTGGAAGCCCAGGCCGCCGGTGAACAGGCCGTACCCGTAGGCGTTCTGCACGACGTCGCCCGGACGCACCCCGCCCGCGCGGAGCGTCCGTCCCATCACCTCCGTCCAGACGTCCAGGTCGCTTCGCGTGTAGGCGACGACGGTCGCCTTCCCCGTCGTTCCGGAGGAGGCGTGGATGCGCACGACCTGGTCCATCGGCACGGCAAGGAGACCGAAGGGGTAGGTGTCCCGGAAGTCCGCCTTCGTCGTGAACGGCAGACGCCGGAGATCGTCGAGCGTCCGGATCGCATCCGCGCTCACCCCCGAGGCGGCCAGCCGATCGCGATGGAGCGGCACGCGGCCGGCGCGAGTCACCAATGCGCGCAGGCGCTCGAGCTGGAGTCGCTCGAGCGCGCCGCGCGGCAGCGTCTCGACCGCCGTCGTCAGCTCGCTCACGGTGTAGCCCTCCCCAGGCTGGTCCGCGGCCGGGCTCGAGTCCGGCCGGCGTTCGTCATTCTCCCACGCCGTCAGGGCGCCAGGAGCCGCAGCTCGGCCACCGACCACGGGTAGAACGCGTCCTGGCCGGTCTGCAGGACCCGCACCGCTCGCACGCGCGTCGGCGGGAAGCGCACCACCACCCGCTCGACGCCCGCCCGGAGGACATGGGTCCCCGTCCACACGAGCGGCCCGATCCAGTGCACCGTCGCGGCCACGTCGCGCCAGCCCCCCTCCCCCGCGGTCTGGACCGTCAGGCCGCGCGGGTACTCCAGCCCGGCCGCGCCGAGGTCCAGCTCGATCCCGGCCAGGTCGGTTGGCGCCGAGAGCTCCACCTCGAGCCACTGACCCGGCGCCTGGGGCACGCGCGTCGACCACCGGGTCTCGATGCGGCCGTCCATGGCCGCACGGGGATCGTCGCCGGCCGGCGCCGCGGTCACGCGCGCCGGCGCCGCCGCCGCGGCGCGCTCGGGCCGCGGGGCCGGCTCGAGCCGCCCGAGCACCCGATAGCCCCCCGCGTCCACCGCGGTGAACCCGACGCCGGCAGACCGCAGCGCGGCCTCGATCGTCGGGCCCGACGGCGACCCCGCGGGATACACCACCGCCGCGTCCGGCACCGGCACGAGGAACGGCAGCCGATCGAGCGGCGGCAGGAGACCGTAGAGGTCGACGCGAACGTTGTCGGGCAGCGCGAGAAGCGGAGCGCGCGCCGCCTCCACGAGTCGCGGTCCCTCGCCGTGGTCCGCGTAGACGCGCCGGGCGCCCATCGACACGAGCGCCTCGGCCGCCGTGGCGGCGTCAATCGTGCCCGCCGGCGGAGCGTCGTCGGCCTCGTAGACGAAGAGCTCGCGAACGGTCCACGGGAACCGCTCGTCCCGGCCGAGGTGCGTGATCCGCACGAAGCGCGCCGGCCGGACCGGGAAGCGCGCCTCGACGCGGCCCCAGCGGACACGCCCCATCGGGTGGCCGGCGGCCCAGTAGAGCGGCCCGTAGTATTGCGGGACTTCGCGCTCGGCCGTCCACCGGACGCCGTCGAGCGAGGTCTCCACGCGAAAGCCCACCGGCACTTCCTGGTAGGCGCCGGGCAGCCACGCCACCATGCCCACCGGGTGAACACGGCCGAGGTCGACCTGGAGCCAGGCGTCCGGCGATCGAGTGGTCGTTCGCCAGCGCGTCCCCGCGTCCCGATCGATCGCGTGACCGGCGAGCTCGGGCCGGGGCGACGCGGTGGCCGTCCAGCCGGCCGGCGGGATCTCCCGAAGCGCCAAGGGCTCTACCCGGAAATTGGTGAGGAGCGGGCCCATCGCCGTCTCTACCCGGTCGAACCGGATCCCGGCGGCGGTGAGGCTCTCGACGACTCCGGGGAGAACCTGCCCCGCCGCGAGATAGCCGACGCGCGGCGATGCGTCGACACGCGCCGCGCGCCGGGGATCGTCGGCGAGGTAGAGGTGCGAGACCGTGACACGGCCGGCGCCCACGAAGTTGAGAACATCCGGATCGTGCGTGTAGACGGCCGACAGGCCATGCTCGAGGAGCGTCGCGACGACCGCCGCCGGACGACCAAACGCCGCCCGCCCGGCCTGCCAGGCCTCCCGCGAGTGAAGCGGCGGGTGCGCCATCACGGACGCCGCGCCCTGGGCGAGGACGAGGACCGCGCCGACTGCCGCGCCCACCGTCCCGTGTCGGCGCGAGAGTCGCGACACCGCGCCGGCGAGCAGGACGGGAAGCACGCCCAGCACCGTGAGGAGGTAACGGGGGTCCTCGGTGGCCAGGGCCTGGCCTCTCTCCGAGACGAGCACCGTCGCGAGCGGGATCGCCGTGGCGAGTCCGAGGACCAGCCGGCCGGCTCCGCCTGCGCGATGATCGCCGAGCGCCAGGACCAGCGCCACGGCGACGACGCCGAGCACGACGAGGCTGACGGGTCGTGCGGCCACCAGGCCGAGGGGCACGCCGGCGGTCAGCGGGAGCGCGTTCACCAGGAGGTGGCCGGCGTGCTCGACCATCTGTCTCGGCGTGGCGCGCGCCACGGACAGGATCGGCACGCGGAGATAGATCACCGCGAACAGCCAGATGGGTGCGCAGCCGAGGGCGAACGCCAGCGGCGCGACCAGGGCCGCCCGCCCGACTCGGGGACGGAGAAGCGCGAGCGCCAGCGCGCAGGCGAGGAGTACCGGGGCGAACAGGAGGTTGATCCACCAGCAGAGGCCCGCGACGAGCGCCAGGACGATGAGCGCGCGCGTCCGTCCCGCGCGCGATCGCTCCGCGTCCGTCGCGGCGAGGGTGAGGAGGAGGCAGAGCGGCGTCAGCCCGAGCAGCAGGCTGTAGACCAGGCGCGCATCGCCGGCCCACTTGAGAAGGTAGGGGGACGGCACGAGCGCCAATGCCGCGGTCCATCGCCAGGCGCCAAAGACGCGGCGCCCCAGGAGCGCGGCCAGCGCGACGTGGCCCAGGACCACCACGACCGCCCCAAACCGCAGGGTCGCCAGCGAGTCGCCGAGAACCGCGAAGGGGACGGCCTGGAGGTAGCCGTCGACCGCTCCCATGAAGGTCTGCCCGTAGAAGAAGAGCGGGAACTGACCCCGGAGCACGTCCTGGGCCATGAGGCCCATCGTGGCCTCGTCGAACCAGGTGGGAACGGTGGCCGCCGTGCCGACCCGGATGGCCAGGCCAGCCGCGAGCGCACCGATCAGCGCGAGGCTCCCCGGCGTCCGGTCACTCTCGCGAACCATCATCACCCGTCCATCGGTCCGCCGTCGGCCCGCCTACTCTGCCCGCCGCGCGCGGCCGGCCGCGACGAAGCCTCCAGACGATGAAGCAGCCTGGGGCGCCGCGGCCAGCAACCCAGGTCCAGCGGTCACCATTCGGATATTCTCGGGCCGCCCGGAGAGCCTCGAAAGCAAACTCTGACCCCGATCAGCGGAGGTACGGGCCCAGGTCGACGCGCCGGCCCTCCGCGGCCGACAGGTAGGCGCCGTAGGTCACCGCCAGGACGTCGCGCGCGAGAGGGCCGCCCGACAGAGGCTCGCGACCGAGGGTCACGCTCTCGACGAAGTCCTGGAGCTCGCCCGGATAGCCGGTCATCCAGTCCTCGTCCGGCTGGGGGAACGTCCAGCCGGCCTTCGTCTCGATCTTCTCGGTGATGTACTCGGTGCCGAACACCGCGGGGTCCGGCGCGTAGGCCTGCACCGCGTCGTTCGGATTGATGTTGCAGAAGATCACCGACTTCGCGGCGTAGATCTGGAGCTGATTCCGGATGCCGCCGAGGACCACGTCGGCGGCGGAGACCTGCGCGACGGTCCCGTCGTCGAAGCGCAGGAGCATGCTGCCCCAGTCCTCGACGTCCGCGCCCTCCACGGTGTTGAGGTAGCGCGGCGCCGTGGCGCGGAAGGTGTCGGTCTCGGCAAGCTGGGCGACCTCCGCCAGGACCGATACCGGCCGGACCGGGCGACCGCGGAGCCGCTGGCCCTCGTCGGCCTTGAGATAGAGGATGCCGCCGAGGGGATGGCAGCCCTTGCCGAGCAGGGATCCGCCGCCGGCCGTGACCCAGCGCTTGTTGGCCGGCGCGTGGGTCCCCGAGTGGCTCTCCTCGCCCACGAGACGGAGGATGGGGCCGCCCCCGGCGGCGAGGAGCCGGCGCGCCTTCTGGATCGGCGGCGCGTAGACCCAGTTCTCGGCGTAGCAGAGCCGCACGCCTGCCGCGTGGCACGCGTCGATCAGCGTGTCCGCCGTGGCGAGCGCCGCGCGGAGCATCTCGGGGCGCGGCGTCGATGGATCGCCGAAGAATCCGGTCAAGGGCTTCTCGACGATGACGTGCTTGCCCGCGCGCGCGGCCTCGAGGCCGAGGGAGGCGTGGACGGCGTTCGGGACGCACAGGTCCACGAGATCGACCGCCGGGTCGTCCAGGATGCGCCGGACGTCGGTGGCCACGTCCCCGACACCGAACTCGTGGGCGAAGGCGCGCGCCCGATCGGGCCGGCGGGCGGTCACCCACCGAAGCTCGACATCCACTCCCCGGAGGTGCCGGTAGGCCTCGGCGTGAACCCGCGCCACGAATCCTGCTCCAACCAGGCCCACTCGAACACGCGGCCGCTCCCCTGCCATCTCACCCTCCCTGGGTCACGCCTCGATGTGGAGACACGTCGCGGCGTCCGGAGACATGCGGTCCCCCCTTGGCGACGTCTCGTCTGCCGTCACTCGGCGGAGCCGAAGTTCCATTCGATCGCGCGGACGCCCCCGTCGCGCAGGTGGAAGTGCACCGTCTCGGGAAAGCCGTCGGAGTAGAGGTACATGAGGTAGCCGTCCGTCGCCTCCTGGGGCTCGCCGAGGACGCGCTCCACCTCCTCCCGCCGGCTGCCGACGTCGAGCCCGAAGAGCAGACCCCGGCCCGGCGCGGCGATCCGGACCCGCCGGATCTTCCCCGTCGCCAGCACATCGATCACGAGCCCGGGATAGCTGAGCCTCCGCGTGGGCCGGAGATCGGCGGGGTCGAGATAGCTCGCCACCGCGCCCGGCTGCGTGTCGAGCGGCGGGCCGAGCGCGCGCTCCGCATCCGCCTCGGTGCGGCCGAAGAGGACCCGGGGCGCCCCGATGTAGTCGTCGACGCGCACGATATCGGTGGGCCCCACCGTCCCCGCGGCGGCGAGCCCCGAGACGACGAGACTCGCGAGTCCCGCGGCGGCGCCGCGCAGTCCTCGGATCACGCCCTGCACTGTGCCACAGGCCGGCGCGCCGCGCCTTTGACGGGGCGACGGCCCGGTCCGACAATGAGGCCCCGTGGAGCCCGACACGGCCAGACCCATCTACGATCGGATCGGACGGGGCTACACGACGACGCGCCGACCCGATCCCCGCATCGCCGCCGCCATCGGCGCGGCGCTCGGCAACGCGCGCACGCTGGTCAACGTGGGCGCGGGCGCCGGCGCCTACGAGCCGCGAGACCGGCGCGTCGTCGCAGTGGAACCGTCGACCGCGATGGTCCGCCAGCGCCCGGCCGGCGCCGCCCCGTGCATGCGGGCGATCGCCGAGCAGCTGCCATTCCGCGACCGGGCGTTCGACGCGAGCCTCGCCGCGCTCACCCTGCACCACTGGACGGACCGAGCTGCGGGCCTCGCCGAGCTCCGCCGGGTCGCGCGGCGACGCGTGGTCATCCTCACGTGGGATCCTGGCCCTGGTGGCGAGTTCTGGCTCATGCGCGACTATTTCCCGGAGATCCTCGCCCTCGACATCCCGCGCTTTCCGTCAGTGAGCTCGATGGAGCGGAGCCTGGGCCCGATCCAGATGGCCCCCGTTCCCGTTCCACATGACTGTCAGGACGGCTTCCTCGGCGCGTTCTGGCGCCGGCCCGAGGCCTACCTCGACCCCGACGTGCGCGGCGCGATATCCGCGTTCGCGCTGCTCGACCCCGAGCGCGTCGGGGCCGGGGTGGCGCGCCTCGCCGACGATCTCGCCTCGGGACGGTGGGAGGCGCGACACGGGGCCCTCCGGCAGCAGGAAAGCCTCGATCTCGGCTACCGTCTCATCGTCGCCGAGCACGGATAGCCGGATCCGGCGTCAGCGGAGCCGGCTTCCGGGCTCGTAGCGCGTCTCGAGGCGGTTCGCATGGCGATGGACCAGCCGCCACTCCCCGTCCTCGAGACGGAAGACGTGCGTCACGCGATTCGACCACTCGGTCGCCCGATCGGTGCCGGCGAGCCGGACGCGCGTGCTCTCGATGTGCGTCGTCACCGCCAGCCCCGGCGCGGCCACCGCGGTGAGGTGCTCGTAGCGAACCGGGCCGCCGCCCTGGAACTGCTGAGCCGCCCAGTCCCAGCGCCGGCTCACGTCAGCCCACCCCTTCTCGTACCCGCCCCAGCCGAAGAAGGCGGTCACGTCGTCCCGGTGCGAGTAGAGCGACTTGATCGCGCTCGCGTCGCCCGCCATCAGCGTGTTCATCGCGGCCTCGAGGCGCTCCAGCGCCCGGCGCCAGCCGTCTCCCGCGGCGTCCTCGATCATGGCTTCCCTCCTGTGTCCTCAGGCCCGTTCCGACGGAGCAGCACGAGTCGGATCCACCGCCGCGCGCCGCAAGGACCGGCGCTGCAACGCCACGGCTGGGACAATGCCTGCCGTGGAGTGATGCGCGCCGCTCGGCCGACGCCACGGGAACCGCCGCCCGCCATCACGGCCGCGGACGGTTGCGACGGGCGCCGGTCGTGGCCGGACGCCGACGACGTCGGCCCGCGGGCGCTTCTCGCCCGGGCGCCGGCACGATTCGGTCGAGGCGTCCCCACAGGTCTTCAATCGGGAGGTGGCGGAGATCCCCCTTGAGCTCGACCTTCCTCAGCCGCTGGCCCTCCAGGGGGCGCGGGACAACCGTGAGCTGGAGGCCGCCACTGTCCCGGCCACCGCGGCCGCCTCCACCTCCCCCGCCGGAACCGTTGCCCGGGCCGGGCACCACCATCCCCGCGGCGGCGATGTGGCGCGTGGCCACGTCCGCGACGGTCCACATCGACCGGCGGGCAGTGATCGCCCGCGTTTGCAGGAGCTCACTGCCCCCCGACGGCGGTGACAGGAGGAGATAGGGCTGCACGATGACGTTGGCGTCCCCGGGGTTCCTCCAGTGCACCCAGTGCCACACTCGATCCCGCGGGCCGAGATTCTCCCGCTCGGGCCACTGGGACACGATCTGTACGACGCCGATGAAGCTCGCGACGGCGCCCGTGAACCAGACCCAGCGCTCGTTGCCGAAGAGCTCCCACCCGTCGTTGACCCGGATGGAGTAGCCGATCTGGACCTCCCGGTGCGCCCCGAGCGAGAAGACCCACTCCGTGAAGGTGATGTGCGTGACCATCGTCTCGGGATAGCCTCTCCATGCCATCGCGTTCCTCCTTCTTCCGGCGTCCGGTCCGAGAGTGCGCGAAGGGCCCGCGGTCAGTCGGACAGGCGTCGGCGACGCACGGCGTGATCAGGCTGAGCCACTGCTCCGCGCATCCTTGCCGCTCTCCCGCCGCGCGGCGGTGGACTCGAGGATCTGCTTGAGGCGTCGCACGGCCTCCGCGGACTCCCGCTCGACCTCGGCGCGGACGCTCACCCGGTTCAGCACTGCGAAGAGCAGGCTCGGCGACGTGTAGACGAACTCCCGATCGAACCGCGTGCCGGCGCCGGACGGCGTCAGCGTGTAGGTGATCGCGCCGGCCTTCCGCCCGTTCACCTCGCCCGCGATCACCCAGCGCTCCGGGGCCTCGCGCTCGAGCACCGTCCACACCGCGCGACCACGGTGGCCCGCCACCAGGAAGTCCTCGGTCACCTGCTCGCCCAGCTCCAGCGGGTGGTCCGTCGCGCCGCGCACCCCGAGGGACGAGGGATGCCACTTCGGCCAGTTGGCGGGTGTCGTGACGTAGTCGAAGACCAGATCAGGATCGCGGGCGATCTCGACCGTGCTCCGGATCCGCGTCGCGTCGTCCCACGGCGGGGGCAGGAACAGCCCGGCGGCCACTCCCGCGACCAGGATCGCGAGGCCGATGATCCATCGCCTCACCGCGGGCGCGCCCGTCTACGTGCGCAGCGTCGCCAGCGCCGCCTTGACGCGCTCCGGCCGGAACGGCACGACCCGGAGCCGGACGCCGGTGGCGTCGAACACGGCGTTGCCGAGCGCCGCCGGGACGGGCGCGGCCGCCGCCTCGCCGACGCCGAGCGGCGGCTCGTCGACGCGCTGGATCATCTCGAGCTCGATCGTGGGCACCTCGTCGAATCGGAGGATCGGGTAGCTCGCCCAGTTGAGACTGGTGACCCGGTCCCGATCGAAAGCGATCTCCTCGTGGAGCGTGCGCGAGATCGTCTGGAGGATGTTCCCCTCGAGCTGGCTCGCCACGTTGTCGGGGTTGATCATGAGCCCGCAGTCCTGGGCGCAGACGACCCGGGTCACGCGGATGACGCCGGTCACGCGCTCCACTGCCACCTCCATGCCGATCGCGACGTGGGTCTCGGCCTGCTTGTAGTGCACGTACGCGATGCCGCGCCCGGTGAGCACGGCGGCGCCCGGATCGGGCGGGCGCGGCGACGGCCGCGGCTGCCAGCTCATGCGCGCCGCCGCCCGCCGCAGCACTTCCTGCCCCTTCGGGTTCGGGGTGCGCGTGAGCCGGAACTCGACCGGGTCCACCTTCGCGAGCGCGCAGATCTCGTCGACGAACGACTCCACGGCGAAGCTGTTCGCGACCTTGCCCGGCGCCCGGATGTTGGAGGTGCGGAACGGCGAGTCCTCGACCCAGTGGACGACCGCGTGAACCGCGCCCGCGCGGTACGGGGGATCGATGTTCTGCGAGATGAGGCCGGTCGCGCGGCCGAGCGGCTGGGCGAGCCCCGCCTCGGTCGGCGCGAGCAGCGGAATGTTCGGCAGCCCCTGCGTCGAGATCGGGAGCCACGCCTGCGTCTCCCAGGCCACGACGTCGCCGCCCTCGCCCACCGCCGCCCGGAGGTCGAGGAGCTGCGGCGGCCCCTTCGGATCCCACCCGTGCTCGTCCTCGCGCATCCACTGGACCCGCACGGGCCGGCCCACTGCCCGCGACAGGAGCGCCGCGTCGCACGCGGCATCCTCGGCACCGTTCTGGCCGTAGGACCCTGCGCCATCCAGGTATATCAGCCGGACTTTCTCCCGCGGGAGTCCGAGGATCCGCGCAAAGGCCTCGCGGTGCCGGTGCGTGGACTGGGACGGCGTCCAGATCGTCGCGCCGTCCGGACGGACGTCCGCGACGCCGCACGACGGCCCGATCGAGCCGTGGGTCTGAACCGGCCACCAGTAGGTCGCGCCGAGCGTCTGCACGCCCGGTCCGGGAGCGCCGAGGGGAGCGAGGTCGCCCTGCTTCGCGACGTCCTGGTCGCGCACGACCTTCGTCGCGCGCACCGAGTCCGCGAGCGTGAGATAGTCGGGCAGCCCGGTCCCCGCCGACCACTGGGCCTTGAGGAGCCGCGCCGCGCGCACCGCGTCCCACTCCCGCTCGGCGACGATCCCGAGGAAGCCGCCGATCCGGACAACGCGCGCGCCGGGCACCGCCGCGATCGACGCCTCGTCGACGGACTGAAGCGTCGCGCCGAGCGCCGGCGGACGGATCACGCGTCCGTGCAGCATGCCCAGGAGCGACAGGTTCTGGACGTAGAGGTGCCGACCGGTGACCTTCTCGGGCACGTCGGGCCGCGGCACCGACTGCCCGATGTAGCGAAAGGCGCTGGGCGGCTTGAGCGGCGCGTTCGCGTCGATCTTGAGGCCGAGCTGACGGTCGCCGATGAGCTCGCCGTAGGAGACGCCCGCGCCGCCGCCCTTCGGGCGGACGACACCGTCGACGACCTCGAGGTCCGCGACGGGACGGCCCAGGCGCTGGGCCGCAAGGCCGAGCAGCGCCTGGCGCGCGGTCGCGCCGGCGCGGCGCAGCTCCTGGCCGCCGCGCGAGATTCCCGTGCTGCCACCGGTTCCACCCTGATCGGGGCACACCGCGGTGTCCGCCTCGATCAGCTCGGTGATGCGCTCGATGGCGACGTCCAGCTCCTCGGCGACCATCTGGCGCATCGCGGCGCGACCGCCCGTGCCGAGATCAACCTTGCCCGTGAAGACGGTGACCGTGTTGTCAGCGTGGATCGCGAGGAAGGCGTCGACCTGGTCGGGCGCGACCGTCTTGCCGAGATACCGATCGGTCGGCCATGTGGTCGGCGGCAGCAGTTGCGCCGCCTGACCGGCCGCCGGGCGAGGCATCCGCACGGCGAGCCCGAGCCCAACGACGAGGGCGCCCCCCGTACCCAGGAACGCGCGGCGCGTGATGGGGACCATGTCAGGCGCCTCCCATCGTCGCGGCGGCGCGCATCACCGCGCGGATCACCCGGACATGGCTCCCGCAGCGGCAGAGGTTCCCGGCCAGCGCCTCCTTCACCTCGGTCTCCGTCGGTCGGCGATTCTGCTGGAGGAATGCGCGGGCGGTCATGACCAGGCCCGCAGTGCAGTATCCGCACTGCGGGGCCTGCTCCGCGATGAAGGCGGCCTCGACCGGATCGGGCCTGTCGGGCGAGCCGAGGCCCTCGATCGTGGTGATCGGTCGGCCGACAGCGGCGCTCACTGGCATCGAGCACGAGCGGATCGCCTGGCCGTCCAGGTGGACGGTGCACGCGCCGCACTGGGCGAGCCCGCAGCCGAACTTCGCCCCGATCAGCCCGAGGTCGTTCCGGAGGACGTAGAGCAGCGGCGTCGCGGGATCGTCGACCTCGACGTTGCGTGTCGCACCGTTGACTTGGAGCGTCAGGGTCGCCATCGCTTCACCTCGCGCGCGTCGGATCCGATCGCCGCTCGTCTACGGTCGAGTGTCCCCCTCGCCCCGCGGCGCCGTCAAGCGGCGACCGCCTGCATCGCGCTTCTGGTAGGATCGAGCACGACGATCGATGGATTTCGCCGACGTCCGCCGGCTGTTTCCGGGTGCCACCGAGCGCGTCTTCCTGGACGCGGCCGCCATCTCGCTCACATCGACCCGGGCCGCCGAGGCGGTCGCCCGGTTCGTCGAGCTCGTCACCCGGGACCCGCGGGCCGCGCACCACGGCGGCGACGCCGCGCGAGCGCGCGAGGCGGCAGCGCGGCTCATCGGCGCCCGGCCCGATCAGATCGCGCTGAGCCCCGCGACCACGCTGGCGCTCAACGTCGCCGCGGACGCCGTGCCATTGCGCCGGGGCGACAACGTGGTGACGACCGATCTCGAGTTCATGTCCGTGGTGGTGCCGTGGCTCGAGAAGTGTCGCGCCGTGGGCGCCGAGCTCCGGGTGGCGCGGCACGAGGGAGGCCGGATCACTCCGGAGGCCGTCGCCGCCCGAATCGACGAGCGCACCCGCGCCGTCGTCCTGAGCTCCGTGCAGTGGACGAACGGGTTCCGGCTCGACGTCCGGCAGATCGGCGAAGAGTGCCGGCGCCGGGGCATTCCCTTCGTGGTGGACGCCATCCAGCAGCTGGGAGCCCTGCCGCTCGACGTCGAGGCGTCCGCGATCGACTACCTGGCGTGCGCCGGTCACAAATGGCTCGCCTCGCCGACCGGCCTCGGCTTCGCCTACGCGAGCGACGCCTTCGTGGAGCGCTTCCGGCCCAGCCTCACCTACGTCGCGACGGCGGTCCCGCCGCGCGGCGACTGGCAGGAGAGCTGGACCGACCCCGACTACGATCCGATCCAGACCTACGCGCTGCCGCGGACCGCGGCGCGCTTCGAGATGGGAGTGCACCACGGGGCCGCGGGCGCCGGAGGGCTCGCCGCCGCGCTCGACATCTTCGCCGAGCTCGGGCCGGAACGGATCGCCGACCACGTCACGGCGCTGGGCAACCGCGCGGCGGCCGGCCTGCGGGCGCTGGGTCTGGAGCTGGTCACTCACTTGGATCGCGCGCACCGCTCAGGCCTGACCGTGTTCCGGGCCGGCCCGTCGCCCAAGGACGACCTGGCCCTCCGCGACTACCTCCAGGGGCGGGGCGTCGTGGTCTCGGTGCGCTACACGTCCGGGGTGGGCGGCGTGCGGGTCTCCACCCACGTCTACAACGACGAGTCGGACGTGGACCGCCTGCTCGAGGCGGTCCGCGCCTGGCTCAAGTCCCGCTGAGGCGCCGCCTCAGGGCACGACGGCCCGGACCAGGACGAAGTCGTCGCCCTGGACCTTGAAGATGTTGATGGGGGCCGCGGCGATGTCCCCCTTGGCGTCGAAGGTGATCGGGAGACCGAGCACCCCCTTGTAGCCCTTGACCGCCTTGATCGCGGCGACCACGTCGGCGCGGTGGATCGTCCCGCCCTTCGCCCCTGCGGTCTTGATCGCGTTCAGGAGGATCATCGTCCCGTCGTACGCCTGCGGCTCGTAGGCGCTGACGCTCTTGTGGTACTTCGCCTCGAACTTGGCGATGAAGTCCTTCGCCTCGGGCACCATGCGGGGGTCCTGCGCGTTGTAGCTCACGAACACGCCTTCGGCGTCGCCGCCGGCCGCCTTCACGAACGCCTCGCGCTCCCGCAGCGATCCGTTCCCCAGGCCGCGGACCTTGAGTCCGCCCTGGGCCGCTTGCCGCATGAAGAGCGCCGCCTGGGGCGCGGTCATCCCGATGTAGATGAAGTCGGCGCCGCTGGCCTTGATGCGGGTGATCAGCGGGCTGAGGTCGCGATCCTGGTCGCTCACTTCCTCCAGCGTCGTGTCGCCGACGCCTCGCTGCTTGAGGGTCCGCTGGACCTCTTGGACGATGCCGGCCTGGAACGCGGTCTTGTCGCTGATCAGCAAGACCTTCTTGGGCTTGATGTCCTCGGCGATGAAGATGGCCGAAGCCGGCCCCTCGCGATCGTCACGCCCCGCGAGCCGGTGCGCCATCTTCCAGCCCTGCTCGGTGACCCGCGCGTTGGTCGCCGTGGGCGTGATGAAGGGCAAGCCGTCGCGCTCGTAGATGGACCCGGCGGCGAGGACCGCGCCGCTGTTCATCGGGCCGATCACGCCCAGCACCGCGGGATCGTCCGCCATCCGCTGGGCGACCAGGGTACTCTTCTCCGGCACGCCCTCGTCGTCACCGATGACGACGTCCACCTTCACGCCGCCGATGCCGCCCGCGGCGTTCAGCTCCTCCACGGCCATCTTGACCGCGCTGGCCACCCGCTCGCCGTTCTCGGCGCCGCGACCGGAGAACGGGCCGACGACGCCGATCTTGATCGGGCCCTGCACCGCAGGCTGCGCGCCGACCGACCCGCTCATCACCACTGCCGCCACCGTGACGGCCAGGAGCCAACGTCTCGTCATGGGAACGATCTCCTTTCGCTGGGAACCGATTCGTTCATCGAGGCACGGGAGAGCTGTCCAGAGGCTCGAGACCGATGCTCGTCGCCGGTCGGGCCGAGGGGGGGCGAGCGGGGAGCCTACGAGCCGCGCCGGAGCGTGAGATCGGCCTCCAGCTTGATGTCGTCCTCGACGCTGAGCACCACGGACACCCGGGGCTGGCGCAGGCCGAAGTCGCCGAAGTGGAACGCGGTGCGCGCGCTGACGGTGACCTTCGGTCCGTCGAAGGTGGCCGTCGACTGCCACGCGATCCGGCGCGTCACGTCCTTCACGATCAGGTCACCCACCAGCTCGAATGGCACCGAGCCGCTCGCAGGCAGCGGGAACGGCAGACCCCGCGCCTCGGCCGGCACGAACGAGACGGCCGGATACGTGTCCGTCTCGAGCGTGTTGCGGCGGAGGTAGTTGTCCCGCCGGGGTTCGTTGCTCTTGAGCGCCCGCAGGTCGACCGTGAAGCGGGACTCGCCCGGAACGACGCGGCCCTGCGCGTCGAAGACGATCGTGCCCTCGATGACGCTCGTGGCGCCCACCGCATCGTTGGGAAAGTTGAGCCCGACGAGCTGCTCGCGCACCCGGTAGCGGACCTCGCTGCCCTCCGCCAGGATGGCGTACCGGATCGCCCCCGATCCCTGCGCGAGCGCCGCGACGGGCGACCGGAGCGCGCCGGCAACGGCCAGGGCGGAAAGCAGAAGGGCGCCGACGGTCACTCGCACGGGAGCACGCAGCGCGGGATGGCTCACCAGATCCTCAAAGCGATCGTACCATCGCCCGCGCGCGGGCGCCCGCGCTCGACCGGGGCACGAGACTTCGCGGCGTGGCGAATCCCGCCACCGATTTCGCGGCATGCATCCGGCCGAGCGCCCGCGTCCGTTCCATGGCGGGGCGGATCTTCCGGACCGGGACCGACGAGAGCAACGAGGACCAGCGGCTCGGATGGCGCCCCGGCCGCCGGAGTCCGGAGCGATCGTGGGCGACGCGTCCCGGGTGGGCGCCGGCTCCGGCCGGTCCGCGCGCGGCGCGTGGACGGACGCCCGGTCCCGCGACCCCGCGCTGCCACCCCTGCCAGCCGAGGGGCCACCGGCACGCGAGTGTCTCTGACGTCGGTCCCGGCCGAACCGCCCTTGACGCTGCCCGACGGCCAGCGTTAGGCTCACCGAACCGATTGCGCAATCGATTGCGCCGAGGGAACATGGCTCAGTTCGCTGCCTTACCGTCCGTGTAGGGGGGGCTCGTGGCCACCATCCGTGAGGTCGCCGGGCGCGCCCGCGTGTCGCCGACCACGGTCTCCCACGTCGTCAACGCCACCCGCTTCGTCTCTCACGAGATTCGCGCGCGTGTCATGGAGGCGATGACGGAGCTCGGCTACCATCCGAACGCCGTCGCGCGGTCGCTCCGGCGGGGCCGGACCCACACGCTGGGTCTGGTGCTCCCGGACAGCGCGAACCCCTACTTCGCGGAGCTGGGGCGGGGCATCGAGGCTGCCGCCTTCGGACGGGATCACAGCGTGGTCCTGTGCAACACGGAGGGCGAGGAGCTCCGGGAGCGCGTCTACGTCGACCTCCTCACGCGGCGGCAGGTCGACGGTCTCCTGTACGTGCCGGCGGGCAATCGCGTCGACATCCTTCGCGATCTCCTGCGCCAGCCGCTGCCGGTGGTCCTGGTCGACCGGGACCTTCCGGACGCGCCCATCGACGTCGTCCTGAGCGACAAACGCGGCGGCGCGTATCTCGCGACTCGCCACCTCATCGCGCTCGGTCACCGGCGCATCGGCTGCATCGGCGGCCCGTCGAGCCTCGTCGTGAGCGGCCAGCGTCTCCAGGGCTATCGCGACGCGCTCGCCGAAGCCGGGCTCCCGGTCGACGAGAGCCTCGTGCTCCGGGGTGACTACCACCCCCAGTCCGGGTGGGCGGCGGCGCGCAGTCTGCTGGCCTCGCCGGGCCCGCCGACCGCCATCTTTGCCGCCAACGACCTCATGGCGATCGGTGTCCTGCGGGCCGCCGGCGAGCTCGGGCGCCGCGTCCCGGATGACCTGGCGGTGGTCGGGTTCGACGACATCGAGCTCGCGTCCTACACGACCCCGCCGCTCACCACGGTGAGCCAGTCCGCGACCGAGGTCGGGCGGGCCGCGGTGGATCTGCTGCTCCAGCGGCTGGCGGACCCCTCGCGCCCCCCGGTCCGCCGGACGCTCGAGACCCGGCTGGTCGTGCGCGCCTCGTGCGGGAACCAGAAGTGAACCGTCCCCGAAGGGAGACTCGATGACCACCAGAGCCCACCGGAAGCCCGTCCCCATCACCGCCGAGCTCCGCGAGCGGGCCGCGGCGGTCCACCGCTCCGCGATCGTGATCGACGGCATGTGCACGGACCACATCGAGGATCCCCACAACAAGCTCCGCTGGAACGAGCCGTACCTGCAGCGCCTCTTCGACGGCGGCATCACCGCGCTGAACCGCGGGGGCGCCCACTATCAGCGCTTCGCCGACGGCGTGAAGGCAATCCGCAAGTTCCAGCTGCGGGCCCAGCACTGCCCGGAGCGGACGCTCTTCGTGCGCACCGCCGACGACATCCGCCGGGCCAAGCGCGAGGGCAAGATCGGGATCATCGCGGGCTTCCAGACGTCGGTGGTCATCGAGGACGACGTCGACTACGTCGAGGCCCTCTACCAGGTCGGCGCCCGCTGCATGCAGATCACGTACAACGAGCGGTGCTACGTCGGGGACGGGTGCCAGGAGCGGAATCCGGCAGGGCTGAGCCACTTCGGCGTCGACGTCGTCAAGGAGATGAACCGGATCGGCCTCGTCGTCGACCTGGCCCACGTGAGCGACGCCACCGCGCGCGAGGCCGCCGCCCTGTCGACCAGGCCCGTGATCATCTCCCACTCGGCGTGCGGGGGGCTCCGCCCGAATCCGCGGAGCGCGACCGACGAGCTGATCCGCCTGGTCGCCAAGACCGGCGGCGTCATCGGCATCTGCTTCCTGCCGTTCCTCCTCGATCCCGACGGGCGCACCAAGTGCACGTTCGAGGACTTCCTGCGGCACATCGACCACGTGGTCGACATGGTCGGCGTCGACCACGTCGGCTTCGGAACCGATCTCACCGAGGAGATCAACCCGACCGAGATGATGACGGAGACCGGGGAGCTCGGGAACTGGCCCAACAAGCCGTACCGGCCCGTCGTGTACCCGCCCCTGCCGTGGATCTTCCCGCCGGAGATCGACTCCCTGTCCAAGATGGGCAACATCACGCTCGGCCTCCTGGCTCGCGGCTACTCGGACGACGACGCCCGGAAGATCATGGGCGGCAACTTCCTCCGGGTCTTCGGCGAGGTGTGGCGGTGACGATCCGGGCGGGCGCGGAGCGGCGCGGGTGACGAAGTACCTCGTGACGCGCGTGATCCGCCTGATCCTCGTCTGGATCGGGATCACGCTCGGCACGTTCGCCCTGCTCCGGCTCTCCGGCGACCCGGCCCGGCTGATCCTGGGCGAGCTCGCCAGCACCGAGGCGGTCCGGGAGTTCCAGCATCTTCACGGGCTCGACCGGCCGTGGCCCGCGCAGTACCTCGCCTTCGTGGGCGGCGTCGTGGTGGGAGACTTCGGCCGCTCGCTCCGGTTCGAGCAGCCGATCCTGCCCATCATCCTCGAGCGGCTGCCTGCCACGCTCGAGCTGGCCGGCGGCAGCCTGGCCCTGTCCGTGCTCGTCGGCGTGCCGCTCGGCGTCGCCGCCGCGCTCGGCCGCGACCGCCCGGTCGACTACCTGGCCCGCAGTCTCGTGGTGGTCGCGCAGGGCATCCCCAACTTCCTGCTCGCCATCCTGCTCATCCTGCTCTTCGGCGTCCGGCTCCGGTGGCTGCCGACCGGGGGGCGCGGGACCTGGGCGCACCTGATCCTGCCGGCCGTCGTGCTGAGCTTCGTCCTCCTCCCGCTCACCGTGCGGGTGACCCGGGCGACGATGCTCGACATCCTGGGACGCCCCTACGTCCGCACGGCGCGGAGCAAGGGCCTCCGCGAGCCGACGGTGGTCGGCCGGCACGCGCTCCGGAACGCCGCGCTCCCCGTGCTGACCATCCTGGGCGTCCAGGCCGCGACGCTGCTCGGCGGCTCGGTCGTGACGGAGACGGTCTTCTCCTGGCCCGGCGTGGGGCGCCTCATCGTGAGCGCGATCTTCGCCCGCGATTTCCCGCTCGTGCAGGGCGCGGTGCTGGTCGTCGCCACCGCGGTCGTGCTGGTGAACTTCCTCGTCGACTCGCTCTACGGGGTCCTCGACCCCCGTATCTCGACCACGTGACCCCGTGGGGCCCATCGCCCTGTCCGTCGAGACGTGGGGCCGAGCGCCCCGCCGGTCCGTCCCGATGAGCGCGCCGTCCCTCCTCCGGCTTCGCGCGCGCGCCTACTGGCGGAATCCGGCGAGCCGCGTGGGATTGCCGGTGGCCCTGGCGATCGCGCTCATGGCGTGCATCCCGAGCGCCTGGCTGCCGCACGATCCCGTCCTCATCAACCTCGGCGAGGCGAAGCAGCCGGGGTTCTGGGCGGGCGACTTCCGGCATCCGCTGGGAACCGACTTCCTCGGGCGCGACCTCGCGTCGAGGATCGTCCACGCCGCCCGCCTCACCCTCGTGATCAGCGGCGGTGCGGTGCTGATCGCCACCGGGATCGGGATCGTGCTCGGCATGGTCGCCGGCTTCTACCGGAGCTGGGTCGACGAGGCGATCAGCTGGCTCGTCGACGTCCAGCTGGCGTTCCCGGTCATCGCGCTCGCCGTTGCCATCGTCGCCATCGTCCGCGGCGGCCTCCTGACGCTCGTCGCCGTGCTGGCGTTCACCAGCTGGTCCACGATGGCCCGCGTCGTCCGGGCTCAGACGCTCAGCGCCCGGCAGGAGCCGTACGTCGAGGCCGCGCGCGCGCTCGGGGTGCCCACCGCGGGGATCCTGGGCCGGCACATCCTGCCGAACGTGCTCTCCCCGCTCCTGGCCGTCGCGACCTACGAGACCTCGCGCCTCGTCCTGACCGAATCGGCGCTGAGCTTCCTCGGGCTCGGGGTCTCGCCGCCCGCCGTCACCTGGGGCGGCATGATCGGCGACGGCCGCAACTTCATCTACGACGCCTGGTGGACCGCCGTCGTCCCCGGACTGATGATCGCCGTCCTCGTGTTCGCCCTGAACTTCGTCGGCGACGGGCTCCGCGACGCCTTCGACCCCACGTCCTGGAGCGAGGGCTCGTAGCCCGCATGCCTGGAAAGGAGCGCCCCGTGATCGCCAAGAGATCGCTGCTCGCCGCCCTCCTCACTCTCCTGCTCGCCGGCCTGCCGGCCGCGGGGCACGCGCAGTCGGGCGCCCGCGACTCGCTGACCATCGCGCAGTTCGTCGACCCGCCGAACTTCGACCCCTACAACACGACCGCGCCGTACATCAGCGTCTTCGCGCAGGTCTGCGAGCCGCTCATCTACTGGGACAGCGACAGCTCGGGCAACGCGGTCATCAAGAAGCTCCTGGCCACCGACTACCGCTGGCTCGACGACACGCGGCTCCAGTTCAAGCTCCGCTCCGGCGTCAAGTTCAGCAACGGCGAGCCGTTCAACGCCGCGGCCGCGAAGTGGAGCCTCGAGCAGCTCTTCGCCGCGTTCAACTACAGCCAGTGGCTGAAGGACCTCCTGAAGGAGGTCACGGTCGTCGACGACTCGACGGTCGTCCTCGCGCTGACCAAGCCGGCCGGTTACGTCGTCTCGGTGCTCGCCTACGGGAGCTTCCAGATCGCGCCGAAGGACTTCCAGACCCGCGGCAAGGACGCGTTCAACCAGTCGCCGGTCTGCACCGGGCCGTGGGTGTTCAAGGAGCACCAGAAGGACAGCCACATCACGCTGGTGGCCAATCCCGCCTACTGGGGCGGGACGCCGAAGTTCAAGACGATCACGTACCGCATCATCCCGGACGACGCCGCACGCGTGGCGGCGCTCGAGGCCGGCGAGGTCGACATCGCCCCGAACGTGCCGCACTCGGCGGCGGCTCGCGTGGAGGGGAAGAGCGGGCTGAAGCTCCTGTCGGTCCCGAGCCTCCGCCAGTTCGCCACGTTCTTCGACACCGCCAATCCGAAGGCCAAGCCCCTCGAGGACGCGCGCGTGCGGCTGGCCATGAACCTCGCCATCGACCGGGCCGCGATCTGCAAGCAGATCTACGCGGGGCGGTGCACGCCCATGGACGGGCAACATCTGTCGAAGTGGCACTCCGGCTACAACCCGAGCCTCAAGGCCTACCCGTTCGATCCGGCCCAGGCGAAGAAGCTCATCGCCGATGCCGGCTATCCGAACGGCTTCGAGCTCGACTACACCTACACCACTGGCCGCTACCCGCTGGACAAGCCAGCCGGCGAGGCCATGGCCAGCTACCTCCGCGCCGTCGGACTCAAGATCAACGAGCGCGCGGTGGACTTCCCGCAGTGGGCGCGCGAGTTCGACGCGAACCCGCGCACCACGACGGCCATCTTCACCGTCGGGTTCCTCTTCTCGCAGGACGGCTATCTGTCGATGCTGAGCTTCGCGGAGGGTCGCCGCTTCCGCACGGCCCCGATGCCGAAGGCGTTCGACGTGGCGATGGACCAGGCGGGCCGGGCGACCGACGACAGCGCCCGCACGAAGTACGTGCAGGAGGCGATGGTGGCGCTCAACAAGGAGCCCTTCGCGGTGTACCTCTACAGCCTGGACGATCTCTACGGCGTGCAGGGCTGGGTGCAGGGCTTCCTGCCGCGCCCGGACCAGACCATCCGCGTCACCAACATGGGCGTGGCCCCGAAGTAACGGCGCGGCCGCGATGGGAGTCCTCGATCGGTTCCGGCTCGACGGGAAGCGCGCGTTCGTCACCGGTGGCAGCCGAGGGCTCGGGCGCGAGATGGCGCTCGGGCTCGCCGAGGCGGGGGCGAACCTCGTCCTGGTGGGGCGGGAGCAGGCGGCCCTCGACCATACCGCAACCGAGATCCGGGGACGTGGCCGAGAGGTATCCACGATCCAGGCCGACGTCGGGCAACCCGCGGAGGCCGAGCGCGCGTGCCGGGCGGCGCTCGACCAGCACGGGCCCGTCGACATCCTGATCAACAACGTCGGGGGCCGGCGGGTCGACATCCCGACCCAGGACATGCCCGTCGAGACCTGGCAGACGCTCATCGATCTCAACCTCACCAGCACGTTCGTCTGCACCAAGGTCCTGGGCGGGGCGATGATCGCCCGCGGCCGGGGCGGCCGCATCATCAACATCGCCTCGGTGTCCGGCCTCATCGCGAACCGGGGAATCGGCGGCCGGAGCTACGAGACCGGGAAGGCGGCGGTGATCGCCTTCACCCGCGCGGTGGCCGCCGACTGGGCGCCGCACCGGATCACCGTGAACGCGATCGCGCCCGGTGGCTTCATGACCGCGCCGAACCTGCGCTGGAAGAGCGTCAACCCCGCGATCATCGAGACGTTCAAGGCGCAGGTGCCGATGGGCGAGTACGGGGAGCCGGAGGATCTCGCCCCGCTCGCCGTCTACCTGGCGAGCGACGCGGCCCGCTACATGACCGGCGCGGTCCTCGTCATCGACGGCGGCTACACGCTCTGGTAGCCGCGCCAGCCGTCACGACGGCGTGCGTCGACACGTCACGGTCTGGCCCGGCAGCTCGAGCCGGGCCTCGCCCTGGTGCTCCCAGAAGGTGACGGTCCCGTCGCTGTAGCGCGTCCCGCTCGCCGACGGCCGAAGCGGCAGGATCCAGCGCGCCCCGCCTCGCTCGACTCACGCCACGGGCGGATCGATCTTCACGAAGGTGGCCCGCACGTCCTGGCCGTCGTCGCGCCGGTAGCGGACGGCCTTGAGGCCCGCGAACCGGGCGCCCTCCGGGACCCCGGAATCCGCCAGCGGCCCGAGCTGGCTCTGGATCTGCTCGAGGAGGAGCGCCAGCAGGCCGAGCATCGCGGCGACGACCACGTTGACATGGGCCTTGGCGCCCTCGGTCGTCCGCGTCGCGCGCGCGCGACCGACGCGGTAACCGCCCTCCACGGCGAGCAGCAGGATGCCGAAGAGCCCGAGGATCCACAGCGGCTCTGGTTCGACGTGCGGAAACACGAAGCTCACGTCTCACCATGTCGGCGGGCGCGGGTCGGACCCATGGGACTCGGCGGCGCCCTTCAGCCCTGGAAGATGTCCTCCGGAAGGAGCGCGGACACCGTGACGTTCGGAACGTCCACCACGTTGCTGATGCGGAGATCCACGGCGACGCTCGCGATGACGTAGGCCTGCTCCCGGCTGTACCCGCGCTCCTGAAGAAGATCGAGCATGGCGAGGAGCGCGTTGCGGCAGGCGACGTTCAGATCCTCGCCGTGGTTCACCCCGCCGGCGTCCACCGGCATCCCCATCGTGGCGACGAAGCGCCGGGGCACGGCCCACCGCGGGTCCGTGAAGTAGTCGCCGTGAGCGAAGCGCGGCCAGCGAATGCCACGCTGGGCCGCCTCGCCCTTGTGGACCCGGAAGCGCACGGTGCAGGTCGCGCCCATCTCGACGGCGGTCACGCAGACCTCGCCGTCCCCCTGCGCGAAATGTCCGTCGCCCGTCGAGAAGAGCGCGCCGTCCACGTTGACCGGAAGATAGAGCCGCGACCCCCGCGTGAGCTGCTTCACGTCGAAGTTGCCGCCATTCTCGCGGGGCGGGAGCGTTCTCAACCCGTGCGTGGCCGCCGCGCCGCGGGCCGGCACGGCTCCGTCCGCGTCCGGCGGGAGGGCCATGCCGCCCCGAGTCGCGACCGCGGCCTCGCGGCGCGCCCACGCCTCCACTTGCGCCCGCGACGGCGCCACGCCGGACACGCCCATGAACGGCGCGCCGGGGACACGGATGCGAGGGAGCTGAGGGGAGGTCGCCCCGCCGTCGGCGATCGTCCAGTGCACGAGGAACGGCGTCGTCATGACGTCACGGAGGTAGCCGAGCCCGGGGATGATGCCGCTGAACGCCCACGGCTGCGGGGCGATCTCGCGGAACTCGATCTCGAGGAGATCGCCGGGCTGCGCGCCCTTGACCAGCACCGGGCCCGTGAGGGGATGGATCGCGCCCCCGGAGATGGTGGTCAGGTCCGCGGTCGTCGAGCGCGCGGTGAGATGGCCGTCGCACGCGTCCCGCGTCTCGAGGGTCACGTCCTCCCCCTCGGCCACCTCGATGATCGGCTCGATGTCGGGATGCCAGCGGTTGTGTCCCGTCCGCGGCTCGTCGGCCAGCGGCTTCCGTCGGTCGATGGTGATCGCTCGCGTCATCGTGTCCCTCCCTCATCCTTTCAGCCCGCTCACGCGCACGCCCTCCACGATACGCCGATTCGCGACCAGGAAGACGGCGAGGAGCGGCAGCGCCGACAGCGTGGCTCCCGCCATGATGGGCCCGTAAGACTCCGACGTGTAGGCGCCGCGGAGCAGCGCGAGCGCCACCGGCAGCGGGAACATCTCGGGCCGGTTGACGGCGATGAGCGGCCAGAGGAAGTCGTTCCAGGCCGACCGGAAGGCGAAGATCGCCAGCGCCGCTAGCACCGGCTGGGACAGGGGCAGCAGGATGCGCGTGAACACGCCCCAGCTTCCAGCGCCGTCCATCCGGGCGGCGTCCTCCAGCTCGTGCGGGATCGTGAGGAAGAACTGCCGCAGCAGGAACACTCCGAACGCGAACGTCGTGGCGGCTTCCGGGATGATGAGCCCCTGGTACGTCGAGAGCCATCCCAGCCGCTGCGTCAGCACGTACTGGGGCACCAGCACCACCGCGTTCGGCACCATCAGGCTGCCGACCAGAAGGCCGAAGATGAGATTGCGCCCGCGGAAGTGCATGCGCGCCAGCGGGTACGCCGTCAT
>CAYXBJ010000127.1:0-5011 GCA_964463175.1 uncultured bacterium
AGTGGCTCGGCGAGCTGGACGAGGTCGTCCTCATGACCTATGGCGATCCGGGAGGCCCGCTGGTCGGAGAGTCCAGCGCCGCCGTCCGGCGCCGCCTCGACGACGAGCGTCTCTGGCGGAACCTCCCCCCGGGCCGCGGCCTTCGCATCGGCCTGGCGACGTTCGAGCAGAAGGACGTCGCGGCCCTCCGCGCGACGATGGGCGAGGTCACCGCCGGCTTCAGCGGGCGCCCCGGGTTCCGCGGGGTCGCGGTGTTCGCCAACGACCAGGTGTACAACGCGCCCCTCCTCGCCTTCGTCGAGGGCCAGGTCGTCGACGGCGCGGGGAATCCGGTGGCCGCCGCGCGCCTTCGGGGCGCCGGGCAGGAGGTCGACAGCAATCGCTGCGGCGGGTTCGGCTTCAAGGGCCTGCCGGTCGAGGGGGTGGATCTCGAGGTCACCGCGCGCGGCTACGCGCCGACGCACGTGCCCGTGGGGCGTCTGGTTCCCGGCAGAGTCCGCGAGCTCCCCCCGGTCAGGCTCGAGCGCGCCCCGTGAACGGCCCCTTGCGCCGCCGCCCGCGCGGGACCGGCCTCCTGGTCCTGCTGCTCGGCCTCGCCCTCGTGACGGTCCGCCTCGTGGCCGCCCAGACCGGGACCCTCGACACCGCGCGGGCCCTTGCGCGAGCCGGCCGTCTGGACGAGGCGGTTGCCGCCTACACGAGCGTCATCGAGGCGCATCCCGACGACCTCGACGCGCGCATGGAGCGCGCCCGAGTGCTGGGCTGGCTCCATCGCGACACGGAGGCGCTCGCCGATTACGATCACGTCCTCGCGGTGACACCGCGCGACGTCGACGCCATGCTGGCGCGCGCCCGCGTCCTCGTCCGTCTGGACCGCGTCGATGAGGCGGAGCGCAGTCTCCGCGAGGCGACGGCGAGCCAGCCAGACTACGCCGACGCGCACGTGGCCCTCGGCGGAGTCCTGCTCCGGCAGGGCCAGACCGCCGAGGCCGCCGCCGCCTTTGGTCGGGCCCGGGCGCTGGCGCCCAACGATCCCGCGCCGCTCGTCGGGCTGGCGCGCGCGCGCGAGGCCGCCGGGGACGAGGCCGGCGCCGTCTCCGCCCGGGCTGCCGCACTCCTCGCCTTCGACCGACGACTCGCGGTCGCGCCGGCGGACCGGGACGCGCGGGTCGGCCGGGCGCAGCTCCTCGCCCGGCTCGGGCGGGACGACGAAGCGATGGCCGACTACGACCGCGTCCTCGCGACGTCGCCGCGCGACGTGGAAGCCGTGGTGGGCCGCGTCCCGCTCCTGGTCCGGCACGACCGGCTCGACGAGGCGGCGGCCGCCGCGCGCCAGGCGGTCGCGCTCGATCCGAAGTCGTCGGACGCGTGGATCGCGCTCGGCGACGTGCTGACGCGCCAGCAGCAGTGGGACGAGGCCACCCGCGCGTACTCCGAGGCGCACGCGCTCGCGCCGCATGCCGTCGAACCCGTGCTCGGGCTGGCGCGGGTCCGCCTCCAGCAGGAGGATCGCTCCGCGGCGCGCACCGGCTACGAAGAGGCGCTGATCCTCGATCCCCGCAACCAGGATGCCGTCGACGCTCTCGCCCGGATCGCCCGGGCCGAGCAGGCACCGCGGGCCCACATGTTCCGGCTCTACCTCACCGGCCGGTACGAGGCCCTCGACGAGGGCCGCAGCGACTGGTGGCAAGGCACGGTGGTGCTCGGCGTGCGGCCGCGCCCCGGCACCTCCTTCTTCGTGGGGCTCGACCAGTACCACCGGAACGACCGCGACGACACGCAGCTGTCGATCGGCGCCGGCCAGGCGCTGCCCGCTGACTTCGTGATCGCCGGCAGCTTCGCCTACGGCTTCGACGCCGAGGTCATCGCGCAGGAGATCTACGAGGTCGAGGTCAGCCGGCCGTTCGCCCCGTGGATCAACACGTCGCTGCGCTTCCGCTGGTCCGACTTCGTGGGCGACGTGTACGCAGCGTCCCTGTCACCGGGGGTCGAGCTGAACTGGAAGAGCTACGCGGCGGTGCTCATGCGCTACTACTTCACCCACTCCTCGGACGCCGGGGACGGACAGGCGGGCTCGGTCCGTGTCTCGCTGTTCCCCGAGGGCCAGTGGAGCGCGTACGGCTCGTTCGCCTACGGTCGCGAGACGTACCTCGCGAGCACGGTCGAGAACGTCATCAGCGGGCTCGACGTCCTCACCCTGGGAGCCGGTGTGATCTGGCGCGTCCGGGACAACCTCGGCATCCGGCTCGACTACGAGTACGAGGATCGCCGGGGCTCGTACACGAAGCATGGCGTCGGGGTCGGCGTCATCATCGATTTCTAGTCTGGATGTTGCCGGAGCCGGTCTACTCGCTCGTCCTGTGGGTCGTCGCCGCGATGACCGCGCTGGTCATTCTCCTCTTCCTGGCAATGCTCCTCCAGCGCGGCCTCGCCGCACTCGCGAACGCCTACACCCGCCGGCGGCAGACGATCCTGCATCCCCTCCTATTCGCGGTCCTGGAGAACCCGGAGACCATCACTCCCCTGCACCACGCACTCCGTCCGTTCGATCGCGCCATCCTTCGCACGGTGCTGCTCCGCTTGGCCCAGGACCTCCGGGGGGACGAATCACGCGCCATCGCCGACCTGTACCGACAACTCGGCCTCCTCGACGCCGAGTTCCAGGCGCTCGGCGGCTGGCTCGCCCACCGACGCGCCGCGGCGGCGGCGAATCTGGCGACGCTCCGGATGCCGCGGATCCAGCGGCGGCTCATTCGCGCCCTCGACGATCCCGATCGCTCGGTCCGCGTCGTCCTCATCCGGGCGCTGGGGGAGATCGGGGATCGGCAGGCGCTCGTCACGCTGATCCGCCGGCTCGGTGACCCGAGCCCCGCCGTCGTCCGGCAGGTGGAGCAGGTACTGATCGATCGCGGGCGTGAGGTCGTGCCGGAGATCGTGGCCTACGCGGAGACCAGCTCCAAGCTGCGCGGCCGCCGGGCGGCGGTTGAGGTACTCGGCTTCCTCCGAGCGCCGCTGGCCGCGAACCTCCTCCTCGAGCTCGTCCGGCACCCAGACCGGAAGCTTCGCATCCAAGCAGTCAAGGCCGCGGCGGCGATCGGGGACCCTCGGTTCCTCGAGCCATTCCACGAGATCCTGGCCGATCCGAGCTGGGCGGTCCGCTGCCAGGCGGCCAAGGGACTCGGGGCGCTCGGAAGCCCGACTTCGGTCCCCCTCCTCCGAGTCGCCCTCGGGGACGACCACTGGTGGGTGCGCTTCTACGCGGCGGTGGCGCTCGCTGAGCTCGGCGAGCCTGGGCATGCCGCGCTCCGCGCCGCCGAGGCGGATCCCGAACCGACGGTGCGAGACATGGCGCGGTATCTGATCGAACGAGGCCCACTGCTCCCGGCGCTGCCATGACGTGGCGCGAGGCCGGGATCGGCATCGTCCTCGTCTTCAACGATATCGTCCTCTTATACTTCCTCGCCATCAGCCTCCACTACCTCGCGCTGATGGTGATCGGCTTCTTTCAGACGCTCCGAGCGGTGCACGATGTCCAGTGGCAGGACGACCGCCGCCTGATGCAGTCACCGTTCACGCCGCCGGTCTCCATCATCGCGACGGCCTATAATGAGCAAGCCAACATCGTCGAGAGCGTCCGCTCCCTCTTGGCGCTCCACTACCCACGGTTCGAGGTCATCGTGGTCAACGACGGATCGACCGACCGCACCCTCGAGATCCTGACCGAGAGCTTCACGCTGCGCCGTGTCTCCCGCAGCTTCGAGTACCTCGTCCCCTGCCGGCCTATCCGCGGGGCGTACGAGTCAACGCAGTTCCCGAATCTCGTCGTCGTGGACAAGGAGAATGGTGGCTGCAAGGCAGACGCGACGAACGGCGGGCTCAACTTCGCCTTGTACCCGCTCGTATGCGTGCTGGACGCCGACTCGGTCCTCGACGAGAACGCGCTGCTCCGGACCGTCCGCCCCTTCGTCCAGGACCCGGGCCGGACGGTGGCCACCGGGGGCAGCGTCCGCATCGTCAACGGTTGTAAGGTCCAAGCAGGCCGCGTGACCAAGATCAGGCTGCCCTGGCGCCTCCTGCCGCTCATCCAGATCGTCGAGTACCTGCGGGGCTTCCTGTTCGCCCGGATGGGGTGGAACGGGCTGAACGCGCTGCCGATCATCTCGGGTGCGTTTGGGGTCTTCGACAAGCGGCTGATCCTACGCGCCGGCGGGTACGCAAAGGATAGTCTTGGCGAGGACTTCGAGATGGTAATCCGGCTTCACCGGTACATCGGGGACCACCGGTTGCCGTACCGGCTTCGCTTCGTCCCGGATCCGGTCTGCTGGACAGAGGTGCCGGAGACGCTCCGGGTACTCCGACGGCAGCGGAGTCGCTGGCACCGGGGACTGCTCGACACGCTTCTTCGGCACCGGCCGATGATCGGCCGCCCACGCTACGGGCCTGTGGGTATGCTTGCGCTGCCCGCCTTCCTGCTGTTCGAGCTGTTGGGCCCGGTGGTGGAACTGCTCGGCTATCTCATCGTGCCCATCGCGTATGTGGCGGGCATCCTGAACGTGCACGCCCTGATGGCGTTCTTGGCCTTGGCATTCCTCCTCAGCATACTGCTCTCGATGTTCGCAGTGATGCTCGACGACCTCAGCTTCCGGCGCTACGTCCGGGCCCGCGACCTGGCCCTGCTGATCTTCGTCGGTATCGTGGAGAACCTCGGCTACCGTCAGATCACGGTCTGGTGGCGAGTGTGGGCATTCTGGGAGTACTGGCGTGGCGCGTCGGGCTGGGGTCAGATGGAACGGCGCGGGTTGAGCCGCGCCTGAGGAGCCTGGAGAAGCATGAGTTCGCCGGGGGTGGCGCCGGACCAAGACGCCCTCACGCGGGCGCGGCAGGAGCTCGAGGCGCTCGCCACCGCGACTCGCGCGCTCGGGACCACCGGCGACGTCGGACCGGCTCTCGGCCGGATCGCCGCCGCAGCGCTGACGCTCGCCGGCGCCGATCTCGCGTACGTGACCGCGAG